>JAWOLJ010000044.1:0-88140 GCA_033853555.1 Myxococcota bacterium
CGCCCGCGACGAGCTGCGGATCGCCGGGGCGCGTCCCCGCCGCGACTGGAGCCTCGGCGTCGAGGCGCTGACGGCGAGCGAGCTGCGGATCGTGCAGCTTGCGCGAGAAGGGCGCACGAACCGCCAGATCGCCCAGGAGCTCTACCTCTCGATCAAGACCGTGGAGGGCCACCTGGCCCGGGCCTACGACAAGCTCGGGATCGCCCAGCGCGCGGAACTCGCCCGGGTGCTGGATCCCGAAAAGTCGAGGGTGCCCACCCGCTAGCGACCGGCCGGGTCGACGCCCACGATGCGGCTCCACTCACGCGCTCCGTGCGAGGAGCGCACGATCGAGAGGAGACGCGAGATGCCCGACGTCGCGAGAAGAGACAGCACGCTGGCCGAAGCCAACGCGTCGCTGATCGAGAGCGCCTACGAGGCCTTCGCCCGTGGCGACATCCCGAAGGCCATGAGCACGATGGCCGAGGACATCCTCTGGCACGTTCCCGGCCGCGGGCCGCTGTCGCGCGACTATCGCGGGCACGCCGAGGTGCTCGGCTTCTTCGGCCTCTTCACCGAGCTCTCCGGCGGTACCTTCCGGATCCAGCTCGACGAGGTGCTGAGCAAGGGCGATCGCGTGGTGGTGCTCTGCACCGAGAGCGCGCGCCGCGGCGCCCGAAGCTGGTCGTCGCCGCAGGTGCACCTCTGGACCGTGAAGAACGGCAAGGCCACGGTGTTCTGGCAATACCAGGGCGACCAGCAGACGGAGGACGAGTTCTGGTCCTCGCCGGCGTGAGGCGTGAGCCCGCACGCCCCTTCAGCCCGGGCCCGGCGCCTGCTCGCTGCGCCACGCCGCGACGAGCGCGCGCACGCGCTCGCAGGCCGGGCCCACCGCCGCCGCGACCGGCGGCGTGAGCCCGTCGCCGCGGGTCGTCGCGATCTCGATCCCGACCACGCGCAGCCAGGCGGGAAGGCGGCGGAGCACGCGGCCCAGGGCGAGGGCCTCCGCGACGCCGAGCCCGTGGCTCGAGAGGCCGGCACCCTCCCGCAGCGCGAGCGGGTCGATCTCCTCGACACGTCCAGGTGTCGATCCGCTGCGCACCGCGTCGACCAGCACCGCCGCGCCGGCGCCCGCGAGGGCGTCCAGCAGATCCACGCCCGGGCGCTCGCAGGTCCGGAGCTCCACTTGCGGCGGGAGGCCCTCGCGGGCCAGGCGCCGCGCCACCGCGAGCCCGATCGCGTCGTCGCCGTGGGGGCTGCCGAGGCCGATCACGCGCAGGCTCACCGAGCGCCCCGCCGCTCCACCGTGAGCCGCAGGAAGTGGCTGGAGCAGGAGATGCAGGGGTCGTAGCAGCGGATCGCCATCTCGCAGGCGCGCTGCGCCGCCTCGGCCGGGAGCGCCAGCAGCTCGGGGGCGAGCTCGCGCAGGTCGTCCTCGATCCGGGCCTGGTTCTGCGAGGTGGGCGGCACGATGCGGACCTGCTGCAGGAGGCCCTGCGCGTCGGTCTCCACCCGCATGTAGAGCAGGCCCCGCGGCGCCTCGACGGCGGCATGGGCGGCGGCCGCGCGCGGGGCCCACGCGGCGGCGGGCTCCGCCGGAGGATCCACCGTCGCAGCGATGCGGCGCGCCTCCTCGAGGGCCGCCATCACCTCGATGCCCCGCGCCAGCAGGCTCGCGCCCGGGTCCGGCGCGGGAAGGCGCGGGGCGAGCGAGGCCAGCGCGGCCGCCGCTCCGGGCGGGAGGTGCCCGGCGTTCAGCGCGACGCGCGCGAGCGGGCCCACCAGGTAGCTGCCGCCGCCCTCGCGCCGCCGGCAGTGAAGGGCCGTCGAGTGGCGGACCTGCGACTCCACGAACGCCGCGTCGAACTCGGCGGCGTCGAGGTCGAGCCCGCTGCTCGAGACGATGCGACCCTCGTTCATCGGGTACTCGCCGGGGTGTCGGAGCGCCACCAGCTCGAGCTCGCGCGGGCGGCGCGGCAGCGGGAGCGCGGCCAGGAAGCGCAGCAGCGCCTCGGCCTCGGGCAGCGCCGCCGCGAGCTCGCCCGCGAGCTCGCGCAGCTCGCGGCGGCGCGGCAGCCGCGTGAAGCCGCCGATGCAGGTGCCCACCGGATGCGTGCTGCGTCCGCCCAGGATCTCCACCAATCGGTGTCCGAGCGCGCGCAGCCGCAGGCCGCGCTCGAGCTCCGCCGGGTGGACCCGTGCCAGCGCGATCGCGTCGTCGAGACCCAGGTAGTCCGGCGCAGCGAGGAAGAGGAGATGGAGCAGGTGGCTCTCCAGCCACTCGCCGCAGGCGTAGAGCCGCCGCAGCGCTCGCAGCTCGGGGTGCAGCGTCACCTCGAAGGCCCGCTCCACCGCCTGGAGCGCGCACATCTGGTACGCCACCGGGCAGATGCCGCAGATGCGTGCCACCAGATCCGAGAGCTCCGCGGCGCCGCGGCCGCGCAGGAAGCCCTCGAAGAAGCGCGGAGGCTCGTAGATCTCGAGCCGCAGATCGGTGACGCGCCCGTCGTCCACGGTGAGATGGAGGGCGCCGCGGCCCTCCACGCGCGCCAGCGACTCCACCTGCACGACGCGTCGCTCAGCCACCGCGGGACCCCGGCTCGCCGCCCACGCGCCGGAAGCCCGGCGCCAGGGCTTCCACGCCCCGGAAGCGTCGCACCACGTCATCACGGGAGACGCCGAGGGCGCCGAAGCGCTCGGCCAGCGACTCCGGGTTCGGATCGTCGGCGGGGCCGAAGCAGCCGTAGCAGTCGCGCCCGAGGCCCGGGCAGAGGGCGCCGCAGCCGCTCCGCGTGACGGGTCCCAGGCATGGCAGGCCCTTCGCCACCACCACGCAGACGTGTCCCAGCCGCTTGCACTCGAGGCAGACCGCGTGTCCCGGCAGGTCGGGGGTCGCGCCGAAGAGGAAGCGCACCAGAACGCGCAGGAGCTGCTCGCGGCTCACCGGGCAGCCGTGGATCTCGTGGTCGACCTTCACGTGGGCGGAGATCGGTGTCGAGGTCGGGAGCGCATCCAGCCACTCGGGATGCGGGACGAGCTCCGCCTTCCACGCCTCCGCGTCTGCCCAGTTGCGGAGCGCCTGGATCCCGCCCGCCGTGGCGCAGGCGCCGATGCTGATCAGGAAGCGTGCATTCGTCCGCACCTCGCGGATCCGGACGGCGTCGCGGGCGGTGGCGATGCTGCCCTCCACCAGCGCCACGTCGACCGGCCCGGGCAGCTCGCGGCTCGAGGCCTCGGGGAAGTGGGCGATCTCGAACCGATCGGCCAGCGCGAAGAGCTCGTGCTCGAGGTTCAGGAGCTGGAGCTGGCAGCCGTCGCAGGAGGCGAACTTGTGCACCGCCAGACGAGGCCGCGGCCGCGGCGCGCGCGCCGCGCTCACAGGCCCCTCGTGAAGAAGCTGCGGGCGATGGCGCTCAGCCGGAAGATCGGGCCGTCGCGACACAGGAAGCTCGGGCCGAGCTGGCAGCGCCCGCACAGTGCGACCGCGCACTTCATGTTGCGCTCCAGCGAGAGGAAGATGTGCTCGTCGGGGAGGCCGCGCCGGCGCAGCAGCGCGATCGCCCGTCGGATCATCACCTCGGGCCCGCACAGGAAGGCGAGGGTCCGCTCCGCGACCAGCGACACCTGCTCGAAGAGCTCCGTCACCACGCCGGTCCGGTCGCGCCAGGCCGGTCCCGCACGATCGCTGCTGAGCCAGACCTCGGCGTCGGGCTCGCGCCGCCAGGCCTCGAAGCGCTCGCGGTGGATCAGGTCCGAGGGCTCCTTCACGCCGTGGACGATCGCCACGTGCCCGTACTGCGCGCGGCGGCGGAAGACGTAGTCGATGGCTCCGGTCACCGGCGCGCAGCCGAGCCCTCCGGTCGCGACGAAGAGATCCATGCCGTGCGCCTCGTCGAGCGGCCATGCGCTGCCGTAGGGGCCCCGCAGCCCGAGCACCTGGCCCACGCCGAAGCGCTCGATCGCCCCGGTGGTGCGGCCCACGATGCGGATCGTGTGCTCCAGGGTCTCCTCCTCGGGGTCCGACGAGACGGAGATCGCGACCTCTCCCACGCCCGGCGCATACACCATGTTGAACTGTCCCGGGCGGAAGTCGAAGCGCCGGCGCGCCCCAGGCTCGAGCAGGCGCAGCCGGTAGGCGTGGAGCGCCGGGCCCACCTGCCGCTTCTCCACGATCTCGGCCGGCTCCGGCAGGAGCGACGAACGAAGCGGCGCGCTCATCGCGGCGGCACCCCGAGCGCGGCCACCTCCTCGGTGAGATCGATCCCGACCGGGCACCAGGTGATGCAGCGTCCGCAGCCGACGCAGCCGCTGGTGCCGTACTGCTCCACCCAGCCGGCGAGCTTGTGGGTGAGCCACTGCCGGTAGCGATCCTGGATGGTCGGACGATGGTTCAGGCCGCGCACCTGCGCGTGGTCGCGGTCGAAGCAGGAGTCCCAGGCCCGCACGCGCAGCGAGCCCGAGCCGTCCAGCGCGGGCTCGTCCCAGATGTCGTGGCAGAAGCAGGTGGGACACACCATCGTGCAGTTGCCGCAGGAGAGGCAGCGCGCGCCCACGTCCCGCCAGCGCGGGTGCTCGAGGCTCCCCCACAGCCGCTCCGGAAGGTCGGTGAGGTCGATCGAGCGCTGCTGCTCGGCCGCGCAGGCCTCGATCGCCGAGTCCTCGGCCGCCAGCAGCGCCGGCGGGGCCGGCGCTGCGTGGAGCCGCGCCAGCACCGACTCTCCGGTCGCGCTCCCCGCCCGTGCGAGGAAGCCCTCGGGGAGCTCGGTCAGCGCGAGGTCGAAGCCCCGCGTGACCCGCGGACCGGTTCCAAAGCTGACACAGAAGCAGGTTGGAGCCGAGTGGGTGCAGCTCACCCCCACGAGCAGGAGATGACGACGCCGAGCTGCGTAGGCCGCATCCGGCTCCCGACCCTCGAGGAAGATCCGGTCCTGCACCCCGAGCGCCGCCAGGTCGCAGGCCCGCACGCCGAGCACCGCCAGGCGGGGCGGGTCGGGCACCTGCTCCCGGGCGCGAAAGCCCCCTCGGCCGGGCGGCTCCTCGAAGGCGTCGAGCTCGATCTGGAGCAGCGGCTCGCGGGGCGCGAACACCAGGGGCTTGAGCGAGCCCGGGCCGTTCACCACGTCGAAGCAGGCGTCGCGTCCGCTCGGCTCGAGCCGGTAGCGACCGGCCTCCTGCGCATCGCGCAGGCCGACCGGGAGCTCCTCCACGCGCTCGATCTCGTCCAGCACCACGGCGCCGTCCCGAGGAACCGGGCCGAGCACGCGCCAGCCCTCCTCCCGCAGCACGTCCAGCAGGCGCTGCAGGCCGTCTCGGGGCAGCAGGAGCGGGATGGTGGCCGACGTCGGGAGCCCTCCGCACTCCGGTCCGGAGCATGCGGCCGCAGCCCGTGCGCGTCGAGGTGCAAGCCCCTCCCGCGGGCGGATGGGGCGGAAGCTCCCACCCGGGTGCTCGCTGAGGCATTCGACCCCGGGCCCCGGCGTGTCAGACGGTCGGAGGCTCCTTCTCCAGGAGCGCCACCAGGTCCATCGCCGAGATGATCCCGACCAGGAGGTCGCGATCCACCACCAGCACGCGATGCACGCTCCGCGTGCGCAACGTTCGCGCCACCTCGGCGATCGAGGCGTCGCCATCCACCGTGATGGCGCCCTCGGTCATCACCTCGGAGACCGTTCGCTGCGCCAGCCGCTCCTGGAAATCCTCCGGTGAGGCGCCCCAGTCGGGCCCGGAATAGGGCAGGAAGTCGCGGAAGTAGGAGCTCTCGGCCACGGCCGTGTCGCGCTCCTCGTCCACCGCCCGCAGCAGGTCGAGGCTCGAGATCACGCCGAGGATGCGCCCGTCGTCGTCCACCACCGGTGCGCCGTGGATCTCCTCCTCCACGAACAGGCGGTGGATGTCGAGCAGCGAGGCTTCGGGATCGACGGTCACTACGTGCCGCTGCATGATGTCCCTTGCGTGCAGGCTCATGGATGGTCCTCCGATCGAAGGTGGATGCACGCGGCATGCCAGCGGGTCCCTGCGTGAGCGGGGAGGTGGCGGAGCCGCTCGCGGGCGGCCTCGTCGCAGCGTTGGCGCGGGCGGAGGCGTACCCGCTCGACCCCGACGCCCGCCGCGGCGTGCGCTCGGTCGAGACGCACCTCTCCCACGTCTTCCTGACGCGGCGTCGCGCCTACAAGCTGCGCAAGGCGGTGGACCTCGGCTTCGTGGACTTCTCCCGGCGCGCCGAGCGCAACGCCGATTGCCTGCGCGAGGTCGCGCTGAATCGTCGCCTGGCGCCGGACGTGTACCTCGGCGTGGCCCCGCTCGAGCGCTCGGCCCGCGGCTGGCGGGTGGGCCCGCTCAGCGAGGAGCTGCGGGGCGGTGCGGCGCCGCCCGAGCACGTGGTGGTGATGCGCCGCCTGGTCGCCGGGCGCGATGCGCTCTCGCGCCTCGCCGCCGGGAGGCTGCGCCCCCGACACGTGGACGACGTCGCCGAGTGGGTGGCGCGCTTCCACGCGACGAGTCGCTGGGAGGGAGCCGCAGCCTTCGCCCCCGGTGAGTGGCTGGCGCGCGTCACGGGCCCGGTGGAGGAGAACTTCCGCTTCCTCGAGAAGGAGCCGCCCGAGCTCGTGCCTCGCGCCCCGCTCGCGCGCGCCGCGCAGCGGGCGCGGGCATTCGTTGCCGCCCACGCGCAGCGCTTCGAGGAGCGACGTCGCGCCGGGCGAGTGGTCGACGGTCACGGCGATCTCCACCTCCAGCACGTGTTCTTCGAGCAGGACGACGCTCCGCCGCTCCTCATCGACTGCCTCGAGTTCCGCGAGGACCTGCGGCGGATCGACGCCGCCGCGGAGGTGGCCTTCCTGGCCATGGACCTCGCCTACCGCGGGCGAAGCGATCTCGCCGAGCGCTTTCTCGGGGTCTATGCCGCGGCGAGCGACGACTACTCGCTCTTCGGCGTGGTGGACTACTTCGTGGCGTATCGCGCGGCGGTGCGGGCCAAGGTGGCGGCCGCCGCCGCCGCCGACGCCGGGCTCCCGCCGCGCCGGCGCGCCGCCGCCCGCGGAAGCACGATCCGACACCTGAGGCTGTCGGCGCGGGCCCTCGGGCCGGGCGGAGCCGGCCGCGCGCGGGGCGCCGTGCTGATCGTGCTCTGCGGTCGGGTGGGCTCGGGCAAGAGCTCGCTCGCGCGCGTGCTCGCGGACGCGCTCGGGGGCGTGGTGGTCGCGAGCGACCGCGTGCGCAAGCGCCTGGCGGGGCTCGGTGACCGGGAGCGCCCGCGCGTCGCCGGCGAGCTCTACGCGCCCGAGCGACGCGGAGCGGTGTACGAGGGGTTGCTCGAGCGGGCGGCGCCGGTGCTGGACTCGGGCCGTATCGCCCTGCTCGACGCGACCTTCGCGCGCGCCGCCCGCCGCGAGCAGGCGCGGGCCTTCGCGGCGGCGCGCGGCGTCCCGGTGTTCCTGGTGGAGGCCCGATGCGGGCGGGCCATCACGCTGAAGCGGCTCGCCCGCCGAGAGGCTGCGGGCCGGGATCCCTCGGATGCCGGTCCGGCCGTCTACCACGCGACGGCCGCGGCCTTCGAGCCGCCCCGGGAGTGGCCGCGCGCGTGGCGGGCGGTGGTGGCGACCGATCGCCCGTGGCGCGCGGCGGCCCGCGCCGTCGCCCGGCGTGTGCGGGGGTGGGCTGCTATAGGGGGCGGGCGGGGGGCGGCCGATCCTCCGGAGAGGTCGGTGGCTCCGCCGAGGCGAAGGAGGGGGAGATGACGATCCGCCGTACGACGCGGGCGATGCTCCTTGCTCTCGTGATCGCGACACCGCTGCTCGGCGCGAGCCACGCGCGCGCCGACGAATACGATCCCCAGCGAGCGGGCCATCCCGTGCGCATCATCGCCTACATCCTGCATCCGGTCGGTGTCGCGGTGGATTACCTGATCCTGCGGCCCGCCCATTGGGTGGGCTCGCGGGAGCCCTTCAAGACCATCTTCGGCCACGAGGACTGAGCCCGGCCGCGAGCGCAGGGAGTCCACCGACCCCTTCTGGGACGAAACGAACCGCGTCTCCCCCCGGGGATCGACGCGTGGGAGTTGTTCCCCGCTGGAGCGGACGGTATGGTGCTTGCATATGCAAGCGCCCCTCCTTCCTGCCAGCCCGCGCCTCGCATGATCCGACACCTGGCATGGCTCGCCGCGGCCGGGGGGCTGGTCGCGGCGCCCGGGCCGGCCCGCGCCGCGGAGCCGGTCGCGCTCCCCGTCACGCTCGAGGGCATGACCTACGTGGCTTCCCGCGGCGCCACCAGCGAGGTCGAGGTGGAGGCGGCCCACGCGCGCTTCGATCCCGCGACCAGCCGCGCGCAGCTGGACCAGGTACACGCCCGCGTGTCGGGCCACGACGACGATCCGGGCTTCGCGCTGACCTGCGATCACGGCGAGATCCGGCTCCCGAGCGACGACCTCCTCGCCACGGGGAACGTGAGTGGCACCATGGCCGAAGGCCGGCGCTTCCGCACGGACTGGGTCCGCTACGACTCGAAGCGCGGCCTCGCCTACACCGAGGCGCCGGTCGAGATCACCGACGACTCGGGAACCTACCGGGGCGTCGGCTTCCGCTACCTGGTGCGCGAGAAGCGCTTCCGCCTGCTCGGCGGCGCGAGCGTGGAGCAGCGGCGATGAGGGGCCGGCGGCTCGCACTCGCCCTGGCATTGCTCGGGGCCCTGGCCGGTGCGCGGCCGGCGCGGGCGGCCGACGCCCCGGATGCGGCGGCCCAGGCCGCGGCCGTCATGCTCGGCGTGGCCCCCTTCGAGCGGGAGGGCCTCTCGCCGACGGATGCCCCCGACGTGGCTTCGCTCCTGGCGGATCGGCTGGCCAGCCGCGGCCTCGGCCGCGTGGTCGGGCCGGCGGCGCTCGGCGCGCCGGCCACCGTGGAGGCGAGCCCGGACCAGCTCAGGGCCTGGGCGACGCATGCGAGCGTCGGCGGCCTCGTGCTCGGCCGCATGACCCGCATCGGCACCCGGCTCAGCATCGACGCGCGGCTGGTGTCGGGAGCGAGCGGCGCCGCACTCGGGAACTTCGTGGCGGAGGTGGCGCACCCCGAGGACCTGGCCGCTGCGGTGGACCGGCTGGCCGGCGAGATCGTCGACAAGGCGTCGGCCACGCTGGCCACGCCCTCGTCCGCCGCCGCGCGCGGGGGGGAGCGCAAGAAGGACGCGGCGAGCCCGGGCGGCCAGGAGGCGTCTCTCGGCCTCACCATCCGCAAGGACGCGCCCCTCAACATCCACTCCGGCGAGCTCGAGGCGACGCAGGAGGGCAAGGGGCGGCACTTCGTCTTCACCAGCGACGTGAAGGTGACGCAGGGCGATCTGTCCCTCAGCGCGGACCGGCTGGATGCTTTCTATCCCGACGGCGCGAGCCAGCCGAACCGCCTGGTGGCGAAGGGACACGTGGTGGTGACGCAGCAGGACAAGCGGGCGAGCTGCGACGAGGCCACGTTCCTGAACCAGGAGCAGCGGGTCGTCTGCCGCGGCAACGCCGAGATGAGCCAGGGCCAGGATCGCGTCCGGGGCCAGGAGATCGAGATCCACCTCGACAGCAACAAGATGTACGTGCGGGGTGGTGCGGAGGTCCGGGTCCAGCCGCGCACCGAGTCCACGGCCGACACGGGAAGCCCTGCGGCGGGAGCCCAGCCGTGAGCACGGCGCTCCTGGCGGGTGTCGGGCTCGCCAAGCGCTACGGCGAGCGCGACGTCGTGTGCAAGATCGACCTCCAGGTGGGCCCGGGGGAGGTGATCGGGCTCCTCGGTCCCAACGGCGCCGGCAAGACCACCACCTTCAACATGCTGGTCGGCCGGATCCGCCCCACGGCCGGCCGCGTCTTCCTCGGCGCGGAGGACATCACCGAGCTCCCGATGTACCGCCGGGCGCGGCTCGGGATCACGTACCTGCCCCAGGAGCCTTCGATCTTCCGCAAGCTCTCGGTGGCGCAGAACGTGCTCGCGATCCTGGAGACGGTGGAGCCGGATCGCACGCTGCGCCGCCAGCGCCTGCGGGACCTCTTGGCGGAGCTCGGTCTGGCCGAAAAGGCCCAGCAGAGGGGCGACTCGCTCTCCGGGGGGGAGCGGCGCCGGGTCGAGATCACTCGCGCGCTGGTGCTCGATCCGCGCTTCATGCTGCTGGACGAGCCGTTCTCGGGCATCGACCCGATCGCGGTGGGCGAGATCCAGAAGATCGTGGAGCAGCTCAAGCAGCGCGGGATCGGGATCATCGTGACCGATCACAACGTGCGGGAGACGCTCTCGATCTGCGACCGGGCCTACATCATCAAGGACGGAGGGATCGTGCGTCACGGTACGCCGGAGGAGATCGTGGCGGATCCGCGCGTGCGCGAGATCTATCTCGGGGCGAACTTCCAGCTGGCGTAGGCCCAGCGCGTCGAAAGGCGGCACGGGACGATGGCGATCGAGATCAAGCAGCAGCTCCGGCTCAGCCAGCAGCTCGTGATGACGCCGCAGCTGCAGCAGGCCATCAAGCTGCTCCAGCTCTCGCGGCTCGAGCTCGTGAACCTGGTGCAGCAGGAGCTGCAAGAGAACCCGATCCTCGAGGAGACCGTCGAGGCGGAGGAGACGCCCGCCCCGGCGCAGGAGGCGGCCCCGGCGCCCGAGGTGGAGCCGCCCGAGGCGACGGCGGCCACCGAGCCGCCGACCGAGCGCGAGCCGACCCAGGCCGAGAAGATCGCCGACGTCGACTGGCAGAGCTACATGGACGCCTACCCCCAGACCGGGTTCTCCGAGGCGCGAGAGGACGACGAGCGTCGTTCGTTCGAGAACACGCTCACGCGACGCCCCTCGCTGGCCGAGCACCTCGATTGGCAGCTCCACCTCTCCTCGCTCGACGAGAAGGAGCGCGAGGCCGCGCGCTGGGTGATCGGCAACCTCGACGACGACGGCTATCTCCAGGACACCCTGGAGGACATGGCGCGGCAGTCGGGGCTCGAGGTGGCGCTGTTCGAGCGCGCGTTGGCGAAGGTGCAGGCCTTCGATCCGGTGGGGGTCGCCGCGCGGGACCTGCGCGAGTGCCTGCTGGCGCAGCTCCGCGCTCTCGGCAGCGTGGATCCGCTGGTGCTGCGGATCGTGGACGAGCACCTGCCGCTGCTCCAGAAGCGCGACTTCCGGGGCCTGTCGCGCGGGCTCGGCGCCACGCTGGAGGAGGTGGCGGCGGCGGCGCGCGTGATCGGCCAGCTCGAGCCGCGTCCCGGTCGCGCCTTCGGCGGCGACGACCCGATCTACATCACGCCCGACATCTACGTCTACAAGATCGGCGACGAGTTCCACGTGCTGCTGAACGAGGACGGTCTGCCGAAGCTGCGCATCAACAATCTGTACCGGGAGGTGCTGGCGCGGGGCTCGAACGCCACCAAGGACACCAAGGACTACGTGCAGGACAAGGTCCGTTCGGCGCTCTGGCTGATCAAGTCGATCCACCAGCGGCAGCGCACGATCTACAAGGTCATGCAGAGCATCATCAAGCACCAGCGCGAGTTCTTCGAGCGCGGAATCAACTTCTTGAAGCCGCTGAACCTGCGCGACGTGGCCGAGGACATCGAGATGCACGAATCGACGGTCAGCCGCGTCACCACCAACAAGTACGTCCACACTCCCCAGGGCATCTTCGAGCTGAAGTACTTCTTCAACTCGAGCATCAGCCGTTTCGACGGCGAGGCGGTGGCGAGCGAGAGCGTGAAGGAGCGGATCCGCAAGCTGATCGCCTCCGAGGATCCGCGGCGCCCGCTCTCCGACCAGCGGATCGCCGAGATGCTGAAGGCCGCCAACCTGGACATCGCCCGGCGGACCGTCACCAAGTACCGGGAAGCCATGAACATCCTGTCCTCGACGAAGCGGCGTCAGGTCGGGTAGCCTGCGGCCGGATCGGGGGGAGACATGAAGATCATGGACATCCTCGTGAAGGACGCCGTCATCCTGGACCTCGCGTCCAGGACGAAGCGGGAGGTCCTGGGCGAGATGGCCGGCGCGCTCGCGCGGGCGGAGGGCGGCCTCCCGGCCGATCGCCTGCTCCAGGTCCTCCTGGAGCGCGAGGCGCTGCAGAGCACGGGGATCGGCGAGGGCGTGGCGATCCCGCACGGCAAGATGGCCGGCCTGGAGCGGCTGTTGGCCTCGTTCGCACGCAGCCGGCCGGGGGTGGATTTCGAGTCCATCGACGGCCAGCCCACCCACCTCTTCTTCCTGCTGGTGGTGCCCGAGCACTCGGGCGGGCAGCACCTGAAGGCGCTGGCACGCATCTCCCGTTTCTTCCGCGATGCTGCGTTCCGCAAGCAGCTCCTCGAGGCCGAGCAGCTGGAGGACATCGTGCGCTCGATCGAGGAGGAGGACGCCAAGTTCTGACCGCCCGGGCGGCGCGGCCGCGGGAGGGAGGGTGCTCACCAAGGTCCACGGCGCTCTGGTGGAGATCCGAGGTCTCGGCGTTCTGCTCCTGGGCGCGAGCGGAATCGGCAAGAGCGAGTGCGCGCTCGACCTGGTGGCCCGCGGCCACCAGCTCGTGGCGGACGACGTCGTCGAGGTCGAGCGCTCGCCCTCCGGACGCCTGGTGGGCCGCGCCCCCGAACTGATCCGCCACTACATCGAGATCCGCGGCATCGGGCTGCTCTACGTGCCCGAGCTCTTCGGCGCCGACAGCGTGCGCGACGAGGGCTCGATCGACCTGGTGTGCCATCTCGAACGCTGGCGCGAGGACGCGGACTACGAGCGGATCGGCCTCTCCCGCGCGAGCGAGCCGATCCTCGGCGAGCCGGTGCCGAGCCTGGTGCTTCCGGTGCGGCCCGCCGGCAACATGGCGCTCCTGGTCGAGGTGGCCGCCCGCGACGCACTGCAGCGTCGGGCGGGCTCGAACGCCGCCGCGCGCCTCGACGCTCGGCTGCGCGGCCTGTCGGAGCATCCGTGAGCGGCGCCCTCACCCGCATCGTGTTCGTGAGCGGGCTCTCGGGCAGCGGCAAGAGCACGGCCATGGCCGCCCTCGAGGACCTGAGCTTCTACTGCGTCGACAACCTCCCGCCGCAGCTCGTGCCCCAGTTCCTCGACCTCTGCGGCAAGGCCACGCCCCCGATCCGCAAGGTCGCGCTCGCGATCGACGCGCGCGAGGAGGCGTTCCTGCGCTCGCTGCCCGGGGTGCTGGTGGACCTGCGCGCCGCCGGGGCGGCCGTGGAGGTGCTCTTCCTCGATTGCGAGGACGAGATCCTGGTGAACCGCTATCGCGAGACCCGGCGCGTCCACCCGCTCTCGCCGACGGGCTCGGTGGCCGAGGGCGTGGCGCGAGAGCGGGCGCTGCTCGAGGACGTGGCGCGCCTGGCCGACCTCGTGATCGACACCAGCCGGCTGAACGTGCACCAGCTCAAGGAGACGGTGGTGAGCCACGTGATGGGCGGCGCCCGCCCCACCGTGGTGAACCTGGTCTCGTTCGGCTTCCGCTTCGGCACGCCGCCGGCGGCCGAGCTGCTCTTCGACGTGCGCTTCCTGCCGAATCCCCACTTCGAGCCCGAGCTGCGCGAGCGCACCGGTGACGACAAGGAGGTGGCGGAGTTCGTGCTGGGGAACCCCCGCGCGCAGGAGCTGCTGCAGCGCCTGCGCGGCTTCCTGGGCTTCCTGCTCCCGCTTTACGACGGGGAGGGGAAGGCGTATCTCACGATCGGGATCGGCTGCACGGGCGGGCGACATCGCTCGGTGGCCATCGCCGACGCGCTGGCCGCCGAGCTGCGACGTGCCGGCCGCGAGGTGAACGTGTCGCATCGCGACGTGGAGAGGGGATGATGGCGGTCGGGGTGGTGATCGTGACGCACTACCGGCTCGGCGAAGAGTTCCTGCAGGCGCTCCGGCTGATCGTGCCCGACGCGCCGCGCTTCCATGCGGTGTCGATCGATCCGAAGCAATCGATCGAGGAGATGCGGCGGGCGATCGCGGCCGCTCTCGAGCTGGCGGATCAGGGATCGGGCGTGCTGATCCTGACCGACATGTTCGGCGGGACGCCGTCCAACATCAGCCTGTCCTTCCTGAAGGACCATCCGGTCGAGGTGGTGACGGGCGCGAACCTGCCGATGCTGATCAAGCTCGCGACCCTCACCGAGCCGAAGGGCCTGGAGGAGCTCGCGACCTTCATCAAGAACTACGGCCAGCGGAACATCTCCGTGGCGAGCGAGATCCTGCCGGAAGGGTCGCGGTGACCGATCCGGCGGTGGAGGGAGAGTTCGTGGTCGGGAGCCCGCTCGGGCTGCACGCCCGCCCGGCGGGACGCTTCGTCTCGCTGGCGGGTCGCTTCCGCTCGGAGGTGCAGGTGACACGCGATCCGGACGGCTGGGTGAGCGGGAGGAGCGTGCTCTCCTTGTTGTCGCTGGCGGCGGCCCAGGGCACGAAGCTGCGCATCCGCGCGGTGGGTGAGGACGCGCAGGCGGCGGTGGCGGCGCTCGGGCGCCTGATCGAGAGCAGCGAGGAGGAGGTGAGCGCATGAGCGAGCGGGACGGGCGCGCCGCCGCGGTCGTGCTGCACGGCGCCCCCGCCTCGCCCGGAATCGCGATCGGCCACGCGGTCGTGGTGCGCCGCGAGATGCCACTGGTCCCCCGCTTCGAGATCTCCCCGGCCGACGTCGCCTCCGAGGTGGAGCGCCTGCGCGAGGCGGTGGCTAGGTCGCGCGAGCAGCTCGAGCGCATCCGCCGGCCCGTCGCCCACGTGGAGATCGTCGACGCGATCTTCCGTGCCCAGGTGATGATCCTCGAGGATCGACGCCTCTTCGAGGACTCCGCGCAGCGCGTCCGTGCCCATCGCGTGAACGCCGAGTGGGCGATCTGCGAGGAGCTCTCGCGCCTGGAGGCGGTCTTCCTCGGCATGGAGGACCCCTACCTGCGGGAGCGCCTGACCGACGTACGCTTCGCGGTGCGGCGTCTGCTCCTGAACCTGCTCGGGCGCGAGCCGGAGCGCCTGGACGGGCTGCGCGGCCCGAGCGTGGTCATCGCCAACGATCTCTCGCCGGCCGAGACCGTCCAGCTCGACCGCCGCGCCGTGGTGGGTCTGGTCACCGAGGCGGGCGGCCGCACCTCCCACACCGCCATCACCGCCGCGTCGCTCGGGATCCCGGCGCTGGTCGGCGTGGAGGGCGCCGCGAGTGCGGCGCAGGACGGCGACCTCGTGATCGTCGACGGCGGAGCCGGCCGCCTCCTGATCCGGCCCGAGGCCTTCGCTCGCGAGCGCTACGAGGCCCGCGCCCGCGGGCAGCAGGCGAAGCGTCGCAGCGAGCTGCGCGGCGCCGACCTTCCGGCCGAGACGCGCGACGGGCGCCGCGTGGAGCTCCTGGCCAACATCGAGCGCAGCGAGGAGATCCCGTGGATCCGCCGCTGTGGCGCGCGCGGCGTGGGCCTCTTCCGCACCGAGTTCCTGTTCCTGGAGCGCGCGGAGCTCCCCGACGAGGCGGAGCAGCTCGCCCACTACCGCGCCGTGGTGGAGGGCGTGGCGCCGGACGGCGCGGTGATCCGCACCATCGACGTGGGCGGCGACAAGCTGCCGGCGGGCGTGCATCGCCGCGTCGAGGCCAACCCGGCCCTCGGGCTGCGCGGCGTGCGGCTGTGCCTGGCAGACCGCGCGCTCCTGCGCACCCAGCTGCGCGCACTGCTGCGCGCCGGCGTCCATGGCCGGCTCCGCCTGCTGCTGCCGCTGGTGACCGGAGTCGACGAGGTCCTCGCGGTCCGCGCCGAGATCGACGAGGCGCGCGCCGCCCTGGAGCGCGAGGGAGTGCCCGCCGCGGCGCAGCTCGAGCTCGGCGTGGTGGTGGAGACCCCGGCGGCGGTCGCGGTCGCGGACCTGCTGGCGCGCGAAGCGGATTTCTTCTCGATCGGTACCAACGACCTGGTCCAGTACACGGTGGCCGTGGACCGCGAGAACGAGCACGTGGCCTACCTCTACGATCCGCTGCATCCCGCCGTGCTGCGCCAGATCCTGGCGGTGGTGGAGCAGGGGCATCGCGCAGGGCGCACCGTCGCCATGTGTGGCGAGATGGCCGGCGACCCCCTGTGCAGCCTGGTGCTGGTGGGGCTCGGTCTGGACGAGCTCTCGATGAACGCCGCCGCCGTGCCCCGGGTGAAGCGCATCCTGCGTGGGGTCCGCTTCGACGACGCTCGGGCGCTCGCAAGAGAGCTCCTGGGCCTGCGTTCCGCCGCCGAAGTCGCGGACCGCCTGCGCAAGGAGATGCTGCGCCGCTACCCGCAGGAGTTCGCCGGCATGGGTGACGACGCCTAGCCGGTCGCCTACCCTGCCGGGCCGCCGGGCTCGACCCGCCCCAGGAGATCGCCATGGCCACGCGTTCGCTGTTCACCTCCGAGTCGGTTTCGATGGGCCATCCGGACAAGATGTGCGACCAGATCTCCGACGCGATCCTCGACGCGATGCTCGCCCAGGACCCGGGCTCGCGCGTCGCCTGCGAGACCCTCACCACCACCGGGCTCGTGATGGTGGCGGGCGAGGTCACCACCCGGGCCAGCGTGGACATCCCGACCGTGGTGCGACAGGTGGTCCACGACATCGGCTACACCGACTCGGCCATGGGCTTCGACGCCGCCACCTGTGCCGTGATGGTCGCGCTCGGCAAGCAGTCGCCGGACATCGCGCAGGGAGTGACCGAGGGCGAGGGCCTGCACAAGGAGCAGGGAGCCGGCGACCAGGGAATGATGTTCGGCTACGCCTGCGACGAGACCCCGGAGCTCATGCCCGCGCCGATCCGCCTGGCCCATCGGCTGATCGAGCGGCACCGGGCGCTCTTCGAGTCGGGCGAGATCGGCTACCTCCGGCCCGACGCCAAGTCGCAGGTCACCGTGGAGTACGAGGGCGGTCGCCCGCGCCGCGTACACACGGTGGTGCTGTCGACGCAGCACGCGCCGGACGTCTCCTACGACCAGATTCGCAAGGACGTGCTCGTCAAGGTGATCCGCCCCGCGCTCCCGGCCGAGCTCCACGACGAGAACCTGGTGGTGCACGTGAATCCGACCGGACGCTTCGTGGTGGGCGGTCCCATGGGCGACGCGGGCCTCACGGGCCGCAAGATCATCGTGGACACCTACGGGGGGATGGGCCGCCACGGCGGCGGGGCCTTCTCGGGCAAGGACCCGTCGAAGGTGGATCGCAGCGCGGCCTACGCCGCGCGCTGGGTGGCGAAGAACCTGGTGGCGGCGGGCCTCGCCCGGCGCTGCGAGGTGCAGGTGGCCTATGCGATCGGCGTGGCCGAGCCGGTGTCGATTCGCGTGGACGCCTTCGGCAGCTCCAGCCACGACGAGGACGCGCTGGTGCGGCTGGTGCGCAAGCACTTCGATCTCACGCCGAAGGGCATCATCGACGGCCTCGACCTGCGGCGTCCGATCTATCGCGCCACCGCCTACCACGGGCACTTCGGCCGGGAGGACCAGGGCTTCCCCTGGGAGCGGACCGACAAGGCCGAGGCCCTGCGCCGCGACGCCAGCCGCTGAGCAAGCCCTGGGATGCCGCAGGCATCCCCGCGGTGCCGCCTCCCGCGCCGGGTCGTTGACCCGGGCCCCAACCCGGCTAGATTCCTGCATCCGGATGCCCGGATGAATGACGCCTCCCGCCCGGGAGGCCGGGGAGAACCCTCTTGGACCAGACCGAGCGCTACTCCGTTGCCGACCTTCGCCTGGCGGAGGCCGGGCGTCTCAAGATCGAGTGGGCCGACGCGCGGATGCCGGTGCTCGGCGCCCTCCGCCGCCGCTTCGAGGCGACCAAGCCCCTGCGCGGCCAGCGCGTGGCGGGCTGCCTGCACGTCACCAAGGAGACGGCGGTGCTGGTGCGCGCGCTGCGGGCGGCCGGCGCCGAGGTGAGCTGGTCCGGCTGCAACCCCCTCTCGACACAGGACGACGTCGCGGCTGCGCTCGCCGCCGACGGCATCCCGATCTACGCCTGGCACGGCATGAACGTGGAGCAGTTCTACTGGTGCATCGAGCGCACGCTGGCCTTCCGCCCGACGCTCACGCTGGACGACGGGGCGGATCTGATCTTCACGGTGCACAGCAAGCATCGGGAGCTGGCCGAGGGCGTGCTGGGCGGCACCGAGGAGACCACCACCGGCGTGCACCGCCTGCGCGCGATGGCCCACGACGGCAAGCTCCTCTACCCGGTGATCGCCGTGAACGACGCCGAGACCAAGTGGGACTTCGACAACGTCTACGGCACCGGCCAGTCTTCGATCGACGGAATCATTCGCGCCACGAGCGTGCTGCTCGCCGGCAAGAACTTCGTGGTGGCGGGCTACGGGCACTGCGGGCGCGGCTGCGCCATGCGCGCTCGCGGCATGGGTGCGAACGTGATCGTGACGGAGGTGAAGCCCACCGCGGCGCTCAAGGCCCGGCTCGAGGGCTTCCAGGTCATGCCGATGGAGCAGGCGGCGAAGATCGGCGACATCTTCATCACCGCCACCGGCATGAAGGACGTGATCGTCGGCCGACACTTCGATGGCATGAAGGACGGCGCCATCGTCTGCAACACCGGTCACTACGACTGCGAGGTGAACCTGGTGGAGCTGGCCCAGCGCACGCAGGTGGTGGGGGAGATCGGCCAGGTGCGCGAGATCCGCCCCAACTGCGAGGAGTACCGCCTGAAGGGCGGACAGCGCATCTACGTGCTGGCCAAGGGCCGCCTGGTGAACCTGGCCGCCGCCGAGGGTCATCCGAGCGAGGTGATGGACATGAGCTTCGCCAACCAGTTCCTCTCGCTGGTGCGGCTCGCCACGGAGGGCCGGAGCCTCGCCGTGGCGGTGCACGACATCCCGCCGGCCCAGGACCAGGAGCTCGCGCTGGTGAAGCTCCAGACCATGGGGATCGCGATCGACGAGCTCACCGAGGAGCAGAAGGCCTACGCCACGGACTACGCGGCCGGCACCTGATCGAGGGCCGTCCGGTCGCCGGGGCCGCGTGCGCCGAAGCCCGCGTCCCGCCCGGGAAAACGCGGGCTGCGGCCGTTGACCGGGGGGGCGCTTCGTGCGATACCCCGGCACGTTCACCGGGGGGAATCCGTGTCGTCGCGCCGCTTCACCGTTGCGCTCGCGCTCGCTCTGGCGACGCTTGCGCCGGTGGCCGCTGCCGGCGGCGCCGAGGCGCCGGTGGTGCGGGTGCGCGTGGCGGAAGGAGCCCGGCCGCTGCATCTGGCGGGCGCCGGCGGCGCGCGGGTGGTGCGCCCGATCCGCGGCGGGCTCGCGCTCGACGGCCGCGCCGTCGGCCGGAGCTGGCGTCTCGCCGGTGCCCCCTTCGTGACCGTGGAGGGCCGGCGCTTCCGGGGAAGCGTGCGCGTCCTGCGGACGCAAGGCGGAGTCGCGGCCGTGAACGAGCTTCCGCTCGAGGACTACGTGGCGAGCGTCGTGGCATCCGAGACGTACGCGAGCTTCGGCGCGGAGGCGCTGCGCGCGCAGGCCGTGGCGGCGCGCACCTACGCCGTGCACGAGCGGCTGCTCCACGCCGCGGACGCCTGGGATCTCGAGGCGGGGACGACGAGCCAGGCCTACGGCGGCGCCGACGCCGAGACCGCCGCGTCGCGGGCGGCGGCGGAGGCCACGCGGGGGCAAGTGCTGCTCTACGCCGGTGCGCCCATCCTCGCGGCCTTCCACGCCACCGCGGGTGGTGTCACCGCCAGCGCCGAGGAGGTCTGGGGTCGCCCCGTCCCCTACCTGCAGAGCCAGCCCGTGGAAGGCGAGGACGTCTCGCCCGACACCTATTGGCGTATCCAGGTCCCCGCCGCCGAGCTCGCCCGGGCGCTGCGAGGCCTCGGGATCGACGTCGGGACGCCGGGCGAGCTCTCGGTGGTCGAGCGCACGCCGAGCGGCCGCGTGGCCCGGCTCCACGTCGCGGGCTCGCGCGGCGGCGCCGAGCTCGACGGGCGCCGCCTGCGCGAGGCCCTGGGCCAGGAGCGGCTGCGCAGCACGGCCTTCCAGGTGCGGCGCGAGGGCGACGGATTCGTGTTTGCCGGGACGGGCCGCGGGCACGGGGTCGGGATGAGCCAGTGGGGGGCGTACGCGATGGGCGAGCAGGGCGCGAGCTACCGCGCGATCCTCGCCCACTTCTATCCCGGCACGCGTCTCGCCGTCTGGTCCGAGGAGGGGAGGGGCATGGCCAGCGCGCGCGGCGACGTCTTCATCGGGGAGGCCGCCCAGTGAGCGCGGGGCTCGCCAGCGTGCTCCTGGCCCAGGAGGGCGGTGCGCCGCCGCGCGGCGCCCCCGGCCTCGACTTCCTGCTGCCGATGGTCGCGATCTTCTTGATCTTCTATTTCTTGATGATCCGCCCGCAGCAGCGCCGGCAGCGCGAGCAGGAGGAGATGCTCAAGGCCGTGGAGAAGGGTGACCGGGTGGTGACCGCCGGCGGCCTCCACGGAACCGTGGTCGGCACCACCGACGACGTGCTCACGCTCGAGGTGGGGGCCGGCGGCCAGTCGCTGCGGGTGAAGGTGGACCGCGCGCGCATCGAGCGGCGGGTCGCCAAGGCGAAGGAGGGCGAGGAGAAGTGACGTCGGGGATGGGCTGGCGGCTGTGGACCACGCTCGGAGCCGTGCTCGTCTGCGGCTACGTCACGATCGCGAACTTCGTGCCGGCGGAGATCCGGCGCGCGCACTGGTTCCTCCCCGACTCCGGGGTGCGTCTCGGCCTCGACCTCCAGGGCGGCATCCACTGGGTGCTCGGCGCAAAGCTCGACGTCGCGATCGAGCACGAGCTCGATCACCAGCGGGGAAGGATCGAGAGCGCGCTCACCGAGGACAAGATCACGCCGAAGCGCCTGGCGGTGGACGGCGAGCAGATCGTGCTCGAGACCGCGAGCGCGGACGAGCTCGCGAAGGCCCGGGACGTCGCCACCCAGGGCGGGCTCCTGCGCGTGGCGGAGGAGGGGCCGGACCGGATCTCGCTCGCCCTCACCGAGTCCTGGGCGCGCCAGGTGCGCAAGACCGGGATGGAGCAGGTGCTCGAGGTTTTGCGCCGCCGCATCGAGGACCCGATCAACGGCATCCAGGACTCGGTGGTGACGCCGCAGGGCGAGGACCGCATCCTGGTGCAGATCCCGGGCGGCCAGATGGATCGTGCGCGCGCCCGCGAGCTCCTGCGCGTGACGGGCTTTCTCGAGTTCAAGATCGTGCAGGACACCGCGCCGAGCGAGGAGCTTCTGAAGGCCAAGTACCCGAAGGGCCTGCCCGACGGCACCAAGATCGTGTTCGAGCGCGAGAAGGCGACCAACAAGGTGGTGAACGCCTATCTCGTGAAGAAGCAGGCCGACATCACGGGCGACTACCTGAAGGACGCCCGCGTGAGCTTCGAGCAGCGTACCCAGCGCCCGATCGTAACCTTCGAGTTCTCGCCCGAGGGTGGAAAGCTCTTCGGCGACATCACCGCCAAGAACGTCGGCCGTCAGCTCGCGATCATCCTGGACGACCAGGTCTACAGCGCGCCGGCGATCCGCGAGCGCATCGGCTCGCGCGGCCAGATCGAGGGTCACTTCACCTCGCAGGAGGCGGCGGATCTGGCGGTGGTGCTGCGGGCGGGCTCGCTGTCGATCCCGGTGGCGATCGAGGAGGAGCGCACGGTCGGTCCCGCGCTCGGCGCCGACTCGATCCGCAGCGGCCTCCACGCCTCGATCCTGGCGCTGGTGCTGGTGCTCGCCTTCGCCGTGATCTACTACCGGCTCTCCGGGGCCTATGCCGGCGTGGCGCTGATGGTGAACCTGATCTTCATCATCGGCCTGATGTCGATGTTCCGTGCCACCCTGACCATGCCCGGCATCGCGGGCCTGGTCCTCACGGTGGGCACCGCCATCGACGCCAACGTGATCATCTTCGAGCGAATCCGCGAGGAGCTCCGGCTCAAGAAGCCGGTGCGCACCGCAATCTCGGCGGGCTTCGACAAGGCGCTCTGGACCATCCTGGACGCCAACATCACGACCCTGATCTCGGGCCTGGTCCTGTTCCAGTACGGGACGGGCCCGGTGAAGGGCTTCGCGGTCACGCTCTGCATCGGTCTCGTGACGAGCGTCTTCGCCGCGCTGGTGGTGACGCGCGTGATGTTCGGGCTCTATCCCGGCGAGCGCCGCGTGCAGGAGCTCTCGATCTAGCTCGCGGCCGCAGGCCGCGCAGGAGGAGGAGCGGGGTGCCGCTCGAGATCGTCCCCCCCGGGACCAACATCGATTTCATCGGCAAGTGGAAGATCGCGGTCTCGATCTCCCTCGCCCTGATCCTGATCTCGCTCGCCGCCATTCCGATCCGAGGCATCCGGCTGGGCCTCGACTTCGCCGGCGGCACCGAGATGCTGGTGCAGTTCGGCAAGGACGTGGACGCCCAGGAGGGCCCGATCCGGAACGTGCTGGAGCAGGTCGGCGTCCGCGACGCGAGCGTGGTCCGCTATGGGCTGGAGAAGCCGGGCGCGTTCCTGATCCGCTTCCGCGACGAGGGGAAGGCCGGCGACAAGCGCGAGATCGTGGACAAGCTCCAGCAGGCGCTGGCGCAGCAGGTGGGGCCCGTCGACGTGGAGCGAGCGGACTTCGTGGGGCCGCGGGTTGGCGCCGAGCTGCGGCGCGACGGGCTGCTCGCGATCGGCGTCGCCTGTCTCCTGATCCTGATCTACATCGCGTTCCGCTTCGCGGCCACCTTCGCCCCGGGCGCCGTGATCGCGCTCATCCACGACGTGGTGGTCACCTCCGGCGTCTTCGTGGTGATGGGCCGGGAGTTCGATCTGACCGTGCTCGCCGCGCTGCTCGCGATCCTCGGCTACAGCCTGAACGACACCATCATCGTCTACGACCGCATCCGCGAGAACCTGGCGCTCCACACCAAGGTGGACCTGGAGGAGGTGCTGAACCGGAGCGTGAACCAGACGCTCTCCCGCACGCTCCTCACCTCGGGGACGACGCTGCTGGCGGTGCTGGCGCTGCTGGTGGTGGGCGGGCCGGTGATCCAGCCCTTCGCGCTGGCCATGACGATCGGGATCTTCGTCGGGACCTATTCTTCGGTCTACATCGCGGCGCCGACGCTCCTGATCCTGGAGCGCCGCTACGGCCGGCGCCTGCAGCGCAGCGCGGCGGCCAAGCCGGCGCCCCCGAAGCCCGCGCCCAAGCCCGGCCGCACCGCCCGGGTCTGAGCGCCCGGCGCCGCCACTGCTCGCTGCGCGCCGCCGGGACGCCTGCGGCGTCCGGCGGCTTGGCGTTCGGGAGCTCCGCTCGCCGGCGGCTTGCTCAGCCGACCTTTCGGGCCTCGGAGACCGGCGTCGGGCCGGGGGTGGGCATCGCCACGGGCTGCGGGCGCGCCTCCTTGGTCGACATCTCGATGCTGCCGTTCAGCACGGCGCCCTCCTGGACCACCAGCCGGGGCGCCCTCACGTCGCCCTCCACGATCCCGCTGGCCTGGACCTCGAGACGCTCGCTCGCGCTCACGTTGCCCGTCACGCGCCCGATCACCACCACCGACTTGGCGTGGAGCTCGGCGTTCACCTGGCCGCCGGCCCCCACCGTCAGGCGGTTGTTCGGGAGATCGATCTTCCCCTCGACCTTGCCCTCGACGACCAGGTCCTCGTTCCCGCTCAGGTCCCCCTTGATCACGATCGACTTGCCGATGTTCGCCATGTTCTCCCCTCCGCCGGCACGGGGCGCGGCGCTGTGTGGGCTGCGTTCCGAGGCCACCGGGCTCACCGGCTGCGGCAGGGGGGGTGCCGCGGGCGAGAGGGGGCCCTGGGGTGCTTTCGGCTCGGGCTCGTCGCCCGGCTCCAGTCCCCCGTCCCTTCGTCTTCCGCCGAAAAGGCTCATGCTTCTCCCTGGGAGTTGCGCGAGGCCCGCATCCTACCGCAGGGCTCGCACGTCTTCGACCTGGATGTTCCGGGACTCGAGGATCGTGCCCTGAGCCCGGTCGAGGCCCGTGATCGAGTTCCGGTAGATCTGCTCGGCCGCGATCTTCTGGCTCTCTGCATCGACCAGGTCGCGCTCGCGCTGGAGCACGTCGAAGGGCGTGGACTCGCCGTTCTCCAGCCGGATGCGCTCGGCGCGGAGCTGCTCGGCCGCGGCGAGGCGGCGGCGCTCCGCGGCCACGATGCCCTCCTGGGCCGAGCGCAGGTTGCGCACCGCCGCCCGCACGTCCAGAACGATGTTTTGCCCGAGGCGGCGCTCCACGCTGCGGGCGCGCGCCAGCGCCAGCTCCGCCTGGGCCTCCCGGGCGTCGGCGGCGCGGTTTCCGAGCGGGATGGAGAAGAGGCCGCGGGTCGACCAGTTCATGCCGTTCCGTCCATCGAAGAAGTGGTTCGCGTCCCAGTAGTTGCGGTCGGAAGGCAGGGGCGCGGCGGGCGGGAAGGGCGGCGAGGGGATCACGAGCGCGTTGGGATTCGGGCTGCCGGTCTGGCCGGCGTAGCCATAGCTGCTCCGGACGTCGAGCTGGGGGAGCTTCTGGTTCTTCGCGAACTGGAGCTGGACCTGCTGGCGCTCGATCTCCTGGAGCGCTGCCGCGAGCTCGGGCCGCCGCTCGAAGGCCTTCTTGGTGGCCTCCTCCTCGTCCACGGCGTAGGTGACCGTCGTGGCGGGCCGGTCGGTGGGCTCGATCTCGAGCGTGGAGGCGGCCGTGAGATCGGTGCCGAGGACGAGGTTGATCAGGTTGTCCTGGGATGCGCGGTAGGCGTTCTTCGCGGTGATCAGGTTGACCTCGCGCTCGGCGACCCCGGCCTCGGACTCCGTCACCTCCACCTTCGAAACGACTCCGACCTCGTACTGCGTCCTGGTCTGGTCGAGGAGCGCCTGCGAGGTCTCGAGGCTCACCTGCGCCACCCGGAGCTGCTCGCTGGCCGCGATCACACCCCAGTAGGCGGTCTCGATGTCGCGCACCGTGTCCATCACCTGCCGGCGAAAGTTCTCCTCCTCCTCGGCCGAGGCGATGCCGCTCGACTTGACCTGGGTCCAGGGCTGGTTCCAGATCAGGTTCTTGAGGAGCGGCTGCGTGAGAGTCAGCCCGAGTGACGCGTCCAGCTGGGGCGAGAGGCTCGAGATCGCATTGTCCGTGAGCGTCCGCGCGCCGAGATAGTCCAGAGCGTAGTTCGTGCCGAGCCAGGGGAGGAGGCCGTCGAGGCCCGCGGAGCCGTCGGTCAGGCGCTGCGTCACACTCGCGTTCGGTTGGAACGGGCTCGCCACCGGCTGGTTGGCGAACGAGTAGCCGAGCTGGGCCGCGAAGGTGGGATCGTACGCACCCCACGCTTCCCGCAACCGCTCCTCGGCGATGTAGGGCTCGAAGCGCTGGACCTGGATGTCGAGATTCTTCTCCAGGCCCTGCTGGATCGCCGCGTCGAGGCTGAGCTTGAGGGCGTCCGGCGGGAAGCTCGCGGTGGCGCTCGGGGTGGTGGCGCCCTGCATCGCGGTGTCGGGGCTCCCGGCCTCGGGCGTCGCGGGCGCGGGCGCCGGCTCGGCGGCCTTCTGCGGCGTCCCCGGCTGGCCCGGCGCGGGGCCGGCAGCCAGGAGCGCCAGCGCGAAGCCGAGGGACGAGCCGAGCAACAGCCGCATGGGGGCACCCTCCCGGCCGCACGTTAGCAGCGGCGCGTGCCCACGCGAGCGCGCGCGGCCGCCGGCGAGCCTCCGCTATGCTCGGCCCGATGTCCGTCGCCGCCCTCGTCCTCGCCGCGGGCCGCGGCGAGCGCTTCGGCGCCACGCTCCCGAAGGCGTTCGTCTCCCTGGCCGGCCGACCCCTGGTGCTCCATGCGCTCGCGGCGCTCGCCGCGACACCGGAGGTCGCGCGGGTGCAGCCGGTGATCGCCGCCGCCGAGCTGGGGCGATTCGCCGCGCTGCGCGCGACCTGGGGCGCGCTGCCCAAGCTGGCGCCTGCGGTGGCGGGTGGCGCCGAGCGCCAGGACTCCGTGCGCGCGGGCCTCGCCGCGCTCCCGCCGAGCGTCGAGTGGGTGGCGGTGCACGACGCCGCGCGCGCGCTCGTCCGACCCGAGGACGTCTCGCGGGTGGTGGCGGCGGCGCGCGAGAGCGGAGCGGCGCTCCTCGCGGTGCCGGTCACCGACACCGTGAAGCGTGTGCAGGGAGAGCTCGTGGTGGAGACGCCGCCGCGCGACGAATGCTGGGCGGCGCAGACGCCGCAGGTCTTCCGCGTGGACCTGCTGCGCGAGGCGCTGGCCAAGGCGACCGCCGCCGGCTTCCTCGGCACGGACGACGCGCAGCTCGTGGAGCGCCTCGGGGTCCCGGTGCGGGTGGTGCGCGGCGACCCCTCGAACTTCAAGATCACCCATCCCGACGATCTCCTGCGCGCGGAGCGGGTGCTGGCGGCGCGGGGAGGGACGGGCGCTTGAGGATCGGACAGGGCCTCGACGCGCATCGCCTGGCGGCGGGGCGACCGCTCGTGCTGGGCGGCGTGCGCATCCCCTTCGACAAGGGCCTGGAGGGCCACAGCGACGGCGACGTGCTGCTCCACGCCATCGCGAGCGCGCTCCTCGGCGCGCTCGGCGAGGGCGACCTCGGCCGCCACTTTCCCTCCTCGGATCCGCGTCTCAAGGGGGTGGCGAGCCGCGAGATCCTGGCGCAGGTGGTGTCGTTCGTGCGCGAGGCCGGGCTCGCGCTGGCGAACCTCGATGCCACCCTGGTGGCGGAGGTGCCGCGGCTCGGTCCCTACGTCGTGCAGATGGAGGCCGCGATCGCCGAGGTGCTCGGCGTCGCCGACGAGCGAGTGAACGTGAAGGTGACCAGCACCGACGGCCTGGGAGCGATCGGACGTGGCGAGGGGATCGCGGCCTCGGCCGTGGTGCTGCTCGAGCCGGTGGAGCGCCGGGGGGAGCGCGGGTGAGCGGGCTCGTGCTCACCAACACGCGCACGCGGCGCAAGGAGGCCTTCGCGCCGCTCGAGCCGGGCCACGCGCGGATCTACTCCTGCGGGCCGACGGTCTACGCCCCGCAGCACATCGGGAACCTGCGCTCGGTGCTGACGGCAGACCTCCTGCGCCGCGCGCTCGAGGCCGAGGGCCTGCGCGTCACCCACGTGGTGAACATCACCGACGTCGGCCACCTGACCGACGATGCCGACGCCGGCGAGGACAAGATGGAGCGCGCGGCGGCGCGCACGGGACGAACGGCGGCGGAGATCGCGGCGCTCTACACCGAGCAGTGGCTCACGGATCGCCGCCGCGTCGGCTGCCTCGAAGCCCACGCCTACCCCCGGGCGAGCCGGCACATCGCGCAGCAGATCGAGCTGGCCAGCATCCTCGAGCGCAAGGGCTACACCTACCGGATCGAGGACGGGATCTACTTCGACACCTCGAAGTTCCCACGCTACGCGGAGTTCGCGCGCCTCGATCTCGCCGGCCAGGCCGCCGGCGCCCGGATCGGCGACGTGGCGGGCAAGCGCCATCCCGCGGACTTCGCGCTCTGGAAGTTCCCGCCGCCCGGGGTGAAGCGGCAGCAGGAGTGGGACTCGCCCTGGGGCCGCGGCTTTCCCGGCTGGCACCTCGAATGCTCGGCCATGAGCGTGCAGTACCTGGGGACGACCTTCGACCTCCACACGGGCGGCGTCGATCACATCGCGGTGCATCACACCAACGAGATCGCGCAGAGCGAGTGTGCCTTCGACGTGCACCCCTGGGTGCGCTTCTGGATCCACAACGAGTTCCTGGAGCTCGGCGGCGAGAAGATGGCCAAGTCGACCGGGAACCTGCTCGTGCTCCAGGACCTGGTGGAGCGGGGCTTCGAGCCGCTGGCCTACCGCACCTTCTTCCTGCAGGCCCACTACCGCCAGCAGCAGGGCTTCGGCATGGACGCCCTCGAGGCCGCGGCCACCGGCTACCGGCGTCTCCTGGCCGCCGCGGTCGAGGTGCGCGAGGCCGGCGGCGTGCCCGACGCCGGGGCGCTCTCGGAGTACGGCGAGCGCTTTCGCGAGGCGATCCGCGACGACCTGAATGCGCCGCGGGCGCTGGCCGTGGCCTTCGAGGTGGCGCGAGCGGTCGAGCTCACGGCCGCGACGCGCCGGGCGCTGCTGCTCGACTTCGATCGCGTGCTCGGCCTCGGGCTCGCGAGCGAGCTCCCGCGCGGGAGCGTCGTCGAGAGCGACCCGCGCATCGACGCGCTGGTGGCCGAACGGGAGACCGCCCGCCGCCGCCGCGACTTCGCCGCCGCAGACCGGATCCGCGAGGCCCTCGCGGCCGAGGGGATCGTGATCGAGGACACGCCCCAGGGCCCGCGCTGGAGGCGAGCGTGAGCGAGCGCTTCCATCTGGTCTCGGAGTTCCGCCCGAAGGGCGATCAGCCGCGGGCGATCGAGGCCCTGGTCGAGGGTCTTCTGCGCGGCGACCGCGATCAGACGCTTCTCGGCGTCACCGGGAGCGGGAAGTCCTTCACCGTCGCCTGCGTGGTGGAGCGCGTGAACCGTCCGACCCTCGTGATGGCGCCGAACAAGACGCTCGCCGCGCAGCTCTACGCCGAGTTCCGTGCGCTCTTCCCGGAGAACGCAATCGAGTACTTCGTCTCCTACTACGACTACTACCAGCCCGAGGCCTACATCCCCTCGACCGACACCTACATCGAGAAGGACGCCTCGATCAACGACGAGATCGACAAGCTCCGCCACTCGGCCACCCGCTCGCTCCTCACTCGCCGTGACGTCCTGGTGGTGGCGAGCGTCTCGTGCATCTACGGCCTGGGCGCTCCCGAGGCCTACGGCGCGATGCACGCCTTCATCGAGAAGGGGCAGGCGCTCGGCCGGGACGAGCTCCTGCGCCGCCTGGTGGACATGCTCTACGAGCGCAACGACCACGATTTCCACCGGGGGACCTTCCGCGTGCGAGGCGACGTGGTGGAGGTGTTTCCGCAGTACGAGACCGAGCGCGCGGTGCGCATCGAGTTCTTCGGCGACGAGGTGGACGCGATCGCCGAGATCGACCCGCTGCGCGGCAAGGTCGTGGGGCGTCCGAAGCGCGCGATGATCTACCCGGCGAGCCACTACGTCGCCACCGAGGACACGCTGCGTCGCGCCATCGGCGGGATCCGTGGCGAGCTCCAGGAGCGCCTGGCGGAGCTGCGGGGGCGGGGGAAGCTCCTGGAGGCGCAGCGCCTCGAGCAGCGAACGATGTTCGATCTCGAGATGCTGGAGCAGATGGGATTCTGCCACGGGGTGGAGAACTACTCGCGCTGGCTCGACGGGCGCGCCCCCGGCGCGGCCCCCTACACGCTCTACGACTACTTTCCCGACGACTTGCTGCTGGTCCTCGACGAGAGCCACGTGACGGTCCCGCAGATCGGCGGGATGTACCGCGGCGACCGCGCGCGCAAGGAGACGCTGGTGGAGTACGGCTTCCGGCTCCCCTCCGCGCTCGACAACCGCCCGCTCCGCTTCGACGAGTGGGAGGCGCGAGTGAAGCAGGCGATCTACGTCTCGGCGACGCCGGCGGACTATGAGCTCGAGCGCTGCAAGGGCGTGGTGGTGGAGCAGATCATCCGGCCGACGGGCCTCACGGATCCGAAGATCGAGCTCCGGCCGGCTGCGGGGCAGGTGGACGATCTCCTGGGCGAGATCCGGGCGCGGGTCCAGGCCGGCGATCGCGTTCTCGTCACGACCCTCACCAAGCGCATGGCGGAGGAGCTGACGGAGTACTACGCGGAGCACGGCGTGCGGGTGCGCTACCTCCACAGCGACGTCCAGACCATCGAGCGCACGGAGATCATCCGCGAGCTCCGGGAGGGCGCCTTCGACGTGCTGGTGGGAATCAACCTGCTGCGCGAGGGCCTCGACATCCCCGAGGTCGCGCTGGTGGCGATCCTGGACGCGGACAAGGAGGGCTTCCTGCGCTCCACGCGCTCGCTGATCCAGACCATCGGCCGCGCCGCGCGCAACGTGCGCGGAACGGTGATCCTCTACGCCGATCAGGAGACGGACTCGATCCGCGAGACCCGGGCGGAGACGGAGCGCCGCCGCGAGCTGCAGCGACGCTACAACGAGGAGCACGGCATCACGCCGCAGTCGGTGGTGAAGCGCATCTCGAGCCTGCGCGAATCGATCTGGGAGCAGGACTACGTGACGGTGCCCACCCGCGCCGAGCGCGAGGAGGCCACGATCCCGCCCCACGAGCTCCCGGCGCTCGTGGCGGGGCTTCGCCGCGAGATGGCCGAGGCGTCGAAGGCGCTCGATTTCGAGCGGGCGGCGGCGCTGCGGGATCGCATTCGCGCGCTCGAGACGGAACGCCTGCGGGCGACGTGAGCGACCCGCGCGAAGACGCTCGGCCGGAGGCCACGCCCGCGGCGCGGCTCGCCGAGCGCGCCGCCGAGCTTCCGGCCGGCCCGGGCGTCTATCTCTTCAAGGACGCGCGCGGGAAGGTCCTCTACGTGGGCAAGGCCCAGAGCCTGCGCGCCCGGGTGCGCTCCTATCTCGGCGCCGGGGGCGACGGTCGCGTGCAGGTGCCGCATCTCGTCGAGCGGGCGCGCGACGTCGACTTCGTGGTGACCCCCACCGTGAAGGACGCGCTCCTGCTCGAGAACGAGCTGATCAAGCGCCACAAGCCGCCCTTCAACGTGCGGCTGCGCGACGACAAGCAGTACCTCGCGCTGCGCCTCGATCCCCGGGAGGCGTGGCCCCGGCTGGTGCCGGTGCGCCGCTTCCAGCGCGACGGAGCGCTCTACTTCGGGCCCTACACCTCGTCGGCGGCGATGCGCGAGGCGGTGTCGAACCTGCGCCGCGTTCTGCCGCTCCGCTCCTGTCGCGACGCGGTGTTCCGCGACTACGCGCGGCGGGGGCGGCCCTGCATCGAGTTCGAGATGAAGCGCTGCCTCGCCCCCTGCGTGGGCGGGATCACGCGGGAAGCCTACGCCGAGCTGGTGCAGGGAACCGCGCTCTTCCTGCGCGGCCGCTCGGAGGAGCTGGCGCAGGAGCTGCGCGCGGGGATGGAGCAGGCGGCGAGCGAGGAGCGCTTCGAGGACGCGGCGCGCCTGCGAGACCGCCTGGCGGCCGTGGAGCGCACGGTCGAGCGACAGCAGATCGTGACGGAGCGGCCGGTGGACCGCGACGTCTTCGCGCTGGCCCGCCGCGGCGGCGAGGTCGAGGTGCAGGTCCTGCACGTGCGCGAGGGCCGGGTGGCCGGCGCGGCGAGCTACGGCTTCTCGGACGTGCGCCTCGACGACGGCGCGGTGATGGGATCCTTCCTCGGCCAGTACTACGACGAGGCCGAAGGGCGGCAGGTGCCCGGCGAGGTGGTGACCGGCGCCGGGATCGAGGACGCGGAAGCGCTCCAGGCGCTGCTCGCCGAGCGCGCGGGCCGCCGGGTCGCGATCCGCACGCCGCAGCGCGGGTCGCTCCGCGAGACCGTCGCCATGGCAGCGGCCAACGCGAGCCTCGCCCTCGAGCGGCGGCTCGGGACGCGGGAGGGGGTGGAGGCGGCGCTCGACGAGCTCCGCCGCGAGCTCGGACTCGCGGCGCCGCCGCGCCGCATCGAGTGCTACGACGTCTCGAACCTCCAGGGCGCGCTGCCAGTGGCGAGCCGGGTGGTCTTCCAGGACGGACGCCCCGTGCCCGCGGAGTACCGCCGCTACCGCATCCGCGACGCGCGCGGCGGCGACGACCTCGCCTGCCTGCGCGAGGTGCTCGCGCGACGGCTCGCGCGCGCGGAGAGCGAGCCGCTGCCGGACCTGCTGATGGTCGACGGCGGCCGCGGGCAGGTGGCGGTGGCGGCGGCGGCGCTCCGCGACGCCGGACTCGAGACGGCGACCGTGGGCCTCGCCAAGGAGCGCGACGCGGAGAGCCCGAGCCCGCGCGTGCGACGCTCGGGCGGGCTCAAGGCCGAGCGCCTCTTCCTGCCCGGGCGCAGCAACCCGCTGCTCCTCCCGCCGAGCTCGCGCGGGCTCCTCCTGCTGCAACGCGTGCGCGACGAGTCCCATCGCTTCGCGATCGAGTTCCAGCGCACGCTGCGGCGCAAGGCCGGCCTGACCTCGATCCTGGAGGAGATCCCGGGGATCGGTCCCGCCAAGCGCCGCGCGCTGCTCCGCCACTTCGGATCGCTCCGTGCCGTGCGCGCGGCCCCGCTCGAGGCTCTCGCCGCCACCCCCGGTCTTTCGCGGCGCGACGCCGCCACGCTGCGCGCCTTCTTCGACGCGAGCCCGCCGGGCGAGCCAGCCGACGAGGAGGCGCCGGCCGGGCAGCCGAGCGAGGGCCCTGCGTCGCCCCACGACGCCTGACACCCCGCGGCGTCGCGGCGCGTCGGCGCTGCCGACGCGGCCTCGGGAGTCGAAGCTCGATCAAGCCGACCCGGCGTCGAGGAACTCGCGAACGACGGGGTTCAGCAGCTCGGGACGGCTCACCGGCGCCATGTGCCCTCCCTCGGGCAGGGTGTGGAAGGTCCAATGGGGACACGCCCTGGCGAAGATCCCGACGATCTCACGGATGGGGAGGCGGGTCCGTCGTCGCTGTGCTCGATCTCGAGGCTTCCCTGCACGAGCACCGGCACGCCTTCCCCCCTTGGCCGAGCCTGCGCCTGCCCCGGCTGCAGGCTATCACGACGGGATCGCGGCTCGGCGGAGCCCGGGCCGGCCGAGCGACCCTCCCGGCGTCCCGGCTGCCCGTCAAGGCCCGGGCCGGATCCGCCGATCCACTCCCAAAAAGGAGCTCGGCCGGCATGCGGAACGGCGCAGCCCCTCTTGTCGCCCTCGGCCTCGCTCTCCTCGTCGGGACACCGGCTTCCGCCGAGATCTACCGCTGGACGGACGCGCAGGGGGAGATCCACTTCAGCGAGGATCCGAGCCAGATCCCGCCGGCCTACCGCGCGAGCGCCACCAAGGCGACGGCGAGCCCGTCGGGGGCGAGCCCCGTGCAGACCTACAGCGTGAAGGAGTCGAGCCGTCCCGTGGGCCCGGCGAGCCCGGCGCGCGCGATGGGCGCCGGGCCCGCGACTCCGCGGGTCTTCCGGGTGCCCGTGGAGCGCGCGGGCACGGCGGTGCTCGTGAACGTGCGGCTGAACGATCAGCTCACCGTGCCGTTCCAGGTGGATACGGGGGCGAGCGACGTGACCATCCCGCTCGCGGTCGCCAATGCCCTCGGCATCCAGATCGGTCCCGACACGCGATCCAAGATCTACGCCACCGCGAACGGGCTCATCCGGCAGCCCGAGGTGATGCTCGACAGCGTCGATCTCGGCGGGGCGCGGGTCGACGGCGTGCCGGCGAGCGTGAGCCCGTCGATGGGTGTCGGCCTCCTCGGCCTCTCCTTCTTCAACCACTTCACCTACCAGATCGACGCGGAGCACGGCGTCCTCACGCTCCAGCCCAACAAGCTGGCCGAGAACGGCCTGATCCGCGGCGGCCGCAGCGAGGCGGAGTGGCGAGCCGAGTTCCAGAACCTCCGCATGCAGCTCCAGATGGTCCGCGGACCCCGCGACGGCGACCCCACGTCGACCTGGAGCGAGCGGGTCGAGGCCCGGCGCGCCGCCCTCCGGCAGCAGCTCGACCAGCTCGAGGACGAGGCCGACCAGGCCCACGTGCCCCAGAGCTGGCGCGACTGAGGCCCCCGGGCCCGCCGCGGCGGTAGATCCCTTCCCAAATCACTCCCGAGAAGAAGCGCCCTTCCACGCCCGCCCGGGTGCTGGCCCCGGTCGCGCCCCAGCGGAATCCGCCGCCCCTCCGGGCGCTTCGCAGGTCCGGCTGCCGCCGCGCACGTGCCGGCACCGATCTTGCTCCGCCTCCGACACGCGGCGGAGTCGCCGCGCGGAGGGAGGCGATGGCGCGGGACGAGAGCGGCCCCACGGCGGACAAGGCCGGCGCGGCGCCGCGGGCGCGGCTGCAGGCGGAGCTCGAGCGGCACGGTGTCGCCCCCGAGCTCGCAGAGGCGGTGGCCGCGCAGCTCGCGGAGCTCGCGCCGGTGCTGCCGGACGCCCGGGCGGAGGACCTGGTGGCAGGCGCCGCGCTGGCCTGCGCGGTGCAGGGCGCGCGTCAGCCCGGGGGAAGCAGCCAGGCGCCGGGCGATCTCGACGAGGTGCAGCGGCTGATGAAGGCCTTCGTCGGCGAGCTCCGCAAGCTCGACGAGGCGCTCCAGCTCCTCGCCACCTACCTCTCGCGCATCAAGGCGCGAACCGCTCCCGGGCCCGCCCGGCCGCTCCACTAGGCTGCTGCGCGCGGCGGGGGGTCGCGATAGCCTGGAGCCGCCCCGGTCCCGGGGTGTCCCATGCAGGAGCGGCTGGCCGCCCTGGTCCTGGCCCAGGCCCTCGGCGTCGTGGCGGCCGATGCCGGCCTCTCCCGCTTCACCGCCTGGGGCGTGGGCGCGCTCTGCCTCGCGCTGGCGCCGCTCGCCCGGCCGCGCCGGATCCGCGCGGCGTTCGCGCTGCTCCTCGCCGCGAGCGCCGGTGCGGCGGCGCTCGGGGGACGTCTCGACGCGGCGGCGCGGGCACGGCCGGCGGGTTGCGTCGAGGCGACCCTCGAAGGCACGGTCGAAGCGGTCGAGCGCTTCGAGCACGGCTGGCGCCTCGACCTGGTGCAGGTGGCGCCGGTCGAGCCCGCCGGTGCGCGTGTCCCCGAGCGGGTGCGTCTCCTGGGCGAGCCGACACCTGAAGGTGTCGATCCCATCGAAGCCGCGCTCCCGGGCGATCGGCTGCGTGCGCTGGTGCAGCTCCGCGCGCCGCGCGGCTTTCGCGACCCCGGCGTGCCCGACCGGGAACGTGCGCTGGCCCGGGCGGGGATCGGCGCGGTCGGGCAGCTGGTGCATCCCGCGCTCCACGTGCGCCGCGCGGATGCCGAGGGACTGCGACCGCTGCGGCCGGTCCACGCCTTCCGCGCCCGGGCGGCGCGCGCGCTGCGCGAAGCGGGCCCGGGCGGCGCGTTTCTGGCCGCGCTCGCGCTCGGAGACCGCGGAGGCCTCGGCCGGCCGGCGGAGCAGGCCTTCGCCCGGCTCGGCATCACGCATCTCCTCGCGGTCTCGGGCCTGAATCTCGCCGTCGCGGCGGGCCTATTCTACACTGTCTTGCGTCGACTCGCAGCGCGCAGCGCGGCTCTCGCGGCCCGCACCGACGCGCGCCGGCTCGCGCTCGGGGCCGCGCTCGCCGCCTCGTTCCTGTACGCGCTCCTGGCGGGCTGGGGCGTGCCCGTGCGGCGAGCGCTCGTCTTCGTGCTGGCCTTCGTCGCCGCCGCTTGGCGCGGCCGCCCCACGCGCCGGGCGCAGCCGCTCTGGCTCGCGGCGGGCGCCGTGCTGGCGTTCGAGCCCGAGGCCCTCTTCGACCCCGGCGCCCAGATGTCCTTCGCGGCCAGCGCCGCGCTCCTCCTGGCGCGACGGCCCGCGAGGGCAGACGTGGTGCGCGGGCTGGCGCGCCTGCGGCGCGCGGCCGACGGCCTCCTCGCCACCAGCGCCCTCGCGCTCGTCGCGACCGCACCGATCTCCGCGCAGCTCGGTGGCGGGGCCCCCGTCGGGCTGGTGGCGAACCTGATCTTCGTGCCCTGGACCGAGCTCCTGCTGCTCCCGCTCGGCCTCGCCGCCACGGGGCTCGCGGCCCTCCCGGCCGGGCCGCTTCGCGCCGCCCTCCTGACCCTGGCGGCCGCGCCGGCGTGGCTCTCGCTGGACGCCGTCTGCGCGGCGGCGGCGCAGGCGCCGGCGCCGCTCCTCAGCCCACGCCCCTCCGGCTTCGTTCTCGGGCTCTCCGCGCTGGCGGCGCTGGCCGCGCTCCGCACCTCCTCGACACGCTGGCGTGTCGCCTGCGCGCTCGCGGCGAGCCTCGCTCCGGCCCTGGCTCCACCCGCCGGCATCGCTCCGCCACCTCCTCGCCTGGTGGCCCTCGACGTGGGGCAGGGCGCGGCCTTCCTGGTGCAGGGGCGCGAGGCGGCGGTGCTGGTGGACGGCGGCACCGCGGTACCGGAGGGTCCCGATCTCGGCGAGGTCGTGGTGGCGCCGGCGCTCGCGGCCCTCGGGGTGCGGCACCTCGGGCTGGTGGTGGCGTCCCACGCCGACCTCGACCATCGGGGCGGCCTGCCGGCGCTCCTGGCGCGCATTCCCGCCGATCGCGTCTGGCTCCCGCCCGGCGGTCTCGCCGATCCCGCGTTCCACGATCTGGTGTCGGCAGCACGCATCCGGGGCGCGCGGCTCGAGGAGCGCGCGGCCGGCGGGGCCGCCCTCGCGCTCGGCGATCTCGTGGTGACGCCTCTCGGGCCGCCGGCGGGGGCCGGCGGCCCCCGCAACGATCGCTCGCTCGTGGTGCGGATCGACGTGGCCGGGCGGCGGGTGCTGCTGCCGGGCGACGTGGAGGCGGCCGGCGAAGCCGCCCTGGCCGCGGCGCCGGTCGAGGCGGACGTCCTCGCGCTCGCCCATCACGGGAGCCGCACCTCCTCCGATGCGAGGTTCCTGGCGCGGGTGGGGGCGGCGGTGGGCATCGCCTCGGCGCCCTGCGACGGTCGCTTCGGGATGCCGCACCCCGAGGTGGTCGGGCGGGCGCGCGCCGCGGGTCTCGCGCTCTGGTGGACCGGGCGCGACGGCGCGGTGGTGGTGGGGCTCGGCCGGCCCCTCGTGGTGCGCGGCTGGAGCGAGGAGCCGCGCTGCGGCTACACTGGCCGGCCGGCTCCATCCCAGCGACCCCACGGAGGACCCTCGCATGCCCCTCGATCCCAAGGCCGTCGGCCTCGAAGGCACGCCCACCGAACGCTCGTGGAGCTTCAAGGACGCGATCCTCTACGCACTCGGCGTCGGCTGCGGCGTCGACGAGCTCCAGTTCTCGACGGAGAAGCACCAGCTCGTGCTTCCCACCTTCGCGGTGATCGTCGGCATGGGCGGGATCCCGTTCGACAAGATCGGAAGCTTCAACTTCGCGATGCTGGTCCACGGCGAGCAGGCCTTCGAGGTGTTCGGGCCGATCCCGCCGAACGGCAAGGTGCGCACCACCGGCCGGGTGGCCGGGATCTACGACAAGGGGAAGGCCGGGCTCGTGGTCTTCGAGTGCGAGTCGAAGGACGCCGACACCGGAGAGCTTCGCTTCCGCAACCGGATGACGGCCTTCATCCGGGGCGCCGGCGGCTTCGGCGGGGATCCCGGCCCGAAGGCCGAGCCCTTCGCGCCGCCGAGCCGCAAGCCCGACCACGAGGTCACCTACGCGACCCGGCCGGACCAGGCGCTGATCTATCGCCTCTCGGGCGACATGAACCCGCTCCATTCGGATCCCGACCTCGCGAAGAGCGTCGGGTTCCCGAAGCCGATCCTCCACGGCCTCTGCACCTACGGCTTCACCGGTCGCGCGCTGCTCGCGGCGCTCTGCAAGAACGATCCCGCACGCTTCCGCTCCATGGAGGGCCGCTTCTCGAAGCCGGTCTTCCCGGGCGAGGCGATCACGGTGAAGATGTGGGTCGACGGGAACGCCGCGGTCTTCCAGACCGTGAATCCCGCCGGCGACATCGTACTGGATCAGGGGCGCTTCGGCTTCCGGGGCTGAGGGCGGCGTGCGAGGCGGGGCGTCGCGGTCCGACACGCGCGGGCGTCAGCGTCCACGCCACACCGGCGGGCGTCGCTCGACGAAGGCACGCTGCGCCTCTCGGGCATCCTCGCTGCGGCGGAGCGGCCGGCCGAGCTCCTCCTGGCGGCGGTATGCCTCGGGCAGCGCGAGGCCCATGAGCTCGCGCACGCCGCGCCGGGTCTCGCGCACCGCCAGCGGCGCGTTGGCGGCGATCGTCGAGGCGAGGTCGAGGGCCGTCTCGCGGAGCGCCGCCGGCTCCACCAGCCGGTTCAGGAGGCCGATCGCGAGGGCCCGCTGCGCGTCGATCGGGCGCGCGGTGAGGAGCAGCTCGTGGGCGTGCACCCAGGCGATCTGCCGCGGCAGGAGCACGGTGGCGTTCCCCGTCGGATAGAGCCCGAGGGCCACCTCCTCCAGCGCGAAGCTGGCTTGGGGGACCGCCAGGCGAAGCTCCGCGGCGAGCAGGAGATCGAAGCCACCGGCCCGGGCGTGGCCGTTCACCGCCGCGACGAGGGGCTTCCCGAGATCGAAGCCGGCGAGGAGCGCCGTCGAGACGCTCCGCAAGCCCTCCATCTCCTCGTCGCTCACGCGCTCCCCGCGCGCGAGCTTCTGCGAGGCCGGGATCGTCGTGCGCATGTCCATGCCGGAGCAGAAGACGCGCTCGCCCGCGCCGGTGATCACGGCGCAGCGGATCTCGTCGTCGCCGGCGATGCGGCGCCAGGCCGCGGCGAGATCGCGCAGCGTGATCGGATCGAGGGCGTTCGCCCGCTCCGGGCGATCGATCGTGACGAGCGCGACGTGCGGATGGGTCGGCGGGAGCTCGAGACGCGCGGGCATGGCCGGGAGCCTAGCGGCTCGCCGTCGAGTCGGCTGGCTAGGCGGCCGGCGACGTCCCCACCGCCGGAGCGCCGGCCGATCGCACCGGTGTGTAGGTCGGGGCCGGCTCCACGCCCAGGCGCTGGCGCACCTCCGCGAGCGGCAGCGGCAGCAGCGCCTCCCAGTCCGCGGCCGGTAGCCAGCTCGCGCGGCGACCCCGGCGGTATCCGTCCGAGAGGAGACGCCGGAACGCGTGGCCCTCGGCGTCCCTCCCCGCGCGCCACCAGGCGACGCCCACGATGAAGCCGATCCCCGGGTTGCGGGTCTGGGCGAAGGTGAAGGCCAGCAGCGTGGCCTCGCCCACCAGGTCGCGGCCGTAGCCCGTCACCACGTGCCAGAGGTCGTGCATGTCGCGCAGCCGCTCGAGCACCAGGCGGCGCTCGGGGTCGGGGATCTCGCGCCGGCTGCGTCCCTGGAGGCTCGCCTCCCGGAGCCCGTCGGCGCGCAGCGCCTCTCCGGCCATGAAGTCGTGGTAGGTTCGGCCGAGCGAGCCGGCCGGCAGCGCGGCGAGAGCCGCCCGGTCCTGGAGCGACGCCAGCAGGCAGCGCTGCTCCGCCAGCACGCGCGCGCCGGTGGCCGTCGCGCGGAAGCGTCGGAAGACGCGCTCGCCCGTGCGTCCGGAGAGGGCCTCGACGATGCGGAAGACCTGCGCGGTATCGTCGGGGTCGCGCAGCAGGGCGCGGATCGCCCGCCCGGCCTGGAGCGGCCGGATCCGATGCGGGAAGAGCTCGGCCATGCGCCACCTCCTGGGGCAGCCGGCCCGCCGGGCGCGGGGCGAGCCTTACAAGTCTGTAAGTATCGAGGGAGGGACGGGGTGTCAAGAGAGAGAGCCCGGGCAGGGGCGAGGCCCCGCGCCGCACGGCGTCGGCGCACCGCCGACGAGACGCAGGCGCTGATCCTCGACGCCGCGGCCCGCCGGCTCGCCGCCGGCGGGCCCGAGGCGCTGCGCCTGCAGGAGATCGCCCGCGATGTGGGGATCTCGCACCCCGCGATCCTCCATCACTTCGGAAGCCGCGAAGGGCTGGTGCGGGCGCTGGTGGCACGCGCGATCGAGGGGATCGAGCGGGAGCTTCGTGCGACGATCGAGCGCACGCCGCGCCAGGGCGGCGTCGAGGTGGTGGCCTCGCTCTTCGAGCGCTTGCTGCGCACGCTGGGCGCCGAGGGCCACGCGCGGCTCCTGGCCTGGCTCGTGCTCTCGGGCCGCGCGCGGCCCGACGCGCGCGGCAGGGACCGCCTGCTGCGCGATGCGGCCCGCGCCGCGCAGCGTCGCCGCCGCGCGGGCTACGCCGCCGCCGGGCGGCGTCCCCCGCCGGCCGAGGACACGCTCTTCACCTTCGTGCTCGGCGCCTTCGCCCTCTTCGCCGAGGCGCTCGTCGGCGAGCTCGTCTACGCCAGCGCCGGCCTGCGTCCGGATGCCGCGGTGCGTCGACGCTTTCGTGTGTGGCTCGCGCGGCTCCTGGAGGAGCACCTGGCGGGGGAGGGCGGCACGGCTAGCGCACCCCGCGTCCTCCGGTAGGATGCCTCGCGATGACCACCCCCCGACCCGCGAGCGACGTGATCCCGGTCCGCGAAGGCGAGGACTTCGACCAGGCCGCCCTGGCCGCCTACCTGAAGGGGCGCCTGGAGGGCGCCGAGCGCGCGCTTGAGGTGCGGCAGTTCGGCGGCGGGCATGCGAACCTCACCTACCTCCTGCGCTTCGGAGAGGGCGAGGACGCCGTGGAGTACGTGCTGCGGCGGCCGCCGCTCGGCCCGGTGGCGGCCTCCGCCCACGACATGCACCGCGAGTATCGGGCCCTCTCCGCGCTGTATCGCGGCTTCCCGCTGGCGCCTCGGGCGTATCTCTACTGCGACGACCTCTCGGTGATCGGTGCGACCTTCTTCGTGATGGAGCGGCGGTGCGGCGTGGTGGTGCGGGGCGTGGTGCCGCCCGAGTTCGGCGGCGGCAAGGACCCGGAGGCGAACCGCAAGCTCTCGCGGGTGGTGGTCGACGTGCTGGCCGAGCTCCACGCAGTGGATCCCGACGAGGTGGGTCTCGGCGACATCGGAAAGCCCGACGGCTTCATGCGCCGCCAGGTCGAGGGCTGGGCGGGGCGCTTCCAGCGCGCGAAGACCCGCGAGATGCCGCTGGCCGACGAGCTGGCGCGCTGGCTCCTGGAGACCCTCCCGCGCTCACCGGCGCCGACGCTCCTCCACAACGACTGGCGCCTCGACAACATGGCCGTGGCCCCCGACGATCCCGGCCGCTGTGTCGCGGTGTACGACTGGGACATGTGTACGCTCGGCGATCCCCTGGCGGATCTCGGCACCGTGCTCGCGGTGTGGGCCGATCCCGGCGAGGAGGGCGTCGGCACGCAGTCCATGCCGACCACGCTACCGGGCTGGCTCTCGCGCGCGGAGGCGGCGGCGCGCTACGCCGAGCGCAGCGGGCGCGACCTCTCCGCGCTGCCCTGGTATGTGACGTTCGGCACCTTCAAGATGGGCGTGGTGCTGCAGCAGATCTACCACCGCTTCCACCGCGGACAGACCCGGGACGCCCGCTTCGCGGTCTTCGAGCGCCTGGCCGACGATCTCTTCCGCCTGGCCGCCGCGCGCCGGCCCTGACGTCGGGGCGGCGCGGGCGCAGACCGCGCCCCCTACAGCAGGTCGAGCCCCGTGGCGCGGCGGCTCGAGCCATCCACCTGCACGGCCTCGATCAGGTGCTGCGCCATCTGGGTCAGATGGACCTCGTCCGCGCCGTCCACCAGCCGGGCCGAGCGCGCGTGGCGCAGCATGCTCTCCAGATCGGTGTCGGTGGAGTAGCCGAGGGCGCCGTGCACCTGGATCGCCCGGTCGCAGATCCGCCACAGCGTGTTCGCGACGTGGTACTTCGCCATCGAGACCTCCTGACGGAAGGGCTTCTCGTTCTCGATCAGGTAGGCCGCGTGGATCACCATCAGCTTGGCCTGGTACAGCTCGAGCGCGGACTGCGACATCATCCATTGGATGCCCTGCTTGTCGGCCAGGCTGCCGCCGTGGAGCTTGCGCTCCACGGCGCGCCTCACCATCGCCTCGAGCGCGATCTCGGCGTTCCCGATCCAGCGCATGCAGTGAGCGAGCCGCGCCGGTCCGAGGCGCATCTGACCCAGCCGGTGTCCCTGGCCGCGGCCGCCCAGGATGGCCGAATCCGGCACCACGCAGTCCTCAAGGCGGATCTCGCAGTGGTTGCCGCGGCCCGCCATCGTCTCGATGTCGCGCACGATCTTCCAGCCCGGGTTGTCGGTCCCGACGAGGAACGCGGTGTTGCGCGCCTGGGGGGGCTGGGCGTCGGGGTCAGTCCTCGCGATCACGATGGCGAAGCGCGCGCCGTGGGCGCCGGAGATGAACCACTTGTGGCCGTTGATCACCCAGTTGGCCCCGTCCTTCACGGCCCGGGTCTGCAGGCCGGTCGGGTCCGAGCCCGCCACCTCGGGCTCGGTCATGGCGAAGCAGGAGCGGCACTCGCCGTCCACCAGCGGCCGCAGGTAGCGCTCCTTCTGCTCGGGGGTCCCGTAGTGGAGGAGCGTGTGCATGTTGCCTTCGTCCGGAGCGTGACAATTCAAGATGTAGGCTCCGAACTGGGTGCGACCGCACTCCGCAGAGAGGAAGGCCATGGCGAGCGGGCGCAGCCCCATGCCGCCCCACTCGGGCGGCATGGGGGGTGCCCACAGGCCGGCGGCCCGGGCCTTCTCGCGCAGGGTCTGGAGGGCGGGACGCCAGGCCTTGAGGTCGCGTCCCGCGCGCAGGCGCTCCTCGGTGGCGCGCACCTCGTCGTCCATGAAGGCGCGCACGCGATCGCGGATCTCGTTGACGTCGGGCGGAAGGGTGAAGTCGATGGCCACGGGCGGCTCCTTTCGGCTGGCGAGCGAGGCCCGAGTCTACTCGATCGGGTGAGCCCGTCTCCCGCTACCCTTCGGCGCCCATGACGCGTCCCGTCGCGGAACGCCTGCTCACGCCCGGCTTCCTGCTGTGTGCGGCGGCCAACCTGCTGCAAGGCACGGCCTTCAATCTCTTCATCCAGCTCCCCGCGTTCCTGCGCGACCTCGGCGCCGACGAGGTGCAGATCGGACTCCTCTTCGGCCTGACCTCCGCCGCCGCGATCGCGGCCCGGCCGCCCCTCGGACGCGCCATGGACCTGCGGGGCCGCCGCGGTGTGATCGTGCTGGGCGGCGTGTTGAACGTGACGGTGTGTCTGGCGTACCTCGAGATCCACGCCCTCGGCGCCGGGATCTACGCCGTGCGCATGCTCCACGGACTGGCCGAGGCGATCCTCTTCTCGGCGCTCTTCACCCAGGCCGCCGACCTGGTGCCGGCGGCGCGCCGCACCGAGGGCCTGGCACTCTTCGGCGTGTCGGGAGTGCTCCCGATCTCGCTGGGCGGAGTCCTCGGGGACTGGATCCTGGCGCACGCGCACTTCGATGCGCTCTTCCTGACCGCCGCCGGCCTGGCGGGCCTCTCGCTCGCGCTCTCGGTTCCGCTGCACGACGCGCGCCCGGCGGCCGGGGGCGGCGCGCCGGCGCGGCGGGGCTTCGTCGGGGTCCTGCTGCAGCGCGATCTGCTCCCGCTGTGGGCGCTGGGGGGTGTCTTCGCCACGGCTCTGGCGGCGGTCTGGAACTTCCTGAAGCTCCACGTGGATGCGAGCGGCGTGGGATCCGTCGGCCTCTTCTCGAGCGCGTACTCGCTCACGGCCGTAGCGCTTCGGCTCGGGCTCGGCTGGCTTCCCGAGCGGGTGGGACCGAAGCGCGTGCTGCTGCCGGCGCTCGCGACGCAGGCCGCCGGGATCCTGCTCCTGGCGCGCGCGGGCAGCGACGGCGCGCTCGCGACGGCGGGCCTGCTCTGCGGGCTCGGGCACGGCTTCACCTTCCCGATCCTCTCCGGGATGGTGGTGGGCCGAGCGCGTGACAGCGAGCGCGGCGCCGCGCTCTCGCTCTTCACCGCGCTCTTCGACGCCGGCGTCCTGGTGGGGGGACCGCTCTTCGGCGGGGTGATCGAGGCCGCGGGCTTTCGCGCGATGTACCAGAGCGCCGGCGCGGGCGTGCTGGCGGGTCTCGGGCTCTTCGCCTGGTGGGATCGCGGGCGGCGTTGAGCGCGGCCCCTCGGTAGACTGCTCCTCCGTTCCGCGCCCGAGGAGAAGACATGGCCGACGACTTCGAGTTCCCGGTCGAGCGCACGCCGATCCTGATGTTCGCGGCCGCGCTCGGCGAGACCAACCGGATCTACTACGACGAGGCCTACGCCCGGGCGACGCCCCTGGGTGGCGTGATCGCGCCTCCCACCTTCGGTGTCGCAGCGGCGCACTGGGACCCCGCGTATCCCTTGCGCGGCGTGCGGCGCATCCCCGAGCCTCCGCCGCGCCCCGCGCAGAGTGGCGAGCGCATCGGTGGCGGCAACCTGACGCGCGTGCTCCACGGCGAGCAGCGCTTCGAGTACCACCAGCCGCTCCGCCCGGGGATGCAGCTCCGGGTCTCCGAGCGGCCCGGTCGCAGCTGGGAGAAGGAGGGGAAGAAGGGCGGCCGGATGCGCTTCAGCGAGCGCATCACCGAGTACCGCGACGAGCGGGGTGAGCTCGTGCTCACCGCGACGAGCGTCGGGATCGTGACCGAGAGGGCGGTGGAGGGCGGAGCGTGACGGGGAACGCCAGGCGCAGCTTCGAGGAGCTCCCGGTCGGAACCGAGCACGAGGCGGTGGTGGTGGAGGGTCTCTCGCGCACGCAGATCGTGCAGTACGCCGCCGCCTCGGGGGACTTCAATCCCATCCACCACGACGAGCCCTTCGCCACCCGGGCGGCGGGCTATCCCTCGGTCTTCGCGCACGGAATGCTCACCATGGGCCTGACGGGCAAGATGCTCACCGACTGGCTCGGCGACGCGGTGCTGGCCTCGTTCGGCGTGCGCTTCGTGCGGCAGGTCTTCCCGGGCGACACGCTGACCGCGAAGGGGCGGGTCACCGCGGCGACGGCCGAGGGCGCGGCGGGCCGGGTCGAGATCGAGCTCGTGACCGTGAACCAGCGCGGCGAGCCCGTGGTGAGCGGCAGCGCGACGGCGCTCCTGCCCCGACGCAAGAGCGCGTAGAGCGGATCGCACGACCGGGTCGGGCTCAGGGGACCACGAGCAGGGTCAGGGCGGAGAGCAGCATCAGGGCGGCGAGCGAGACCAGACCCGTGCGGCGCTCGGCGAAGCCCAGCGCGTAGAGCCCCTTCAGCACGTTGTTGCTCGCCGCCGCGATCAGGATCGCCTGCGCCGCCAGGATCGGCGCCGGCGCCCCGGGTCCCGGCTGCGCCACGCCGAGCACGAAGGGCGTGACGTCGCTGAGACCGGAAAGGGCCGCCAGCGCACGCAGCCCCGCGTGCCCGAGGTGCTCGACCGTGAGCTGGGTCGCCACGCTGAAGACCAGGAACAGCACCGCGAAGGCCACGGCCGAGCCGAGCTCGAGGGGGTGCGTCGCCCGCCTCTCGTCGATCGCCGGGCGATCGCCGGCATGGGGGCGGCGCCGCGCCACCGCGAGGAACCCGGCCGCGCCGGCGACCAGGGCCAGCCCCGAGAGCCGCGGCAGCAGGAGGCGCGTCGCAGCCGGCGCGAAGAGGGCCAGCAGCAGCAGCAGCCGCAGGTACATCACCGCGGACGCCAGCAGCGCGCCTCCCGCATAGACCCAGGGATCGGGGTCCTCTCGCGAGCGCCGCGCCAGCACCAGCGTCGTGGCCGTGCTCGAGTAGGCCCCCCCCAGGAGCGAGGTCCACACCACGCTGCGATCGCCCTGCATCAGGCGCTCGCCCAGGTAGCCGGCGTAGGAGAGGCCCGAGACCGACACCACGACGAGCCAGGTTCGGAAGGGATTGAGCGCGTAGGCCGTGAAGTCGCGATCCGGCAGGATCGGCAGCACCACGGCCGCGATCAGGAGGAAGGTGACGAAGGTCGTGATCTCCGCGCGTGGCACGTGGATCGCGAAGCGCTCGAGCGGCGCCTTGGCGTTCAGCAGCAACACCGCGGCCACGGTCACCGCCGCGGCCACCGGCCGATGCCCGGAGGCCACGAGTGCGCCCAGCAGATAGGCCAGCAGGACCGCCATCTCGCTGGTGGCCCCGTGCGGGCCCTGGGCCAGGCGACGCTGGTACTCCACGGCCAGGAGCCCGGCCACGCCCAGGAAGCCGAGCGCCACCGGAAGCGGGCTCGCTCCGCCGAGGAGCGCGAGGGCGTGGCCGAGAAGCCCGATGATCGGGATCGTGCGCACGCCGCCCACCAGGTAGCGGTCTCGGCTGCTCTTCTCCTCGCGCTCGATCCCGATCACGAGCGTCAGCGCGACGGTCACGAGCACGTCCGCGACGGGTGTCGCGCTGTCGAAGAGATCCGCGGGGGCCACGGTGCTCGCTCCTCGCGTGCGAGACTTCAAGGCAGGCTAGGCGAGAGCGGGCGCGAGGGCTACGCGCGCTTCTTGGCGGGCTCGAGCGCCTTGGCGCGGGCGAAGGCCGCATCCGCCGCCTCCTTCTCACCGAGCGCCCGCAGCACCACGCCCAGGCGGTACTGGGTGACGCCATCGCGCGGATCCAGCCGGACGGCGTGCCGCAGGTGCTCGCGCGCGGGCTCGGGCTCGGGGGAGGACCTCTTGTAGAGGGCCCAGCCGAGGGCCGCGCGATACGCCGCCTCGTCGGACCAGAGCTCCACCGCCGGCGCCAGGTAGGCCAGCGCGTCGTCGAAGGCGCCCTTGCGGAGCAGCACGTCGCCCTTGCGGAACAGCGCCTCCGCGCGCGCCGCCCGCTCGGCCTGGTCCGCCTCCTCGGCTCCGCCAGCACGTGCGGCGTCGTACTCCCGTCTCTCGCGTGGATCGGAGAGCACGGCGTGCGCGCGGGCGATCGCCGCGAAGAGGTCGTTCGCCTCCCGCAGCACCTCGTCGAGCCCGAGGCGGCGGAGCGCGTCCGGGTGGTAGCGCTTGGCGGCGGCGAAGTAGGCCCGTTTCACGGCTCCGAGCTCGGCGTTGGGCGCGATGCCGAGGAGCGCGTAGTGATCGAGCTCGCCGAGCCGCACGTGTCGCTCCAGGATCTCGTTGCGCAGCGCCGCCGCCTCCTCGCCCGAGCCCGCGCGCGAGGCGCCTGCGGCGGGCGTGCGGGCGTTCGCCGCCGGTGTCGCCGCCCGTGTCGCCGCCGGCGGCGCGCCGAGCGGACGCGCGGCTCCCCGATCCCCGAGCTCGATCTCGATCTCGGGGGCTCCGTCGTCCGCCGCGGCGCCCGTCGCGTCGCCGCCGGCGCGCAGCTCGACCGCGCCGGTGGCCTGCAGCACCCATGCGGCCGAGAGCGCTCCCGAGGAGCCGGCGAGCTGGAGGCAGTCGGAGAAGCGACGCGAGCCGTCGATCGAGTCGAGGAAGCGCGTCGTCGGCGGATCGAGAACGAGCCGCTCCACCACCGAGTCCCAGCGTCGCGAACGATGGGCGCGGAGCATGGCGCGCTCCACCAGCGAGGCCAGGGTTCGATCGGCGCTCCAGTGTGCGACCAGGCCCTGCTGCACCAGCGCGATCGGGTCCAGGCGGAAGGACTTCGCGTCCTCGGGCGGTGCGGCGCCCGGCTCCAGCACGAACTCTCCGCCGGGCCAGCCGAAGACCTCGAGGATGCGCCGCCGGAGCTGGTCCTTCAGCGCGAGGAAGAGCTCCTTCGGGCCGAGCAGCTTGAGGTCGAGGAGCGCCTTGCCTTCCTTGCACTTCTTGAGCTGGACGTAGCCCACCACGCGCGAGTAGTCCTCGCGCGAGAGCGTGCCCGCGTCGAGGAGCTGGACTCCCAGGCTCTCGCTCGCCAGGTTGGACTCGGCCGCGACCGGACTTCCTTCCTGCAGCAGCACCCGCTTGCTCACGCGCTCGCGTTGCAGCACCAGTGCGCCGCTGAAGCGGGCGGCGTGAAGATCGAGCAGGAGGCGCGGCAGCGGCGCCTCCTCGAGTCGGCCTCGTTCGGGCAGCGGGCTCATGCACGGCTTCCCGGGAGGGATCCTTCGCGGTCCGGCGCCGCCCTCCCGCGACGCCGGCCGCCGTCGGCAGCCGCGGCTACACCAGCCGTTGCTGCGCCTGCGCGATCACGAAGGCCGCGGCGATCGCCTGGGGCAGGTCCTTTCGCACCACCAGGTGGGCACGCTCGAGCTCCCCCACGACGCGCTCGGACAGCGGTGACACGCCAGCGAGTACCGGCTCGGCGCCCCAGGCCTCGATCACGTCCAGGGTCTGCTCCAGGCCGAGCGCGCCGAACCCTTCGTCGATCACCGCACCCGTGAGATCCACCACCACCACGGCCACCTCGCGCGCCGCGGGGTCTCGTCCGATCAGCTCCACCGCGTGGAGCGATTCGTCCGGGCCGCAGAAGGGCAGCACCATCACCGGTCCCCACACGTGGACCAGCGGGGCGGCGGCGTCGAAGCGCTCCGCCGGGCCGGGCGGCCGCGGACCCGACGCGAGATCACGCTCGACGAGCGCGCGGATCTCCGCGAAGGGCAGGGCGCGCGTCCGGGCCGCGACGGCCGGCGGACCGCCGGCCAGCCACTCGGCGGGCTCGCGGGCCACGAAGCGACAGCTGGCTCCGCCACAGGCGGCGCATTCCTCCTCCGCCGCCACGAGATCGGTGCCGAGGAGCCCCGAGAGCCACCCCGAGGTGTAGCCGGCGCTGAGGAAGCAGGCCGGTCCCGTCGCGCCGCCGAGCCGTGCCAGGCGCGCCGCCGCCTCGTTCCGCTCGGGCCAGCTCCCGCGCACCTCGTGCGCCCTGCGCCCGCCCCGGGCCCCGGGATCGAGCCGCATCGGCAGCAGGGGCGCCGCGGCAGGCGCCACGTCGTTCGCCGCCGGCCACTCGCCCCGCACCACGCGCAGCGCATCGCGCAGTCCGTGCAAGAAGCCGAGGTGCAGCAGCGTGTCGGCCGCCTCGTCGGCGCCGAGCCGCGCGTCGAGCTCGGCATGCAGGGCGCCGAGGAGCCGCGCGTCCACCAGCAGACGGGGCTCCCGGGCGAGCCCGTCCCGCGGATCGAAGGCCAGGCGCGCCTGCGCGACGGAGAGATCGCTGGAATCCTCGGTGGCTCGCATGCTCAGCCCTCGATGAATGCGTAGATGTCGAACTTCTGGTCCTTCTTGATGAACCGCTCGCCCTCGCGCTCCAGCACGCGCAGGAAGGCCGCCACGCACTGCGGGTCGAACTGGCTCCCGGCGAACTTGTGGAGCTCCCGGGTCACGGCCTCGAGCGGCAGCGCCTTGCGGTAGGGCCGGTCGCTCGTCATCGCCTCCACGGTGTCGGCCACCAGAATCACCCGCGAGGCGATCGGGATCTGGTCGCCGCGCAGCCGCGTCGGATAGCCGTGGCTGGAGCCGTCGAACCACTCGTGGTGGTGTCGAACGCAGGGCACCACGTCGCGCAGGAACGCCACCGGCTCCAGGATTTTGGCGCCGATCTCCGGATGGCGCTTGATCTCCTCGTACTCGTCGGCGCTCAGCCGGTCGGGCTTGGTGATCACGGCGTCGCGCACGCCGATCTTCCCCACGTCGTGGAGGAGACCTGCGATGTAGATCCGCTCGATCAGCTCCTTGGGGAAGTCCATCTCGCGCGCGATCTTCGAGGCGTAGACCCCGACGCGCTCCGAATGGCCTCGGGTGTAGGAGTCCTTCGCGTCCACGGCCTCGGCCAGAGCACGGATGGTCTGCACGTAGGCGTTGCGGAGCTCCTGGTGCTTCTCGGCGAGCTGCTTGGTGCGGTCGCGCACCTTCTGCTCCAGGTTCCGGTTCATGTCCTGGAGCTTGAAGTTCTGCTCGCGCGTCACGTGGTTGAGCCGCTTGATCTCCTGCTTCAGGTCGTGATGGTCGAACGCCTGGCGGAGCGTCGCTTTGAGCTCCTCGTCGTTCCACGGCTTGGTGATCAGGCGGTAGATCTCGCCGCGGTTGATGGCTTCCACCGCGACGTTCATCTCGGTGTAGCCGGTGAGCATCATCCGCACGACGTCGGGGTGGCGCTCCCGCACCTCCGAGAGCAGGTCCACGCCGCTCATCTCGGGCATCCGCTGATCGGTGACCACCACCTGGGCGGGGCTGCGCTCGAGGATCTCGAGGGCGTCCTGCGCGCGCGAGGTGCAGAGCACCTGCATGGGCTCGTTGCGCAGCAGCCGCTGCACCGCCTTCAGGATGTTCACCTCGTCGTCGACGAACAGGACCGTGTGATCGCTCAAGTCCGCCCCCCACTGTCCAGCACCGCTCGACGGGCGCCGGGCGCCCATCCCGAGTCCGCCTCTACAAGCCGCATGCCATCCGGCGCCGAATAAAAAAACGACGTTCAGACGCGAGGTTGCGGCCCGGAAGGAAGGTGGGCCGTCGACCGGCGCCGTCCCGGAGCCGGGAGCGGCGGCGGCAGGTCGCGCGCGGCGACCCGGCAGCTTGCAGGGTGGCTGCCGGCGGCGCGCGTCCTCGCGGGGACGCAGCTGGCGCCGGCTTGGCCCCGGCCGGGAAGCGGAAGCCTCAAGTGGCGCGCCCGCTCCTCCGATCGAGCCCGGCATGGCCCGCCGTCGCGGTCCTGAAGCCGGGACGTCCCGAACATGAGACCGCGCCACGCACCGCCCGAAACCGCCACTTCCCAAGCGATGGCGACGTGCGCATGGTGCGGGACCGATCTCGAGCCGAGGGGCCCCCAGGCCCGGGGCGGCTCCGGCGCGAGTCCCGCCGCGGCCCGGCGGGCGGTGAGCCACGGCATCTGCCGGCCCTGCCTGGGCCGGGCCCTCCGGCTGCTGCCCGGGCCCTCGCCGGCCCTGGCGTCCCGGCCGGCCTTGGCGGGGACGCACTAGGCTCCGGGCGGCCCTCCTACAAGTAGATCCCGCCGGCCGCCGGGAGCTGGGTGTGGGTGCGCCGCGCGCGCTCGACCTCGTCCAGCAGATCCGGCGTGGTGACCGGCGTCGCGGCCTCGCCGGCCGCCTCGCAGCGCGCCTTCCGCCGCAGCGCCGCGTGCAGGATCCGCACCCACTCGCCGGTGGAGGCCTCGCGGAAGCCGCGGACCACGTCCACCCAGGCGATCCGGTCGAAGAGCGGCCGGCCGGCGCGCTTCTCGGCGTCCGTGGCGTGGATCTCGAGCGCGGCCACGTGGTCGTCGGGGAAGCTCGGCGTCACCTCCACCACCCGCTCGAAGCGGCCGGCTGACACGAATGCGCGTCGGAGGGTGTCGGGATGGGCGGTCGAGCCCACCACCAGCGTGTCCTCGTCCGCGATCGTGCGGTCCACCAGCTCGAGCAGGAAGTCCATCACCGGGCCGATCGGGAGGTCGGGCCGATGCCCCCCGAGCTCCTGCGCCTGCGAGAACTCGAGCTCGTCGAAGAACACCGTGATGGGCGGCATCTCCTCGAAGGTCTGCGACCATCCCGCGAGCAGATCCCCGAGCTTTCCCACGCTGTGCATCAGCTCGATCACGAGACGTGGCACGTCCACCCGCAGGAACGCGGTGTCGGCGCGCGTGGCCAGCGCCTGGGCCAGCAGCGTCTTGCCGCAGCCGCCGGGGCCGATCAGGAGCAGGCCGCTCGGCGGGAAGGTGCCCCATCTGGCATACACCTCTCGGTGTGTGGCGGCGCAGGCGTAGGTGAGGATCTCCTCCTTCGGCGCGGCGAGGCCACCGATCCGATCGAAGGAGAGCTGGGGCTGGGGATCGAGCCGGGTGGCCTTCGCGATGGGCGGGAGCTTGCGCTCGAAGCTGAGCCAGAGGTTCTGCGTGCGCTCGCGACGGATGGCCCGGTCGTCCATCCCACCATGCTAGCGGCCGCCACGCGAAAGGGGCGCCGGTGCGGCTGCACGGCCCCTGCGCCCCTGCCCGCCGGGACCCGCCTCGCCCGCGCGCGCCCGCTGCGACCCCCTGCGGCGCGCCCCGGCGGGTCGCGCAGGAGACCGACCCGCGGCGCGCCCGCGCGGAATCCGCGATACTCCGCTCGCATCGCGTCCCCATCGTCTAGAGGCCCAGGACACCGCCCTTTCAAGGCGGCAACACGGGTTCGAATCCCGTTGGGGACGCCATTCTGCGTCGGCGGCACCGGAAACGCGGTGCGCCGTCGCGCGACCGGACGCCCCCCTCAGCGGCGGCTGCTCAGCTTCGTTCCCAGGTGTCGTAGAAGTTGAACCACTGGTAGGGATGATCGAGGCAGGCCTGCTCGAGGCTCCGCACCCAGGCCCGGGCGAGCTCCGCCGCCGCCTTGTCGCACTCGTGACGAGGGACCTTCCGAGCCTCGGCGAGCGGGCGCACGATCGCCTCGTAATGGGCGTCGCCCTTGCGCAGGCAGAGCGAGAGGAAGGCCGGAACACCGAGCAGGCACGCCAGGCGAAAGGGCGAGAGCGGAAACGCCATCGGGAGCCCCAGGAAGTCGATCACGATCGGTGTCTCGCCCGCACCGGCGGGCAGGCGATCGCCCATGATCCCCACCAGCTCACCGCGGTCGAGGCAGGCCTTGATCTCGAAGGCCGTGCTCACGGAGTCGAGCGCGGGGCTCAGCACGCGCATCCGGCTGGTCGGGTCGAGCGACTGGAAGAAGTGATTGATGCGCTCGGCGTGCGCGGTGTACATCACCACGTTCAGCGTCAGGCCATGACCGCCCGCGAGCTGGCGAGGCATGTCCCAGCTTCCCAGGTGGGCGCCGATCAGGATCCCCCCACGCCCTTCGCGCTTGAGGGCGAAGAGGTGCTCGGACCCCTGGTGGTCCATCCGCAGATCCGAGAGGCCGTGTCCCCAGAGCACCATGCGGTCGAGGATCTGGAGCGCGAACTCGTGGTAGTGCCAGTAGGAGCCGAAGAAGCCCGGCCCCCCTCGCAGCCGCCGCCGCCCTTCGGGATGGGCCCGGATCCGTTCGAGGTAGCGGCGCGAGGGGCCTCGCGACGCGTGATCACGCAGGAGGAAGTAGGCGGCGATCGGATGCAGCAGAGCACGCGAGAAGCGGCGGCCGAGCCGCTCGTAGAGCCGCGCCATCAACCGCATCGCGCCGAGCGAGCCTCGCTCCGCGAACCCGTCCCAGCGGCCCGACGCCCTCGTCGCACGGGCACGGCTCGGGCGCGACGTCGGCGCGGTCATCTCACTCGTCGCCGCCTCCGGGCGCCCCGCCCTGGGTGCGCACGAAGTCGGCGAGGCTCCGGACCGACGCGAAGATCTCGCGGTTCTTGTCCGGATCGTCCTCGATCTGCACCCCGAATCGCTCTTCGAGCGCCATCGCCAGCTCGAGCGCGTCGATCGAGTCGAGGCCCAGCCCCTCGATGAAGAGCGGCGCCTCGCTGTCGATGTCCGCAGCCTGGATATCCTCCAGCTTGAGGGCATCGATGATGAGCCGCTTGATCTCCGTCTCGAACGCCCCGGCTCCGTCCACCTTCCCACACCTCTCCTCGAAGTGTTCTTCGAGTACCGCAGTTCGTCGCGGTGCCGCAAGCGGCGCTCGCCCCGCACGTGCGCGCGCGGCGCCATCCCGATCGGGACGGGCAGGATGTCGCAGCCGGCCCGAAGGACGATGCGCACCGAGCGCCTCGCACGCCGCCGCTCGACCGCCTCGTATACCACCCCTGCGCTCCCATGGCGACGGCTTTGTTGGCGCCCTCCGCGCTCGGAGCCCGCGCGTCACCGGGCTGCTCCACGGCTGGAGAACGGGGTAACATGACCCGGGAACGCGTCTCCCGGAACGCTCTCCCCGGAATGAAGCCCCGAAATGAAGGTCAGCGCATGAAGATCCCCGGGCACGACATTCGTGTCGCCGACCTCGGCTTCGGTGGCGGCGGCCCGGCCGCGAGCGACCCGTTCGTAGGCGTCGCGATCGAGGGCGCCGCGGCCCGTGGCGTCGTGCGCCGCGAGCATGCGATCGCGCTCACCGCCGGGCACTTTCCGGGCGATCCCTTCCTGCCGGGCGCCTATCTTCTCGAGCTGATGGCCCTGCTCGCCGAGCGCGTCGCCGCACCGGCGCGCGTGCGCGCGATCGTGCGGTGCGCGTTCGCACACCGCGTCCGACCCGACACCGAGATCGTCGTGACGGCGCGCGCGGCGGGCGGCCTCGTCGAAGCGCGGCTCGCGGCGGACGGCGAGCCGGCGGCGCACGCCACGCTGAGCCTCGCGTGAGCGCCGCGGTCCGATTCCGCCCCGAGCAGCTGATGCGGCACCGGGCGCCGGCGCTCCTCCTCGGGGCGGTCGTCGAAGCGACCGCCTCCGGGCTCGCGTGCGATGGCATCGACGACGGTCCGTGGCGATGGGCGCGGCTGCTCGAGGGCGCGGCGCAGGCGGCAGGCCTGCTCTCGGGTCTCCAGCCCGGCGGCCCCGGCCCCGCGGCGGTGATCGCCGAGTATCGCGACGTCACCCTGCACGCAGAGCGGCACGACGGTCCGGTGCGTCTTCACGCCGCGCTCGATCGGCGCATCCTCGGCTTCTGGCGCTGCCGCGTGGAGGCGCGCAGCGCCGACGGCCGGCTCCTGCTCTCGGGCCTGGTCACCGTCGCGCCGGGGGAGCGGCCGTGAACGCGCTCGCCCTGGACGTCACGCCGCCCGACCCGCGTTGCTACCCCCCGCTCGCCGCGGTCGGGCTGTCGCCGGATCCATTCAACCCGACCATGGATCGCGCGTGCAAGCTGGTCGACCTGTATACGCTCCACGTGGCGGTCGATCTGCTGCGGGAGCTGGCCGACCCCGCCCTGCTGGCGCGTGGCGCGAGCGCCGACGAGCTGCTCGCGAAGGGCGGCTACGTGGCAGCCTTCCGACCCGCGCTCGAGTGGCTGCTCGCCCGGGCCGCCGCGGCCGGCGTCGACCTGCGCGCGCCGCTTCCTCGAACGGACCGCGCGGCGGTGCGGGCCGCGTGCCTCGCGATCGCCCCGTCCTACGTGCCCGCATTCACGCTGATGGACGAGGCGGCGGCGCTCTATCCGCGCGCGGCACGCGGCGAGGTCAATCCCGACCGGGCGCTGTTGATGAAGGGCTCGCTGTGGGTCGCCTACTTCGACAACCGCAACGGCTACTACGCGCTGAACAACCGCGTCGTCGCCGTCGCGGCGGCGGCCCGCGCCGCCGGGGCGGGAGCGGCGCGCGTCCTCGAGGTGGGCGCCGGCCTCGGCAGCGCGAGCGAGGCCCTGCTCGGGAGCCTTCCGGCCGTCGAGCGCTACCGCGTGACGGAGCCGATGCCCGTCTTCCGGCGGCGCGCGGAGCGAGCGCTGCGCGCCGCCTATCCCGACGCTGCCCTGGAATTCGACGGCCTCGACATGAACGGCGGCTGGGCGGCACAGGGCGTGCAGCGCGGGGGCTACACCTTGGTGATTGGCGTCAACGTGTTCCACCTGGCGCGCGACCTGGTCGCCACGCTGCGCGAGGCGTTGGAGGCCCTCGAGCCCGGCGGCTGGATCGTCGTCGGCGAGGCGATCCGTCCCCGCCCCCACGCCTGCGTCGGCGCCGAGCTGCCGTTCCAGATCCTCCAGAGCTACCACGCCGTCGACACCGACGCGAAGATGCGGCCGACGCCCGGCTTCCTCACCGCCGAAGGGTGGACCGAGGCCCTCGAGCGCGCGGGCTTCACGGAAGTTGCGCTCGTCCCGGACGTCGTGCGCTTGCGCGACCTCTGGGAGGGCGCGATCACGGCGGCGGTCTGCGGCCGGCGGCCTCCGGCCAGCTCTCTCAGAAGCGCATCCGGAACGCGACGTTGACCGAGTGGTTGTTCGACGTGCCGAGCTGCACGTGCTCGCCGTCGATGTTGTAGGCGCTCCCGGTGGTGCCGAAGTACCGGTAGCCGAGGCCGAGCGACATGTGGTCGGCGAACTTGTAACGGAGCCCCGCCATCGCCTGCCACGCGAAGTTCAGGTCCGTGTCGGTGTCGTTGAGCCCGAAGTCGTGGATGTGCAGGAGGTCGGCCGAGCTGCCGAGGCCTGCCCCGACATAGGGCTCGAAGTTCTTGCCGATCGGGTAGCGGAAGATGCCGTTCAGCAGGGCGGGGATGTGCCCCAGCGCGCCGTCGAAGTGCTCGAAGGTGTTCCAGATGTAACCGGTCTCGAACTCCGCGCTCAGGTACCGGTTGAACTCGTAGCCCACGGCGGCGGTCGCGCGAATCCCGGTGTCCAGGTCGCCGTTCACCGAGGCGCCCGAGATCTTGACGCCCGGGTCCGGGCCGAAGTTCGGCCCGATGCCGACGCGGAAGTAGAAGCCGGAGTCCTTCTCGGCGGCGGCCGCAGGGAGAGCCAAGGCGGTCGCCAACACGGCGCAGGCGATTGCAGCAAGGCGGTGGCCGGTCCTCATCCGTCGTTCCTCCTCACGCAGAGGGACCGTCGATCCGCGGACCTCGCGATGCGTAGGCCTACACCAGGCCGCGCTCGACGGCGTGCCCGTCCAGGAGAGCAGCCTACCGCGATCGGGCGCGCGGCGGAACCGGCCGAAGGCCCGGTCCGCCCCCCAGGGCTGCCCGATCCCCGCCCGAGGCCCGTAGCCGCGCGCGGCTCCGGCGGTACCCTGGCCGGATGCCGCGGCGCGACGGTCCGGACCCCTGGCTCTTCGACGTGTGGTCGCGCTTCTACGATCTTCCGCTGGTCCAGCGCCTGACCTACCGCCCGGAGCACGACGCGGTGCTCCGCCGGCTGCGCGGGCTTCCCCACCGCCGCGTGCTCGATCTCGGCTGCGGCACGGGGCTCCTGATCGCTCGCATGCGCCGCGAGTTCCCCCGCTCGGAGGTGATCGGCTGCGACTTCTCGCGCGGCATGCTGGCCGAGGCGGCGCGACACCGCCGTGTGCGCACCGTGGTGCAGGCCACGGCGCTGTCCCTGCCGTTCGTCGACCACCATTTCGACGCCGTGGTCTCCACCGAGGCCTTCCACTGGTTTCCCGACCAGGCGGCAGCGCTCCGCGAGATCTCGCGCGTGCTCCGCCCGAAGGGGCATCTGCTGGTGTCGGTGGTGAGCCCGCCGCTCGAGCTCGTGAGCCGCGCGATCCACGCGGTCTCGGAGCTCGCAGGGGAGCCCTTCCGCTGGCCCACCCGCGCGGCGCTCCGCCGGCTGCTCCGCGACGCCGGCCTCGAGGTGGAGTCCCAACGCCTCGTCCTGCGCGTGCCCGCGACCTTCGTGCTGCCGTCGGTGCTGACCGTCGCGCGGCGGGCCTAGCCGCGTGCCCGGTCAGTTGACGCGACGCTCGTGCCCCGCCCAGTAGCGCTCGCGGAGCTCGCGGCGCAGGATCTTCCCGGTCGGATTGCGCGGCAGCGCGTCCACGAAGTCGATCGACTTCGGGATCTTGTAGCCCGCGATCCGGCCGCGGCAGAAGCCCAGGATCTCCTCGGCGCTCGCGGTCGCGCCGGGGTGCAGGACCACCACGCCCTTCACCGCCTCGCCCCAGCGCGGGTCGGGAACGCCGATCACCGCGGCGTCGGCGACGGCGGGATGCGCGAAGAGCACGCCCTCCACCTCCGCCGGATAGATGTTCTCGCCGCCGGAGACGATCATGTCCTTCACCCGGTCGTGGATGGTGAGGAAGCCCTCCTCGTCGAAGTAGCCCGCGTCGCCGGTGTGGAACCAGCCGTCCCGGATGGCGCTGCGCGTGGCGTCGGGCCGGTTCCAGTAGCCCTTCATCACCGAGGCTCCGCGCACCAGGATCTCGCCCACCTCCCGCGGCCCGCACTCCCGGCCCTCGGCGTCCACCACGCGCAGCTCCGTGCCGAAGGTGGGCTTGCCGCAGGAGCGCAGCCGCGCGCCGCGCGCCCGGTGCTCCTCCGCCGAGAGCAGCACCACCGCGCCGGTGGTCTCGGTCAGGCCGTAGGCCTGCACGAAGTCGCAGCCGAAGCGGGCGATCGCCTGACGCAGCAGATCCTCGGGGATGGGCGAGGCCCCGTACAGGATGGCCCGTAGCTGCGAGAAGTCCGTGCGCGCGCAGTCCGGGTGCTGCAGCAGGAAGTTCAGCATCGCCGGCACCAGGAAGGCGTGGTTCACCCGCGCTTCGCCGAGGAGCCGCAGGGTCTCGGCGGGGTCGAACTGCCGCTGCACCACCAGCGTCATGCCGGCGTGGAACAGGCAGAGGGCGTAGCCCGCGCCGCCGATGTGGTAGAGCGGCATGCAGATCAGCCCGACGCCGCCGTCCGAGAGGCCGCCGAAGCCCTGGAGGCCGGCCTCGAGGGTGGCGAAGAGGTTGCGGTGGGTGAGCTCGGCCCCCTTGGGATGTCCGGTGGTGCCGCTGGTGTAGAGCTGCCAGGCGGTCTCGTGCTCCGCGCCGTCGCGCCGCGGATCGGTGTCGGAGGCGGCGTCGCGCCATGATTCGTAGGCGGGCCAGCGCTCGGGCCCGCGCCCGAAGCGCAGGATGGTGCGGACCTTCCCGAGCTCGCCCTCGACGCTCGACACCGCGTCCGCGAACTCGGCTCCCGCCAGCAGGAGCGGCGCCCCGGCGTCGCGGATCACGTAGGCGAGCTCGGGCGGGGCGAGGCGCCAGTTGACCGGGGTGAAGACCGCCCCGGCCTTGGCGATGCCGAAGAGGACCTCGAAGAAGGCGTCGTGCCCCTTGTCGAGCACGCAGACGCGCTCCCCCGGGCGCACCCCGGAGGCGAGCAGCGCGTTGGCCACGCGGCTCGCGCGCCGATCGAGCTCCGCGTACGAGGTGGTGCGGGCCTCGTGGACCAGGGCGGCGCGAGCGGGGTGCTGACGGGCGCGCCAGCGCAGGAGCTCGGCGACGGTCTTCACGGCCTTCCTCCCAGGACGACCGGGCAGGGTAGCGCGGCGGGGGGCCTGCGGCGGCGCGACGCGACGCGGCCGCACGGATCCGGTAGGCTCCGCGGCCGCGAACCGACCCGCGATGACGCCCATGCAGCCCCGCACCGACGACCTCCGCATCGACAGCCTGCGCGCGCTCCTGCCGCCGGCCCGCCTGGTGGCGGAGCTTCCGGTGAGCGAGGCCGCGTCCGCCACCGTGCTGCGTGCGCGCCGCGAGGTGGCGGACGTGCTCCACGGCCGCGATGAACGGCTGCTCGCCGTGGTGGGGCCCTGCTCCATCCACGATCCCGCGGCCGCTCGCGAGTACGCCGCCGGCCTCCGCCCACTGGCGCGCGAGCTCGCGGGCGAGCTCCTGGTGGTGATGCGCGTGTACTTCGAGAAGCCGCGGAGCACCGTCGGCTGGAAGGGGCTCATCAACGATCCGCACCTCGACGGGAGCTTCGACATCAACCAGGGCCTGCGGATCGGGCGCCGGCTCCTGCTCGACCTGGCCGAGCAGGGGCTCCCGGTGGGCTGCGAGTTCCTGGATCCGATCAGCCCGCAGTTCCTGGCCGATCTCGTGAGCTGGGGCGCGATCGGCGCCCGCACCTCGGAGAGCCAGATCCACCGCGAGCTGGCCTCGGGCCTCTCCATGCCGGTCGGCTTCAAGAACGCGACCGGTGGCAACGTGCAGGTGGCGGTGGACGCCGTGCTCTCGAGCCGCCACCCGCATCACTTCCTCGGCGTGACGCACGACGGCGTCGCCGCGATCGTGGCCACCACGGGGAACCCCGACTGCCACGTGATCCTGCGCGGGGGCTCGGGTGGGCCGAACCACGACCTCGCGACGCTGCGGCGCACGGCGGAGGCGCTGGAGAAGGCGGGGCTCCCGGCGCGGGTCCTGGTCGATTGCAGCCATGGAAACAGCCGCAAAGAGCCGCGCCGCCAGCGCGAGGTGGCGTTCGAGCTGGCGCAGCTCGTGGCCTCCGGCCGGCGCGAGGTCTTCGGCGTGATGCTCGAGAGCTTCCTGCTGGAGGGACGCCAGGATCACCGGCCGGGCGCGCCCCTCGTCTACGGGCAGAGCATCACCGATGCGTGTCTCTCCTGGGAGGCGACACAGCCGCTCCTACGGGCGCTCGCCGAGGCGGCGCGACGCCGGCGAAGCGGCGGCGGCTGAGGCCCGCCGTGCGCATCGCCACCTGGAACGTGAACTCGATCCGCGCGCGACAGGATCGGCTCCTGGCCTGGCTCTCGAGGCACGCGCCGGACGTGCTCTGCCTGCAGGAGACCAAGGTCGAGGACGCGGCCTTCCCGTTCGAGGTCCTGCGCGGCGCGGGCTACCACGCCGTGGTCCACGGCCAGCGCACCTACAACGGGGTCGCGATCCTCGCGCGGGAGGAGCCCCACGAGGTGGAGGCGGGCTTCGGCGACGGCGCCGAGGATGCCCAGGCGCGGCTCCTCTCCGCGCGGGTCGCCGGCCTGCGCGTGCTCTCGGCCTACGTCCCGAACGGCGACACGGTGGGCTCGGAGAAGTGGCGCTACAAGCTCGAGTGGCTGCGCCGGCTGCGTGCACGGCTCGACGCGCGCTACGCGCCGGACGAGCCGCTCCTCCTCTGCGGGGACCTGAACGTCGCGCGCGACGAAGGCGACGTGGCCCACCCCGACCGCTGGGCCGAGAGCGTGCTCTTCCATCCCGAGGCGCGCGTGGCGCTGGAGGGTGTGCGGAGCTTCGGCCTGGTGGACATCTTCCGCCAGATCCATCCGCAGGGCGGGATCTACTCCTGGTGGGACTACCGGATGCTCGCCTTCCCGAAGAACGACGGCCTGCGGATCGACCACCTGCTCGCCACGCCCGCCCTGGCGGCGCGCTGCACCGACGCGCAGGTGGATCGCGACGAGCGCAAGGGAAAAGGCGCCTCCGACCACGCCCCGGTGATTGCTACCTTCGCCGGATGACGAAGAGCCGGCTCGAGGCCTTCAGCGACGGGGTCCTGGCGATCCTGATCACCATCATGGTGCTGGAGCTCAAGGTGCCCCACGGCGACACGCTGGCCGCCCTCGGACCGCTGCTTCCGGTCTTCTGGAGCTACGTGCTGAGCTTCCTCTACCTCGGGATCTACTGGAGCAACCACCACCACATGTTCCACTCCACCGCCCACGTGACCGGCGGGATCCTGTGGGCGAACCTGCATCTGCTGTTCTGGCTCTCGCTCTTCCCGGTGACGACGGCGTGGATCGGCACGAACCCGCTCGCGCCGACGCCCACCGCGGTGTACGGCGGCGTGCTCCTGATGGCGGCCATCGCCTACGTCGTCCTCCAGTCTGCGATCATCGCAGAGCAGGGGAGGGACGGGCCGCTCGCCCGGGCCATCGGGAGCGACTGGAAGGGCAAGGCGTCGCCGCTGCTCTACCTGGCCGCGGTCGCGCTCGCCTTCGTGCGTCCCTGGCTCGCCCACGCGCTGTATGCGTTCGTCGCGCTGATGTGGCTGGTGCCGGATCGGCGGATCGAGCGCGCGCTGGCGGCCGGAGGAGGCCATGGCCGGGCGCCGTCTCGCACCTGAGAGGTCTCCGGATGCAGATGGATCTCTTCTGAGCACGGGATCCCAGGCGTGAGACGGTCCGTCCTCGTGCTCCTTGCCGCGGTCGCGGTGGCCCTCCTCCTGCTCCAGGTGCCGGCCGTCCAGAGCCGGCTCGTGCGCCGCGTGGCCGATCGCATGGCCGCCAGGCCCGCCCCTCGACTCGCGAGCGCGAACGAGCTCTCGGTCCTGCTGTGCGGCACCGGGACCCCGCTGCCGGATCCCGAGCGCGCGGGGCCCTGCGCGCTCGTCGCGGCCGGGGACCGGCTGTTCGTGGTGGACGCTGGCATCGGGAGCGTACGGAACCTCCTGCGCTGGCGCGTTCCCCTGGAGCAGGTGGAGGGCGTGCTGGTGACGCACTTCCACTCCGATCACATCGCCGAGCTCGGCGAGCTCCGCCTCCAGAGCTGGGTGGCGGGTCGCGCCGCGCGGCTCCCGGTCTACGGGCCGCCGGGGATCGAGCAGGTGGTGCGCGGGGTGGAGGAGCTCTACGCGCTCGATACGCAGTATCGAGTTGCTCACCATGGCCCCGACTTCCTGCCGCCCGCCGCCGCGCCGCTCGAGGCCAGGGCGGTGCCGATCCCGGAAGGCACCACGACGGCCCGGGTGCTGAGCGCGGGCGAGCTCAGCATCACCGCGATCCGCGTGCACCACCCGCCCGCTACGCCGGCCTACGGCTATCGCTTCGACTACGCGGGGCGAAGCGTGGTGGTGAGCGGCGACACCACCGCCGACGAGGACCTGGCCGCCGCGGCGAAGGGGGCGGACCTGCTGATCCACGAGGGCCTCTCGCCCGAGCTGGTGGCGATCGCTGGGGAGGCGCTGGCCGCCCACGGGCGCAGCCGGCCGGCGAAGATCCTGCACGACATCCCGGGCTACCACACCGCGCCCGTCGAGGCGGCGCGCATCGCCAACGAGGCCGGCGTGCGGCGGCTGGTCTTCACCCACCTGCTGCCGATCCTCCCGAACCGCCTGGCGGAGCGCTTCTTCCTGCGCGGGGTGTCGGACGTGCGAAGCCACGGCGTGGAGATCGGCCACGACGGGCTCCTGCTGCGGCTCCCCGGCGAGAACGACCGCATCGAGGAGACCACGCTCCGCGACTGAGGCCGCGCGCCGCGGCGCGCATGGCAACTTCTGCCAAGTGCTCGTGCGCCGGTCCGGGTATCTCACGGGTCGTCCGAGAGAGGAGGACCCATGAAGCTCGAGGGAGGATGCTCCTGCGGGGCCATCCGCTATGCGCTCACCGAGACGCCGCTCATCGTGCACGCCTGCCACTGCCGGGACTGCCAGCGCATCACCGGCGGCGCCTTCGTGATCAACGTCTGGATCGAGAGTCGCTTCGTGGAGGCGCGCGGGGCCACCCCGGCGTCTTTCCGCCTGGCCGGCGGGAGCGGCAACGCGCACGACGTCTTCTTCTGCCCGACCTGCGGGACGACCGTCTGGAGCCGCTACCATATCGTCGCGAGCGACTGCTTGTTCGTGCGGGCGGGAACGCTCGACGATCCGAGCGTGGTGACGCCGGACGTCCACATCTTCACCCGCACCCGGATGCCGTGGCTCGAGCTCCCGCCGGGCGCGCGGGCCTTCGAGTCGCGCTACGTGCTCGAACAGGTCTGGCCGGCCGAGAGCCTGGAGCGCCTGCGGCGCAACCGGCCGCGGGAAGAGGCCGCCTGAGCCCTCGCCCGCGGCTCGCCCATCGGCGTCCGAAAACGGCGAGCGCGGCCCGGCGTGCGGGGATAAGGTGCCAGGCGTGTCCAGCGAGCTCGATCGAGAGGTCTGCTACCGCGCCGTCCTGACGCGCGACCCGCGCTTCGACGGGCGCTTCTACACGGCCGTCCTCTCGACCGGCATCTACTGCCGCCCGATCTGCCCCGCGCGGCCGCCGAAGCTCGAGAACTGCCTCTTCCTGCCGAGCGCCGCAGCGGCGCATCAGATGGGCTTCCGGCCCTGCCTGCGCTGCCGGCCGGAGCTCACGCCGGGGATCGCCGGCTGGCGCGGCACCGCCAACACCGTGTCGCGGGCGCTCCACCTGATCTCGGAGGGGGCGCTGAACGAGGCCGGCGTCGACGCGCTGGCCGAGCGCCTCGGCGTGACGGCGCGCCACCTGCGGCGCCTCTTCGACCGCCACGTGGGCGCGACACCGATCTCCGTCGCCCAGACCCATCGCATCCTCTTCGCGAAGAAGCTCCTCGGCGAGAGCGCGCTCCCCATGGCCGACGTGGCGATCGCGGCGGGCTTCGGGAGCGTGCGCCGCTTCAACGCGGTGCTGCAGCGCACCTACTGGCGAACGCCGAGCGAGCTCCGCCGCTCGCTGCGTCCGCAGGAGGGAAACGGCGCGGCGGGCATCACGCTCCGGCTCCCGTTCAGCCCGCCCTACGACTGGCGCGCGATGATCGATTTCCTGGCCGCCCGCACGATCCCCGGCGTGGAGGCGGTCGAGGCGGATCGCTACCGGCGCACGTTCGCCGTGGACGGATCCGAGGGAGTGGTGGAGGTGCGGTCGAGCGGCGAGCAGAACCACCTCCTGGCCACCATCTGGACCAGCCACGTGGCCTCGCTCGGTGCCGTGGTGTCGCGCCTCCGCCGCCTCTTCGATCTCGATGCCGACGTGCCGGCGATCGACGCTCACCTGGCCCGGGATCCGTGGCTGGCGGATCGCGTGCGCGAGCGGCCCGGCCTGCGCGTTCCCGGTGCATGGGACGGCTTCGAGCTCGCCGTGCGGGCCGTCCTCGGCCAGCAGGTCAGCGTGGGCGCCGCCACGACGTTCGCCGGGCGGCTGGCGGCGCGCCTCGGTCGGCCGCTCGATTCCGAGCCGGGCGGCGCGACGGATGCCGTGCGCCTGGTATTCCCGACACCATCGGCGGTCGCCGGTGCGGATCTCAGCCGGCTTGGCCTCACGCGGGCCCGGGCGGCGACCCTCCAGCGGCTCGGCCGCGCGATGGCCGAGGATCCCGATCTCTTGCGACCGTTCGAGAGCCTCGAGGAGACGATCGCGAAGCTCGAAGGGCTGCCCGGGATCGGTCCCTGGACCGCGCAGTACGTGGCGATGCGCGCGCTCCGCGAGCCGGACGCCTTCCCCGCGTCGGACCTCGGCCTCCTGCGTGCCATGGCGACCCATGAAGGCCGGCCCACTCCCGCGCGCCTCCTCGCGCGGGCCGAGGCCTGGCGACCCTGGCGCGCGTACGCCGCGCTTCGCCTCTGGATGCAGCCGTCGCACGCCGAGGCCGCGCCCTCGCAGGGGCGCGGCTCGACGCAGGGAGGAATCGTCCATGACAGCGCTCTCGTTGCAGCTCGAGCGGGTGCCGAGCCCGGTTGGTAGCCTCTTCGTCGTCACCGACGAGCGCGATCGCCTGCGCGCCGTCGACTTCGAGGACCACGAGGAGCGTCTCCATCGCCTCCTGCGCCGTCACTATGGGTCGGACGGCTTCACGCTGGCCGAGCGGCGACGTCCGTCCGCCGCGCGCCGCGCGCTCGAGGCGTACTTCGCGGGCGATCTCGATGCGCTCGACGACCTCTCCGTCGAGACCGCTGGCACCGCGTTCCAGCGAAAGGTCTGGGCGGCGCTGCGTCGGATCGGACCCGGCCGCACGCTCAGCTACGGCGCACTCGCAGCCCGGATCGGACATCCCACCGCCGTCCGCGCCGTGGGCCTCGCCAACGGCGCCAACCCCGTCGCGATCGTCGTTCCCTGTCATCGGGTGATCGGCGCAAACGCGTCGCTCACGGGCTACGGCGGCGGCCTCCCGCGCAAGCGCTGGCTCCTCGAGCACGAGGGCATGCATTTGCCGGTGGCCACCGGGTAGCGCGCCGGATGGCCGACGTGCGATCCTCTCCCCCGGCGGGAGGAGACAGAATGGGCTTCCACCACGTCGCGTTCGCGACCCGGGACCTGAAGGCCAATCACGAGTTCTACACCCGGGCGATGGGCTTCAAGCTGGCCAAGGTCGTGGCGGCGCCCACCGAGGCCGGGATGAAGGACGGCCGCGGCTGGTCGAAGCACCTCTTCTACGACACCGGCGACGGAACGCTGATCGCGTTCTGGGACCTGCACGACGAGACCCTCCCCGCCGAGTTCCCGACCGCCATCTCGGAGGGGATCGGCCTCCCGGTCTGGGTGAACCACCTGGCCTTCGACGCCCCGACCCTGGGCGCGCTCGCCGCGCAAAGGACCCGCTGGCTCGACTACGGCCTCGACGTCCTCGAAGTCGACCACGGCTTCTGCGTCTCCATCTACACCCGCGACCCGAACGGCATCCTGGTGGAGTTCTGCACCACCACGAAGCCACTGGATGATGCCGACGCTCGCCAGGCCGAGGCGCTGCTGGCGGATCCTCACCCGCTGCTCGAGGAGCCCGCGCCGGTGAAGCTTCACCGGCCGAAGGCGGCCGCGCGGTAGCCACCGCTCCCGATCGCCCGGTCCCCCGAAGCGAAGCGCCCGAGCGGGAGCTCGAACACGAGCGCACCGGGCGCACGGCCCGAGACGCGAATCACGCCCGCGTGGACCCCGTGCTGGTGGTGCGCGGCGCAGAGCGTCGTCAGGTTCTCGTCCTCGTCGCCGCCGCCGGCGGAGCGGAACACCACGTGGTGGGCGTGGAGGTTCCGGCACGAGGTGCACCCCGGCACCGTGCAGCGCCAGCCGTCGCGCTCGAAGACGCGGTACTCGCGCGGCGCGCGCCAGCGCCAGGTGGCGAGGCAGTGCGCGAACATCGCCTCGAGCGCGGCGGCGGGGCCAGCGCTCAGGCGCCGCTCCATGGAGTACAGGCAGGCCCGGAAGAGGCGCCCCACGTCGGCCGGTACGTTCGCGATCCAGGCGGTGCTCGCATCGCCGGGAATAGGTCGCGCACCGATTTGCACTCCCGCGGGGAGCGCCGGCAGCCGAGCCGGATCGAAGGCACCGGCTTCGATCGCATGGTCCACGTCGTCCTCGAGCCGGCGTGCGGTCACGGACTCCGCACGCGCGAGCCAGGCGGCATGGAAGGGCGCCGAGCCGGAGGCGAGCACGAGGGGCACCAGCGTCTGCGCCTTCGCGGCCGAGAGCCGGCCCGCGCGCCAGGCCGCAGCGAAGGGCGCCGAGCGCGCAGCGGCGCGCTCGATCCGCAGCAGCGCCCGCGCCGCCCGTGGCGACCAGCCGAGCCGCTCACGCGCAAAGGCATCGAGGCTGCGAAACCCCGCCCTGTGGGGTCCGCGGGCGTCCACGAAGGCGAGAAGCAAGGAGCCGATCTTCGCGAGCCAGGTCCGCTCGAGAGCCGCGGCGCGGCAGAGACGCGTGTCCAGCTCACGCGCGTCCGCCGAGTCCAGGGCCTCCGTGAGCGCGGCCACGAAGGGCGAGACCTCGACGGGCACCGCTGCCGCGGGCGGAGCCGCGGCCTCTTCGAGCTCGCTCGCCCCCGCGCGACAGCGGCGGGCGAGCGGCGGCAGCGCGTCCGGGTCGGCCTCGAGCCGGATCGCCGAGAGCACCTCGGCGGCGACGAGCTCGACACAGCTCTCGTTCGGGAGCCACTCGCCCGCCACCCGCCGCACCACCCGCCGCACGTCACCCCACGCAGCGGGCACCCGCCGCGGTACGCGTACGCGCAAGACCTCGCGCTCGCCGGCCTCGTCCTCGCCGGGCGGATCCAGACCGACCGCTTCGAGGGCGCCGACGTCGCAGGCGCGCACCTCGCGGGCCAGTGCTGCCGCGGAGAGACGCCCAGCGGCCGCAAGCCAGCACGCCTCGTCCTCGGGCTTGGCGACGCGACACAACAGCCGCGCCTTGGTCCAGCCGAGCTGGCCCGTAGTCAGCGCCGCATCGATCGCCGGGAGCTTCGCGAGCGCCGCATCGAGGTGCGCGAGATCCTGGAGCTCGCGCGCCGAGAGGCCTGGGCGCTCGCGGGCGTAGTCCGCGGGACGCGCGAACCCGAGCGCAGCCCACGCACGGGTCCCGATCAGGCGCCCCGCGATGCGCGCCAGCGCCCGCCGCAGCGGCGCTCCACTGCGCACCTGCGCCAGCAGCCGCGCCTCGAGCGCCGCGACGCTCCCGGCGCGCGGGCCGCAGCCTGTCTCCGCGACGGCGGCACTCGCCATCTCGGGCTCCATCGGGACCGCGGGAGCGAGCGGCCTCAGTCTCACCGACGCGTGTGACGGATCCGGTCACGACCTTCGGAGACGGCCCTCCCATGGCCGCGATCGGGACCTCTGGGGACCGTTCGTCCTCCTCCTCCCGGGCCCGACGGCGCTGGCCCTCGCGTGGCTGGGCTCTCTGATTGCCTTCAAAGAGCGGGGCCAGCGCGCGCGTGCGGCGCTGGCGCTCGTCACGGTCGGCGCCTTCGTGTGGGCGACCGTGGTGCCGCTCGATCACCTGGGCGAAGCGGCCTACGCCGACTCGCCCGCGAGCGTCACCTACTACCACCCGGACCATCTCGGGAGCTCGATCGTCACGAGCAGCACCTTCAGCTCGCCACCTCCGCCGCCGCAATACGTGCTCTATCGGCCCTATGGTGGCGTGGTGGCGCCGACCGTCGGCGGCTCCACCGCGGCGCCGCAGTTCGGCTTCACGGGGCAGCGCTTCGAGGCGTCGGTCGGGATCTACGACTACGGAGCGCGGTGGCACGACCCGGCGCTCGGGAGGTTCTTGCAGCCGGACTCGACAGTGCCGAGCCCGACGGATACGCAGAGTCTGAACCGCTATTCCTATGTGCGGAACAACCCCGTCGAAAGAATTGATCCGACCGGCAACTCTGATCTCAGCAGCGCATGGAACAACGTCACCGGCTTCCTCAACAGCTACATCTACCAGCCGATGGTAGAGACCTTCTTCAACTATCAATGGACGCCCGAAAACGTTAACGCATCGCTCCAGAGCGCCAATTTCATGGAGCAGGCAGGTCCGACGTTCGCGATCGGGCTGGCTGGTCTCCATGAATTCGACCAGCGGTACCACAGTGAAGTTGACGCAGCGAACGTTTTCCTGGCTACCCAGGTAGAGATCGGAGGTCCTCTCGAGGCTGGAGCACTGCTCGCCATCCGCGAAGATCTAGCTACCTCAACGCTCGCTTCGGAAGTGGAGGCGTCACTTGCTCTCGATCTAGATGGCGGATCCGGATTGGCCGCCACAGCCGGGGCGGCGGACGCGTTCGAGTATTACATAAGGGCCGCGAGAACTCTGGACGTGTCCACCGCCGAGAATGGCGCGGTGTTTTGGTCTGGGCCCGGCAACAGAGCGCTAGCCCAGCAGTTCGCGATTGCGAACGGCCGCACTACTATAGAAATGACGCCGGGCGGGGCATGGCTCGACGCGCAACACTTGTTTGGACCAGACTCGCCGCTCACCACAAGTGGAGTTGACCCGGTTCCGTGGACGGTTGGAGGCTTTCGAGCCCAGGGCCTTCCTGGTCCCGGTCTTCATCCAATGACTCCATCAAATCTCTGCGCGGGGTTCGGTGGCGGAGCCTACACGATCCTCGTCTCATGCCCGCCCCAGTACCGATCCTTCAGCAGCCGCTTGTAGAGCTTGCCGTTCGGATGGCGGGGGAGCTCGGCCTCGAAGTCGACGCTGCGCGGGCACTTGAAGTGGGCGACGTGCTGGCGGCAGAAGGCGAGGAGCTCCTCGGCGAGCGCCGGCGCGGCGTCCGCGGGGTGGCGGAGCTGCACCACCGCCTTCACCTCCTCGCCGAATTCCTGGTTGGGAACGCCGAACACCGCGACGTCGAGCACCTTCGGGTGGGTGATCAGGACGTTCTCGATCTCCTGGGGGTAGATGTTGACGCCCCCCGAGATGATCATGTTGGCCTTGCGGTCGGTGAGGTAGAGGTAGCCCTCGACGTCGAGGTGTCCGACATCTCCCAGTGTCGACCAGCCTTGCGCGTTGCGGGAGGCGGCGGTCTTCGCGGGGTCGTTGTGGTACTCGAAGCTCGGGCCCTTGCCGAAGTAGACGGCGCCGTCCTGGCCGGTCGGGAGCTCGTTGCCCGCATCGTCCAGGATGTGGATCTCGCCGAGCACCGCACGCCCGACCGAGCCCTTGTGGGCGAGCCACTGGGTGGAGTCGATGGCCGTCAGGCCGTTGCCTTCGCTCCCGCCGTAGTACTCGTGAAGGATCGGCCCCCACCACTCGATCATCTGCTGCTTCACCGGAATCGGACACGGCGCCGCCGCATGGATGGCGCAGCGGTGGCTCGAGAGGTCGAAGCCGGCGCGCTCCTCGGGCGCGAGCTTGAGCATGCGCACGAACATGGTCGGCACCCACTGGCTGTGGGTCACGCGGTGGCGCTCGATGGCGGCCAGCGCCTGGCGGGCGTCGAAGTGCTCCATCACCACCACGCTGGCGCCGAGGCGCTGGAACGAGAGCGTGAAGCGAAGCGGCGCGGCGTGGTAGAGCGGCGCGGGCGAGAGATACACCGAAGAGTCGTCTCCCTTGTAGAGGCCCTTCAACAGCAGGAGGAGGGGCGACGCGGTGCCCGCCGGCACCCCCGGCAGCTTGTGCCGGATGCCCTTCGGCCGGCCGGTGGTGCCGGAGGAGTAGAGCATGTCGGCCCCCTCCTCCTCGTCCGGGATCGGGCCCGCAGGCTGGGCGGCGAGCGCGGCCTCGTAGTCCTGGAAGGCGCCGAAGGCGCCGTCCAGGCCGAAGTGGGCCTTCACCGCCGGGGTCTGCCCTGGCACCTCCTCTGCCACCGCCGCCTTGGCATTGGTGCTGAAGAAGACCTTCGCGCCGCAATCGTTCACGATGTACGCGACCTCGGGCGCCGTCAGGTGCGAGGAGACGGTGGTGTAGTAGAGGCCCGAGCGCTGCGCGGCCCAGGCCACCTCGAGCATGCGCGGGTGGTTCTCCATGAAGAGCGCGATCCCGTCGCCCTTGCGGAGGCCGAGGCTCCGGAGCAGCCACGCGCAGCGGCTCGAGCGCTCGTCGAGCTCGCCGTAGCTCACGCGCTGGCCGCTACCCGCCATCAGGTAGGCGGTCTTCTCGGGATGGGTCCGGGCATGAGTTCCGGGGTACATGGGTCCTCCGCGCTCGGCTCGATCAGCCGAGCGGGTAGCGCATCGCCTCGGCCATCGCCGCCCGGCCCGCGTTCGTACCGCCGCCGAAGGGGCCGGGATAGCCGGTCAGCGCGCGGGCCTCCGGCGCCGCATAGAAGGAGAGGCAGGCAAAGCCCTTCACGCCCTTGAAGAGCGCGCGCTTCAGCTCCAGACGCGAGCGCATGAGGTCGTCCAGCACCGCATCCTGCGCTGCGGGGTCGAGGGCGGTGAACGGACGGAGCTTCGCCAGCAGCGGCCAGGGCGCGAGCTCGAGCACGAGCAGCGCCTGCTGCACTGGCGCACGGAGCTCCGGCACGCGCGCGAGCCAGGCGTCGGTGGTGCGGGCGGGATCCACCCGGTGGTCCGCCACCAGCGCGGCGGCCGGGGGACCCAGGAGCCGCATCGCCGCGGCGTTCAGCACGGCGTAGGTGCGGGGGGTCAGGGCCGCGAGCGTCACGTCGGGTGGCGGCGCCAGCGTCTCGGGCGCTCGGCCGCAGCCGCTGGGCAGGAGGCCCAGCGCCGCCGCGGCGCCGGCCACGCGCAGGAAGCTCCGCCGGTCGAGCCCCGCTGCGGCCTCGCGGAGCGCTCGCTCCATCGCAGGCGTCGCCGGGGGCGAGTTCATGCCGTGCCTCCGCGCGGCTGCGCCAGGATCCCCTCCGCCACCCGCAGCGCATTGGCCACGATCGTGATCTGTGGATTCACCCCGGTGTTGCTCGGCAGGCTCGAGGCGTCGCTGACGAAGAGGCCCTGCACGTCGAAGACCTGCCCCGTCTCGTCGCAGGAGCCCCGCAGCGAGCTGCTCGCCATCGAGGCCCCGCCGAAGAGATGCACCGCATAGAGCAGGCTCGCGGCGCTCGGCTCGAAGAGAAGCTGCGCGAGGCCCTCCAGCTCGCGCTCGCTCCGGATCGGCAGCACGCCGTTCAGCGGGAGCCACACCTCGAGCGCGCCCGCCGCCAGGAAGGCCCGGGCGATGGCCAGGATCCCGTCGCGCAGGCGGCGGCGGTCGTAGGCGTCGAGCAGGTAGCGGACGCCGGGGCGGCCCTGATCGTCCACTCCGAGGATTCCGCGGCTGCGATCCCGCAGCACCACCAGCGCACGGGCCAGGTGCGGGAGCTCCGCCATCGCGCGGCCGTGGGCCTCGCCGAAGCCCGGGAGCGCCGAGGCCGTGGCGATCGGATGGACGGCCACGTTCTCCAGCATGAAGCCCGGGCCGCCGTTCCCGTTCACGTCGCTGAACTGTGTGACTGCGTAGGCCATGGTGGGCCCGTAGTAGCCGTGGATCGGCTCCGCGAAGCGGCCCGTCACGTGGAGGCTCGTGTGGAACTGGAGGTCCTTCCCGACCACGCCATCGCCGGTGATCCCGCTGCGCAGCAGGATGGCCGGCGTCTCCAGCACGCCGGCCGCCAGCACCACCCGCGGCGCCTCCACGCGCAGCGTCTCGAGCGGGGCGCGCGTCACCGGATCGAGCCGGTGCGCCTGCACCCCGCGCACCCGGCCCGCCTCGAGCCACACGTGGTGCACCCGGGTGTCGGGCACGACGCGGGCGCCGGCGCGCTCGGCGCGCGGGACGTAGGTCACGAGGGTCGACTGCTTGGCGCCGGTCGGGCAGCCGAAGTTGCAGAGACCGAGGTTCGTGCAGCCGCGCACGTTGCGCGCCATGGCGTGCGCCTTCCAGCCGAGCCGCGCGGCGCCGCTCTCCAGCACGTGGGCGTTGCGGTTCAGGTGCCCGCGATCGGTCGGGGCCGCGCCGAGGTCGGCCCAGGCGCGGTCGAGGAACGGCCCGAAGGCGTCCTCGCGGAAGGGCTCGAGACCGCCCTCGCGACGCCACGCGTCGAGGATCTCGGGCGGGGTCCGGAAGCACAGGGCATCGTTGATCACCGTGGAGCCGCCGACGCAGGTCCCGGCGTAGAGGTTGAGGCCGCTCCCGCCGGCCAGGCGCAGCGTGTAGAGCTGCGCCGTCATCGCGCCTTCATCGCCGGTGAAGTCGGAAGAGGAGAGGCGCGGGCCCGCCTCGAGGAGGAGCACCTCCAGGCCGGCCTCGGCGAGCCGCGCGGCCACCGGGGCGCCACCGGCCCCGCTCCCGACCACGATCGCGTCGACGCGCGGCGGCAGGGAAGCGGCAGGGGCCACGCGGCCAGTATAGCCGCGCCAGCGCGTGCCACGGGCGGTAGACTCCCGGGGTGCGCCATCCCGGGGAACCATCGGCACATACAGGGGGAAGAACCGACATGTCCCAGTTCACTCTCACGATCGACGGCAAGAGCGTGGCCGGCGAGCGAAGCTTCGGCGTGATCAACCCCGCCACGGGGAAGGTCTTCGAGCAGGCTCCCGACTGCACCAAGGCGCAGCTCGATCTCGCCATGGAGGCCGCGCAGCGCGCGTTCCGCGCCTGGAGCCGCGACGAGGCGAAGCGCCGCCAGGTGCTGCGCGACTGCGCCCAGGCGGTGAAGAAGAACATGGCGGACCTCGCGCGCGTGCTGACCCAGGAGCAGGGTAAGCCGCTCGGCCGCGCCACCGAGGAGGTGATCGGCGCCGCGGTGTGGTTCGACTTCACGGCGGCGCTCCAGATCCCGATCGAGGTGGTGTCCGATGACGAGAACACCCGGGTCGAGGTGCGGCGGCGCCCCTACGGCGTGGTGGGCGCGATCACGCCGTGGAACTACCCGGTGCTGCTCGCGGTGTGGAAGATCGCGCCGGCGCTCCTGGCCGGAAACACGCTGGTGCTCAAGCCCTCGCCCTTCACGCCGCTCTCGAGCCTGCGCCTGGGCGAGATCCTGCGCGACGTGATCCCCGCCGGCGTCTTCAACGTGGTGTCGGGCGGGAACGAGCTCGGGCAGTGGGTCTCCGAGCACCCGGCGGTGCGCAAGATCTCGTTCACCGGCTCGGTCGCGACCGGGAAGAAGATCGCGGCGGCCGCGGCGCCCGACCTGAAGCGCGTGACGCTCGAGCTCGGCGGGAACGACCCCGCGATCGTGCTGAAGGACGTGGACCCGAAGCAGGTGGCCCAGAAGCTCTTCTGGGGCGCCTTCATGAACTCGGGGCAGGTCTGCTCGGCCATCAAGCGCCTCTACGTGGAGGAGGAGGTCTACCAGCCGATCCTGCGCGAGCTCGCCGAGATCGCGAAGACCGTGAAGGTGGGCGACGGCCTCGACCCGAGCAGCCAGCTCGGCCCGATCAACAACAAGCCGCAGTTCGAGCGCGTGACCGAGCTGGTGGAGGACGCCCGGCGGCAGGGCGCGAAGATCGTGACCGGTGGCCATCGCATCGGGAGCGAGGGCTACTTCTTCGAGCCGACGCTCCTCACCGAGGTGTCCGAGGACGTGCGGATCGTGGCCGAGGAGCAGTTCGGCCCGGCGCTCCCGATCCTCCCGTTCCGCAGCGTGGACGAGGCGATCGAGCGCGCCAACGCCACCCACTTCGGGCTCTCGGGCTCGGTGTGGACCAACGACGTGAAGCGCGGCGCCGAGATCGCGAGCCGGCTCGAGTGCGGCACGGGCTGGGTGAACCAGCACCTGGCGATCCGGCCGGACGCTCCCTTCGGCGGCGCCAAGTGGTCGGGGGTCGGCGTCGAGAACGGCCCCTGGGGCCTCCTCGGCTTCACCGAGCTCCAGGTGATCAACGTCGCGAAGAAGTAGGGGCGATGATCTAGACCGTCCCGCCCGGGGCGAAGAGCGTATCCAATGCGCTCTCCGCCTCGGGCGGAAGCCGCAGCCCCGACGCCGCCGCGTTCTCCTCGAGCTGCTCGAGCCGGGTGGCGCCGACGATCACGCTCGCCACGTTCGGGTGTCGGAGGCAGAAGGCGAGGGCGAGCTGGGCGAGGGTCACCCCGAGCTCGCGCGCCACGCTGCGGAGCTGCTCCACCTTCTCCAGCACCTCCGGCGCGAGGAAGCGGCCCATGAAGCGGTTGCGCTCGGGGTCCGCCGCGCGGGTGCCGGAGGGCCGCGCGCCCCCGGCGTACTTGCCCGTGAGGACTCCCTGCGCGAGCGGGCTCCACACGATCTGCCCGAGCCCCTCCTCCTCGCAGACCGGGATCACGCGCCGCTCGATCGAGCGATCGAGCAGCGAGTACTGCGGCTGGTTCGAGATCGGCCGGTACGCATGGTGGTGATCGGCGATGCGGCAGGCCTCCTGGATCTCGCTCGGCTTCCACTGGGAGGTGCCCCAGTGGAGGAGCTTCCCCTGCCGGATCAGGTCCTCGTAGGCGCGCACCGTCTCCTCGAGCGGCGTCTCCGGATCGAAGCGATGGCACTGGTGGAGGTCCAGGTAGTCCGTGCCGAGCCGGCGCAGCGACCCCTCCACGCTCTCCACCAGGTGCTTGCGCGAGAGGCCGCGGTCGTTCGGGCGCTCGGACATCGGGAAGTAGGCCTTGGTGGCGATCACCACGTGGTGGCGCGGGACCTCCTTCAGCGCCTCGCGCAGCGCCTGCTCCGCCTTTCCCGTGGCGTAGACGTCGGCGGTGTCGAAGAACTGGATCCCGAGATCGAGCGCGCGCTGCACGAGCGTGCGCGTGGCGCCCACGTCCACCGACGAGCCGAAGGTGAGCCACGAGCCGAGCGAGATCTCGCTCACCCGCAGGCCGCTCCGCCCGAGACGCCGGTACTCCATCGCTCCTCCTCGTGATCCTCAGCGCCCGGCGGCGGCGACCGCCGTGCGGGCCGTCACGAAGCCCCAGAGCGCGGTCGAGAGCAGCACCACGACGGGCGTGCCCCAGCCGTGCTCGAGCCCGAGCCAGCCGCCGCCCCGACGGGGAAAGAAGTAGAGGAGCTGCGCCGCGGCCGGGGCGAGTCCGAGCAGAAGGCCCGCTCGATTGGGCGAGCCCGGCGCGAGGCGCATCGCGAGAGGAAGGCCGAGCCCCCACAGGCTCCCCCAGAGAATGCGCGTGGAGACGGTCGGCCAGGCGAGGGACGGCGCGAGGTGGGCACGGATCAGCGCGAGAAGGCCGATCTCGCCCGCCAGGTAGACGGCGAGCGTGTTGGCCACCGCGCCGATGGCGCCACCGAAGTAGGCTGCAGCGAGACGGCGGATCACGGCTTCCTCCCGAGCACGGCGCGGAGTCTACCAGTCCGCGGCTGCGATACACTGCCGCCCGTGCTGAGCCTCGCCGCGCCCACGGGCCCGGGCTGGGTCGAGCGGGCGCTCGGCCGGCTCGACGAGATCCTGATCGATCACGCCCACTGCGAGAAGAAGGCGGCCTCCACCGCCCTCGCGCTCCTCTTCCGCTATCCCGAGCACGGCTTCCTCCAGGCGCCGCTCTCGCGCCTGGCGCGCGAGGAGCTGCGTCACTTCGAGGAGGTGCTGCGCGAGCTCGAGCGCCGCGGCCTGGCGTTTCGGCGCCTACGTCCGAGCCCCTACGCCGGGCGGCTCTTCGAGGCGGTGCGCACGGCCGAGCCCGCGCGCCTCCTCGACACCCTCCTGTGCTGCGCGCTGATCGAGGCGCGAAGCTGCGAGCGCTTCCGGCTGCTGGCCGAGGCCGTCGCCGAGCGCGCGCTCGCGGGCTTCTACCGCGGCCTCCTCGCCGCCGAGGCGCGCCACCATGGCGAGTACGTGGCGCTCGCGCGCCGGGTTGCGCCGGAGGAGGAGGTGCGGGCGCGGCTGGCGGAGCTCGCGGCCCACGAGGCGGTGGTGCTCTCCGAGGCGCCACCGTGGGCGCGGATCCATGGCTAGCTCCCGGGTGTTGACGCCCGCGCACCCCGCTTGCACCCTGCCGCGGCGTGCCTGGAGGAGGACCCATGGAGATCCAGACCGAGCGCCTTCGCATCCCGCTTCCCGCGGGCGGCACGATGGGCGGCTACCTCGCGCGGCCGCGCGAGAGCGGGCCGGCCAAGGCGCGCCCCGCCGTCCTCGTCTTCATGGAGATCTTCGGGATCAACTCCCACATCCGCGACGTGACGGAGCGGGTGGCGCGGGAGGGCTACGTGGCGCTCGCGCCGGACTACTTCCACCGCACGGGCGCGGGTGCGGAGTACGGCTACGACGACCAGGGCATGGCGGCCGGGATGAAGCTCCTCGGCGCGCTCCGGGCCGACGAGATGATCGCCGACTCGCAGGCCGCGATCGGCTGGCTGCGGGCGCAGCCCTTCGTGCGCGGCGACCGGATCGGCGCCATGGGCTTCTGCATCGGCGGCCACATGACGTACCTCACGGCCTGCGAGACGGACGTGCGCGCGGCGGCGAGCTTCTACGGCGGCGGCATCGCGGGGCCGCAGGGTCCGGGCGGCGCGCCCTCCACCGTGAGCCGTACGCCGAAGCTGCGGGGGAAGCTCCTCGGCCTCTTCGGCGCGAAGGATGCGCTCATCCCCCTGGGCCAGGTGGACGCGATCCGGGGCGCCCTCGAGAAGGCCGGGAAGCGACACGAGATCGTGGTGTACCCCGCTGCCGATCACGGCTTCTTCTGCGACCAGCGCGCCACCTACCAGAAGGCCGCCGCCGAGGACGCCTGGCGGCGCGTGAAGGAGCTCTTCGCGCAGGAGCTGGCGTAGCGCCAGCGAAGCGCGCGGCGAGCCAACGGCGAGCGCAGGGCGCGAGCCCGCTGGTGAAGCCGGCGCTGCGCCAAGATCGGCGCGGGCTCAGCGCGTCTGCGCGAGCTGTGCGGGATCACCCGCGAGCGCCACCTCGTCGGCCAGCACGAAGCGCACGGGCAGCGAGAGGCGCCCCCAGACGTAGGGGAGCTCGCCCGCCGAGACGACCGCGCGCTCCGCCGCGCGATCCAGAAGCCCGCTCCCCGAGGAGTGCGCCACCGTCACCTCCTGCGCCCGGCCGTCCGCCCCGATCTCGAACTCGAGGCGCGTGGTGCCCTCGAGTCCGCGCAGCCGCGCGAGCGGGGGATACACGAGGGCGCGTTGGACGCGGCGGCGGATCTCCGCCAGGCGCTCCTCCACGCTCGGGCCGGGCGGCACCGGGTCCACCGCGCCCCGCTGGGCGGACGCGGCCGGCGGCCCCGCCCCGGCCGGGCCGGGCCGGGCGGGCCCGGCGAGGAGCGCCGTCAGCAGGCAGAGCAGGGCGAGCGGCACGGCGCCGCGCCTCATGGCTTCGCCGTCAGCGCGAGGGTCACGAAGTAGCCCCGTCCGGGCGCCGGGAAGACTCCGAACACGCCGGGCGAGAAGTTGCTCAGCGAGCCGACCTCCGAGTAGCGCCGATCGAAGAGGTTGCGGATCGTGAAGCTCAGGTCGAGGCCACCCCACGGCAACGCCGGCAGGAGATCCGGCACGTCCGGATGCCAGCGCAGCACCAGGTCGTAGCGCGCGTAGGGCGAGAGCGGCTGCGTCTGGTTGGCGAGATCGTTCCCCAGGAGCCGCCGCCCCACCCAGTAGGCATCGAGACCCGCGCGCAGCCCGTAGGGCCCGAGCAGCGTCGCGTTGGCGTTCCAGCGGTAGACCGGGTTGACCGGAACGCGGTTTCCGTCGAAGCCCGTGATCGGGTCGTGGCGGATCGTGGCGTCGTCGTAGGTGAAGCTTCCCGAGAGGTCGAGCCAGTCGAAGGGCTGCCCGCCGAGGCCCGTCTCCACGCCGCGGTGTCGGGTGCGGTCGAGGTTCACGTTCTCGCCGAACTGCCCGGCGCTCGGATCGAACAGGATCTCGTCGTGCACGTCCATCCAGTAGAGGACGAGGTCGGCGCGCAAGCGGCGGCTGCGCCACTTGACGCCGCTCTCGTAGGTCGAGGAGAGCTGCGGCCGGAGCGCCGGGTTCCCGGCGAAGAAGGCGAACTGCGCGGTCTCCTCCAGCGTCGGGAAGCGGAAGCCCCGGGCGTAGGACAGGTAGGCGGAGAGGGGCTCCAACACGCGCCAGGTGAGGCCCACCCGCGGCGACCAGATCGAGTGGTTCGGGCGCGCGACGGTTCCCGGCGGTGTCGGACCCAGGCACGTGTCGGTCTCCTGCTCGAGGCGGTAGGCCGCGTTGTCGTAGCGCACCCCCGCGCCGAGCAGCAGCGCATCGGTCAGCCAAAGCTCGTCCTGGAGGTAGCCCGCGAGAAGACTCTGCCGATTGTGGTTGATGGTGCACGAGGAGGGGCCTGACGAGGTAAAAGTGCTCTCGAGGTCGGCGTCCTCGCGGCTCCAGTCGAGGCCGAGGATCAGCCGGTTGCGGAGCTCGAGCAGCGCGCGATCGAGCTGCGCCTGGGCGTTGAGGCCGTTCTCGTCGCTGCTCTCCTTCGTGTCGAAGTCGAAGGCGCCGGGCTCGCTGCTGAGCCCGTGGCTCTGTCGTGCCCGGGTGTAGGGCGAGACGGTGAAGAGGAGATCGTCGAGAGGCGCCACCTGGAAGGAGCCGGCCAGGTAGCGGGCGCGCACGTCGTTCGAGTTGGTGACCTCCGCCGGCGGTCCGGACGGCGAGAAGGTGACCGCGCCCGGGAGCTCGCGCCCGTCGCTCGAGTAGCCCATCTGGAGCCCCGCCGACGCCCGCTCGCCGAGGTCCGCATGGAGATCCAGCTCGTAGAGCTGGTTCCGGTAGTTGGAGAGGTCACGGAAGCCGTCGGTCGTGCCGCGGTCGGTGAAGAAGGAGGCGGAGATCGGGCCGGCCTTGCCGCGCGCGAAGAGCGAGGAGTCCCAGGTGCCGCGCGAGCCCGCGCGGCCCTGGAGCGTCACCTCGGCCGGCCCCTCGGGCCGGCGGGTGAAGACCTGGATCACGCCGCCTTCCGCGTTGTCACCGTAGACCGCGCTCGCGGCGCCGCGCACGATCTCCACCCGCTCGATGTCGTCGAGCGGGATCAGCGCCCAGTCGGCGACGCCGTTCTGCGTCTCGTTCACGCGCCGGCCGTCCACCAGCACCAGCATGTTCGAGCCGTTTCCGCCGCCGTTGTTGAAGCCGCGGGCCTCCACGTTGTAGCCCGCGGGATTGGTGGTGGTGTTGGTGACGTAGATCCCGGCCTCGCGCCGCAGGAGGTCCGGCAGGTCCGAGACGCCGCTCGCCTGGATCTCCTCGCGCGTGAGGACGGTGACGTGCCCCGGTGTCTCGAGCACCGGCCGCTCGGCGCGGGTGGCGGTGACGCTCACCGGGCCCACGTTGCGGGTGGGCGGCGCGGGCTGCGGCGGCGCGGGTGCCGGCGCGGCGGGGGAGGGGGTCTCGTCGCCGGCAGGCGCGGGCTCGTCCGCGCACGCGGGCGCGGCGGCGTTCCCCTGGAAGAGGAGCAGGCCGAGCAGCAGCAGGACGAGGCCGGCCCGCGAGCGTGAGGGCTCACGGCACCGCGAGAGCGAAGGCGGCATCGAGGCTCCCTTCACCCTCCGGGAAGGCCGGTGAAGGGGCGCCCGCGTCGCTCGCCCCCGAATCCGTGGCGAACGTGCCCGGGCGGCCGCCGCACCGCTCTTTCCGCGAAGAGCAGTTGCAGTCGCTCGGGTCCAGGCAGGTCTCCTGGCTCTCGGGTCTGCGCGGCGGGTGGCGCCGTCGCGCACGCGGCGTCCATGCCTTCCCGGGTCTCACGACCCAGTGGCGTCTACGAACGCCGCTCCCCGATCACAGTGGCGGGACCGCGGCCGATTCACACGGCCTTCCCTCTTCGCCCCACTCGGGGCACCTGGACCGGTCGAACGGCCGACGGATACCACCCGCCCGGCGGCCCGGTCAACCCGGACGGCGCTTGACCTTCCCACTTACCGGTGGTTAAGCTGCGTCCGCGCCCACCGGAGGAGGCATGGACCCCGCCCGCTTCAACGTCGACGCTCTGGTGCAGAGCGTCTTCCGGGACGACTACGGTCTGGATCCCGGCCGCCTCGAAGCGCTCTACAGCAAGTCGAAACGCCACCAATGGAACGCCGAGAGCGACGTGGAGTGGTCGCGCTACGAACGCGACGCGGAGGTGCTCGATCCGCAGCGCGACCTCCTCTCGCGGCTGCGCTGCGTGCAGGAGCTCCCCGACGCGATCCGGCGCCGGCTCCACCGCGAGGCCGCGCTCTTCACGCTCTCCCAGGTGCTGCACGGCGAGCAGGCGGCCCTCATGGTCTGCGGCCAGCTCGTGAACGCCGTCCCCGACGTCGACGGCAAGTTCGCGGCGGCGGTGCAGGTGATGGACGAGGCCCGCCACGTGGAGGCCTTCGCGCGCTACGTGATCTGCGCGGGCCATCACTACCCGATCGACCCGGACCTCAAGGCCATCGTCGAGCAGCTCCTGGCCGAGCGCGACTGGGAGCCGAAGTGCGTGGGCATGCAGGTGATCCTGGAGAGCGTCGCCCTCGGCTTCTTCCGCCTCGGCGTGGAGATGGCCCGCGAGCCGGTGCTCGCCCAGTTCATTGGCCGCGTGCACGAGGACGAGTCGCGGCACGTGGCCTACGGCGTGCTCTCGCTGGAGGAGCGCATCCCCCAGCTCGACCCGGCGACGCGGCGGCGGCTCGAGGACTTCGCCTACGACGCCGTCTTCCGCATCGCGGGCCGCGGGGGAAAGCCCACCTTCACCACGCAGTTCAACGCCCTCGGTCGTGCCGGCGTCGACGTCTCGACGTTCCTCCCGCGCCTCTTCTCCGAGCTCATGCAGCCCGAGAGCATCGACTGGTCCGGCCTCGCCGACCCGATCAGCGACACCGTGCTCCCGAACCTCGTGCGGATCGGCCTCGTGCCCGAGCGCCTGCTGCCCGCGTATCTCGCGCAGGGCTGGCGCATCGACCTCGCGGCCGGGACGATCACCGATCTGCACAGCTTCCATCCCGACGCCCGCGCCGCGCGCGCCGCCCTCGAGGCGGAGGGCCGGAGCGTCGCCCGCCCGACCTAGCGGATCGGCGCCCGCGAGACGGAGGCTCCCGGGCCGCGTCGGGTCGACGCCGCGCGGCGGCGCCGGGCGTGCTATCGCTTGGGCCCCGAGCCGAGGAGGGCCCCCATGCCGATCGAACAGCTGATCCGACGACCCGTCGCCACGCTCCCGCCCGACGCCTCCTGCTCCGATGCCGCGGTCGTGATGCGGGACGAGAACATCGGGGCCGTGGTCGTCTCCGACGCCGGTCGCCCCCTCGGCGTGGTGACGGATCGCGACCTGGCCGTGCGCGTGATCGCCCCCGGCCGCGATCCCCAGCGCGTGAAGCTGCGCGAGGTGATGTCGGGCGACCCGATCTTCCTCTCCGGCGATCGGGGCCTCGACCAGGTCATCGAGACCATGCGCGACCTCGGCATCCGCCGCGTCCCGGTCGTCGACGCCGACGGCAAGCTCCGCGGCCTGGTCTCGATGGACGACCTCCTGGTTCTCCTCGCCTCGCAGCTCGGCGCCCTCTCCCAGGCCCTCCGCAAGGCGGTGTCGCTGCCGGAGGACCTCTTCACGTCGCCGCGTGCGGGGGAGTAGGAAGCCCGCGGCCGCAGGACGCGCCTCGCGGACTCGCGAGACCAGACCGGGAAGGTTGGTTGGGGTCGCGAGAATCGAGCCGCGCAGCACGCACGGCGATCAGATGCGCGGCGCTCGCGAGTCAGGGGTGGGATCGGCTACGACCCGTACCGTGAGCCCCGCGATCGCAACGACGCGGAGCGGGCTATCTGGAGTCACGGGCGCCGAAGCCTCCGCCGACCAGCGCTCCGCACCGAGCTCGACCTGGCCCACCCAGATCGCGCCAGCTGGCTCGAATGCGGCAAGAGCCTTGCACTCACGACCGATCAGAACGCTGGGGCCGACCCCTGCCCGCCGATACTCCTCCCAGCGATCGGCGTTCCAGATCGGCCGAATGCCGTCGAACTGCTGAATGCCGCTCGTCCAGCGCTTCAGCCACTCGGGTCCAATCAGCTTGCGGAGGGCGACGGTGAGGACCACCGCGGCGGCGACTGCGAGGCCCGCGAGCAAGAGCGCGATAACGAGGATGCTCACGCATTCTGGATCGGTGACCGCGAGCGTCCGCTTGAGCCGCGCCGCAGCGGTCGGTGCTGCGGCTCTCAGCAGGCGACATGCCGCGTGTGAACGACACTAATCTGTTGACAGCCTCCGACCATCGCCCTATTCTACGCTTTTGTGGGTCACGTGCTCCAGCCTGAGCTTCCCTTCCACCGTGGCTGCCACGGTGGGCGTCGGCCCGGCGCGGGTCGGAAGCCCGGTCCGGACCCTCGGGTGCGGCACCGCTCGCGCGGGGACTTTCCGGGACGCTTTCCCTGCCACGTCACGTTGAAGGTGCAGACCGGCCTCCGTTCGCTGCGACGGCTCGAGGTGGTGCGCCAGGTGATGGAGAGCTTCGCGGCCGGGGCGGAGCTCGTTCCGCCTGATCGAGTTCTCGATTCAGAACGATCACCTGCACGCGATCGTCGAGGCCGACGGGCGCGAAGCGCTGGGGCGCGGAATGAAGTCGCTCGCCGCGCGCTTTGCGCGGGCCGTGAACCGGGCGCTGGGACGCACCGGCGCCGTGCTGCGCGACCGCTACCACCGCCGCCTGCTTTTCACGCCGCGCGAGGTCCGCAACGCCCTGAGCTACGTGCTCACGAACGCGCGGAGGCACGCGGCGAGGCTCGGACGTGTGCTGCCGCGCGTGGCGCAGATCGATCCGGCGTCGTCCGGATCGTGGTTCGAGGGTTGGAGGCCGGGGGTGACGAGGCCGGAGAGCGTCCGGCCGCGGCCGGTGGCGCCCGCCCGGACCTGGCTCGCACGCGTCGGATGGCGGCGCCATGGGCTTCTCGACCCCGGAGAGACCTGAGCCAGCCGAGAGGAAACCGGCAGGGATCGCGTCGCTGCGGCCGGGCGGAGGCCCGCCATCGCCAGCTTGAACGACCCCTCCTGCCTTGCAATGCCGCCGGACCCGCGAGCTGGCGCTTGCGGGGGAGGGGCTACGCCATCTCCTCCCGCAGCGCCTGCGCCAGCCGCGCCACGTTCTCCTCGCGCGCGTTCTCGCCCATGAGGCCCACGCGCCAGACCTCGCCGGCGAGCTTGCCGAGGCCGCCGCCCACCTCGATGCCGTGGCGCTCGAGCAGGCGGCGGCGGAGCGCCGCCTCGCCGCCGCGGCGCACCCGCTCGGGGAGGCGGAGGGTCGTGAGCATGGGGAGGCGGTGCTCGGCCGCCACCAGGGGCGTGAAGCCGAGCGGCTCCGTCGCCTGGAGCAGCGCCTCCGCCGCGCGGCGGTGTCGCGCGGCGCGCGCCTCCATGCCCTCCTCGTCCACGATGCGGAGCGCCTCGGCCAGGGCGTAGATCATGCTGATCGGCGCGGTGTGGTGGTAGACGCGCTCGCTTCCGAAGTAGCCGGCGAGGAGCGAGACGTCGAAGTACCAGCTCTGGACCTTGCGCCGCCGCGTGCGCACCCGCTCGAGGGCGCGCTCGGCGAAGCTCGCCGGCGAGAGGCCGGGGGGGCAGGCGAGACACTTCTGTGTGCCGCTGTACGCGGCGTCGATGCCCCAGGCGTCGAGCGTCAGCGGGAGGCCGCCGAGCGAGGTCACGCAGTCGAGCACCACCAGCGCGCCGGCCGCGCGGGCGGCGCGGGCGATGCCCTCCACCGGCTGGAGCGCGCCGGTCGAGGTCTCCGCGTGCACGAAGGCGACCAGCGCCGGCCGCGTGCGGGCGATGGCGTCGGCCATGGCCTCGTCCGAGAGGACGGTGCCGGGCTCGGTCTCCACCCGCTCCACCCGCGCCCCGATGCGCGCCGCCACATCGCACATGCGCTCGCCGAAGACGCCCGCCACACCGACGAGCGCCACGTCTCCCGGCTCGAGCAGATTGGCGAGACAGGCCTCCATTCCGCCGCTCCCGGTGGCGGAGAGCGGGAGCGTCATGCGGTTCGCGGTGCCGAACAGGCGCCGCAGGCGCTCCTGCACCTCGTCCATCACCGCCAGGAAGGCGGGATCGAGGTGGCCGAGGAGCGGCTGCGACAGCGCGGCCAGCACGCGCGGCGGGACGTTCGAGGGGCCGGGGCCGAGGAGGAGCCGGGACGGAAGGGCGGCGCTCATGCGCGCCAGTGTATCGCGCGCCGCCGTGCCGCCGCGGCCGTTGACGCGTGGCAGCACGGCCCGTACTCTCCGCCCCTGCCCGCCCCGGGGAGCGTTCGCTCGCCGGCCCCCCACGTCGTCGCAGGTCGCTGGAGGCTCGAGGACCCCGCCGGGCCCAGGAGAGGACTCCGCTGAAGCGCATGCTCTGGCTCACGCTCGGAATCGCCCTGGTCGGGGCGGGCTTCTACGCCCTGCTCGCGCAGCGGCATCGTGCGCCCGCCGCGTCGCGTCCCCACGCCGACCTCGACCCGGCGTCGAAGCGCGCGTTGGAGAGGATCCTGGAGCAGGCGGACCGCGAGGAGAAGCGCCAGCCATGAGCGTGCTGCGCCTGCGCGAGGACACCGAGCGCGAGGAGCGCGAGCGGCTCGGCCCCTGGGCCGTGCGCAGCGTGGAGAGCGCGGGCCGCGTGGTGCCGGAGCCCGAGCACCGCCATCGCACCGCGTTCCAACGCGATCGCGACCGGGTGGTGCACTCGCGCGCCTTCCGCCGCCTCGAGTACAAGACGCAGGTCTTCGTGCACCGCGAGGGCGAGCACTACCGCGATCGCCTGACCCATACCCTCGAGGCCACGCAGATCGCGCGTACCATCGCCCGGGCGCTCCGCCTGAACGAGGATCTCGCCGAGGCGATCGTGCTGGCGCACGACCTCGGCCACACACCGTTTGGTCACGCCGGCGAGCGGGCGCTCGATCGCCTGATGAAGGGGCACGGGGGCTTCGACCACAACCGCCAGTCGCTGCGCGTGGTGGACCTGCTGGAGGAGCGCTACCCGGGCTTTCGCGGGCTGAACCTCACGGCCGAGACCCGCGAGGGGATCCTGAAGCACGGCGCGCGCTGGGAGCATCCGGTGCCGCTGCCGCCGCTCGGCCGCCAGCCCTCGCTGGAGGGGCAGGTCGCCGACGCGAGCGACGAGATCGCGTACACCAACCACGATCTCGACGACGGGCTGCGCTCGGGGCTCCTCACCGCACGCCAGCTCGAGGAGGTGCCGCTCTGGGGCGCGACGCACCGGGCGGTGCACGAGCGGATCGGAGCCGCTCCCGAGCGCGTGCTCCACGCCCAGACCATCCGCGCGCTGATCGATCGCCTGGTGACGGATCTGCTCGAGGCCTCGGCGGAGCGCATCGCCGCGCAAGGGCCGCGCTCGGTGCAGGAGGTGCGGGAGGCCGAGGCGTCGCTGATCGGCTTTTCGCCCGAGGTCGCGCGCGCCGCCCGCGGGCTCAAGCGCTTCCTCTTCGAGAACCTCTATCATCACCCGCAGGTGCTGCGGATGAACCGCAGCGGGGAGCGGGTGCTGAAGGACCTGTTCGAGACCTACCGCGGCGAGCCCGAGCTCCTGCCGGCCCACGTGCGGGCACGCTTCGCCGAGGACGGTGAGGTGCGCGTGATCGCGGACTACGTGGCCGGGATGACGGACCGCTTCGCCCTGGCCGAGCACGCGAAGCTCTCGGGGCTGCATGTCCTCGCCTGATCCCGCGGTTCAGGTCGTGCTGGTGACCGCTCCGGACGTCGACACCGCCGCGCGTCTCGGCCGCACCCTGGTCGAGGAGCGGCTCGCGGCCTGCGTGAACCTGGTGCCGGGCCTGCGCTCGATCTACCGCTGGGAGGGAGCGCTCCACGAGGACGCCGAGGTGCTGCTGCTGGTGAAGACCCACGCCGATCGCCTGGAGGCGCTATCGGCCCGCGTGAAGCAGATCCATCCCTACGCGCTGCCGGAGGTGCTGGCGCTGCGCGCGAGCGGCGGGAGCCCGGCCTACCTCGACTGGGTGCGCACGGAGTCCCTGCCGTGAGCCTGGCCACCGCCCTCGAGCACGCGGCCTCGGCGCTGCCCGCCGAAGCCGACGCCATCCGCCCCGCGAACGGCGACCCGGAGCGCCTCCTCCAGACGCTCGAGAGCGTCGCGGCGACGCGGGTCCTGAGCTGGCTCCTGGCGCACGAGCCCGAGGCGGGCGCGGAGCTGGCGGACGCCTGGTCCGAGGCCGAGCGGGGCGGCCCCGCTCTCGGCGGCGTGGACGAGGAATCGCTCCCCAAGGCGGGGCGCAAGGCGCTGCGCCGCGCGCTCCATCGGCTGCGCGCCCGCGGCGTGGCCCTCCCCGAGCGTCCGAAGGCGCCGGTGGTGGCGGCGCTCCCGCGCCTGGAGGACGAGCTCGAATCGGCCTTCCTCTCGGCGTTCGATCCGGCGGGGGCGCGCATCGGCGTCTTGATCGAGCCCCATCCGGGTGGCGGCGCCCGGATCTTCGAGCTCGTGCTCGACCCCGGCCGCGGCGTCGTCGACTGCAGCATCTACACTACTGGGCGTAGCGAGGCGCGTCGCTTCGCGCGCTCGCTCCAGGCCCGCGAGCGCTTTCCCGGCGTCACCGTCTCGCCCGCCGCCTTCCGCGCCTTCGTGGCCCGGGTGGCCCGGCAGCAGCTTCCCGACCGCAGCCCGCCTCGCGCCTTCGACGAGTGGCGAGGCCGCCTGGCCGTTGCGCCCGAGGGCGCCCGCACGCCGGGAGCGGAGGCGCGCGAGGCCCTGGGCGAGCCCGCCGACGCCGAGGCGCTGCGGGCCGCGGTCGCGCTGGTGGAGCGGCGCGAGCTCGGGCCCTGGCCGCCGGCCGAGGCGGCGCTGCGCGCCACCGCCGAGAAGCTGCGCGACGCGATGCAGGCCAAGATCATCGTCTCGGGCGCGCAGCGTCGCGAGCGCGCCGACGCCGTCGTGCGCGAGTCGCTGGCCGAGGTCTACGACCCGGCGTCCGCCGAGGCGGTGGCGCTCCGCTTCGAGGAGACGGCGTTCGTGCGCTGGAAGGCCGGGCAGGAAGGGGACGCGCGGGCGTGCCTCGCCGCGGCGCGTGCCTTCCGCGAGCGGCCGGCCGCGGAGAACCCGGTGGCCCGCGCGCTGCTCGAGGCCGTGCTGGCGCCGCTCCTGCGGGCGCTCCAGGAAGAGGAGGCCTCGTCCTTGATCGTGAAGCCGTGAGGGGAGGGGGGACATGAGCCTGGCACAGGGTCGCCTCTGGCGGGCGACACTCGGACGTGACGAGGAGTCGGTCGCCCTCGCGCTGCAACGCGACGGGCTTCCGGCGGAGCTGGGGGACCTCCGCGACTTCCGGATCGAGGTACCGCTCGCGCGCTGGAACGGCCTCCTGAAGCACCGCGTCTCCGATCGCAAGCTCTTCGGCGGAGTGCTCCTCGACTTCGCCGAGCAGAAGGACCTGGTGGCGGCGGTGGTCGCGCACGACCGGCTCCTGCACGAGCTCCGGACCGTGCTGGTGGAGGCCACGCTCGCCCTGGTGGAGGCCGGGCGCCTGGCCCTCGCGCCCCCCACCGAGCCGGAGGTCTAGCCGGGCGCTGCGGAGCGGTATGGTCTGGGGCGTGCGGGCCGCCCGTCACGGGCTGGCCAGGGGGGAGCGATGAGAAGACGATTCGGACGTCGGGGCCGCAACGGAGGCGCCGACGAGGGGAGCCGCGGGGCGGCTCTCGACGCCCGCTGGCTCGAGCGGGTGGTGGCGAGCGGCGTGGTCCCGACCCGCGCGCTCACGCCGGTCGAGGGCGACGAGGTTCCGCCGACGCTCGCCATCGTGGGGAGCGGGGAGAGCGACTCCGGCGAGCGGCTGATCGTGGGCTTCGCGCTGCGCTCGGGCGGCGACGCCCTCCTCGGCACCGTGGCGGTGGCGGAGCGCCTGGCGGCGAGCGAGGGCTTCAGCGGTCCGGCGATCGCGGTGGCGCCGTACTGGTCGATCGCCTCGCGCCGCCGCTTCGGGCTGGTGGGTGCGACACCCTATCGTGTTCGTGCGGTGGCGGCTCCGTCCCTCGCCGAGACACCGACAGCCGTCGAGCCCGAGCCCATGGAGGAGCCGGCCGCGCTCTCGGTGGCGCGGGTGGTGGCGCACGCCGTGCGGCCCGAGGATCGCCTGCTCGGCGCGCGGGCGGCCGCGGCGCTGGCGGGACTCGCCGCGAAGCACGGCGGCGCCGTGCGCGGCGTCGGCCGCTCGGTCGAGCTCGTGCTCCTGGCGCGTCGCGTCGCCTCGGTGCGCGCCGACGACGACGGCATCCTCCTCGACACGCTGCTCCCCCAGCGGAGCAGCGAGCGGCTGCGGCCGGAGGGGCTCGCCGACAGCTTCGATCGCCTGGAGGGGCTGCTGCGCAAGCGCCTCGGCGACCGCGATCTCCTGCAGGGCGAGGAGGGGCTGCGCACGCGGCTCGTTCCGCGCGTGAGCGCGACGGCGGGGCTGCGCGCGGTCTGCGCCTGGCCGCTCGGTGGCGGCGACAGCGACGTGCTCGATCTCGCGGGCGTGGCCGCCGACGGCCGCCCGGTGGTGGGAGCGATCCGCCAGCGTGTCACCCTGGCCGGCCTCGGGCCGATCCTGGACGCGCTGGTGACGCTCCGCCCCGCGCTGCCCTTCCTGTTCGATGCGGCCGAGAGCCCGCTGCGCCTCGATGCGCCGCGCCTTCTCCTCGCGGCCGAGGCCTTCGACCCGGGTGCGCTGCGCGTGCTGGCGCGGCTCGCGCTCGAGGTGGTGCGCCTCGAGATCGTGGCCGGCGGTCGCGAGGTGGAGCTGCGCGCGGCCGGCGAGGCCCCGGCGGCGCTGCCCCGCCCGCCGCGCGAGACGCGACCGGAGCGCTTCGAGCGCCCGGAGCGCCCCGAACGCTTCGAACGGCTGGAGCGTCCGGAGCGGCCGGAGCGCCCCGAGCGTGGCGAGCGACGCGAGCCGATCGAGCGCCCCGAGCGCTTCGGACGCGAGGAGCGTCCCGAGCGCTTCGGGCGTGGCGAGGAGCGCGGGCGCGGCCGCGAGATCGAGCCCGCGCGTCGCGAGCCCGAGGCGGCGGAGCCGGCCGGCCGGGCGCGCTTC
>JAWOLJ010000045.1:0-17882 GCA_033853555.1 Myxococcota bacterium
GGCTTCCCCTGGAAGACGCGTCGACCGCGCGTGCGAGGAGACAGCGATGAAGGCGTATCGAGCGATCCTTCGAGCATTCTTCGCCGGCGCCCTGGTGGCAGGGACGCTCTTCGCGGGCGCCCGCGCAGAGGCCGACGACACCTCGCTCTTCTCCTCCAGCGTGGCGCCGAACGTCCTGATCCTGCAGGACGACTCGGGATCGATGACCGAGGTGGTGTGGCATCCCGCCTTCATCTCGGGCGGCACCTATCCCACCAACTACACCTATCCCCTCTGCACCGACCCGAACCTGATCACCTACGCTGGATCCAGCCAGACGGTCTTCTTGACGTCGGCGGTCAGCAAGACCTTCTGCGGCCGGACCCGCACGCTCTACCTCGATCCGGCGCTGGCCCTGCTGCCGAGCCCGAACCAGACGCGCTGGATCCTGCCGTACATGGAGTGGTACTTCAGCCAGAACGCCGACCCCTACATCACGGACATCCTGTCCAGCACCAACGGCACCTACTCCGCGTGCCTCGGGGGCGGCACCTACTCCCTGTACATGCGGTCGAAGCTGACGGCCGCGAAGCAGGTGCTGCGGGACGTGATCTGTCAGGTGGAGGCCCAGACCCCGGTGCGCTTCGGCATCGCCACCTTCCGTACCAGCAACAACGACGGCGGCTTCGTGACCGTGCCGGTGAACGACTACAACTCCACCCAGGCGACGGCGCTGGCGAACGGCATCACCGCCATCGACGCCGACGCCTGGACGCCGCTCGCCGAGAGCCTGTACCAGATCTACAGCTACTTCATGAGCCGCACCACCAGCAACATCCCGAAGGGCAAGGACGGCGTGACGCAGTTCTCGCCGTACGTCTTCACCACCACCGGCTCGAACAGCCCCTCCAGCGCCCCGCCGAGCCCGGTGCAGTACAAGTGCCAGAAGAACTTCGTCATCATCATCACCGACGGCGAGTCGACCCAGGACGACTTCAGCTGCGGTAGCGGCAGCACCTGCGTCGGCTTCAGCAACTTCCAGAAGCTGATCGGCGACTACAACAACGACGGCGGGGAGGGCCCCTTCACCGTCTCGACGAGCCCGTTCTACCCGAACGGCACGATGTATCTGGACGACATCGCGAACTACATGCACAACAACGACTTCCGGCCGGACATGGCCGGGAGCCAGACGATCGACGTCTACACCATCGGCCTCACGACGGGCCCGGCGGCGAACGCCCTGCTGCAGGCGACCGCCCAGCAGGGTGGCGGTCTCTTCTTCCACAGCGACCACGCGAACCAGCTCACCAGCGCGATCGTGAACGACATCGAGGACATCATCCAGAAGTCCCAGTCGCTCACCGCAGCGGCCGTCCCGGCGAGCCGGACCTCCGACAACGGCTCGCTCTACGCCGCGCAGTTCATCCCCTCCGCCGTGAATCCGATGTGGGAGGGTCACCTCTACCGCTTCCAGATCCTGACCGACGGCACGATCCGCGGCCCGGCCGGGGTCTGCGCGGTGAACGATCCGAGCGGCGCCTGCCAGACCGGCACGCTCATCACCTCCAACGCCTTCTGGGATGCCGGTACGGCGGTCCCGGCGCCGGCGGTGCGGAACCTGAGCACCACGAAGGTGGTGTCCGGCACCCCGACGAAGGTGCCCTTCGACTACACGCTGACGGCGGCGGACATGAACGTCACCTATCCGCCGGCGCCGACGGGCGTCACCGCCACGACCGCCGATGGAGTGAAGAACGCGATCGTGGACTACATCCGCGGCTGCGTGCTGGGCTCGAGCCCCTGCGTGGCGCGCAGCTCTCGCCTCGGGGACATCTTCCACTCGAACCCGCTGGTGGTGGGGGCGCCCTTCACCTCGGTGGACGATCCCACCCACGATGCCTTCCTGACCACCTGGGCCAACCGCCGCCACGTGATCTACGCCGGCGCGAACGACGGTTTCCTGCACGGCTTCGACGCTGGCTCGGCGAACGGCACGGACATCGGGGACGGTCACGAGCTCTTCGGCTTCATGCCGTATCCCGCGCGCCAGACGGTGAAGCAGCTGGCCTACACCACGGGAACGCGCACCTACGACTTCGTGGACGGCTCGCCGCAGGCGGCGGACGTGTGGTTCTATACCAGCGCGAAGCAGACGGTGAAGGCCGCCGACGGCAGCGAGTGGCACACCCTGCTGATGGGCGGCCTGCGTCAGGGCGGCAATAGCTACTACGCCCTCGACGTGACCAACCCGGCGTCGGCGAACTTCCCGAGCTACCTGTGGGAGTTCCCCGCGGAGAACGACGCCACGGGGATCAAGGCCTACATGGGTCAGACCTGGTCGGACCCCGTGATCACGCGGATCAAGGTCCGGGTGAACGGCGACAACAACAACGGCGTGGGCTACGAGCGCTGGGTGGCGATCGTGGGCGCGGGCTACGACCCGACGGGTGATCCGAACTCGCCCACCACCTACAACGCCACCGCCACCGCGGGCCGCGGGATCCTGGTGATCGACCTCGAGACCGGGAAGGTGCTGGCGGAGAAGCTCTTCGGCGCCCTCCCGGGCCAGCGGGCGGACATGCTGTATGCGATTCCCTCGCAGCCGGCGGTGCTCGACCTGGACTTCGACGGCTTCGCCGACGTGGTCTACGTGGGCGACCTCGGCGGAAACATCTGGAAGTGGGTGATCAAGAGCCCGGCCGACGACGTGGTGAACGGCACGGGCGACGTGACCCAGCCGCAGTGGGGCTTCACGCAGGTGTTCCAGGCGCCCGTGACCACCTACACCGACGCCGCGAACGGCGTGCACTCCCACTACCAGAGCTTCTTCTTCCCGCCGAGCGGCGTGCTGAAGAACAACAAGCTCTGGCTGGGGATCGGCGCCGGGGAGCGGGCGAACATCAGCCTCGTTCCCGACGCGAGCAAGGGCGGCGACGCGCTGAACCGCTTCTACGCCTTCACCGACCTGGACCCGCTGCTCAATGCGAGCCCGGCGCTGCCGGTGCTCCACGAGACCGACCTGACCAACGAGACGGGGGTCGACGACAGCCAGTGCACCCCGCTCACGTCGCGCGGCTACTTCATCGACGCACGGCCGGCGGAGAAGTTCGTGACGGCGAGCGACGTCTTCTTCTACTACCTGTTCATCGGCGCCTTCACGCCGACCGTGGCCGCCGACCCCTGCGACACCGGCGGGAGCGCAACCCTCTACGACTTCAAGATCTACTGCGGACAGGGAGCGTTCCCCTCGAGCAATCCCGACAACCAGCGCCGGCTCGAGCTCGGAGCCGGCATGCCGACGGCGCCGCAGATCTCGATCGGCGGAAGCTGGGGACAGAGCGGGCCGAAGGGGCAGTGTGCGGCCGGGAACCGGGTCATCGTGCAGACCAGCAACGGCGGCCTCGGCGGCACCGGTGCGCCCTGCCAGTCGGATCCGGGCGTGAGGGTCCTGTACTGGCGGCAGGCCCAGTAGGGGAAGGGAGGTAGCTCATGGAGCGGACGATGGCCGGAGCTCGCCGTTGGATGGCCGCCGCCGCGCTCGCCGCAGGGCTCGCGCTGCCGGCCGGCCTCCCGGCGCAGGCGGGCGAGAGCGTGCGCGCGACGGCGCTGGTCGAGGCGAAGGACGTGAGTGGCGGCACGGTGACCGTGGCCGGGCACACGTATCGAGTGACCTCGGAGACCCGGTTGCTGGGCAGCACGGGGGAGCCGATCACGCTGCGTGACCTGCGCGCGGGCACCCAGGCCGACGGCTCGCTCACCACGGACACGGCGGACGTGGTGGAGTTCGAGGTGCAGCCGCCGAGCGACGTCCTGAACTCGCTTCGCGTCGTGGACATGATGCCGCGCTGAGTGGCGCGGTCGGAGGGGCAGATGGAGGGACGGGGGGGCTCGTCGGCGGCAGCGCGCCAGGCGCGGGTGTGGGCGGGATGCCTGGGAGTGGCCGCGCTGGCGGCGCTGGGCATCGGGAGCAGCGCGTGCAGCCGCGCCGAGCGGCCCCAGCCGAGCGGCGCGGCGATGGGGGGCCTGCCCGCGCGGGCGACGGACGAGAATCGCCCGCCGGTGATCCAGCGCATGACCCTGACCCCCGCTTCGCCGGTCCCGGGCGACCACCTTCGCGCGATGGCCACGGCCGCGGATCCCGACGGGGATCCGGTGACGGTGTCCTACCGCTGGACCGTCGACGGCAAGCCCGAGACGGAGAGCGGCCCCGAGATCGTGCTCGGCGAGCTCGCGCCCGGCGCGCGCATCGAGGTCGTGGCGGTGGCCAGCGACGGCAAGCTCGAGAGCCAGCCCGAGCAGGCCGTGGCGACCGTGAGGGGCTCGGCTCCGGAGATCCAGAGCATCACCCTCGCCCCCGCGCCCTTCGTGCCCCCCGGCGATCCGGTGGTGGCCACGGTGGAGCTGAACGGTCCCGCCGACGGTGTCGAGCTTCACTACCAGTGGTTCGTGAACGACGCATCGGTCGCCCAGCAGGCCAATCGCCTCGACACGACGGGGCTCCACCGCGGCGATCGCATCGCGGTCAGCGTGACACCCGTCCGGGGCGAGGTCGAGGGCGATGCGGTGCGCAGCGCCGACGTCGGCGTGGCCAACGCTCCGCCCAAGATCCTCTCGCAGCCGCAGGGGGTGCTGGCGGACGGGAGCTTCCGCTACGAGGTGAAGGCCGAGGATCCCGACGGCGACACCAATTTGCGCTATCGCATCGACCATGGACCGGAGGGGATGACGATCGACCCGGTGCTCGGCGTCGTCACCTGGCGGCCCAAGGACTCGCAGATCGGGCGAAACGAGGTGGAGGTGGTGGTCTCGGACGGACACGGAGGCGAGACCCACCAGAAGTTCGAGCTCACCCTGAGCGACTCGTCCGGCGGCAGCGGAGGCTCACCCGGCGGCACCGCCTCGAGCCCGCCGCCGGCCGACGGCGGCGACAAGACCGGAAGCGGTGCCAGCGGAGCGGATGGCGACCAGCAGGCGCAGGCGCCGGCTGCGCCGGCGCCGCGCAACCGCCGCTACGGCCACCGGCCCGCACCCGCGTCGCCCGCCGCTCCGGCTCCGAGCGGGGACGGGGAGGAGACCGGCGCCGAGGAGTGAGCGCGGCGCCGCTCGGCGTGGTCGCGTGGCTCGCGGGTCAGCTCCCGAGCCCGTACTCCTTCAGCTTGTAGAGCAGCGCCCGGTGGCTGATCCCGAGGCGCCGCGCGGCATGCGTCCGGTTGCCACCGGTCGCTTCCAGCGCACGGCGGATGAGCTCGATCTCCACCGCGCGCCGGGCGCGACGCAGCGAGAGGTCACCCTCATCGCCCGCGCTCGAAGGCTCGGCGGCCGTCGTCGTCACGTTCGGCGGGAGATCCGCCGGCGTCAGGCGCTGCGCGGAGGAGAGGATCACCGCTCGCTCGATCACGTTCTCGAGCTCCCGGACGTTGCCGGGCCAGCGGTGGGCGACGAGCTTCTCCAGCGCCTCGTCGGTCACGCTGCGTACCGGCTTTCCGAGCGCCTCCCGGAAGCGGGCCAGGAAGTGGTCGACCAGGAGCGGGATGTCGGCGCGCCGCTCGCGCAGCGGCGGCACCACGATCCGCAACACGTTCAGGCGGTAGAAGAGATCCTCGCGGAAGCGGCCGGCGTCCACCTCGCGCTCGAGGTCGCGGGCGGTGGCGGCGAGGACGCGCACGTCGATCCGTCGCGGCTTGGATTCACCGACGGGCCGCACCTCCTCCTCCTGGAGGACTCGCAGCAGCTTCGCCTGGAGCGCCACCGGGAGCTCGCCGATCTCGTCCAGGAAGAGCGTCCCTCCGTCCGCCTCCACGAAGAGGCCGCGCCGCGCGCGATCGGCGCCGGTGAAGGCGCCCCGCACGTGCCCGAAGAGCTCGCTCTCGAGCAGGTTCTCGGGGATCGCAGCGCAGTTCACCGCGACGAAGGCCTCGTTGCGCCGCGGCGACTGGGCGTGGATGGCCCGCGCCAGCACCTCCTTCCCGGTGCCGCTCTCACCGGTCAGCAGCACGGTCGTCTTGTACTCGGCGGCGCGCTCCACGAGCTCCAGCACCTGGATCATGGGCTGGCTCGCGGCGACGATCGGCCGCTCGCCGACGGCCCGCGAGAGGTCGCGCTGCAGGAGCTGGTTCGCCCGGCGCAGCCGTTCGCGCTCGCGCGCCTTGCGAATGGCGAGGATCGCCTCGGCGGGCTGGAAGGGCTTGGCCAGGTAGTCGTAGGCCCCGCGCTTCAGCGCCTCGATGGCGAGGTCCGCGGTGCCGTAGGCGGACATCAGGAGCAGCGTGGCTCCGGGGAGGCGGCGCGCGAGCTGGGGCAGGAGCTCGAGGCCGTCCTGGCCCGGCATCCGAAGGTCACAGAGGACCACGTCGACCGGAGCGACCTCGATCGCCCGCAGGGCCGCCTCCGCCTCCGCCGCGACCGTGACCTCGTAGCCCTCGGAGGCCAGCACCAGCTCCAGGCTCTCCCGCAAGCTCTCGTCGTCGTCCACGATCAGGATGCGTTCGCTCACCGCGCGGGCTCCCGGCCGGTTCTATCGGCCGCGGCGAGGCCCCCCGTGAGCGGTCCCGCGGCGCCCCGGCCGCGGAGGCGTCGGGACGAGCTCCCGCGACCCCGGGGGCCCGCGCAGGCCCTGCCGCCGGACTGCCACCCCGGGAAGTGTGACCCGCGACACCGTGGGATGGAGTCTCGCGGCCTCAAGTCCCCGGAACCCGGCACCGATACGCCCGAACGTCGAGCCGCGTGGACCCGGCACCCGGGGCTCGACCCGGGGTGGGGGGATCGAGTGCCGAGCAACAACGTCCAGCGCTTCCGCGAGGGACTGATGATGAGCAAGGCGGAGCTCGCGCGGAAGGCGGGGCTCTCGACCTTGACGGTGGACCGCGTCGAAGCGGGCCGTCCGTGCCGGCTCGACACCAAGCGGAAGATCCTGCTCGCCCTGGGAATGAAGATCACGGACAAGGACAAGGTCTTCGGGGCGGCCGACGACGCGGAGGGGCCTGCCCTCGGCGGATCCGACGCAGGCGAGGGCGAGCGCCCGTAGCGGCGCGAGCGGGGGGATCTCGTGAAGCTTTCTCTTCCTGGCTTCGGCAGCAAGTCGATGGTGGGGCTCGACATCGGCTCCTCGTCGGTCAAGGCCGTGGAGCTCGCCGTCAAGCCCAAGGGCTTCGACCTGCTCCACCTCGGCATGGCCCAGCTTCCGCCCGAGGCCATCGTGCAGGGCGCGTTCCTGAACTCCGGCGCGATCGTGGAGGCGATCCAGGAGGCGATGAACAGCGCTCGCATCAAGAGCCGCCAGGTCGCCGTCGCGGTCTCCGGCCACTCGGTGATCGTGAAGAAGATCAGCCTGCCGGCGATGACCCGCGAGGAGCTCGAGGAGTCGATCCGCTGGGAGGCCGAGCAGTACATCCCGTTCGACGTGAACGAGGTGAACCTCGACTTCCAGATCCTCAGCACCGGCCATACCGAGGGGCAGATGGACGTCCTCCTGGTGGCGGCCAAGCGCGACCTGATCGACGACTACGTCCACGTGCTGAACGACGCGGGCCTGGTGCCCGCCGTGATCGACGTGGCCGCGTTCGCGGTCGAGAACGCCTTCGAGGCCAACCACGAGGTGCCCCAGAACGAGGTGGTGGCGCTGGTCAACGTCGGCGCCCAGACCGTGAACATCAACATCCTCTCGGGGGGCGTTCCGGCCTTCACCCGCGACCTGTCGACGGGCGGCAATGCCTACACCGAGGAGATCCAGAAGGCGCTCTCGATCGGCTTCGAGGAGGCCGAGCGCATCAAGCTCGGCGGCACCTCGGCGGAGGAGAGCCAGGACGTGGTGCCCCACGAGGTGGAGCAGGCGATGCGCGGCGTGAGCGAGTCGCTGATCGGGGAGATCAGCCGCTCGCTCGACTTCTATTCCGCCACCTCCGCGGACAGCCGCGTCAGCCGGATCATGCTCTCCGGCGGCGGCTCGAAGGTGGCGGGCCTCGACAAGATGTTCCAGGAGAAGACCAACCTGCGCGTCCAGCGGCTCGATCCGCTGGCGCGGATGCTGCCCACCAGCAAGTTCCAGCCCGAATTCCTGCAGGAGATGGGACCGTTCCTCGGCGTGGGGGTCGGGCTCGCGCTCCGGAGGATCGACGAGCGATGATCCGGATCAACCTCCTCCCGGTTCGCGAGGCTCGCCGCAAGGCGAACGTCGTACAGCAGGCGACGATCCTCGGCGCCACCGTGCTGGTGACGCTGCTCGGGCTCGCTGCCTTCCACTGGACGGTGTTGCATCGGATCTCGGCCGCCCAGGCGCGCCTCGCCGAGATGAACCGCCAGATCGACCAGTTCAAGCCCCAGGTGGCCCAGGTCGAGGAGTTTCGCGCCCGCAAGCAGGCCATCCTGCAGAAGCTGGACGTGATCAAGCGGCTCGACCGCCAGCGCTCCGGCCCGGTCCACGTGCTGGACGAGCTCGCGACGCGCTCGCCCGAGCGGCTGTGGCTGACCAAGCTGGTGGCGAAGGACGGCAGCATCACGTTGAAGGGGCTGAGCCTCGACAACGAGATCATCGCGACCTACCTGACCTCGCTCAACAGCTCTCCCTACTTCAAGAACGTGGAGCTCGGCGAGAGCAAGCTGTCGGAGAAGGACGGCCTGCGGCTCAACGACTTCACGATCCGGGCGACGCTGACGGATCCCGAGTCGAAGAACGCGGCCGCGACGCCGGAGACGGCGCCGGCCGCCCCGTCCGGAGCGGCTCCGGCAAACGCTCCGGCGGCGCCGGCCGCGGCTCCGGCCACGGCCCCGGCCGCGCCGGCGGCGGCAGCCGAAAGGAAGTCGTGATGGACCTCGGACTCGACAAGCTCCAGCCGCATCTCGAGAAGTTCTCCAAGCTTCCGCGCGCCTACCGGCTGGCGATCCTCCCGGTGGTGGCCGCGCTGCTGGGCGCCCTCTACTGGCAGTCGCTGTATCAGCCGGCGCGAGAGAGCCTGATGCGGATGAACAAGCAGACGCTCGAGGCGCAGCGCAAGCTGAACGAGGCCCGGGCGGTGGCCGCGAACCTCGGCAAGTTCCAGGACGAGATCGCGAACCTCGAGAGGCAGGTCGCGGTGGCGGTGCGACAGCTCCCGAGCGACAAGGAGCTGCCGGTTCTGCTGACCGACATCAGCAGCCTCGGCAAGGCGGCGGGCCTCGACTTCGAGTCCTTCAAGCCGAAGGAGGAGGTCCCGCGGGACTTCTACGCCGAGGTCCCGATCGACATCCAGTTCAAGGGCACGTACCACGAGGTCGCGCGCTTCTTCGACGACATCGCGAAGCTGCCGCGCATCGTGAACGTGAACGAGATCGAGATGAGCGTCGCGAGCGAGACGCTGGCGGAGACGACGCTGGAGGTGAAGGGGAACGCCACTACGTTCCGCTTCCTGGACCAGCCGGTCGCACCGGCGGCACCGCAGAAGCCCGCGGCGCCGGTCCGCCGGCCTCCGGCGGCGCGACGGGGGGGCCAGGCGTGAGGTGGGTGATCGCGTGCATGACGCTGGCGGCGTTCGGCCTCTCCGCGTGTAGCGCAGGGGGCAAGGCGCCGACCGTGGCGGAGTACCAGAAGGCGCGGGACGCCGCGATGGCCAAGGGCAAGACCCAGCCGAATCCGGCGGCAGCGAAGTCCGGTGCGGCGCCGGCGCCCGAAGCGGGCCTCGTGGCCGTAGGCCACGACTACCACTACGACCCGACGGGCAAGCGCGACCCTTTCCGCTCGTTCGTGATCGAGCGTGCCAAGGAAGAGCACTCCGCGGAGCGCGGGCCGCTCGAGCAGTTCGATCTGAGCCAGCTCAATCTCGTCGCCGTGGTGTGGAACACCGCGAAGCCGCGGGCGTTGGTCACGGACCCGTCCGGGCGAGGCTACATCGTGGCAGAGGGGACGCCGATCGGGAAGAACGACGGCCACATCACGAAGATCGAGGACAGCGGGATCGTCGTCAAGGAAACGTACGTGGACTACCTCGGCGAGCGCACCGAGAAAGACATCGAGTTGCGGGTTCGTCAGAGCCAGGGAGGGTGAGGTTCGATGAGCGTCTTCAACCGCGATCGAGTCAGCGGCGCGAACCGGACGGGACGCGTGGCCCTGGTCCTCGCCGGGTTCCTGGCCCTCGGGGCCGCGCCCCCGGCGAACCCCGACGCGCAGGCCGAGAAGCCGCCTGCCACGGACGCCTCCGCTCCCGCCGCCGGACACAAGCTGGTCGGCGTCGAGCAGCGGCCGAGCGCGAGCGGGGTGGCGCTGCTGCTCCACACCGACGGTCCGGTGGAGCATCCCAAGAGCTTCGCGCTCTCGGATCCCGCGCGGCTGGTGATCGACCTTCCCGGCGTGACCAACGCCGCGAAGACGACCCGGCTCGACGTGAACGCCTCGGGTGTGACCCGGGTGCGTGTCGCCCAGCACGACGGCAAGGTGCGGGTGGTGGTGGACGGCAGCGCCGCGGCGCTGGCGAAGCCCCAGCTCGTTCCCTCGGCCGAGGGGCTGATGGTGCTGCTCGCGGGCGCCGAGGCCGGCGACTCGGCCGCCGCGCCGCAGGCCGACGCGTCGCAGGCCGCTGCGACCCCGGCTGCGGACGCTGCGGCCAGCGCGCCGGCTCCGGCCGCCGATGCGACCCCGGCCGCCGCTCCGGCGCCGGAGGCCGCGCCCGCTCCGGGCGCCGAAGCGACCCCGGCGATTCCCGCCGAGTCCGCGGCCCCGGCCGCGACGCCGGCGGCGTCCCCGGCGAAGAAGAAGAGCGCGAAGAAGAGCCCGGCCAAGGCGAAGCAGGCCGCCCAGGCGGCGCCGGCGGCCGAGCCCGCGCGCGTCCTCGGCGTGCAGTACGACGCGCAGGCGGATCGCGATCGCATCGCCATCGCGGGGGAGGGCCCCCTCAAGTACCACCTGATGCGGCCGGATCCGCAGACGCTTCTGGTGAGCTTCCCGGGTGCCACGATCGATCCTCGCGCCGCCCAGAAGATCACGCCCGACCCCGGACGCGCGGTGTCGCTCATCACGGCCTTCGAGCAGCCCGGTACCAAGAACCACGAGGTGCGCGTGGTGATCACGCGTGCGGCGGGCCTCGAGCCCACCGTCACCAAGGACGGCTCGGTGCTGATGCTCGACTTCGCCCGCGGCGACAAGGTGGCGGCCACGCCGCCGATCCTCGGCGGGCAGCCGACGACCCCGGCCGAGGCCGAGGGCCAGGCGCCCGCGAGCAAGACCCTCGCCGCCTCCCATCCGGCGTCGCGCGCGCACGGCAAGGCGCCCGCCGCCGGCGAGTCGGGCAGCGCGGCCGGCATCCTGGAGGAAGGCGGCCTGATGGCGGGCAAGACCTACACCGGTCGCCGCCTCTCCCTCGACTTCAAGGACGTCGACATCAACGACGTGCTGCGACTGATCGCCGAGGTCTCGGACCTGAACGTGATCGCGGGTGACGACGTCAAGGGCAAGGTCACGATCCGCCTGGTGGACGTGCCCTGGGACCAGGCCCTCGACGTGATCCTGCTGACCAAGGGCCTCGGATTCGTGCGGGTGGGCAACGTGCTCCGCATCGCACCGGCCGACCTGCTGAAGCAGGAGGAGGAGGCGCGGCTGCAGGAGAAGCGGGCCAAGGAGAAGCTCGAGGACCTCCAGGTCCGGCTGATCCCGGTCAACTACGCCAACGTCTCCGAGGTGGAGAAGATGGCGAAGCGCCTGCTCACGCAGCGCGGCACCGTGAACGTGGACAAGCGCACCAACACGGTGATCATCAAGGACATCCCGCAGGTGCTGAACGAGGCGGAGTCCCTGATCCGCTCGCTCGACACGCAGACGCCGCAGGTGCTGATCGAAGCCAAGATCGTCGAGGCGAACCTCAACTTCTCGCGCGAGCTCGGCACCGAGTGGGCGTTCGGCGCCAACCCGGCGCTGAACGGCGGGCAGAAGAACGACCACGACTGGAACATCGGGGGCGTCACCCCGGTGACCAATACGACCACCACCTGGCCGACGCAGGGACCGAACAACGTCGTGTTCTCGAATCCGATCCAGGCGATCCCGAATGGTGTCATGAACCTCTCGGGCTTCCTGCTGGACGGCCGGCTCGCCTTCCAGCTGCGTCTGGCCGCGGCGGAGAGCGACGGCGAGACCAAGACGATCTCGAGCCCGCGCGTGGTGACGCTCGACAACCGCGAGGCGAAGATCGAGCAGGGCGTGTCGATCCCGTTCCAGACCTTCCAGAACGGGGACGCCCAGATCCAGTTCATCGACGCGGTGCTGAGCCTGCTGGTGACCCCGCACATCACGCAGGACAAGAGCATCATCATGAAGATCGAGGTCAAGCGCGACGCGCCGACGAACGTGCCCAACCCGACCGGCTCACCGTCCATCGCCAAGAACCAGGCGAAGACCGAGACGCTGGTGAAGGACGGCCAGACGCTGGTGCTGGGCGGGATCTACGTGATCGACAAGTCCGACACGCAGTCGCGAACGCCGTACCTGCACAAGATCCCGATCCTCGGCAACGCCTTCAAGAGCGACCAGGTCACGGACAACCGCAAGGAGCTGCTGATCTTCGTGACGCCGCAGATCGTCCACGGGATGGCGAGCACGGCGAGCACGAACTAGGCGGCTTCCCGCGACCGGCCCTCCGGGCCGGTCGCGGTGAGGGCTTCGCATCGGGGACGGGGGGGCTTCGGCTCCCCCGTCTTGCTTATACTGCGCGGATGGCGGGCGGGGCGCAGGCGGAAGGGGGCCGAGCCGAGCCCCTCGGTCTCGGGGGAACCATCTGGCTCACGGGAATGATGGGCGCGGGCAAGTCGTCGCTGGGACCGCGGCTGGCGGCCCGCCTGGGACGGCGCTTCGTGGACACGGACCAGGAGATCGAGCGCAGCGCGGGCTGCAGCATCGCCGAGCTCTTCGCGCGCGAGGGCGAGACGGCGTTTCGCGCGCGCGAGCGCGCGCTGATCGAGAGCCTCGCGGGAGGGCCGCTCGTGGTGGCGTTGGGGGGCGGTGCGGTGGCGCAGCCCGGCGCGCGCGAGCGCCTGGCGGCGACGGGCACCCTCGTGTACCTGCGCGCGCGCCCGGAGACCCTCCTCGAGCGCGTGGCCGACGCCGAGACGCGTCCCCTGCTACGGGGCCTATCCCGGAGCGACCGCCTGGCGCGCCTCGCGGCGCTCCTGGCGCAGCGGGAGCCGCACTACGCCTCGGCCTCGATCGTGCTCGACACCGACGACCTCGCGGTGGACGACCTGGTGGAGCGGCTGGTGGCGCGCCTGGCGGGCGCGGAGGCGCGCCCGGCGTGAGCGCCGCGGCGGGGCCGACCTTGCGACGCACGGTGCCCGTGGCGCTCGGCGAGCGCAGCTATCGGATCGAGATCGGATCCGACACCCTGTCGCGGGCGGGAGCCGCGATCGCCGAGCGCACCAAGGCCACGCGCGCGGTGGTGGTGAGCGTTCCCGCCGTCGCCCGGCGCTACGCGCCGCGGCTGCTGCGCTCGCTGCGAGAGGCCGGCGTGAGCGCGTCGCGGGTGCTGGTCCCGGACGGCGACGCCAGCAAGAGCCTGCGCCAGGCGGCACGGCTCTACGAGGCGTTGCTCGACGCCGGGGCCGACCGCGGCAGCGTGGTGGTGGCGCTCGGCGGCGGCATGGTGGGCGACCTCGCCGGCTTCGTGGCGGCGACGTATCTCCGCGGTGTCGCCTTCGTGCAGGTCCCGACGACGATCCTCGCCATGGTGGACGCGAGCATCGGCGGGAAGGTGGGGGTGAACCTGCCGCGCGGGAAGAACCTGGTGGGGGCGTTCCACCAGCCGCGCCTGGTCTGGATCGACGTGGCGACCCTGCGCTCGCTGCCGCGCCGGGAGCGCGTCGCGGGCCTGGCCGAGGTGGTGAAGGCCGGCGCGATCCTGGACGCCGAGCTCTTCGCCCTCCTCGAGCGAGAGGCCGAGCGCATCCTCGAGCTCGAGCCGGAGGCGTTGCTCCGGGCGATCGAGCGGGCCTGCGCCATCAAGGCCGAGGTGGTGGCCCGCGACGAGCGCGAGGCGGGCCTGCGCATGCTGCTGAACTTCGGCCATACGCTGGCCCATGCCATCGAGGCGCTCTCGCGGTATCGGGGCGTCCTGCACGGCGAGGCGGTGAGCATGGGGATGGTCTTCGCGGCCCGCCGCTCCGAGGCCCTCGGGCTCGCGCCCGCCGGCACCGCCGAGCGCCTCGAGGCCCTGCTGCGCCGGCTCTCGCTTCCGACCGAGCCCCCCGCCTTCCCCCGGACGGCTTATCTCGCGGCTCTGCGCGTCGATAAGAAGCGCACGGACGCGCGCATCCGCTTCGTGGTGCTGCGGGGGATCGGGCGGGCGGAGACGCTGCCGCTCCCGCCGGCGGAGATCCTGCCGCCGGGCTTCCGCGGGCGCTCCGCCCGGGCGGGCGGAGCTCGAAGGAGGCATACGTAGGAATGGGTCGAGAGGACGCGGTGGAGTTCGAGGCCGGCGACGCTCAGCAGCCCGCGGGCGCGGGGAGCGCGGCCGGCGACTTCGCGGGCCTCGCGGAGGCCAGCCGCCAGGCGGGCGATGCGGTGGGGGCCGAGCACGTGGCTCGCCAGGGACTCCGCCTGCGGCCGGACGACGTCCCCGGACGGCTCGCCCTGGCGCTCGCCCTGCTGACCCAGGGGCGCGAGTCCGAGGCGCAGCAGGAGGTGGAGCAGGCGCTGGCCAGTGCCCGGCGTGGCGGCCGAGCCGGCGCCCCTCCGAGCTGGAGCCCACCGCCTCCGCCGGTCGCGGCCGAGCCCCTCGGGCCGATGGACGAGATCGACGAGCTCGACTTCGATCGGGCCTTCGAGGGCGCCGAGGCCGACGCCACCGAGATGGTCGACGCGAACCGCGTCGCCGAGGAGGCCATGCGCGATGCGGCGCTCGATGCGCCCGAGGGCCTGCTCCCAGGGCCCGACTCGCCTCTGGCGACGCGCACCATGGCCGAGCTCCTCGAGAAGCAAGGGCACGTGGAGAGCGCCGAGGCTCTGCGTGCCGCCATCGACGCGCGACGGAGCCCGCCGCGAGGCACCGCGCCGTCACCCGCCCAGATGGAACGCCAGCGCGTGATCGCCACCCTGGAGCGTTGGCTCGAGAACCTGCGAGGAGGACGCGCATGAGCTTCACGGAGACCCTGCGCAGCCTGGTCGAGGGCTGCAGCGGCCTCGGTGCCGCCCTGATGGGCAACGACGGGATCGCGATCGAGCAGGTCTCGGCCTCCGCCGCCGGCGGACCCGGCCTCCCGCACGACGAGATCGGCGCCGCCGGCGTCGAGTTCGGGCGGATCCTGGAGGAGATGCGCAAGGCCTCCGATGCGCTCGGCGGCGGAGCCGTGGTGGAGACCGTGGTGACGCTCGCGCGATTCACCCTGGTGCTGCGCGTGGTGGACGCCGACACGTTCCTGGTGCTGGCCCTGGCGCCCGATGGCAACCTCGGGAAGGCGCGCTATCTGATTCGCCGCCACCTGCTCGCGATCCGGGAGCAGCTCTAGCGCGCGGCGCTCGCGGGACGAGCCGGCCGCGCCGTGGCGGGGGAGGGGCCGTGCCGGAGCCGCTGCGCATCCTGGTGGTCCACGGCCCGAACCTGAACCTGCTCGGAACGCGCGAGCCCGAGATCTACGGCCACGTGACGCTGGACGAGATCGAGCGGCGCCTGACCGAGGCCGCACGCGACGCCGGCGCCGAGCTCGAGTTCTTCCGCTCGAACCACGAGGGCGCGCTGATCGACCGCATCCAGGAGGCGGCCGGCTGGGCCGACGGCATCCTGATCAACCCCGGTGGACTCACGCACACGAGTGTGGCGCTGCGCGATGCGCTGGCGGCGGTCGCTCTCCCGGTGGTGGAGGTGCATCTCTCGAACGTCCACGCGCGCGAGGAGTTCCGTCGACACTCCTACGTGTCGCCGATCGCGCTCGGCGTGATCGCGGGCTTCGGCCCGGGCTCCTACGAGCTCGGCCTGGAGGCCCTGCTGGTGCACCTGCGCGAGCGGCAGGGCTGAGGGGCCGGCCCGCGGGCCGCCCGCCCGCGGCGGGATCCGGACCGCGGCCGCTCCGCCGCCGCCTTCCCCGGGGGGCTCGGGCGTCTCGCCGCGTTTCCGCGGGCGGGCTGCGGGCGCACGAAGCGGTGGCTCCGGGCGGATCGCCGCCGATCTCAAGGGCTCCGTCCAGCCGCCGATACACCCCTGGAGGGGTCCGAGCCCTCGGCTCTCCGCTTGGCTGAGGGGTTCCTTGGCGATCAACAAGCGCAAGATTCTGGAATCGGCGCAGAAGTACTTCCAGAAGGGCGCCTACGACAAGGCCCTGAAGGAGTACCGGACCCTCCTCGAGGCCGACCCGCGCGACTCCAACGTTCGCCTGAAGGTCGGCGACATCCACCTGCGGCTGGGGCAGAAGGAAGAGGCCATCGGGGCCTACCTGAAGGTCGCGAACGGCTTCATGAGCGATGGCTTCGACGCCAAGGCCGTCGCGCTCTTCAAGCAGATCACGAAGATCGACCCGGAGCGCGCGGACATCGGGGTGTCGCTGGCCGAGCTCTACCAGCGGCTCGGCCTGACCTCGGAGGCGGTCTCGGCGCTCCAGAGCTCGGCCGACGCACTGCACAAGCAGGGCCGAAAGCGCGAGGCGCTCGAGCTCCTGCGCAAGATGGCGAGCTTCGATCCCACCAACACCACGAGCCGGCTCAAGGTCGCCGATCTCCTGAAGCAGGCCGACCTGCGCGACGAGGCGCTCGCCGAGTACGCGGAGGTGGCGAAGGAGCTCGAACGCCAGGGAGAGCTGGAGGGGCTCGGAGCGGTCTGGGAGCGCGTGCTCGAGCTCGACCCGCGGCGCCAGGATGCGCTGCTGGCGATGGCGCGGCATCTGCTCGCGAACAAGATGCCCGAGCGGGCGCTCGCGCTCGCGCGCCGCGCCGTCGAGCTCTACCCGGAGACGCTCGAGGCCTGGGAGCTGCTCGCCGAATCGCAGCGGGGCGTCGGTCGCAGCGACGAGATGGAGGAGACCTACCGGCGGCTGGCGGAGCTCTATCGCGGGCGCGGCGACGAGGACCGCGCACGCGAGATCCTCCAACGCTTCGTCGGCGCTGCCCCGCTCGATCGTTCGGCCGAAGACGGTCCGGGGCTCTCCGCCGAATCGCCGTTCGGCCAGGTCGGCGATCAGGAGGTGCTGGACGACCCGGCGCTCCACTTCGAGAACAGCCTCGGCGATGCGGGCGCGCTGTCGGACGCCGCAGACGACCATCCGGCGCCGCGCAAGGCGTCGCCGCCGGCACCCGAGCCGCCCCGCGTGCCGCTTCCGCCGCCGGACGTGGAGCCCCTGGACCCGGAGCAGGTGCTGGCCGAGGCGAGCGTGTATCTGCGCTACGGCAAGCACGACAAGGCGCTGGCGAGCCTCGAGACGCTGCTCGCGCGCGATCCGAACAACCGCGTGGCGCTGGAGAAGTTCGGCGAGGCGCTGGTCGCCGCCGGCTCCACCGAGCGCGCGGTCGAGGTGTTCTCCGAGGCGGCGAAGCTCGCGCGCGACGCCGCTGACACCGACGCGCTGCGCCTGCTGCACGACAAGCTGGCCGAGCTCGACCCGGAAGCGGCGGCGCGGCTGGCGCCGGCCGCCACCCCTGTGCCCCGCCCGACGCGCGAGCCGCTGGTGGCACCCCCTTCGCCGCTCCGGCCCGCGGCTCCGCCGCGCGTGGTCGCGCCCCCCCCCGAGCCCGAGCCCGTACCCGAGCCCCCGCCCGAGGCGGAGCACGATCTCGAGCTCGACCTCGACGTGGACGTCGATCTCGAGCTCGAGGGCAGCGAGGCGGAGGCGGCGGAGCCGCCCGCCGCCGCCCGGCGCGATGCAACACCGACCGGCGTCGACACGCTCGAGAACGCGGCCGGCGCGCTGGGAGCCGAGCTCGAGGCGGCCGCCGGCGGCTCTCCGGCGCCGGCGCCGCGGCCGGC
>JAWOLJ010000046.1:0-24662 GCA_033853555.1 Myxococcota bacterium
CTCGCCGGCGAGCGGCCGCCGCCTGGCCGGAGCGGTGCTGGCGGGCGGCGTACTCGGGCCGGTCCTGCTGCTCCAGGCGCTGCGCCTCGCGAGCGCCGGGTCGGTCTCGCTGCTCCTGAACCTGGAGCTCGTCGCGACGTCACTTCTGGGTGTCGCATGGTTCGGAGAGCAGCTCGGCCGGCGCGGCGGCCTCGGCGTGGCCTTCGCCCTGGCGGGTGGCGCGCTGCTGGCGGACCAGGGCGGCTGGCCCGGGCTCGCCGCGGCGGGACTCACCGCGCTGGCCTGCCTCTGCTGGGGCCTCGACAATCAATGGACCTCGCTGATCGACGCCTGGACCCCGGCGGAGATCGTGCTCTGGAAGGGCGCCGTGGCGGGCACCACCAACCTCGCGCTCGGCCTCCTCCTGGCACCGTTCCGCGGCGGACCGGCCCCCATCGCGGCCGCGCTCGCCGTGGGCGCTGCGGCCTACGGGGCGAGCATCGCGCTCATGGTGGGCGCCTCCCAGCGCCTCGGTGCCACCCGGGCCCAGGGGATCTTCGCGAGCGCGCCCTTCGTCGGCGCGGCGCTCGCCGTGCTCGTCCTCGGCGAGCGCCTCGGCGCCGCGCAGCTCGCGGCGGGGGCCTGCCTGGCCGCCGGCGCGGCGCTCCTGCTCTTCGACCGCCACGCCCATCGGCACCGCCACGAGGCCGTCGAGCACGTGCACCTCCACCGCCACGACGACGGCCATCACCTCCACCTGCACCCCGGCCTCCGGCCCGAGACCGAGCACGTGCACTGGCATCGCCACGAAGCGCTGGAGCACGCCCACCCGCACCAGTCCGACCTGCATCATCGCCACCGGCACTGAGGGCAAGCGAAGCGCGCAGCGAGGCGAAGCCGAGCGGAGGGCGCTGCCCGCCGGCACAGCCGGCGGCGCGCCTGAAGCCGAAGCGCGCAGCGACGCGAAGCCGGCGGCGCGCCCGAGGCCGGCCCGCCCGGCTCGACACGAAAGAGCGTTGGAGGCCATGGAGCGGCTCAGGGCAGCAGTACGAACCCCGCCACGGCGGCCAGCGCCGCCGCCAGCAGCGCGAGCGCGCCGAGGAGCGCGTGCGCGTCGAGGCGACGGCTCCGGCCGCGCTCGATCCGCCTGCCGAGCCAGCCGGCCGCCACGAAGAGCGAGGCGGCGAGGATCCCGAGCCAGGCGTGGACGCTCTCGAAGGGAGCGCGGTCGCGGAGCTTCCACATCGAGAGCGGCCCCAGCGCGAAGCCCAGCGCCACCAGCACCACCGCAGGCTTCGCCACCCGCAGGTGGCTGCGCCGGGCCGCGGGCTCGCGTCGCTCCCGCCGCAGGCGCGCGCGCCGCAGGCCGAAGCCCACCTGGAAGGCCAGCGCCGCGAGCCCGATCGAGCCCAGCATCCAGAGCGGGTGCACCCAGGCCAGGAAGCGGGCGAGCAGATCCTGGCGGGCCGGGTCCAGCTACTCCACCCGCAGCACGGCCCCGCTCGGCAGGCGCGAGAGCAGCGACTCGAGCGCGCGCGTCACGTAGTCGGCGTCGCGTGACTCGAGGGTGAGCTGCACGTGGTAGTCGCCGGCACCGACCCGGGGATAGGATCCCAGCTGGAGCGCCGGGAACTCGACGAGGAGCGCGTTCAGCGCAGCGGCGATGTCGCTCTCGCTGCGCGTCACGAAGACGCGTCGCAGGACGAAGGGCACCCCGCGGAAGCGCTCTCGCACGGAGTCGAACTTGCGACGCAGGAGCTCCGGGATGCCCGGGAAGATGTGGACGTTCTCCACCACGATCACCGGGAACCAGAGATCTCCTGCGTCGATCAGGGCGGCGCCCGCAGGGATGCGGGCCATCTTGAGCAGGCTCTCGTTCGGCGGCTTGCCCTGGGCGCGTGCCATCCGGCTCGCCATCGACTCGTTGAGCTCGAGCGCGCGCCCGAACGCCAAGGCGACACCATCCAGCGTGAGATCGTCGTGCGTGGGACCCACGCCTCCCGAGGTGAACACGAAGTCGAAGCTCTTGGAGAGGCTTCGCACCTCGCTCCCGATGATCTCGATCACGTCGGGGATCACACTGATGCGTTCGACGTCGACGCCGAGCTTCCGCAGCTCCCGGCAGAGGTAGGGCGAGTTCTCGTCGACGACCTTGCCGGAGAGGATCTCGTTGCCGATCACGCAGATGCCGGCGCTGGGCATGGCCGGGAGGGTAGCCGCCGCCCGGCGCGGGGTCGATCCGCGGGTTTGCGCTGCCGCGTTGCGGCGGGCCGCCTGGAGGCGCGGGGCGCCCTCGCGTATGATGCGCCCGTGGACCCCCTCGTGCGCTTCCTCCCGCTCGGGCGCGCCGCGCGCGTATCCGCCGGAACCACCGTCCTCGCGGCTGCGCAGCGGGCCGGCGTGCCGTTGGCGCGCGCCTGCGACGCCGCCGGGATCTGCGGGCGCTGCGCGGTGCACATCGTGGCCGGCGCGCCCGGCGCTCTCTCGGCCGAATCCGAGACCGAGCGCACGGTGAAGCGACGCCAGCGGGTGGCGCCGGAGCTGCGCCTGGCGTGCCACGCCGTCCTGCTCGCGGACGTCGATCTCACCACCCGCTACTGGTGAGGCCGGGCACGGCGCCCTGCTCCTCCCTGCGGCAGATGGAGCTCCCATGAAGCAGCTTCGGATCGGAATCGGCGTGGGCGAGCTGGCGGCCGAGGGCGCCGGAGGGATCGACGGCGCGCTGGAGCAGTTCCGCCGCGCGGAGGAGGCCGGCTTCCAGACGGCGTGGATGCCGAACATCTTTGGCCTGGACGCGCTCAGCGCGCTGGCCCTGGCCGGGACGCGCACCTCGCGCATCGAGCTCGGAACCGCGGTGGTCCCGACCTACACGCGGCACCCGCTCTACATGGCGCAGCAGGCGCTCACCACGCAGCTCGCCTGTGGCGGCCGCCTCGCCCTCGGCCTCGGCCCGAGCCACAAGATCGTGATCGAGAACATGCTCGGCCTCTCCTACGCCCGCGTCGCCCGGCACGTGGAGGAGTACGTGACGATCGTGCGCTCGCTGGTGGAGACCGGGGCGGTGGAGTTCGAGGGAGAGCTCTATCGCGTGAAGGGCGGGCTGCGGGTGCCCGGCGCGCGGCCGATGCCGATCCTGATCGGCGGTCTCGGGCCTCGCATGCGACGCCTGGCCGGTGGGCTCGCCGACGGGACCATCACCTGGATGACGGGCCCGCGGACGCTCGAGCGGGTGCTGGTGCCCGAGATCCGGGCCGCCGCCCGCGAGGCCGGGCGTCCCGCGCCGCGCATCGTGTGCGGCCTGCCGATCGTGGTGACGAACGACCCCGCCGGCGCGCGCGAGGCGGCCTCCAAGGCCTTCGCGCTCTACGGCACCCTGCCCTCGTATCGCGCCATGCTCGATCTCGAGGGCGCCGCGGCGCCGGGCGACGTGGCGATCGCGGGCGACGAGCGCGCGGTGGAAGAGGCCCTCGGGCGGCTAGCACAGGTCGGTGTCACGGACCTCAATGCCGCGATCTTCCCCTACGGACCGGAGCCCAAGGCGGCGGCGCGCCGCACCTGGGAGCTCCTGGCCGAGCTCGCGCGCCGATGAGCAAGGCAGACGCCTCGTCGCTCGGCTTCGAGAGCCGCGCGATCCACGCCGGTCAGGAGCCCGATCCGACCACCGGCGCCACCGTGGTCCCGGTGTACCAGACCGCGACCTACACCGCGGAATCGGTGGACCGCAACCGTGGCTACGCCTACTCCCGCGGCGCCAACCCGACCCGGCGCGCGCTGGAGACCTGCCTGGCCTCGCTCGAGGGGGGGCGCTTCGCCCTGGCCTACGCCTCCGGGATGGCGGCCATCACGGGCGTGACGCACCTGCTGCGCTCTGGCGACCACGTGGTGGTGGGCGACGATCTCTACGGCGGGACCTGGCGTCTGTTCCAGCACGTGCTCCCGCGACAGGGCCTGCGCTTCAGCTACGTGGACGCCACGCGACCCGAGGAGGTCGCCAAGGCGGTCGAGCCCGCCACCCGCATGGTCTGGATCGAGAGTCCGACCAATCCGATGCTGCGCATCGTGGACGTGGCCGCCTGCGCGGACGTCGCACGCAGGCACGGCGCCCTCTGCGTGGTGGACAACACCTTCGCCACGCCCTACCTCCAGCGCCCGCTCGAGCTCGGTGCTCACGTGGTCGTGCACTCCACCACCAAGTACCTGGGGGGACACAGCGACGTGATCGGTGGTGCGGTGGTGGTGGACGACGAGGACCTGCGCGCGCAGCTCCAGTTCGCCCAGAACGCCACCGGCGGCGTGCCCGGTCCCTGGGACGCCTGGCTCACGCTGCGCGGGCTCAAGACCCTGGCGGTGCGCATGCGGCAGCACGAGGCCAACGCGCGTCACATCGCGGAGTTCCTGCGCGGGCGCCCGGAGGTCGCGCACGTGCACTACCCGGGATTCGCCGACCACCCGGGCCACGCCGTCGCGCGGCGGCAGATGCGGGGCTTCGGCGGCATGGTGACGATCGAGCTGGCGGCCGGCGCCGCCGCGGCGCGTACGCTCTGCGAGAGCACGAAGCTGATCCAGCTCGGCGAGAGCCTGGGCGGCGTGGAGTCGCTGGTCGGCTACCCGTGGCGCATGAGCCACGGCGCCTTCCCTGCCGAGGAGAAGCGCCGCAAGGGGATCACCGAGGCCACCGTGCGGCTCTCGATCGGCATCGAGGAGGCGGACGACCTCTGCGCCGACCTGGCCCAGGCGCTGGCCGCGGCCGCACGGGCCGCCTGAGCTCGCCGACGGAGGGGCGGGCGTGAGGCGCGCCCTGGTGCTGGTCGACCACGGCAGCCGGCGGGCCGAGGCCAACGCCCAGCTCGAGCGGGTGGCCGAGCGTCTGCGCGCGCGGCTCCCGGGCTGGATCGTGTGCGCGGCGCACATGGAGCTCGCGAGCCCGAGCGTCGACCAGGTCGTCGAGGCCTGCGTCGCCGACGGCGCCGCGGAGATCGTGATCCACCCCTACTTCCTGGCTTCCGGCAGCCACGGCGCCGTGGACGTCCCGGAGCTCGCTCGTCTCGCCGCGCTCCGACATCCTGGCGTGTCGGTCCGCGTGACCGAGCCCCTGGGCTTCGACGAGCGCCTGCTGGAGGTGATCCTGGAGCGGATCGGAGAAACGTAGGGATCGACCGGGCACGGCCGCGCCGCACGCGCCCCGATCGGCCCTCCGCGCGCCGGCGCCCCTACCACGGCAGATGGTCGAGGTCCGCGTTCCCGCCCGACAGGATCACGCCGACACGTTGCGGTGAATTCCCCGCTCCGAACGCCGGCGAGAGCACCGCGGCCACCGCGACCGCCGCGCTGGGCTCGATCACGAGCTTCGTGCGCTCGAGGACGAGGCGCATCGCCGCCACGATCTCGCCCTCGCCCAGCGTGATCACGCGCTCGACCACGTCGCGCACGAAGGGCCAGGTGAGCGCGCCGAGCGAGGTGAGGAGGCCGTCGGCGAGGGTGCGCGGCGCCGTCTGCGGAACGAGACGGCCCGAGGCCTTGGAGCGCGCGGCGTCGTCGGCGCCGGCCGGCTCGGCGGCGAAGACGCGCAGGCCAGGAGCGAGGCCCCGCGCGGCGATGCAGCAGCCGGAGACGAGCCCGCCCCCACCGATCGGCGCCACCAGGGCGTCCAGGTCGGGCAGCTCCTCCAGCAGCTCCAGGGCCGCCGTGCCCTGGCCCGCGATCACGTCGGGGTGATCGTAGGGGTGGACGAGGCTCGCACCGGTCTCGGCGGCCACTCGTCTCGCGGTGGCCTCGCGCGCCTCGAGGGTGGGCTCGCAGAGGATCACCCTCCCGCCGTAGCCCTCCACCGCGAGTCGCTTCACGTCCGGGACGTTGCTCGGCATCACGATGTGGGCGGGAATGCCGCGCAGCCGCGCCGCCAGGGCCAATGCCTGGGCGTGGTTGCCGGAGCTGTGCGTGGCCACGCCGCGCGCCGCAACGGCGTCGGGCAGCCGCATCACGGCGTTGCACGCGCCGCGAAACTTGAAGGCCCCCACCTTCTGCAGGTTCTCGCACTTGAAGAAGAGGCTTCGTCCTGCGACACGATCGAGCGTCGCGCAGGTGACGACGGGCGTGCGGTGGACCAGGGGCGCCAGACGCCGTGCGGCGGCGCGCAGATCCGCGAGCCCGATGGCGGGGAGTCCGGCGGGGTCCGGCACCTCCCGAGGATACGCCGTCACGAGGGCTCCCGGTCGAGGGCGCCCGGGCCGGCCGCCTTCTCCGGCAGGCTCGGCAGGATGGGTCGATCGTCGGAGGCGGTGTCGGGGCGCACGGCCACCGTGCGCATCGCGAGCGGGAGCGGCGCCAGCGCGACGCGCGGGAGTCGCCGCAGCCGCAGCAGCGTGGTGGCGCGCGCCACCGAGGAGAGCGCGAAGATCGTCATGTAGGCGACGTGGCTCGGGCCGATCCGGTCCAGGAGCCAGCCGCCCACCAGCGAGCCCCCGACCATCGCCACGGCATTGGCCAGGTTGAAGGCGGTGAGGATGCTCGTGCGTTCGTCCTCGCGGATCGTCTCGAACACCAGGAGGAAGCTCGCGAGCTCCCAGGCGGCCCAGAAGCTCCCGGCCACCACCTGCACACACAGCAGGTAGCCGAAGCGATCCGACACCAGCCAGAGCGAGGAGAGCGGGACGATGCCGAGCCCTCCCACCCAGAGGAGAGCGCGGGCGCCCAGGCGTCGCGCCACGAGCCCGAGGAGCGGGAGCGCCAGGATCTTGGCGGCGAACGAGATCGCGAGCAGCGCCATGTAGCGGGCGTAGGGCAGCGTGAGCTGCTGGAGCATGTAGGGCGTGAAGAAGGGTGCGGCGATCTGCACCGCGAGCTGCACCGAGAGCAGATAGAGCAGGAAGCGACCCTCGGCGCTGCCGCGCAGGCGGCTCGGCAGCTCGAGGAGCGGAATCGAGCGGTAGTTCGCGGGCAGCGGCAGGGGCTCGCTCTGCGAGGCGAGGAGACGCGACGAGGAGAAGCGGCAGGCCGAGGCCACCGCGAAGAGCAGCGCGAAGGCGAGGAGCGGCACGCCGCCCGCATCCCCGAGCTCGAGCGCGGTGCCCCCGGCCAGGAGGCCCACCAGCGTCCCGGCCTGTGTGACGCGGGTGCGCGCGGCGAAGTAGTGCGCGCGCATCCGGCGCGGAACGAGCGTCCCGACCCAGGTGTTCCAGGCGGGGCCGGTGGCCATGCCCGAGCCCCAGTAGAGCGCCGCCACCACGAAGAGCAGCGCGAAGCTCGCGCGGCCCCGCAGCGCAACCGCGATCAGGGGCAAGAAGCTCGCCGCCTGGGTGGTGGCGCAGAGCACGACCCAGCGGCGGTGGGAGCCGAGGGCGCGCACCGCACCGGGGGACGCGAGCTGGAGCACGGCGCCGGCCAGCGGCGGGACGGCGGCGAGGAAGCCGGCTCCCACCGCGCCCACGCCGACCGCCAGGGCGAAGGCCGGGAGATAGGTCTCGCCGAGGCCCACCATCAGCGAGAACGCCGCGCCGTCGGCCAGGATGGCGCGCAGGTCGTGGCGCAGGCGCTGGGTGGCGGGGCGCGGCATGGGAGGTGGGCGAGGGAACGCGACCCCCCGCCGGGTGTCAAGCCGCAGCGGCGCGCTCTGCCGGCGGGCTAAGCTCGGTGCGAGGATCCCGGACGCGTCGGGAGCGGTCGCCCGCCGTCGCCGGCGCGGGATCGTCGAGGAGGCAATCCGTGGTGGACCCGGTCCAGGAGTACGACGGCGCGATTGATCGAGGCCTCGAGGGCGTGGTCGCCTGCACCACGGGCATCAGCGCCATCGTGGGCTCGACCCTCACCTATCGAGGCTACACCATCGAGGATCTCGCGGCGCACACGAGCTTCGAGGAGGTGGTTCATCTGCTCTGGTTCGGGAAGCTCCCGAACCGCAAGGAGCTCTCGGAGTTCGAGCGCGAGCTCCACGAGCGCATCGCGCTGCCCCCGAAGGCCATGGGCTGGTTCCACGGACTCCCCACCGACGTGCACCCGATGGACTTCCTGCACGCGGTGGTGGCGGGCCTCTCGCTCCACGACCCCGACGCGAACGTGCTCACGGCGGAGGCCAACCGGCGCAAGGCGGTTCGCATGACGGCGCGCTTCGGCACCATCATCGCCGCCTACCATCGCGTGCGGAGCGGGCAGTGGCCGCTCCAGCCGATGCCGGGCCGCTCGATCGCCTGGAACTTCCTCTACATGCTGCACGGCGCCGAGCCCGACGCGAAGCGCGTGCGCCAGTTCGACACCTGCCTGATCCTGCACGCCGATCACGAGCTGAACGCCTCGGCCTTCTCCGCCCGCGTCACCGCGAGCACCGAGTCCGGCCTCTACTCCAGCGTGATGGCCGCGATCGGCACGCTCAAGGGCCCGCTCCACGGCGGCGCCAACGAGCAGGTGATGAAGATGCTGCTCCAGATCGGCTCCATGGCGCAGGTGGAGCCCTTCCTGAAGGAGGCGCTGGCGGAGAAGCGCAAGGTGATGGGCTTCGGCCATCGCGTCTACAAGGAGGGCGACCCGCGCGCCAAGATCCTGCGGGCCATGAGCCAGGAGCTCTGCCGCGAGACGGGGCAGGCCTACCTCTACGAGATGTCCGCCCGCATCGACGACGTGATGCAGCGCGAGAAGGGTCTGCTGCCGAACGTCGACTTCTACTCCGCCACCGTGTACCACGCGATGGGGATTCCGCACGACCTCTTCACGCCGATCTTCGCCATGAGCCGCGTCTCGGGCTGGTGCGCCCACGTCTTCGAGCAGTACGGACGCAACCGGATCTATCGGCCGCGCGGGCGGTACGTGGGCCCGACGGGGCTCAAGGTGCTGCCGATCGACGAGCGGGAGTAGCGGCCGGCCACGCCCTCAGGCGTAGATCAGGCGGGTCAGGGTCTCGGCCACGCAGCCCGGCTTGGGCTCGCCCTCGATCTCCACGGTGACCTTCTGCTTGAGCTGGATCGTGTTCGGCGCCGCCAGCTCCGCCGACACGAGCTCGCGTCGGGCGCGGATGCGCCTTCCCACCTTCACCGGGCTCGGGAAGCGGACCTTGTCGAGGCCGTAGTTCACGCCCATCACCACGCCCTGATACGCCTCGGGGGCGATCGGGGGCACGCTCTTGCCGAGGTGCACCACCATCGACAGAGTGAGGAAGCCGTGCGCGATCGTGGTCTTGTAGGGCGAGAGCCTGGCGGACTTCTCGGGATCGACGTGGATGAACTGGTGATCCAGCGTCGCGTCGGCGAAGGCATCGATGCGCGACTGGTCGATCGCGAACCACTCGCCGACCCCCTCCTCGTGCCCGACGTGCTTCTGGAAGATCGCCATCGCCTGCTCGGCCTTGCTCGCCATGTGCTCCTCCTGGGTGGTCCCGCGCGGCGGGGGACCCGGGGAGGATGCGGCGGCGGCGGCGCCGGGCCAACCCCCTGGAGCTGCAGCGCCTCCTGCACCTCCCTGCGGCGTCCGCTGGGACAGAGCTCGCGGGCCACGGCTCCGCCCACCCGCTCGCGCAGCGGGCCGTACACCGCTCGGGCATTCCTGTGTCAGGCCGTGGGGCGCGGCGCGGGAGCGCCCCGGGTGGCGCGCGGCGGGCGCCGCTTCCAGAGACCGCCGCTCGCCATGCACTCCCAGGCCCAGCGCAGCCAGCCGACGAGCGCCCGCGCCAGCCACAGCGCCCAGGCGAGCATCGCCAGCCGATAGACCCCGAGCGGCACCGAGAGCACGCTCGCCCGCGGAAGCTGCGGGCCCGAGCGGTCCTGGTACCAGCGCAGGAGCCCGGAGGTGGAGCCGTTGCCCGCGATCTGCATCTCCGGCAGGCCGAGGAGGCCGCGCTTCACGGCGAGGAAGAGGGCGACCAGCGCGCCGAGCGTCCAGAGCGCGAGACCGAGCTGCGCGAGATCGAAGGGGAGGGGCCGCAGAGCCGCACCCCGCGCGCGGCGCCAGCCGAGGACGAGGAGCCATCCCACCACCACGGCGGCGAGGGCGAGCGGCGCCTGGGTGAGCCCCACGCCGAGCAGGAACCAGTCGCGCGCGCAGAGCGGCGTCCCGCGCGTGCGACCAAGGCCGAGCGCCGCGAGCGCGATCACCGCGAGCAGGCTCCAGAAGAGGACGGCGGGGCCGAGCCGCGGACCGTGGAGCGCGAGCGTCCAGCGATCGCTCGGCATCTCGATCACGAGATCCGCGTTCACGCTCGGCGCGCCGAGGTCCACCTCGGCGCTGCGGAAGAGCGCGACGATGCCCCGCGGCTCGCGCCAGGAGACGAGCGCGACGTGCCTGCCCGGCGTGAGCGGCAGCACCACCCTGCGTCCCTCGTGCCGCAGCGGCTGATCGACACCGTCGAGCGTCAGCGACAGGAGCTCGGCTCCCTCGGGAAGCTGCAGGGCGTGCTCGCCGCCTCGGCTGGTCCGGAGCTCGAGCTCGAGCCGGACGTCGCTCGCCCGGCGGCCCGGCGTGGTGGTGAGGGCGCTCCGGTCGAGGGTGAGGGTGCTCCCCTCGGCGGCGGCGGGGCGCGTGACCGAGAGCGTCACGTCCTCGCCAGGCCACGGATGCCACTCGCGCAGCCGGGGACCGGCGCCCTCCGCAGCCGGCCCCTGGTGGACGGCGGGGATCCCGCTCGCCTCCACGTGCCAGAAGGGGCTCGCATCGACTCGCCAGACCTCGCTGAAGGAGGAGGTCTCGAGCGCGTGGAGCGGGATGCGCTCCGCCTGGGCCAGGGTCGAGCTCCAGCCCGTTCGCGTGGCGTCGGCGGCGAGCGTGATGCTCGCGCGGCCGTCTTCCACCCGCAGGTCGGGCGTCACCGGCGACTCGCCCGGGAGGAGCGGCACCGAGAGCGCCACCGACACGCCCGGCGGCGAGACCCGCACCACGGCGGTCTCGACGTCCCAGCGCTGGCCCAGGCGAAGCGTGCGCTCCACGCGCAGGAAGGGCGGGAGGAGCACGGGCTCGGCCGCGCCCCCGCTCGGGCGCTCGCGGACCAGCTGCAGCGTGTCCTCCGGCGCGCCGTCGGGCCGGATCCCCTCCACGCTCCAGCCGCTGCCCGCGGTCTCGACGCGCCGCGGCCGCAGGGGCAGCGGGAGGGGCACGGCGTCTGCGTCCGGGAGCCGCCCCTCCATCACGATTTCGTGTCGGCCGGCCTCGACGGCGAGCCAGAGCACGCCGCCGGCGTCGCGCGAGAGCGATGCCGTGGGCTTGTCGTCCAGCAGCACGCGCTCCGGCAGCCAGTGGGGCTCGCCGCCCGGTAGCGGCAGGCCCGTCGCCGCGGCGGCGTCGACCGCGAGGCGAAGACGCAGCGCGGTCGCGCTGGTCTCGATGCGCAGCCGCGGAAGCGAGGCGCAGCTCGGGCGGCAGAGCGCCGGCTCGAGGAGCCGCGTCCGAAGCTCGTCCAGGAGCCCGGGCGACGGAAGCTCGGCCCGGGCCGGCGGCGCCGCGAGGAGTAGCGCGGCCAGGAGCGCCAGCGCCGAGGCCGCTCCGGCCGGAGGCGGCGTCGGGCCCTCGGCGTCACGCCGGCGCAGCCCCACCAGCGCGGCCACGAGCGCCGCCACCAGCGCCACGCGCAGCCAGGCCAGCACGAAGTTCGCCCAGGGCGAGAGCAGGTAGAGGCGCAGCTCCTGGCCCGGCTCCACCGGCCCGCTCCAGCGAAGTGTCACCTCGCGCCACTGCCAGCGCGGAACGCCGGGCCCGGTGGAGGCCACGGCGGAGGGATCCGGGGTCCAGCGGCGCGGCGGCGCCGCGGCCTCGGCAGGGCCGGCCTCCCGGAGCACCCGGGTGGTCGCCTTCCCGAGCGCGCCGGCGCGGGAGATGGCGATCTTGTCCTCCCTCGGCGCGCGCGGCGCCACGGCGCTCACCCCCGGCTCCTCGAGCGCCGGATGCAGCGCCTGGCGTACCTGCTGCACCAGGAAGGGGACCGCGAACAGCGCCAGGCCGGCCAGCGCGAGCATGCGGGCGAGGCCGACGAGCCGCCGCAGGCGACCGGCCGGGAGGAGGCGGAAGAGCGCCTCCGCCGCCAGCACCGCGAGCCAGGCGAGGCGAGGGGCCGCGGGCTCGGTCCAGGTGAGCACCAGCGCCACCAGGGCGAGCGCGCCCAGCGACACGTCGAAGAGTCGGGCAGCGGCGATCGCGGTCACCAGCACCAGGAAGAGATCGAGGAGCGTCCAGCGCGAGATCCAGCTCGGCTCCGCCGAATCCACACCCGACGCCGTGAAGAGTCGCCAGCCCGGAGGCAGGGCCAGGGTGGCGGACACGTCGGAGAAATCGTGGGCCCAGCCCACCGCCGGAAGCCGCGCACCCGCTCCCTCGAGGCGGCTCTCCGCCTCGAGATCGAGCGCTCCCTCCCGGACCTCCACACCGGTCGCACTGCCGTCGAGACTGGTCAGGAACTGGTCCTCGCCGTCCAGCGAGACGCGCCCGAGACGGGTCGGAGGCGGCATGTCGAGGCGCCAGCTCGCCACCAGGGCGCCCGTGATCCGATCCTCGATGGTGTAGCCGTCGCCGTCGAAGTCGAGCCAGAGCCTGCGCTCGAGCGTCAGGCGGTCCGCCGAGGGCTCGGCGTCCCCTCGCACTCGCTCGACCAGCTTCATGGTGTCGCCCGGCCCGACGCGGTAGGCGGGGAGCGCGCGCCAGCCGGCCGGGAGTCGCGTCTGGCCGGGGTCGATGGGCGTGACCCCCTGCACGTCCACCAGCCGGAGGTCCCGGCGCGCGTCGAACACCCAGATCTCGTCGGGATCCCAGGGCGGGGCCGCGGGGGGCGGCGTGAGCGCCGCCACGGGCCCCACGTGCCGCGCCCGCAGCTCGAGCTCGAAGCGGCCCGCCCGGAGCTGGACCCGCAGGCGCCCGTCGGGCTCGAGACGGGCCGGCACCGCACTGCCGAGGGCGAGCGGGACGAAGCCCGCGGGCAGGACGGGGCCGAGGAGCGCCTCCCGCGCGGGTCCCGAGACGTCGAGCTCGAGCCGCGTCACCAGGACGAGGGGCACCTCGTCGATCACCCGGCGGTACACCTCGACGTCGAGGCGGGCCTCCTCCGCCCCCTGCTCCGCACGACCGCGCAGCCAGAGCCGGCCCTGCTCGTCGCGACGCGGGAACGGAACGGCCTCCCCGTTCACCAGCAGCGAGACGATCCCGGTCTCACGCGGCACGGAGAGCAGCGCGGGCTGGCTGCGCCAGACGAAGCGCCCGGAGACCGCGTGGCGGCCGGGACCGAGGAGCACGCTCGCGACACCCTTTTGCGTCACGACCGGAGCGGGCTTCCCGTCCGCCTGCACGTCCTCGGGCCAGGCGCCGGCGTCGCCGGGCAGCGGCACCAGCGCGTCGCGCTCGAGCGTCCACTCCTGCGCGAAGCGGCCGCCGGCGGCGTCCAGCGAGAGCTCGAGCCGGGACGGCCAGGCGCAGCGCCGCTGGTCGGCACGCCCCTCGAGCGGGGTGCAGCGCTCCTCCTCGTGCCCGTGGAGCACCCACGCCACCCAGGGCCGGAGCGGCTCCGGAATCGCGGAGGCGGGGAGCTCGGCGCCGGCCGACCCGGCCGAGACCACCGCGAGCGCGAGCACGAGGGCGGCCGCGATGGCGCGGAGCCGGGCCGCCGGACGAGAGCGGAGGGCGAGCGCAGGCGGCATTCCACCTCCGGAACCGGCGGAACACACGCACTCCGGGCCGGTCCGGGCGCGATCCGCTCCGCGTCCGGGGAGCATACGCTGGCGCGCGGGGCACGCGCAGCGGGACGCCGCTCGGCGCGGGCGGGAGGCGGCCCCGCACGCGCTGGCTGCGGCGGTGGCGCTCGTGCTACCGCGTGCGGAGCACGCCATTCCGGGCGCGGGAGGGACGAGCATGGAGAGCTGGCTTCGCGGCCATCTGGCACGACGTCCCGCGTGGATGAACGCCGTCCTCGCCTTCTCGATCTTCATGGCCGCGATCTACGTGCCCTGGGATTTCTGGTGCAAGCCGGTCTCGCGCGATGCCGAGGTCTGGCTCGGCTTCGCGCTCCACGGCTGGGCGGCGAAGGCCACCGAGCCGCTGCACTGGGCGATCTACGCGGCGGGCGCCTACGGGCTCTGGCGCATGCGGCCCTGGCTCTGGCCCTGGGCCTCGCTCTACGCCGCGCAGGTCGCGATCGCCATGCTGGTGTGGCCGGTCCGCACCCGGGGCGGCCTGGTCGGCTGGTCGACCGGGCTCCTGGCCGCGCTTCCCTTCGCCGCCCTCTGCGTTGCGTTCTGGCGCTCACGCGCGGAGTTCGGGCGCCGGCCGCGGCGGCTGCGCGAGCGCTATGGGGAGTGGGCGCTGGTGACGGGCGCCTCGGCGGGGATCGGCGCGGAGCTCGCGCGGGCGCTCGCCGCCGAGGGCCTGTCGCTCGTCCTGGTGGCGCGGCGCGAGGATCGCCTGCGCGCGCTCGCCGCGGAGCTCGAGCGCGAGCAGCGCGTGGCCACGCGCGTGGTGGCGGTCGACCTGGCGGCGGCGGGGGGCGCGGAGCAGGTGGCGGACGCGGTCGCCGACCTCGAGATCGCGGTGCTCGTGAACAACGCGGGCTTCGGCTACGCGGGCCGCTTCGACCGCCAGGAGACGCCACGCCTCTGCGAGATGGTGCAGCTCAACTGTGTCGCGCCCGTGGTCCTCACGAGCCGGCTCCTCCCGTCGATGCGCGCCCGCGGGCGCGGCGCGGTGATCTTCACCGGGTCGGTCTCGGGCCGGCAGCCGCTGCCGCTCCACGCGCTCTACTCGGCGACCAAGGCCTTCGACCTCTTCCTCGGCGAGGCGCTCTGGGGCGAGCTCCAGGGCAGCGGGGTCGACGTCCTCGTGCTCGAGCCGGGGTCGACGGAGACGGAGTTCCAGCAGGTCGCGCGCGAGGTGCCGCATCCCGGCGCGGACGCACGCGCGGTGGCGCAGGCCGCGCTCGACGCGCTCGGGCGACAGCCTTCGGTGATTCCCGGCTGGTTCGACTGGCTGCGCGCCAACGCCGCGCAGCGTCTCGGACCGCGCGCGGTGGTGGTGCTCGCCGCGAAGCGCGTGATGGAGGCGCAGACCCCGCCGGAGATGCGTTGAGCGGGCGCTCCCCTGCCAGCGCCGACGGGCCTAGTCCGGGAGCACGGCGCCCGACCCGCCGAACTCCTTCGGCATGTCTTTCATCTTCGGCACGCCATCCGGGATGCGCAGGAACTTCTCCTGGTAGTGGACGTGCAGCGCGGGCTGGAACGAGAGGCTCGGCAGGATCGAGGCGTAGACGTCGATCAAGCCCATGCCCGGGTGGTCGGTGAAGAGATGCCCGCCGCAGACCTTGCACCACTTCCGGTGGCTGTTCTCCGTCTTGTGGTAGCTGCCGATCTGGTCGCCGCCCTTCGTCACACGGACCTGCTCGGGCCGCCACAGCGCGAACGCGTTCACCGGACCCGCCGACCAGTGTCGGCAGGACTCGCAGTGGCAGTAGCCCATCGCCGCGGGCTCGCCGGTGACCTCGAGCGCGACTGCGCCGCAGAAGCAGCTCCCTCGATGGATCTTCTGGTTCGCCATCTCCGCCTCCCTCGAATGGATCGAAACGTTCCGCCGAGCGTGCGGGCGAACGGCGCCGGCGGTCGGGCCGTCGCCGTGCAGGGGCTCGAGGGCTGCATGGAATCGCAGGGCGGGCCGAGCGTCCACTGGTGGCCGGACCCGGGCCACGATTCGCCTGCGGGCGGCACCGCGGAGCCGGAGGAGCGGGGAGACGAGCTCGGCGACGCGGCCGAGGCTACGGCTGGGGCGGGGCGACGTTCCGCGCGGCGGCGTTCTTCCGCTCGGTGCGGCGCTCGGTGCCGAGGATCAGGAGTCCGAGGAGGCCGACGTAGACGAGCTGGGGAACGCCACGCCGGGAAGGCCGCGCCCGCGGGGCGGCGGCGCGCGCGGCGTCGGGTGCGGGCTGCGCCGCGACGGCATCCGGATACTCGGCCGCGAGGCCGGCCAGGTCGGGTGTCGCGGCCAACGCCACGTCCAGGGTGGGGGCCTCGTCGGTCGCGAGCGGAAGGGCGCGGACCGCGGGCGCGAGCCACAGAAGCCCTGCCACCAGCACCAGGATGGGCAGAGCCCGCTTCATCGCTTCCCCTCGATGGTGACGCGCGCCCGCGCGTCCGTACCGCCCCCTCGATCGGCCGGCGCCGCCAGGACCTGAGAGCTTCCTCACCGAAATCCGACACCCTGGCGTGGCGGACGCGGGAAGCCGAGCGGAATCGAGGCCTTGGGCGCGAAGGCGGCGGATCGGCAGGCGGCAGCTCGCGCGCGCCGGGGAGGCGGGCGGCGCGCAGGGGCTCGACCCTAGTCCGGTCGCGTGGGTCCGGAGCGGCGGGCGCTCGCCCGGATGTAGCGTCGCGAGATCGGCGAGAGGTCGTCGGGCGGAACGCGACACTCGATCAACACGAACTCGCGCACCTCGTGGGCCGCGCGCAGCGCCTCGCGCAGCTCGCCCCGGGTGTCGGCACGGAAGCCCACGCCGCCCCAGGCCTGGGCCAGCTCGGCATAGGGCCAGTCGGGGATTTGCAGCAGGTCCTGCCGCGGCGACACCGGCCGGAAGATGCCCCAGCCGGAGTTGTTCACGAGCACCACCACCGGCGAGAGGCCATGCCCCGGTGCGTGGGAGATCTCCATCCCGGTCATCTGGAACGCGCCGTCGCCCGTCAGCACCAGCGGCCGCACTCCCGTCCCGATCTGCGCGCCGAGGGCCGCGGGCACGGCGAAGCCCATGGAGGCGTAGTAGCCCTGCGCGAAGTAGAGCCCGCCGCGACGCAGCCGCAGCTCGAGTCCCCCGAAGAGCATGTCCCCGGACTCGGCGAAGACGTGGTACGCGGGGTGCGCCTGCAGGAAGGCGTTGGTCTCCAACAGGAGATCGTTGACCGTGAGGCGCGTGCCGCCGGCCGCGGGCCCGCCGCGGCGCAGGTTGTCGTGGTAGGTCACGCGCTCGCGAAAGCGCGGGAGCCGCTGCGCCGCGAGCGTGCGCGTGAAGTCCGCGAGCTGCACCTCGGTGTACTGGTGGAAGGAGACGTTCACGCGCTGGCCGAGCGCCCACACCGAGCGCTCGCGACGCACCTGGGGCCGGGACGCGCCGAGGTTCATGTCGGTGAGCAGCGTGCCGAGGGCGAGCACGAGATCGGCTCCCCGGACGCGGCGCTCGATCGCCGGCGGGCTGAAGGGACCGACGTGGATCCCCATGTGGAGCGGATGGTCCATCGGGAACACGCCCTTGGCGTCCACCGTGGTCACCACCGCCACGCCGAGCTTCTCGGCCAGCCGCAGGAAGTCGCGCTCGGCCGCCTCGCGATAGAGCTCGAGGCCTCCGATCAAGAGCGGCCGACGAGCGACGCGCAGGCGCGCGAGCGTCTCCGCCACCGCCTCGCTCAGCTTGCGCCGATCCGACACCGGGCGCGGGAAGCGACCGTCCCAGTCCAGGAGCTCGGCGGGTACCGGGATCGGCACCTCGACCAGGTCGCGGTGGATCTCGAGATAGCCGGGACGATGCTCGGCCGCGATCGCCGCCACCACCTCGTGGATCTCCTGCGCGGCGCGCTCGGGATGGCGCAGGACCCGCGCCGCGCAGGTGACCTCGCGGAAGATCCGGCATTGGCTCTCGACGTCCTTCACCTGGTGGTGGATGCCCGAGAGCTTCTGCTCCGCCTCGCCGGGTCCACCCGACACCACGAGCAGTGGCACCTGCTCCGCGTAGGCCCCGGCCACCGCGTTCACCACGTTGTGTCCACCGGCCCCGTAGGTGACGCAGGCCACGCCGAGGCGCCGCGTGCTGCGGGCGTAGCCGTCGGCCGCGAAGCCGACCGCCGGCTCGTGGGAGAAGGTCACGATCTCGAGGTCGCGTCCGAAGCGATGGAAGAGCCCGAGGACCAGATCGCCGGGAAGGCCGAAGAGATGCGTCACGCCGGCGCGTCGCAGGTACGCGACCAGGAAATCACCGAGGCGCATGCGGGGTCGCATCACGCCGGCGGATCCGGCGCCACGGCGCGCGCGGGCCCTAGTCGTCGGAATGGCGCTCCTCCTTCCAGGGATCGCCGCGCATGTGATAGCCGTTGCGCTCCCAGAAGCCGGGCTGGTCCCGCTCCAGGAGCTCGAAGCCCCGCACCCATTTGACGGACTTCCAGAAGTAGAGCCGCGGCACCACCAGGCGCAGCGGCCAGCCGTGCTCCGGGGCCAGCGTCTCGCCGTTCATGCTCCAGGCGACGAGCGCGCTCGCGTGAAGGAGCTCGTCCAGCGGGACGTTGGCGGTGAAGCCGTGCTCCGCGTGGACCAGCGCGAAGCGCGCGTCGGGCGCTGGACGCGCCTGCGCCAGGAGATCGCTCACCGCCACGCCCTCCCAGCAGCAGTCGAACTTGCTCCAGGTCGTGACGCAATGGATGTCGGAGGTGACGCGCCGGTTGGGGAGGGCGCGCAGCGCTGGCCAGTCGAGGCGCAGCGGGGCCTCCACGCGTCCGAACACCCGCAGGTCCCAGCGCGCGAGGTCCACCTGCGGCACCCCGCCGTGGTGCAGCACCGGCCACTTCTCGGTGAGCGATTGTCCCGGCGGGAGCCGGCCCGCCGCGCGCATCGCCGCCTCCTTGCGCTTGCGCTCGCTTCCTCCCTCGAAGAGCGACACCCTTCTACGCCTCCCCGCGCGCCCGGGCCAGCTCGAAGAGGTGGAGCCCGGCCACCACCAGCGCGTGATCGATCTGCCCCGCACGCATGCGCTCCGGGAGCTCCAGCATCGGCACCAGCTCCACCAGCGTCTCCTCCGCGCCCTCGTTCCGGATGCGCGCCACCCGCTCCACGTCCCGCGCCAGGAAGGTGTGGAGACGATTGCCGAAGAGCGCGGGGTTCGGGTTCACGGTGCCGAGCGGCACGACGCCGCTCGCCCGGTAGCCGGTCTCCTCGAGCAGCTCGCGCGCGGCGGCCGCGTCCGGCGTCTCGCCCGGATCGACGATGCCACCCGGGATCTCGAGCGTGAGCTCCCGCGAGCCGTGACGATATTGCCGCACGAACACGATCTCGCCGCCGGGAGTGACGGGCACCACGTTCACCCAGTCCTCGGCGTCGATGCGGAAGAAGGTGTGCGTCGCGCCGGTGCGCGGCGAGCGGGCGAGCGTGCGGCTCACCCGGAACACGCGGCAGTCCTGGAGCAGCTCGGTCTCGAGGACGGTCCACGGCTTCGGCGCACGCGTGACCATCCCCGCGGCTCACAACGCCTGATCGATCACGATCTCGACGTTCGAATCGCCGGGGTTCGCGGCGCTCCGGGCGCTGCCCTGGAGATCGCCGGCGGAGCGCGTGGTGGCGTTGCCGTCGGCATCGAGGCGTGCGGAGAGCTGGATCGGTCCGACGAAGGGCATCTGGCGGATCATGCGATCGTCGGGACCGATCTCGAACTCGTAGGGCAGCGTGGGATCCGGCACGCGCTTCACCGCGAGGGGCGGGCCGCCGTTTCCGCGGCGCGCGATCACGAAGAGCGTCGCGTGGGGCGGAACGCGTCCGGCGAGGGAGGGGTCGAGCACGACGCGGCCGCGCACGGGCTCGGCCGAGCTCGCGGCCTCCTCCGCGCCGCCCTGCGGCATGCCGGGCGCCGGCGGCGGGCCCCCACCCGTCGGCGGGCCGGCCATCTCCGACCGCTCGGCCCCCGGCGGGAAGATCCGGGCGAGATCGGGCGGACTCGGCTTCTCGTTCGGGTCGAAGCGCTCGACCTTGCGGTCGCACGCCAGGGGCGAGGCGACAAGGACCAGAAGCAGGGCGGACACGAGGGCGCGCATCGCCGGGCACTCTAGCGCGGCCTGCGCGCTAGAGTCCGGTCATGGCCGGCGAAGGCGAGCCCCGGAGCCCGCGGCGAGCGCCGCCCGCCGAGGCCGGCGCCGGGCCCGACCAGCGGGGCGCCGAGACCGCCGAGCGCCGACGCCGCGAACGGCGCTCCGAGCAGAAGACCATCCTCCCGCCCGGGAGCTCGTTTCCGCCCCCCGGAAGATCGCTCCTCTTCTGGATGGCCGCGGCATTCCTCCTGCTCTGGGTCTGGCAGGAGGCCTTCCAGTACGTCGCCTACAGCACGATCCCGTACAGCGAGTTCAAGCGTTACCTCGCGGCCGGCGAGGTCTCCGAGGTCGCGGTCAAGGACACGACGATCGAGGGCCGCGTGAACCCGGCGCCCGTCGCCCCCGAGAAGGGCGCCGCCCCGGTGCCGCAGGCGGCGGGTGCGAAGCGGGCGCCGGTGGCGCCCGGCCTGCCCGGCCTCCCGGGCCTCCTGCCGCCGACCTCGACCGAAGGGCCTCCGACGGCGCCCTTCCTCTTCCGCACCGTGCGCGTCGAGGATCCGGGCCTGGTGGACGAGCTCGTGGCGAAGCACGTGCGCTTCGTGGGGGTGCACCCGGGCTTCTTGACCCAGTTCCTGCTGGCGTGGGTGCTGCCCATCTCCCTGCTCGCCGGGGCCTGGCTGCTGCTCTCGCGGCGCTTCGCCGCCGGCTCCGGGGTGATGAGCTTCGGCAAGAGCCGCGCGCGCCTGGTGGCGGACCGTGACACCGGTGTGCGTTTCGACGACGTCGCCGGCTGCGACGAGGCCAAGGCCGAGCTGGTGGAGGTGGTGGACTTCCTGCGCAATGCCGAGCGCTATCGCGCGCTCGGCGCGCGCATTCCGAAGGGCGTCCTGCTGGTGGGTCCGCCCGGCACGGGGAAGACGCTGATCGCCCGCGCGGTGGCGGGCGAGGCCCACGTCCCCTTCTTCTCGCTCTCGGGGAGCGACTTCGTCGAGATGTTCGTGGGCGTCGGCGCCGCGCGCGTGCGCGATCTCTTCGAGCAGGCCAAGCACCAGTCGCCCTGCATCGTCTTCATCGACGAGCTCGACGCCATCGGACGCCAGCGCGGCGTCCAGATGGGCATGGTGAACGACGAGCGGGAGCAGACGCTGAACCAGCTCCTGGTGGAGATGGATGGCTTCGAGGCCAACACCGGCGTGATCCTGCTGGCCGCGACCAACCGCCCGGACGTGCTGGATCGCGCGCTGCTCCGGCCCGGCCGCTTCGACCGCCAGGTGGTGGTGGACGCCCCCGATCTCGAGGGACGCGAGGCGATCCTGCGCGTGCACGTGCGCGGCAAGCCGATCGCCGCGGACGTCGACCTGGCGCGACTGGCCCAGGCGACCCCCGGCTTCGCCGGCGCGGACCTCGCGAACGTGGTGAACGAGGCGGCGCTCCTGGCGGCGCGGCTGGGCGAGCGCGAGATCAGCCAGAAGCATCTGGAAGAGGCGGTGGAGAAGGTGGTGGCGGGGCCCGAGCGGCGCAGCCGGCGCCTGCGCGAGGAGGAGAAGCGCCGCGTCGCCTTCCACGAGGTGGGTCACGCGCTGGTGGCGCTGTTCTGCGAGCATGCGGATCCCGTGCACAAGATCAGCATCGTTCCGCGTGGCCGTGCAGCGCTCGGCTACACGCTCCAGCTCCCGACCGGCGACCAGTTCGTGCTCTCGCGTTCGGCGCTGCTCGATCGGGTGCGAGGGCTACTGGGCGGGCGCGCCGCCGAGGAGGTGGCCTTCGGCGAGGTGAGCACCGGGGCACAGAACGACCTCGAGCGCGCCACCGCGCTGGTGCGGCAGATGGTGACGATGTACGGCATGGGCGAGGCGGTGGGCCTGATGCACGCGGCGCGGCCGCGGGAGGGCGTCTTCTCCGGCGCCGACGGCGGGCTCCAGCGCGACTGCTCGGAGGCCACGGCGCGCGAGATCGACGAGGAGGTACGGCACACGCTGGATCAGGCCTACGCCGACGCGCTTCGCATCCTCCGCGAGCACCGGGAGGGCCTCGACACCGTCGCCGCCGAGCTGCTGCGGCGGGAGACCCTGGACGCCGACACCCTCCGGCGCCTGCTCGGCCTCCCTCCCATCGCTTCGGCATGACGCGGACGGCGCGGATCGTCTACATCTACCGCGGGTGCGCCGAAGCTACGGCCCGGGGGGCCACCGGCAGGGAGGAGGAAGGGTGACGACGCGTACGCCGCTGGTCGGGATCCTGATGGGAAGCGAGTCCGATCTCGAGACTCTCGAGCCGGCGGAGAAGGTTCTCCGCGAGCTCGACGTGCCGTACGAGATCGGCGTGATCAGCGCCCACCGCACCCCGGATCGTCTGATCGACTACGTGCGGAAGGCCGAGGAGCGCGGCCTGCGCGTGCTGATCGGCGCGGCCGGGGGCGCCGCGCACCTGCCGGGCGTGATGTCGGCGCTGACTCCGCTTCCCGTCCTCGGCGTGCCGGTGCAGTCCAAATCCCTCCAGGGCCTCGACAGCCTGCTCTCGATGGTCCAGATGCCGGGGGGCGTGCCCACCGCCACCTTCGCCATCGGGAGCGCCGGAGCGGCCAACGCCGCGCTCTTCGCGGCGCGCATCCTGGCGCTCCACGACGCCGAGCTGCGCGCGCGCCTCGACGCGCGGCAGCAGCGCGCGGCGCGCGACGTGGTCGCGGCACACGAGCGGGTCTCCCGCCGTTCGAGCGCACGCGAGCCCTCGTGACGGCCGCCGGCCGCGGCGCGTGCTTGGCGGCAGCGGACCCGCGTGATAGCGTGGCTCGGAGCGGAGCCTAGGGGTGGCCGGAAGCGCGTGCGTCGGCGAGAGATCGTCGTGACTCGGCGGACGTGGCGCGTGGAGCCGGACCTGAGAGAGACCCTCGGAACCTGAACTCGTTCGCACGAGCGTAGGGAAGGCTCTCGCGCACGCGATCTTCCGGTCGCCCGCGCTCCGCCCGCAGGAGGAGCGCCCCCATGACCGACCGCCCCGTGCGCGACCGCTTCGAGCGGCCGACCGTCTGGAGCAACCCCTCGAGCCGTGCGGACGGAACGACACCCGGAAGCTTCGCGGCGCGGCCCGAGATCGGCGGCCCGCGCAGCTTCGGCTCCCCCGACACGCCGGCCATGCCGCAGCCCTCGGATCGGACCGCCTGGGACTTCATGCCGCCCGGCTGGACGAGCCCGACGCCGCCCCGCACGGGCGAGACGCGCTGGACCCCGCCGCCGGGATGGACACCGGTCACGCAGCTCGACTTCGCGCGCCTCGGAGTGGTGACCTCGGAGATGGCGCGCGTGGCCGAACGCGAGCCGCACCTCACCGCGGAGCAGGTGCGCGACGAGGTGGCGGCCGGCCGCATGGTGATCCCCGCCAACAAGGTGCATCTCGGCCATCGGCTGGATCCCATGTGCATCGGGCGCGCCAGCCGCACCAAGGTGAACGCCAACATGGGCGCCTCGCCGGTCTCGAGCTCCACCGTCGAGGAGGTGGAGAAGCTGCGCTGGGCCGAGCGCTGGGGCGCCGACACCGTGATGGATCTCTCGACCGGCGGTGACCTCGACGCCACGCGCGATGCGATCGTGCGCAGCTCGACGGTGCCGATCGGAACCGTCCCCATCTACTCGATGATCGTGGGCCGGCGCATCGAGGACCTGGACGCGGAGGTGATCCTGAAGGGCCTCGAGCACCAGGCGCGCCAGGGCGTGGACTACTTCACCGTCCACGCGGGGGTGCTGCGCGAGCACCTGCCACTGGTGCGGCGGCGTCTGATCGGGATCGTCTCGCGCGGGGGCTCGCTCCTCGCCAAGTGGATGCTGGTTCACCGGCGGCAGAACCCCATGTACGAGCTCTGGGACGAGATCTGCGAGATCATGCGCCGCTTCGACGTCACCTTCTCGATCGGTGACGGCCTGCGGCCCGGCGGCCTGGCCGACGCCACCGACGACGCGCAGCTCGCGGAGCTCGCGACGCTCGGCGAGCTCACCGAGCGGGCCTGGCGGCACGGCGTGCAGGTGATGGTGGAAGGGCCCGGCCACATCCCGTTCGACCAGATCGAGTACAACATGAAGCTCCAGCGCCGGCTGTGTCACGGCGCTCCCTTCTACGTGCTCGGTCCGCTCGTGACCGACATCTTCCCGGGCTACGACCACATCACGAGCTGCATCGGCGCCACCGCCGCCGCCTACCACGGCGCGGCCATGCTCTGCTACGTGACGCCGAAGGAGCACCTCGGGCTGCCGAAGAAGGACGACGTGAAGCAAGGCTGCATCGCCTACCGCATCGCCGCCCACGCCGCCGACGTGGCGCTCGGCATCCCGGGCACGCGCGACCGCGACGACGAGCTCACCAGGGCCCGGGCCGCGCTCAACTGGGAGAGGCACATCGAGCTGTCCTTCGATCCGGACACGGCGCGCGCGTACCACGACGAGGACCTGGACGTCGACACCGACTTCTGCGCGATGTGCGGCCACGACTGGTGCTCCGTGCGCATCAGCAAGGAGATCGCGGAGTTCGCCAGCGGGAAGGATGCGGAGTACGCCTGGCGCAAGCCCCGCGTGAGCGACGCGCTGAGCCCGGAGCAGCGGGAGATCCTGGAGCGGCGGGGCGTGCTGGCGCCGGAGGAGATCCACCGGCTGGCGAGCAAGACCCGGAGCGAGATGGGCGCCGAGGTCGGCCACAAGGCCGCCTGCCACAGCGACACCACCGGCGATGCCGAGGCGCAGCGCCTGCAAGGAGAGCGCCTCGGCGAGCCGAGCTGACCCAAGCCGGGGGCACGGCCGCGGGTGCGCCCGGGAACGAGAGGCGCCCCGGGACCCGTTCGGGCCGCCCTCACGGGCGCAAGCAAGGCCGCGGTGGCCTCCCGGCCCATCAGCGATTCCGAGGAATACTACGTGGGTCGGGCGGTCGCCGCCCGGATTCTCGGCAAGTATAAACTGGACCAAAACCCCAAGCTGACCCGATATGTCA
>JAWOLJ010000047.1:0-33470 GCA_033853555.1 Myxococcota bacterium
CGCGGTTCGCGCGGAGCACGCGCCAGCAGCGGTCGACCAGGAAGGCCGGGAAGGGCTCGTGCCGCTCGAGCAGGAACTCGAGCACCCGCCCGATCGGCTCGAGCTCCGGCGCGCCGAGCGCCGTCTCGCGATAGAGCGAGGCGAAGCCCGCGGCCTCGAGCAGGGCGTTGCGCTCGCGCAGCGGCACGTCGAGGGCCTCGGCGAGGCGCAGCACCATCTCGCGGCTCGGCCGGGAGCGCCCGGTCTCGACGAAGCTCAGGTGCCGGGTGGAGGTCCCCGCCTCGGTGGCGAGCTGGAGCTGGCTCGCTCCGCGCAGCGTCCGCCATTGGCGCAGCAGTCGACCGAACGGGCTCAGACGCAGCTCCGCCATGCGACCGGATCCTCCGAGCGAGGGCTCGCGCGGAAGGCTGGCAGATCCCGGCGCAAGATCCATTCCCTCGCAGGGAAGGGGCGAGAGGATTCCCGCCCCGCGCGGCAAGCCGGTCAATCGACCCCGGGCGGAGGAGGCGGCGGCGGGCCCGGCGGCGGAGGCGGGAGCTTCGGGATCTTGCGGGAGGGCGTGGGCTGCGGCGGACGGGTCGACGACGACGCGAAGCTCTCGGCGGCGCTGCGCGCCACCGGGATCTGGTTCCCCTTGGCGTACATGCACTGCATGAACGCCATGTCGTAACGATTCTGCAGCGAGAGCCGGGTGCTCTCGCCCTGCGAGAGCCCCGCGGCCGACCCTACCAGCAGGCCGCTCCCGGCGCCGATGGCCGCCCCGGCCGCCGGGTTGCCCGAGGCCGCGCCGATCGCGGCGCCCGCTGCCGCCCCGACCGCCGTCCCCACCGCGGCTCCGCCCACGGCGGTCTGGTTCGCGTGCTGCGAGGGCGACACGCCGATGCGTTGCGCCGCCCAGTCGCGGCAGGTGGCGTCGTCGGTCTGGAACTCCTCGAAGCTCTTGCCCGTCCCCGGCAGCACCATCACGCTCGGACCCGTGGGCAGCGTGGCGCAGGCGCAGAGCCCGCACGCGACGAAGCCGAGCAGCACGGAGCGGACGCGCACGAACATCGCAAGCCTCTCTCAGCGCGACGTGGGCGGCACCTTGACCCAGGGCTCCGGACAGGTGCCGACACTCGGGTAGTACCCCAGCGCGCTCGGGCAGTAGTACCAGTACGCCCCGGGCGCGGCCTCGCCGCGCTCGATGTAGACCGGGGGCTCCGGCGGCATCACGACGGCGGGGGGTCCCCAGTAGCCGTAGCCCAAGCCGCCGTAGCCCCAGCCGTAGCCGTAGGCCGGCGGCCCCCACCACCAGGGGTCCAGGCCCCACCCCCAGCCCCAGAACGGCGACACGCCGACGAAGACGTGGGAGTGGAAGTGGCCGTCGCCACCGAACCCGTGGTGCCCGCCGTATCCGTGGTAGCCGCCAGTCCCGTGGTAGCCGCTGGAGCCGCTGAATCCGCCGTGACCCGCGAACCCGCCGTGAGCCGCGGCCTGGCTCGGGGCCAGCAGGAAAACTGGCAGCGCGACGAGCACACCGAGGACGATCCGCATCACCGTCTCGCGCTTGGGAGAGCACCCGTCACTTCGACGGAGGGCTCTCTCCGTTGCTTCAACCCTCCTCGGCGACGTGGGTTGCGCCCGGAAGCGCGACGGCGAAGGTGGCGTCCGGCGCTCCCGGCTCCGCCCCCCGACGCGCCGCCTCCTCGAGGTAGAGCCGCGCCAGCGGCTGGAGCGGCCCGGTCAGGGCCCGGCCGGGTGTCTCCCAGTCGACGCCCACCACCTCGCGCCGATCCGCCACCGGATGCGGCGCTGCCGCCAGCACGCACTCGAAGACGTGTCCGTGGTCCTCGACGTGGAATGCGTGGGCGACCCATTCGCCCGCGTAGCGCAGTGCGGCGGGATCGAGAACGATCGCCACCTCTTCGCGCAGCTCGCGCGCCGCGGCCTGCGCGAGCGGCTCGCCGCGTCGCAGCCGGCCCCCGGGCAGGCCGCGCGCCCGGCGGTAGGAGTTCCGCACCAGGAGAACGCGCCCGTCATGCCACACGGCGACGTGTACGCCGGTGATGCGAGGCCGGGTCACCCACCACCAGAGCAAGAGAACGCGGTAGCCCACCCGGAACGCGAGCCGCCACAGCGGATCCAGCACGCGGCCGGCCGGGGGGGTCATTTCGGGCGGTGCGCCGCCGCCGGAGGCCGCGGGCGCCGTGCTCGAGCTCGTGCGTCCCACCGGATCTCCGCTAGCGCCACCGCCCGGTGTTGGCAAGGCGGCGGAGCCGCCCCGGATCGTCCCTCGCGGGGAAGCGCGCGAGATCCTCGGCCCGGGCCTCCCCGCGCGACAGCGTAACCCGCCCTCCCGACGCGTCATCCAACCCTCCGCTGGTCACCCGGCCGCGGGCCGCGCGGCGGTGGGCGCCGGCGCGGCGGGCGGGCCGCGCCCGCGACGGCGATCGTGGAGGAAGCGTGAGCGATCCCGGAGCCTCGTCGCGAGCGGGCTCGCCCTGGCACGGGGGCGAGCAGGAGCTTCAGCGCCGCCTCGGCGTGCGCGAGCGCATGGAGTCGGTCGGGCGTCGCGTGCTGCGCGACTTCCTGACCGAGGAGCATCGCGCCTTCTATCCGCTCCTCTCCTACGTGATCGTCGGATCGCGCGATGCCACCGGGCAGCCCTGGGCCTCGATTCTGAGCGGCGCGCGCGGCTTCGTGACCTCGCCGGAGCCACGCCGTCTCCGGGTCGACGCCTGGCCGGACGCGGAGGATCCGCTGGCGGGCGCGCTCGCGCCCGGCGCGCAGCTCGGCCTGCTCGGCATCGACCTCTCCACGCGACGACGCAACCGCGCCAACGGACGCGTGCTCCTGGGGGAGGCCGCGGGCTTCACCCTCGCGGTGCAACAGAGCTTCGGGAACTGCCCGCGCTTCATCCAACGCCGCGAGCTCCGCGCGCTCGACGCCGAGCCCGGGCCGCCGCCGCCTGCGACCCGGGCCGATTCGCTCGGCGCAGACGATCGGCGGCTGCTGGCCGCCGCGGACACCTTCTTCGTGGCGAGCGCCGCGCGGGGCGCGGGCGACGATCCCGCCCACGGCCTCGACGCTTCCCATCGCGGTGGGGCGCCGGGATTCGTGCAGGTGGAGGACGAGCGCACCCTGCTGGTGTCGGACCATCCCGGCAACCAGTTCTTCAACACGCTCGGCAATCTGCTGCTGGAGCCACGCTGCGGACTCCTCTTCTTGGACTTCGAGCGCGGCGACCTGCTGCAGCTCGCCGCCGAGGCGGAGATCCTCTGGCACGCGCCGGTCCGGACTCGAGCCCTCGATTCGGGGCGCCGGCTCCGCTTCCACCTGCGCGAGGTGCTGCGTCGCCCCCGGGCCCTGCCGCTGCGCCTCGAGCTCGTGGAGCGTTGGCCGATCGCGACCGCCGAGGAGAGGCGATGCGGCCGCGAGGGGCCCGCGTGATGCCCGGGCTATCGCGTTCCTGTGTAGATGATCCGGTCCGGCGCGGGACGCTCGCTGCTCACGCATACCGGCCGGCCGTTCACGCGCTCGGACAGGTGCTGGATGCCGCCCTGCACCAGGAAGCGCAGCACGTCGGGGAAGGCGGCGGCGTCCTCCACGTCGATGCGGAAGCTGCTCCCGTCCCCGTTGCCACCGTCGAAGCGGAAGCGCATGAAGTTGAAGAGCACCTCCGCCATGCGCACCAGCGCCGGGCCGGCGCCGCGCGGTCCCCAGCTTCCAGCCGTCGCGATGTAGCTCTTGAAGACCTGGGACTCGGCGAGCTTTCCCGCGGCTGCGATCCCCGCCTGGACCGCGGCATCGGGGCCGCCGCGGGGATGCTCGGTCTCCAGCACGAGCTCGAAGACGCGTCCCGCGCTCTCGACCGGATACCAGAGGCCCGGCACCACCTTGTCCTCCAGCAGGAGCAGGTCCTGCTTCGCCAGGCGGGCCGCCAGGTCGGCCCGCTTCAGCCGGCCCCGCTCGACCAGCCGCTGCAGCGCCTCCACCCCGAGCTGGAGCACGATTCCCTTGACCGAAGGTCCCGAGGCCATGACGGCTCCTCCGTGGCTTCGGATCGGCGGCACGCTGCGCGCGCTTGATCCCCTGGCGAAGCCGGAGTGCGACCGGGAGGAAACCCCGAGGGTGGCGGCGCGCTCCACCGGCGACAGCGGACGGCGTCGCCGGCGCGCGGTGGCCCTTCGCGATGGAGCGGCGACGCCCTTCCGTGTCAGACCGGAGGCCGACCCCAGGCGCGGAGGAGGCGCCGGATCGGACTCGCCAGGACGAGCGCGCCCACGAGCGGCGCGACCGGATGGACTAGCACGACGTGCCAGCCTCCCGGCGTCCGGCAGGTCAGGTGCGCGGCCAGCGTGCCGAGCGCGCTCGCGCCGAGAGCCACCCAGAGGGCGGTGCGGCGCGGCTCGAGGGCGGCGCCGCTCGCCACCAGCCGCGTCGCCACCAGGCCCACCGGCAGACCGAGCGCGAGCCCGAAGACGAGGCACGGCAGCTCGCGCGCGAGGGAGATCCCCGGGCCCGGGACCGGCGTCCCCGAGACCAGGAGCCCGAGCGCCGGGAGGCCGCAGAGCAGGAGCGCTCCCAGGCTCGTCCCGCCCGCGATCCGCGCCAGGCGCTCGCGGCCCGGACGTGCCGAGGCGAGGCCGGCGGCGAGGCCGCTCGCTCCGACCACCCCGAGCCCCACGGCGAGGGCGGCGAAGAGCCCGACACCCTCGCGGATCCCGATCTGGTCCGGCCGGAGGCCCCGCAGCGCCGCCAGCGCCGCCGCCGCCACCACGCCGAGCCCGACGGCTCCCGCGGCCTCGAGCCCGAGCGGCGGCACCGGCCGCACGGGTCGCAGCTCGCGCGCGAGGGCGGCGATCAGCCCGTCGGTGCGATCCTCGCTCATGCCGGGCTCTCCTCCAGGAGCGCGCGCAACGCCCGGTAGGCCCGGTGGGCCCGCACCTTGAGTGCGCCGGGTGTCACACGTGCGCGTAGCGCCGCCTCGTTCACGCTGAGGCCCTCCAGATGCAGCAGCACCACGGCCTCGCGCTGGATCGCCGGCAGGCGGGCCAGCGCGCGCTCGAGATCTCGCGCCGGCAGCGCCGCAGCGTGTCGCCCGTCCTCGGCGGGGTGGCGCGTCGCGCGCCCGGCGGTCGGCAACGCATCGTCCTCGGGCAGGGGCTCCTCGCGGCCCTGGCGGCTTCCTTGGCGACGGCGGGCGTCGGTCACCGCGTTTCGCGCGATCGCCCACAACCACGGAGCAAAGGGCTGCTCGCCGCGATAGGTGTGCCGAGCGCGGTGCAACGAGAGCAGGACCGTCTGCACCACGTCCTCGGCTGCGGGCTCGTCGATGCGGCGGCGCACGAAGTCGCGGAGCAGCGGTCGGAGGTCGCGCAGCAGGGTCTCGTAGGCGCGTGCGTCGCCGTGCTGCGCGGCGACCATCCAGTCCGCCCAACGGGCCTCGCGCTCGGCCTCGGCGCTGCTGCGGGGGCGCGGCGCGGACCCTCTCTCGCGCTCGGCCGGGGGGGAAGCCGCCATGGGCCCCGATGCTACCGCTTCAGGTCCCGGGCCCGCGACGCCGCGCCGCGTCAGGACGCGCGGCGCGCAGGAGGGAGCTCTCAGGCGTTCTCGGCGAGGCGATCGGGGAGCGACAGCCGGAACACCGCCAGGTCGGGGCGCAGACGCTCGCTGGTCCAGACCCGCGAGGAGCCCTGGCGCTTGTTGATCTGGTTCATGAAGCCCTCGGTGCTCAGCCGCAGGGCCTCCGAGAACGGCCCGGCGTTGCCGTAGAGGATCTCGAGCAGGTCCGGGTTCTCGGGCGAGAGCCGCACCTCGAACTGGAGGAAGTTGTAGAGCGATCCCGTGATCGTGGAGATGAGCTTCGCTTGCAGCAGCATCTGCTCGCGCGAGCGAACGCGCTCGTTGCGTTCGGCGTACTGGAGCTGCTGGTAGATCCGCGTGTCGAAGAGATGGTCCGCGGACTTCTCGCCGGCGCGACGCATGTAGGCCGGGTCGCGGTGCCCCCCGATCTCCCAGTCGAGCTCCAGGAGCTCGCAGAAGCCCTTCACGGGGTACCAGCGCGCGAGGTCGATCTTCTGCTCCAGGAGCTCGAGGGCCGCCGGGCCGAGGCGGACGGCCGCCTGGGGGGCGGAGATCCGCCCGGCCTTCAGATGGCGGCGCATCGCGACCACCGCCCCGACCACGAGGCTGCCCTTCACCGACGGCTCGAGGCTCTTCTCCATCCCGGCTCGTATCGGTGCACGGCCCGCGGGGCTTGAGACGCCGCTCCGCCGTGGAGCCGGCGTAGAATGCGGCGGTGTCCCGCGTGGGCGCGTGGAAGGGAGGACCCGTCGTGACGCAGCCGCAGGAGACCTGGGCCGACCCCTCGCCGGCGGGGCTCTTCGCCGTCGGCGCCGGAACCACCGCGGTGTGGACGGTGCTCACGGGGCGCGCCGGGCCCCACGACGCGGGTGTCTTCGTGGTGTGGCTCTTGGCGTCGGGCCTGCTCCAGCTCGTGGTGGGCCTGGTCCACCTACGGCGGGGTGATCCCACCGGCGGCAGCCTGAACCTCGCCTTCGGCGTGCTCTTCTTCGGCGCGCCGGCCGGTACCGCCGCCGTGCTGAGCGGAGGGGCGGCCGCGGGCGGCGGCGCGACCCTGGTGATGAACGGCTGGATCTTCTTGCTGCTCGGCGTCGTGCTCGCGGCGTACGTGCCGATCGTCGCGCGTCAGAGCGCGCTCCTGGTGCTGGCGCTTGGCATCTTCACGGGCGCGGTCTTCCTGCTGGCGCTCCTGAACCTGCGCGCTCCGGCGGAGCAGCAGCAGGCGCCCTGGCCGCTCGTGGCCTGGAGCGCGGGCTGGCTGATCGGCGTGGCCGGGCTCCTGATGGTGTACCTCGGCATCGCCACCGCGTGGCTCCACGCGTTCGGCCGTAGCGTCCTTCCGATTCCGGGGCCGCTCGGCGGCGCGGCCGGCCCCGCCGCCGTGGCGGCGCCGGGGCCTCGCTCCTAGCCGACACGCGGCGAGCGTGGCTCGCTAGGAGCCGCTGCTCGCGAGCTTCGTGATGGCCTCCGCGAAACGCGACAGCAGCGGCCGCGGAAGGTCGTGCCCCATGCCCTCGAACTCGAGGAGCTCGGCGCCGGGCACCGCCTGGGCGGTGTCGCGGCCGCCCTCGACGGGCACCAGCGGATCCGCGAGGCCGTGGATCACCAGCGTCGGGGCCCGCACGCCGCGCAGCGCCTCGCGCCGGCTGCCCGAGGCGAGGATCGCCACCAGCTGGCGGGCGACACCGGGCGGGTTCACCCCTCGGTCGAACGCCAGCGCCGCCCGCCTGCGCACCTCGGCCTCGTCGAACGGGAAGCCCGGGCTCCCGATGGTGCGCCAGACGCGCACGCCGTGATCGATGGCGGCCGCGCGCTCGGTCGGCGCGGGGGTGAGGAGCACGGCCATCGCGTCGGGCCGCGCCTGGGGGAGGCCCGGATGGCCCGTGGTCGACATGATCGAGGTTAGGGTGCGCACGCGCGCGGGATGCTCGATGGCCAGGGTCTGGGCGATCATCCCGCCCATCGAGGCGCCCACCACGTGCGCGGTATCGATCCCGAGGGCGTCGAGCAGACCCACGGCATCCGCCGCCATGTCCCGCAGCAGGTAGGGCGCGGGGATCGGCCGGCCCTGCAGCGCGGCCCCGAGCGCACCGGCCACGTCCGGCATCCCGGCCTGCTCGAGCCACGTCGAACGGCCGACGTCGCGGTTGTCGAAGCGCACCACGTGGAGTCCGCGCGCCGCGAGGTCGCTGCAGAGCTCCTCGGGCCAGAGGATCATCTGCCCGCCGAGCCCCATCACGAGGAGCAACGTGGGATCGGCGGGATCGCCGAAGGTCTCGTACTCGATCTCGATCCCGTTCGCGCGGGCTCTCGGCATCCTTGCCTCCTCCTCGTGCCGGCCCTCTCGCCGGCGGGAGCATTCTAGGCGCTCTCGCGCCCGTTGCCGAGCGATGCAGCAGGGCCGCGATGAACGCTCCGCGGGGCGCGGCGTGCGATAGCATCGACCTCGATCCACCCGCGAGGCGAGCCATGATCTTCCGCCAGCTCTTCGACCCCGAGACCTGCAGCTACAGCTATCTCCTCGCCGACGAACGGAGCCGGGACGCAATCCTGATCGACAGCGTGCGCGAGCAGGGCGCGCGCGATCGCGCGCTCCTCGAGGAGCTCGATCTCCGTCTGCTCTACACCCTCGAGACTCACGTCCACGCCGATCACGTGACGGCGTCGGGGTGGCTCCGGGAGGAGCTCGGCTCGAGGATCGTGGTCGGCGCGCAGGCCGGGGTGGAGAACGCCGACCTGGCCCTCGCCGATGGGACCGGCATCCGCTTCGGCTCGCACTGGCTCGAGACCCGCCATACGCCGGGCCACACCAACGGCTGCGTCACCTACGTCTGCGGCGATGCGGGCGTGGCCTTCACCGGCGACGCGCTCCTGATCCGTGGCTGCGGCCGTACGGACTTCCAGCAGGGCGACCCGCGCCGCCTCTTCCGCTCCGTGCGCGAGCGGATCCTGAGCCTCCCCGACGACACCCGGCTCTACCCCGGGCACGACTACCGGGGCTGCACCGTCACCACCGTCGCGGAGGAGAAGCGCCACAACGCGCGCCTCGGGCTCGCGCGCTCCGAAGAGGAGTTCGTCGAGATCATGCGTGGGCTCCGGCTCGCGCGTCCCAAGCGGATGGACGAGGCGGTCCCCGCCAACCTGCGCTCCGGCCTGGGTCCGCAGCCCGCGCCCCGCGGCCCGTCGGTCGCGACGCTGGTGGGCGAGCAGGCGGGGCGCCAGGACGTCGAGCTGGCCTTCGGCCTCGGCATCTGAGTGGCGCGCTCGCCGGCCGCCGCCGCGCCTCAGCCGTCGCCCGTCCCGAGCCGCAGCGCGGGGAGACCGAGCGGGCGCTGCAGGCGCGCGTACAGCACACCGAACAGTGACGTGCCCACCAGCACGCCGGCGACGGCCGCGAGGGCGTAGACCTTGCCCTCGCCGAGGTTCACCAGCACCGGGCCGGGACACATTCCGGTGATGGCCCAGCCCACGCCGAAGAGGAAGCCCCCCACCACGTTGCCCGGATGCCGTGGCTTGGCCCGGAGCGCGAGCGGCTGTCCGAAGGCGCTCCGGCCGTGCCGTCTCAGCCACCACAGCCCGGGCGCCGTCACGGCCACGGCGATGGCGAGGATCCCGTAGAGCTGGAAGCGGTCGAAGAGGAACATGCCCTCGATCATGTCGTAGTCCGCGGCGCCGCTGCGGCTCAGCACGAAGCCGAAGGCGGTGCCGAAGAGCGCGTACACCCAGGCGCTCACGACGCCACCAGCACGCGGTAGATCAGGTTCGCCGTCAGGATCCCCCCGCTCATGAAGCTGGCGGTCGAGATCCAGCTCGCGGGCTCGAAGTTGGAGAGCCCGAAGATCCCGTGCCCGCTGGTGCACCCGCCCGCCATCCGGGTGCCGACGCCGATGAAGAGCCCGCCCACGAACATCCAGGCGAGCTTGCCCGCCGGCCCCCAGCCGATGACCGCGTCGAAGCGTCCCAGGTCCCAGATCGGCGCCCAGCCGCCGGCGAGCAGGGCCGAGAGCAGGCCGCCCAGCACGAGCCCGCCCAGGAAGGGAAGGCGCCAGGCGTGGGAGCCCGAGATCTCCTCGCGCCGCAGGTAGGGCGTGCGCACGACGAGGGAGCAGACGTTCTCGAATCCCGTGGAGATGCCGAGGCGCTGGTTCGCCACCCAGAGCAGCAGCAGCGTGATCGCAGCGATCAGCACCCCGGCCACGGCCCAGTGCATGGCGGTCAGATGATGCAGGATCAACATGGCTCGATCCCCCCTGGAACAGGGGACGAGTATACGCGCGGGATCAGGTGTAGTCGGGATAGAGGCGGCGATAGCACTCCGGACAGATGCCGTGGCTGAACTCGGCATCGGAGTGCTCCTTCAGGTACGCCTCGAGGCGCATCCAGTAGCCTTCGTCGCTCCGGATGCTCTTGCAGGACGCGCAGATCGGGATGAGACCGCGCAGGGTCTTCACCTGCGCGAGCGTCTCCTGGAGCTCGCGCACCAGGTTCTCCCGCTCGCGCGCCAGATGCTGCGCCTCGGTCACGTCCTGGTTCACCACCACGGCGCCGAGGAGCCTGCCCTTCTCGTCGCGAATCGGTGCCGCCGAGTGCAGGATCGTGCGGCGCTTCCCGTCGAAGGCCTCGATCTCGATCAGCTCGCCCACGCTGGTCTCGCCGTGCCGGATGGCCCGCGCCGCCGCCCATTCTTCGGCGGCGATCGGACGCCCCGAGTCCGCCCACCAGCCGCGGTACTGCCCGTACTCCTCGACTCCCACCATGCGTGCGCCGCCCCAGATCGCCGTGCCGGCGGGGTTGCCGCTGACGATCCGCCCCTCCGCGTCGATGATCCAGACGCCGACCGGGAGCGTGTCGAGGACCCGGTCGAGCCGACGCGCCAGGAGCAGGCGCTGCCCCTGGATCCGATGCGCCATGAACGCCACCAGCAGGAAGACCCCGGCACGGATCGAAGCGTTGGCGTAGGTGTCGAAGGGCGACCACGGGAGCGTCCAGTGTCCCGTCCAGCGCCACGCGACGCGCACCAACGCGAGGGCGACCGCGAAGGCGCTACCCCAGGCAAGGCCGTTGAACCAGGTCGCCAGGAGCACGGGGAAGAGGAAGAGCGCAGGGAACTGGATCGCCGGGTCGGTCTGGTAGTCGAGGGCCACCAGCAGCGCCGAGAGCGCGAGCCAACCGCCGAGGAGGACGCCCTTGTTCCGCGTGTCCGCCGCCACGCCACCGCCTGTCGTCGCCGTTTCGCCGAAGCGGCCACGGCTCCACGCGCGTGGCCGGCCTCGAAGCGACGCCAGCGTCGCAACGGGACAGCTCCTCGGCAAGCCGACAGACTGCGACACCCCATGTGGTCGCCCGCCACACGGTGTTTACCCGCGGCGCGAAGGTTCAGCCCGGCTTCAGGCGGCGCGCGCAGCGGCCACCGGTTCCGTGATCCCCCACACGGAAAAAGCGCCGGGATTCGTCACATTTCCGTGTGATTCGCCGGAGTCGACACAGCGTCGACGACGACGACGTGCGGAGCCGTCAGGTTGCGCGCGCGCCGGCCGATCAGGTCTCGCGAAGCCACGGAACGAGTGCACCCAGCGCGTGCACGAAACGAGCGCAGGGAACGGACGGGGTGATCGAGCGCCGCCGCGTGGAGCGCAACGGCGCCTGGAGGTCTGGATGCGGAAGACGGAGAGAGGATTCGGGAGCCAGCAGTGGTGTCGGCGCGTTGCGCGGCGGGGGATCGAGATCACGGCCGCCGCGGCCCTGTTCGGCAGCGTGCTCGCGCTCGCAGCGGGCGACGCGTGGGCGGCGAGTCACGTGCGAGGCACGCGCGGGCGCGGTCTCGCCGGCCCGGGCATGGCGCCGCACAACTCGAGCACGACCGCGCCCTCGAGCCCGAGCGGACAGCCCGAGGGCCGGATCGCCGGACCGATGGATTCGCTCGAATGCCCCAACGGTGGGGCCAGCGGAGCCATCAGCGTGCTCGGCATCCAGGTCCTGCTCTCCTCCGACACGAGCTTCGAGGGCGTCGCCAGCTGCGATGCCCTCGCCGCGCTCACCTCTCCGCCGGTCGTCGAGCTGAAGGTCCAGGGGACGCTCGGGAGCTTCGTCGCCACCGAGGTGCAGGTCGAGGACTCGAACAACGACAATACGGCCGGCGGCACCGACTCCACCGGGTCGGAGGACGACGGCGGCAGCTCGAGCTCGAGCACCGCTCCGACCACGACGCAGCCCTGACCCCAGCGGGACCGCTCGGCCCGGCCGCTGCGGCGGCCGGGCCTCTTCCCGCTCCGCCCCCCGCCCTGTTGCGGTCGCTGCAGGGGCGGAGCCGGATCGGCCAGGCCCGCTTGGCCCTGCCCGGCCCCCGGCGGTAGGCTCGTGCCGGCCGACGGAGGAGAGCCGTGCTCCGTCTCCTGCAGCGAATGGTGGCGAGCCCCGGGCTGATGCGCGTCGCCGGCGCGCTCTCGGGCTCCGTCAATCCCTGGCATCCCGATGTCCGGCGGGATCCCTACCCCGCCTACCGGCGTCTCCATGCGAAGCCGCGGCTCGCGCGCCTCCGGCTCCTCGGGGGCTACGTGGCGACTCGTTACGAGGACGTCGAGCGAGTGCTCCGCGAGCCCGCCTTCTCGACGGACCGGGAGTCGGTCCCGCTCATGCGTCGCTTCCGGCGGGCCGCCGCCGACACGCCCGAGCTCGTCGATTTCCTGGACCACAGCCTTCTCATGATCGACGGCCCCCGACACCGGCGCCTGCGCGGACTGGTGTCGAAGGCCTTCACGCCACGACAGGTCGAGCGGCTTCGCCCCCGGGTGGAGAGGCTGGTGGACGAGCTCCTCGACAGCGCGGCCGGCCAAGGCGAGATCGAGCTCGTGCGCGATCTCGCGCAGCCGCTTCCCGCCCGCGTGATCGCCGAGCTCCTGGGCGTTCCCGCGGAGAGCCTGGCGCCATTCCGCTCGGCGTCGGAGGAGCTGATCGAGCTCCTGGATCCGCTCTCCGGGCGGGAGGGGCTGGATCCGCCCAAGCGCGCGCTGCGTACGCTCGGCGCCTGCTTCCGCGAGCTCCTGGCGCAGCGCCGGCGCAGCCCGCGCGACGATCTCGTCTCCGCGATGATCGGCGCGGAAGAAGAGGGAGAGCGGCTGAACGAGCGGGAGCTGATCTCGCTCTGCGCGCTCCTCCTGGCGGCCGGCCACGAGACCACGACCAATCTGATCGGGAACGCCGTCCTCCTGCTGCTGCGGCATCCGGAGGAGCGCGAGCGAATGCGCCAAGATCCGGCGCTCCTCCCCAGCGCGATCGAGGAGTGCCTGCGCTTCGAGCCTCCCGTGCAGCTCACCGATCGCGCGGTGGTGGCACCGGTCGAGCTCCGCGGTGTCCGGCTGCGACCGGGAGACATCGTGGTGGCGCTCATCGCCCAGGCGAATCGGGATCCGGAGCGCTTCCTGCAGCCCGACCGCTTCGACGTGGGGCGAAGCGAGAACCGCCATCTCTCGTTCGGCCTGGGCAATCACTTCTGCGTCGGCGCCGCGCTGGCCCGGCTCGAGGCCCGCGCGGCCCTCGGCGGGCTGCTGCGCCGCTTCCCGAACCTCGAGGGACCGACGGAGCCACCGGGCTGGAAGCCCTCGGTGGTGCTGCGTGGGCCGACCACGCTCCCGCTCCGGCTCGGCTAGCCCCGGACGGCTCCGCTCGCCTGGGCCTCGCCGGGCTCAGCTCGCGTCGTGGAAGATCACGCCGAGGGTCTGGCGGCAGCCCGAGACGACGCGGCTGACGCCGTGCCGAAGCGTCACACGGTAGTGTCCGCGGATTCCGCTGATCGGTCGCTGGCTCGCCGCGAAGAGCACGGCGTCGCCCTGGCGCAGCGGCACGACCTCGCCGCGCGACTGCGAGCGGGGCCGCTGCTCCACCAGCAGGAACTCTCCGCCGGTGAAGTCGCGGCCGGGCTCGCCGAGGAGGAGCGTCGCCTGGAGCGGAAAGACCAGCGGCCCGTAGAGGTCCTGGTGGAGGCAGTTGTAGCCGCCGGCCTCGTAGCGCAGCAGGAGCGGCGTCGGCTGGCGCTGGCCCGCCGCGTGGCAACACGCCAGGAACTCGTCGAGCGTCGGAGGGAAGCTCCCTTCGCGGCGCAGCAGCACGCGCCAGCGCTCGGCCAGCGGAGCCAGCCGCGGGTAGAGCGTCTGCCGGAGCGCCTCCACGATCGGCGGGAGCGGGTAGCGCAGGTACTTGTACTCGCCGCGCCCGAAGGCGTGACGCTCCATCACGACACGGCTGCGGAACGCGCCCTCTTCCCCGTACAGCGCCGCCAGCGCGCGACACTCGCTCGAGTCGAGGAGCGCCGGCGCGACGGCGTACCCGTGCTCGTCGAGCGAGGTCGAGAGGCGTTCCCAGTCGAGAGCCGCCACGCGCGCGGTCGCCGACGGCGTGGGAGACTCCGCGGCGCTCACGGGCGCCGGCGGGCCGCGGCGCGCCGGCGGCGCGAGCGCGTGGGCGACGCCACGAGCTCCGCGCCCTCGCGCTCGAGGAGCGCGCGCTTGCGTGCGACGCCCCAGCGATAGCCGCCAAGCGCCCCGTCGCTTCGCACCACCCGATGGCACGGCACCAGCACCGCCACTCGATTGCCGGCGACGGCCCGCGACACCGCGCGAACCGCGTCGGGCCGGCCGATCGCGCGGGCGATCTCGGCGTAGCTCGCGGTGCGACCCGGCGGGATGCGCCGGAGCGCCCGCCAGACACGCGCCTGGAACGCGGTCCCGCGGACGTCGAGAGGGAGCTCCGGCGCCGGCCCGGCCGCGACCAGGCAGCGCACCATCGGCTCGGTCCAGTCGCGCAGCGCTCCGGGATCCTCTCGCACCTCGGCCGCGGGAAAGCGCCGGCGCAGGTCCGCGGCGAGCGCCGCCGGGTCGTCGCCCAGCTCCGCGGAGCAGATTCCACGGGCGGTGGCTGCGATCAACACCCAGCCGAGCGGCGTACTCGCGGTCGCGAAGCGCACGATCTCGCCGCGCCCGCCGCGCCGGCGCGCACCGGGCGTCATTCCGAGCGCGCCCGAAGCCTCGTAGGCCCGCGAGCTCGAGCCCCAGCCCGCCGCGTAGAGGGCTTCCGTCACGGGGCGTCCGGCGTCGAGCCCTGCCGCGAAGCGGCCGAGGCGCGCGCTCCGCGCGTACTCTCCCGGCGTCGCACCCGTGATCCGCTTGAAGACCCGGTGGAAGTGATAGGGGCTCATGCCGACCTCCCGGGCGAGGGCCCCGAGCGTCGGGCGGGGCTCGTCGCCTCCGAGGCGCTCGGAGGCCCGCTCCACCACCGCCACGTAGCGGGCGAGCGGCGAGGGCGTCGTCGGCTCGCAGCGCTTGCAGGGCCGGAAGCCCGCCGCCTGCGCGGCGCTCGCGCTCTCGAAGAAGCGGACGTTCTCCCGTCGCGGCCGGCGCGAGGCGCAGCTCGGCCGGCAGAAGATCCCCGTGGTGCGAACGGCGTAGAAGAAGTGTCCGTCCGCCGTGTCGTCGCGGGCCAGGAGCGCCTTCCAACGGGCGTCGGTGTCTTGCATTGCACTCACCAGCATATCGTGCATGGGTGGGTCTCCTCGGTTCCGATCCCGGAACGTCTCCAGGATCGAGCAGGCGCCCCCGCCGCGCGCTCCGCGGCTTGCCTTCTCGTTCGCGAAGCCCGCGGGGCCCGGCCTCCCGAGGGCCGGGACTTGTCCTCCCACCCGCCGATCGGTGAGACTGGCCCCGGAGCCTCGGCTTCACCCGGAGGGAGTGGACCATGGCGCGATCCCCCGTCACTGCCGCATCCCCCATCCATCCGTTGAGGGCGGCACCGAGCTCCGGCGCACGGATCGTGCCGGAGCCCCCGCCGCCGCCGCCGGCCGAGGACGCGGAGCGCTTCGATGGCTGGGGCTTCGCCGACACCGCCTTCACGGTGCGGCCGAGCGGCGACGTGGAGCTCGCCGGAGCGCGCTACACGCTTTCCGGCGCTCCGCTCCCGAGCCTGCTCCCGTGGATGCGCGACACGCTCGGCGTGGACCTCGATCCGCGGGACGTGAATCCCTCGACCTATCCGCCGCGCGTGCCGGAGCCCGCGGCGCCACGCGCCCTCCTCGACGACCTCGCCGCGGCGCTCCCCGGCGGCGTGCTCTCCCAGGAGCCACGCGAGCGCCTGCGCCATGGTCACGGGCACACGCAGGAGGAGATCTACGCCATCCGACACGGCGGCCTGCCGCGCGTGCCCGACGTGGTGGTGTGGCCGACCTCGGAAGCGGAGGTGGTGGCGGCGGTGGAGGTCGCGGCCCGCCACGGCGCCTGCCTCGTGCCCTTCGGCGGCGGCACCAACGTGAGCGAGGCGCTGCGCTGCCCGCAGGAGGAGCGACGCCCGATCGTGTCGATGGACCTCCGGCGCATGAACCGCATCCTGTGGCTCGATCCCGTCTCGCGCATGGCCGCGATCGAGGCCGGAGCGGTGGGCCGCACGCTCCTCGCGCAGCTGGCTCGCTTCGGCCTGACCCTCGGCCACGAGCCCGACAGCGTGGAGTTCTCGACCCTGGGCGGCTGGATCGCCACCCACGCGAGCGGCATGAAGAAGAATCGCTATGGCAACATCGAGGATCTCGTGCTCGACCTGCGGGCGGTGACGGCGCAGGGAATCGTCGCCCATCGCGCGCCGTGGCCCCGCGAGTCGATCGGCATCGACCCGCGAGTCTGCTTCTTCGGCTCGGAGGGCGCGCTCGGGGTGGTGACCCAGGCCACCGTGAAGCTCTTCGCGCTGCCCGAGGTGCAGCGCTACGGCTCCATCGTCTTCCCGAGCTTCGAGGACGGCGTCGCCTTCATGTACGACCTGACCCAGGAGGGCACGCCGCCGGCGAGCGTGCGCCTCGTGGACAACCTGCAGTTCCAGTTCAGCCAGGCCCTGAAGCCGGCGCGCCGGGGCGCGGCGGCGCTCAAGAGCCGGCTCGAGCGCTGGTTCGTGACCGGGGTGCGCGGCTTCGCGGTCGACCGCATGGTGGCCTGCACCCTGGTCTTCGAGGGCCGTCGGGACGAGGTGCGGCAGCAGGAGGCCTCGGTCTACGGCCTGGCAAAGCGCCACGGAGGCATGAAGGCCGGCGGCGAGAACGGCGAGCGCGGCTACCAGCTCACCTTCGGCATCGCCTACATCCGCGACTTCGTGATGGATCACTGGATCCTGGGCGAGTCGTTCGAGACCTCGGTGCCGTGGGGCGACGTGCTCGCGCTCTGCGACAACGTGAAGCGTCGCATCTGGGAGGAGCACCAGAAGCGCGGCCTCCCCGGCCGCCCCTTCGTCACCTGTCGCGTGACACAGGTCTATCCGACCGGCGTCTGCGTGTACTTCTACTTCGCGTTCTACTACAAGGGCGTGGAGCGCCCGAGCGAGGTCTACGCGGAGATCGAGCGCGCCGCCCGCGACGAGGTGCTGCGCTCCGGCGGCTCGCTCTCGCACCACCACGGGGTGGGACAGCTCCGCGAGCGCTTCCTGCCCGGAATCGTCTCGCCGGCCGCGCTGGAGGCGCGGCGCGCGCTCAAGCGGAGCCTGGACCCCGCGAGCCTGTTCGGCACGGCGAACCAGGGCCTCGGGCCGGGCGGAGCCTGAACGGAGCCTGCGGTCCAGGGACGACGGTGCGCCGTCGGGAGGAGGAGGGAGGGAATGGCTGGGCGAATCCGATCGGGGGTTGCATGGCTCGGGCTGGTGGCGGGGCTGGCGCTCTGCGCTTCGCCGGCCTTCGCGGAGGCGGCGAAGTGGGACCAGGGGCGAGTGACCCAATTGGCCAGGCAGCTCGCTGCGGCGACGAAGGACCTCAGGATCGAGGTCCAGAAGAACCCGGATCAGCCGCCGGGCCCGTCGCGCCGGGCGCAGTACCAGGCGCGAGAGGACCTGCGACTCCTCCAGTACACGACGCAGCAGCTCGCCTCCTCTCTCGCGAAGGGGGAGGACCGTGACGCCACGGCGCCGATCTTCCAGCGCATCCAGACGCTGCGGCGCGATGCAGCGGAGAATGGTCGCAAGGGAATGATCCCCGAGGCCACGCTCGCCAAGATCGAGAAGGCGCGGGAGCTCCTCGACCAGGTCGCACCCTACTACGCGGAGGAGTGACGCAGCAGGAGCTCAGGAATCGTCGCCGAGGTCCGGCGGGACGTAGTAGGGCCGGTCGCCGAGCGCCTGCACCGCCTCCCAGTACTCGGGTCCGGCGGCGAAGTTCCCGATCGCCGCCGCGTCGGCCACGGCGAGCTTCTGGCGCCGGAAGGTCCAGCTCTCCGGGCGCAGCCGCACCGCCTCCTCGAGCCAGGGCCGCGCGGCGCCGGCGTCGCCGCGTCGCCAGAGCCAGGCCCCGAGCTGGAAGCAGGCGTGCGCCCGGGCGGCCGCCTCGCCCGGCCCGCGGCTGCGCCGCGCGATCTCCTGCGGCGGTAGCACGAAGCGGCTGCGAGGACCGTGGTGCACCCAGTCCCGTACGGCGTCCACGTAGCGGCTGCGGACCCGCTCCCCCTGGCTCGCCACCTCGTCCGGGATGCCGAACGTGGTCACGTCGATGTGTCGTACGACGTCGAAGGCTCCGGCCGTCTCGGGCGGCCGCACGATGCGTCCCTCCTCGTCGATCCACACCGCCATCGGCACGTTGGTGATGTCGTAGAGCTCGGCCACCGCGTGCTGCGCGTCGAGAAGACACGGGTACGTCGGACGGCCCGCGCGCGACCAGAGGTCGTCGCTCCAGCCCATGATCCGCTTGGCCAGGGGACCGAGCGGACCGGCGTCGCCCGCGCGGGCGAAGGCGCCGGCCGCCGCCTCGCCGGCCGTATCGAGCGCGATGGCCAGGATCACGAGGCCTCGATCGCGGAGCTCCTGGTAGATGCCCTGCCACACGGGCAGGTCGTGGCGGCAGCCTCACCACGAGGCCCAGGTCATGAGGAGCACCTTCTTCCCGCGGTACTGCGAGAGCGAGTGCAGACGTCCCTCGAAGTCCGGCAACGTGAAGTCGGGAGCGATGCCGCTGGCGAGGCGCGAGCCGCCCGGCTCCGGACCGACCGACCAGACGTCGTGGGCGGCTTCGTGCAGCACCGGCCGCCGCAGGTGGCGGGCGAAGGCCGTGACCGACACGCGTTCGGCGTCGCTCCAGCGGGCGCCGGACGGTACGGGGACGCAGACCTCGCCCTGGCACAGACCCTCGGGGCGAAGCTCCCAGCCGGTGGCGGCCTCGAGCTGCGCGCGGCGCACCCAGAGCTCCGCCCCCCGCTGCTCCGCGCCCTCCAGCTCCGTGGTTCGCCCGTCGAAGAGCAAGGTCGTCATCGTCTCCTCCTCTCCCGGAGGCGGGAGGTGGTTGTGCCGGAGCCCGCTCGACGGGCTCGCCGCCGGGCCGGAGCATAGACCGCCGAGGAGCCGGAAGACGAGAGGCAACTCGGCCGCGGACGCCGCGTCCGGCCGGGCCGGGAGGGAATGGCGCCTCGAGCGCCGCAACCTCCGGCGCGCCCGCCGGTTGCAGGGCCGAGGCGAATCCGGCGCGCGCGACCCCGGCACGGTCCGGAGTCATCCGGCTCCCGGACGCCGCGACACGATTGGAGGCTTCGCATGAAGATCCCGAGCATCCTGCGCGTTCTCGTGCCCGGTCTGGCCCTGGTGGCGGGTGTCGCCTCAGCGCTGCCCGCTCTCGCGGACGACACGACCGCGCCCCCGCACACGATCCAGCAGCGCAAGCACATTCAGCAGCAGCGCATCGGCCAGGGCGTGGCGAACGGCTCGCTCACGCCGCGCGAGACGACGCGCCTCGAGAAGCAGCAGACGGCCCTCAACCACGAGGAGCGGAACATGCGCGCGGCCAACGGCGGCACGCTGACGGCCGGCGATCGCGCGACGATCCGCCACCAGCAGAACCGCCTCTCGCGGCGGATCTACCGCCAGAAGCACGACGCCCAGCACCAGGTGAACTGACGGGCGGGCGACACGCGAGCGCGGCGGCGCGCGCGCCGCCGCGCTCACTTGCCCGACGTGTTGGCGCGCTTCCAGAAGTCGACGAAGGATGTCACGTCCTCCGCGATCCCGCGGCGGATGTGCGCGGTGTCACCGTCCCGATAGATGCCCCAGCGCGCGGTCTTGAACGTGGGTGTCGCGGTGAGCACGCCCGCGTGCGAGGAGAGCTCCGCCTTCTGCTGGAACTCCACGCTGGTCGAGAAGCCGCCGACGGGGCTCCCCTCGTTCTGCGCCAGGCCGACGAAGACGACCAGGGTCGGGAGCTTGCGCCAGTCGCTCGGCTCGACCTCCGCCGGAAGCCCGGCGCCGGCCAGCTCCTTTCGCACCTCCGCCTCGAGCTCCGTCGCGAGCTTCTCGTAGCCCGGAGCCCGCGGCTGCTCCACGTCGACGTCGAGCGTGAAGTGGCGCTCGCCCTTGAGCGCCTTCATGTAGAGGTCCACCAGATGCTCGGGCGGGCCCTGCTCCTGCGCGCGTGCGGCGGGAGCGAGGAGCCCGGCGATGAGGGCCAGGGCGAGCAGGGCGAAGCGGAACACGGCAGCTCCTCCGCAAGGGGCCCGGGCGGCCGACCTCGCGCCGGCCCCGGACGCTGCCGCCGCACCCTAGGCCGTCCGGCCCCTCGGCGACAAGGGCGTCGTGGAAGGCGAGCCCGCGCGGCCACCCGGCCTCGACCGGCTCGGGCGCGGGCGGGCTCCCGCGCGCCGGCCGTACGCCTCGGGTAGGCTCCACCGACGCGGGCCGGCGCTCGTCGCGCCGGCCCCGACGGAACCCAGGAGGAGCCATGGCGGACCAGACGAGCGGGACGGGATCCGAGGATCTAGTGCTCTACGAGCGACACGAGGGCGTGGCGCTCCTGACGCTGAACCGCCCGCAGCGGCTCAATGCCTGGACGCCCGCCCTCGCGACCCGCTACTTCGACCGGCTCGAGCAGGCCGAGGACGACGAGAACGTGCGCGCGGTGGTGGTGACCGGCGCCGGACGCGGCTTCACCGCAGGGGCCGACATGGAGGTGCTGCAGGGCAACGATGCCGGCGCGGCACAAGGAGACCGACGCTCTCAGGTGTACCCGCTCTCGCTGCGCAAGCCACTGATCGCGGCGATCAACGGCCCCTGCGCCGGGATCGGTCTGGTGCTCGCGCTGGCCTGCGACCTGCGCTTCGCCGCCGCCGGCGCGAAGTTCACCACCGCCTTCGCGCGACGCGGTCTGGTGGCGGAGCACGGCATCTCCTGGCTCCTGCCGCGCCTGGTGGGCCACGCCGTGGCGCTGGATCTGCTGCTCTCGGGTCGCGTCTTCCTGGCGGAGGAGGCCCTCGGGCTCGGCCTGGTGAACCGGGTGACCGGTCCCGAGCGCCTGCTCCCCGAGACCCTGGCCTACGCGCGGGATCTGGTGCAGAACTGCTCGCCGGCCGCCATGGCCGAGATGAAGGCGCAGGTCTACGCGGCCTACGAGAGCGACCTGCGCAGCGCCGTGACGGACGCCAATCGCCGCATGCTGGCCTCCTTCGGCCGGCCGGACTTCAAGGAGGGGGTCTCGAGCTTCCTCGAGAAGCGGCCGCCCGCCTTCCCGCCGCTTTCCCGGCGCCCGGGCGCGGAGCACTAGGCGCCGGCGGACTCGGCGCGCTTCGCCGCGAGGCGCGCCAGCAGGGGAACGCGCTGGTCCATCTGCGCGAAGCGTGCGTCCTGCGTCTGGCCGCGCTTCCAGCGGATGAAGATCTGCTGCACCACCACCGCGGTCTTCCACAGGGCGAACGCCTCGTACCAGCCGAGCGCACGCAACGGCACGTCGCGTCGGTTCGCGTAGCGCGCGGCCATCTCGTCGCGACTCGGGAAGCCGGGCCCCGCCACCAGCGACACGCTCCCGCCCTCCGGGCTCGGGCTCTGTCCCTCGCTCCAGTAGCCGAGGAGCGTCCCGAGATCGACCAATGGATCGCCGAGGGTCGTCATGTCCCAGTCGAAGATCGACTTCACGCGGTCCGGGCGATCCGGATCGAACTGGCAGTTGTCGAGCTTCAAGTCGTTGTGGACCAGGCTCGCGCCCGGGGATCCCGGGAGGTTCGCGGCGAGCCAGGCGTGGAGCGCCTCCATCTCCGGCACCTCCGCGTGCTTCGCGAGCTGCCAGCGTTTGTGCCACCCCTCGACCTGGCGCCGCACGAAGCCCTCGGGCCGCCCGAGGTCGGAGAGGCCGGCCGCGTGGTAGTCCACGTCGTGCAGGTCGGCCATCGCGTCCACCAGCGCGAAGCTCACGCGGCGCGCCACGTCCTCGTGTCGGGCGAGCTCCGCCGGGATCGAGTTCCGGATGACCACGCCGCGGCGGCGCTCCATCACGAAGAAGATCGCGCCGATCACCGCCGGGTCCTCGCACAGCAGGTAGGCCCGCGGCGCGCGATCGAAGACGCGCCAGAGCTTCGAGAGCACCCGGAACTCCCGCGCCATGTCGTGTGCGCCGGGCGCCACCGGCCCGAAGGGCGGCCGTCGCAGCACGAGCTCGCGCTCGCCGAAGCGCAGCAGGTAGGTCAGGTTGGCGTGGCCGCCCGGAAACTGCTCCACGCGAAGTGGCGACGGGAGATCGGACATGCGCTCCCGGATCCAGGCCTCCACCCGGACCGCGTCGAGCTCCTCTCCCGCTCGCACCGGCGCCACCTCGGGCGGATCCGGCGGGAGCGTCGCGACGCGTCCGGTTCGGCTCTCGGTCATGACGGCGAGCGTACACGAGAGGCGGCCGGGTAACATGGGTCGAGCCATCGCCGGCGTCGGGAGACCGCATGCGACACGCGCTCCGGGAGGGGAGGAGCCGGCACGGCGTCGAGCCGGCGCGGCTGCGCCGCGACCCGGACTGCGCGGCGCGCCGCAGGCTCCCGCTCGGCCTACACCGAGCGAGGTCGGACCCGCGGGCGATGCCGCGGCCGGAGCCGGACCGCCGCGCGCGCACCCGCCGACGGCGCGCGCTCGCGACGGGGCTCCTGGCCCTGGCGCTCGGCTTCGTCGCGCCCTCCCGCGCGCAGGCCAGCGACGAGCTCGTCGTGGCGGCTGCGGCGAGTCTGCGCGAGGCGTTCGGCGAGCTGGCGCGGGCCTTCGAGGCTGCCGGCGGGCCGCGAGTCCAGCTCGCGTTCGGGGCCTCCAGCGCGCTGGCCCAGCAGATCCGGGCGGGCGCGCCGATCGACGTGCTGGCGGCCGCCGATCTCGAGAGCGTCGAGGCCCTGGAGGCGGCGGGGCTCGCCCGACCGGCGAACCGCACGCTCTTCGCCTCCAACCGGCTGGTGCTCGTGGCGACACCCGAAAGCGTCGCGTCGCTGCGTCGCCCCGAGGATCTCCGCGGGCCCGCGGTGCGCCGGTTCGCGGTCCCCGACGAGGCCGTGCCCGCCGGCCACTACGCGCGGGAGTGGCTGCGCGCGCGAGGCCTCCTCGACGCCCTGGCGCCGCGCCTGCTACGCACCGAGGACGTGCGCGCCGCGCTCGCCGCCGTCGACCTCGGGAACGCCGACGCGGCGCTCGTCTACGCCACCGATGCGCGCCTGGCGCGCACGGCGCGGGTGGCCTTCGGCGTGCCCGCGGACGAGGGACCGCGCATCGTGTACGCCGCGACGCAGGTGGCGGGATCGCGGCGTCCCGAGGCCGCGCGCCGCTTCCTGGACTTCCTGCGCGGAGAGACCGCCTCGCGCCTGCTGCAGGCCCAGGGCTTCCGGCCGCCGCCCTGAGCCCGGGTCGGGTGGATCCGCAGCGGCGAGCTGCGCGCGGCCGGACCTGCGGGCTCAGCGCCCGGCGGCGCGCGCGACGTACGGCTCGGCCACCGCCACCTTGATCGGGGTTCCGGGAGCGAGCCGGGTCTCGGGAAACACGCCGTTCGCCAGCGCCGTGCGCTCGAGATCGAGCGCGCTCCCCGCGCGGTGCGCCACGTCGCCCAGGGTCTCTCCGCGATGCGCCTGCACCACGCGCAGGCGCATCACCTGCACCGAGCTCCGCTCCTCGGGGGTGAGCGGGCGGAAGCTTCGCACCGCGATGCGGCTGAGCTCGAGGCTCTGGGGGGCCCCCGCCCCCACCGCGGCGGCGCTCACCTCGTAGACCCGGCCGCGGTAGCCGAGCCAGGTCATGCGACCCGCGATCAGCCCGGCGGGCGTCGGGAGCCAGCCCCTCACCTCGAACGCCGGGAGGCCCGCGATCGTGAGGGCACGCGCGTCCTGCACCTCGGCGTGCAGACGCGGCGCCTCCACGCGCAGGAACTCGCGGGCCACCGTCTGGGGATCGGTTCCCTCGGCCGCGAGCTCGAGCGCGACGCGCGCGTTTCCCTGCGGCGCCACCGCACCGACCGCCGCGGGCGTGTTCACTGCGGTCCAGCCGTCGGGGAAGACCAGCGTGAAGTCGAGGTCCGGGTGCAGGAAGCGGTTGCCGCGGAAGAAGCCCTCGGAGGGATCGTCACCCATGACGAGCCCTTCGAGACGCGCGAGGTAGCTCGCGGGATCGCCGGCCACGCCTTCGACGCGCTTCCACCTCAGGTGCTCCGCGCTCTCCGCCATGTCGGCGAAGCGCGTGGTGGTGGAGGGGTGGGTGTCGAAGAAGGTCGGGAGCCGCGAGGCGCCGAGCAGGAGACGCTCGGAGTTGCGGAGTTTCTGCAGGAAGCTGGCCAGGCCCCGCGGATCGTAGCCGGCCGCCGCGGCGATCCGCTGTCCCGCCTCGTCCGCCTCGCTCTCCTGCTCGCGGCTGAAGGCCGCGAGGTACCGCGCGCCGCCGAAGCCGAGGGCGAAGGGACCGAGGCCGCGCTCCACCGCCTGGCGCGCCGCGGCGTGTCGCAGCGCCACGTGCGCGATCTCGTGGCCCAGGACCCCGGCCAGCTCGTCCTCCGAGCTGCTCAGGGCCAGCGCGCCGCGCGAGATGAAGACCGCGCCCCCCGGCAGCGCGAAGGCGTTCGGGCTCCACTGGTCGACGATCTGGAAGCGGTAGGTGAAGGCGCGGGGCGGCGCCTGGCGCGCCAGTCGCTCTCCGACGGTCTGGACCAGCGCCTGGAGCTTCGGCTCCACCACCAGCCCCATCTCGGCCGCGACCGCCCTCGCCTGCTCCTCGCCCGCCCGCGCGTCGTCGGCCTCGGTCATGAGGACGGTCTCGCGGCGCGGCGTCGCCGGCCGCGCGGGGCTCAGCCCACACGCGAGCAGCAGGACCTCCAGCGTCAGGCCGGACAGCGGCGCCAGCGCACGAAGGAGCCTGCGAGGGGGGCGAGCCATCCTTACACTCCCTGATGATGGCTGGGGTGGCGCTCCCGGCCGGATCCGGCCTCGGGGATGCGCCATTCCTCGATCCGGGCATAGTCGTTCTCGCGCAGCCCGTCCAGCATGCGATCGATCTCCTCGCGGGGCTGGTCGAGGATCTCGAGCACGCGCCCGGAGAGCTCGAGCGAGCCCTCGAGGGCCTCGGCGACGGCTCCGTCGGCGCCGGCCCGCAGCAGCCGCCGCACGCGTTCGCGGTTGCGCGCCCGCGCCAGAATCCGCAGGTCCGGATGGTCCCGGCGCAGGATGGCGCAGAGCGCCTCGGCCGCATCGGGCTGATCGATGGTCACGACGGCCACGCGGGCGCGCTCCAGGCCCGCGGCCTCCAGCACCTGCTTGCGCGCCACGTCGCCCAGAAAGACGGGGAGGCCCATGCGGCGCAGCTCGGCCACCCGACCGGGATCGACGTCGAGACCCACCGCCGGAACTCCCTGCTGCGCCAGCACCCGCAGCACGACGTGCCCCACCCGGCCGCAGCCCCCGATCACCGCGTGGCCCTCGAGATCCCGCGTCTCCTCGGCCAGGGCGCTCGCCGCTGCCTCCGTCTCGTCCGGCGCGAACGCCTCGTCGGCACGTCGCGCGAGCGCCGCCAGGGCCGGCGTGGCGAAGAGCGTCAGGGCGACCGCGGCGAGGAGGACGCTCGCCGCCGCAGCACCGATCAAGTGCCGCGCCCGGGCGAGATCCAGGGAGACGAAGGCGAACTCCCCCGCCTGGGCCAGGAGCAGCGCGACGCGGGCCGCTTGATGCCGCGGCAGTCCGAAGCCGCGCGCCAGCGGATAGAGGATGGCGCTCTTCCCGAGCAGCACGCCGAGGACCAGCAGGACGAGGGCTCCCGCGTGCACCCGCACCAGCGGGAGATCGATCGAGACGCCGACGCCCAGGAAGAAGAGGCCGAGCAGGAGCCCGCGGAAGGGCTCGACGTCGGCCTCCACCTGGTGACGGTACTCGGTCTCCGCCACCAGCAGTCCCGCCAGGAACGCGCCGAGGCTGCTCGAGAGCCCGATGGCCCGGGTGGCGGCCGCGGTGCCGAGCGCCACCAGCAGCGTCAGGGCCAGCAGCACGTCCGAGTGTCGCGTGGCGGCCACCGCGCGGTAGAGCGGCCGCAGCAGCAGTCGGCCGGCAACCACCAGGACCGCGACCGCCGCCGCCGCGCGCGCCGCCGCCGCTCCGAGGGCAGGAGCGATCCCCTCGCTCCCGTTCGTCACGAGCGAGATCCCGAGCAGGATCGGAACCACCGCCAGATCCTGCAAGAGCAGCACCGCGAGCGACACTCGGCCATGTCGGCGCCCGAGCTCGCCGCGCTCGCGCAGGAGCTGCAGCACGACGGCGGTGGAGGACAGCGCGAGGGAGAAGCCCACCACCAGGGCGCCGGCTCGCGAGGGAAGCCAGCGCGCGGCGACCGCTGCCAGCACCACACCGGTGGCCAGGACCTGGGCGGAGCCGAGGCCGAGGGCCCAGCGCCGGAGCGCGCTCAGGCGGTCGAGCGAGAGCTCGAGCCCGATGGCGAAGAGCAGGAAGAGAAGGCCCACCTCGGAGAGCGCGTGAAGGGGCGCACTCTCCTGCACGACGCCGAGCCCGTGCGGCCCGAGCACCAGCCCCGCCGCCAGATAGCCCAGGATCGGGCTCACACGGAGCGCGCGGCAGAGCGGGACCGTGACGACGGCGGTCGCCAGGAAGACCAGCGTGCCGACGACGAGCCCGGCGTCCGGCACGCCGTCCTAGCCTCGCATGGGGTCGCGCCCGGGCGTCGCTGCCGGGCGTCGCGCCCGGCGCACGGGCTCCGCCCAGAGCCCGTCCTCCAGGCTGTCGGCGACGAAGACGACCCGCACGTCCCCTCTCCAGGGGGCCGGCGGAGAACGCCCTCGGCCGCAGTGAGCGGCGGAGTCCCCCCACCCGGGACCATGCCACAGGGGGGTCCCCCGCTGCGAACGGCGCGGGTGGGGGAAGCCGGGTCTCGACCGCTGGGCGCGGCGCCGGGCTAGCGCTGGCGGCGGCCCACTCGCCAGCCGACCAGGCCGGCGCCCGCCGCGAAGAGCAGGGCCGCTCCGGGCTCGGGTACGGCCGGCGGCGTCTGACAGTTCCCCCCCGTGCGATCGTTGTGGTTGTCGAAGAAGGAGTAGAAGTCCCACGCGAAGGCCGGCGTGGACAGGAAGAGCAGCGGGATCATCAGCAGCAAGCGGCGCATGGCAGGATCCTCCGTGGGCGGCGCGAACGCAGCCTAGAACGTGGGTGCCCGGAAGTCACGAACATGTGACGTCCCTCACGCTTTTTGGCGATGCTCGAGCCCGAACGCAGCCGGGAACGCGCTCCCGGACCCCGCCACCTCACCAGCGCTTGGCGCGCAGCACCTCGCGCACCTCCTCGGCCGTGCGCGTGAAATCCCAGTCCCTGCCTTCGTGCAGGCCCATCTGCGCGAGGTCCTGCCGGATGGTGGCCAGGGTGGTCTCGAGGCTCGCGGCCGTCCCCGGCTGGGTGTCGTGGAGCGCCACGACCAGATCCCGCTCGCCGAGCATCACCGCGCGCCGGAGGTCGCTGGTCATCCAGTGCGTGCGCAGGCGCGGGAAGGAGGCGAGCCCTCCGTCGTAGATCCGGGCGTCGGTCAGGATCATGTGGAGCCCGAGGGCGCGGTAGGTGGGACGCGCGTCGAACGGACCCTGGCGGTAGATCCAGAGCGGGGGACGCACGAACTCGGCGCCCTCGCCGGGCCGACCTGCCGCCGTGTAGGCTTGCGAGACGCGTTCCATGCACTGCAGGAGCTCGCTCTCGAGCGCATTGCCGGGGAGCGTGACGCGGTCGATGCGGCCGTCACCGTCGGCGTCGTAGGCCGGCTCGGCCAGGCTCGCCACGTGCAGCCGGCGCTGATCGCGGTACGCCCCGCCCCAGTGGCAGGCCAGGAGATGCCCCTCGCGCGCCTCGCGCTCGAGGAGCTGCAGGCCGAGCGGAGTCTCGCCGTGCGGATGCTCGCTCCAGAACTCCCGGTCGGGGCCGGTCAGCACGAAGAAGGCCGCGCTGACGTGCTCCGCCGCGAGGACGTCGAGGACGCGCTCGGTCGGCGTGTCGGGGAGACCCTGCGCGTCGAGCCCGAGCGAGCGATCGCGCTCGTTCGAGGGCCCGTCGTCGAAGCTCAGGACGACACGCAGGTGCGACGGCAGTCGCCGCGCGACGAAGCGACTCGGCGCGAGGCGCGCCGGGGGGACGCTCCAGGGAGGCACCGTCATGCAGCCGGCGAGCCCGAGCATCAGCGCCAACCCGACCCCGCTCCGCCGCAACATCGACTCCGCTCCCACGCCGGGCCACCGGAGCGGGCCCCGCGCCGCGCCGCCCGGGGCCCCGCTCGAGCCGCGCGCAAGGATCACCGGATGGGCGGGCCGACTCAAGGGCCTCGTGGGGCCCCCGGCGCCACGGCGAGGGGCGGCGGAGGCCCCCGCTAGAGGCCGAGGGCGGCCAGCAGGCGGGGCACCTGGGCGCGGGTGGAGAAGACCTCCTCGGCCAGGCGACGCGCCGCCCGAGCCGCCCGCGGCAGATCGCCTTCGACCGCGCCCAGGGCCTCGACCGCCTCGTCGCGGTCGCGCCAGAAGCGCAGGCCCGGGCTCCCGGGCAGGTGCTCCGCGGCCCCCGTGTCCTCCAGCACGCAGGGTCGCCCGCTCGCGAGATACGCCACCGTGCGGTCGCTGACCCAGCCCGAGCGCGCCTTCACGTAGGCGGGCTTGGCGGCGCTGAGCTCGCCCCGCGATCCCTGGACGTAGCGGCGGAAGGCCTCCGGCGTTCCCGCCACCCGAACGGGATCCGCCAGGCGCCAGCCGTGGCGCACCAGGAGCGCGCGGTCCTCGGTCTCGCCGGGATGCAGGTTCACCGCCAGCTCGAGGGGCAGGCCCGTGCGCGCCGGCAGATCGAGCACGCGCAGGAAGCCCGTGCGCTTGCTGCAGTCGTAGCAGTCGTCACCGTCCCAGGCCGCCTGCTCGTTCCACCACTGCGTGACGGTGGTCCAGCGGGCGCCCGCGCCCTGGGCCGCCTGGTCGGGGAAGGCCTCCAGGTGCACCGCCGGCCACAGCCGCTCCCATGCGACACCGCCGAGCGACACCGGCGAGTCGGGGAAGCCGAGATGCCAGCCGAGGGTCAGATGCACGTCGTGGCGCCCCACCCCGAGATCCACCTGCCGGGCCCAGACCTGGAACGGCCCGGGATCGATGTCGAAGAGGGCCGTGCGCGCGAAGCCCACGCGCAGCGGCGGCGTGATGCCGTGGGCGAGGTTCACGAGCACACCGTCTCGCGCTCGCGCCAGCAGCCCCTCCGCGTCGAGTCCGAAGTGCTGGATCCGGCGCGGCGGATCGTCGCGGGTGCCCTCGGGCAGATAGAGCAGCGCCACCCGGTCGCCCACCCCGAGGCGCGCGGTGGCGTGCAGGAAGCTCTCGATGCACTCGCGGTCGCGGGCGGCGTCTCCCCGGGTCCACAGGCACTCGAGCCACCAGGCGTCGAGGCCGTGGGCGAGCAGGCCGAGCAGCCAGTGCAGCGGCACCCAGAAGGCACCGCCGCCCTCCGGGTAGCCCGCGACGAACGCGGATCCGACGAAGACGGGGATGCTCACGGCGTACTCTCCCGAGTGTCGGAAGGGGCAGGCGAGGCCGGCGCCGGCGCCAGGATGGCGTCGCCGACCAGCTGGTTGCCCTCGGTGCGGAGCTGCGCCACGAGCGGCCAGCCCGGCTCCGCCGCGAGCTCCGCCCACAGCCGATAGCCGCCGGAGCGTCCGCCCTCGATCTCCAGCGCCCGGCTGACGAGGGTATGCCCTCCGCTCCGCAGCGCGAGCCGCACGCTCTCGTGGACTCCGGCCGGCGCCTCCACCGCGGCGAACACGTAGATCGGGCCTCCGTCCTGAGGGACCCGGCGGAGCGGTGCCGCCGGCTCGAGCTCGCTGTGTCCGAGGGCGAAGCTCACGCCCCGCAGGCGCAGCGGTGCAGGCGCGAGGCAGGGCAGGAGGATCCGGGCGAGGCCGGCTCCGAGCAGCACGGCGGCGGCTCCCGCCGCTGCAAAGCGCACTCCGCGCGGTGCTCCCGGCCAGGCCAGGGGCATGGCCGCGAGCGCCGCCAGCCCGCCGGAAGCGAGGACCACGTGACGCGGCGGGATCCCGGTCAGCACGGGAAGCAGGAGCTGGAGCGCCGCAAACGCGGTCAGCGCCACGAAGGCCGCGGCGCGGCGACGATGCTCGAGGACCCGCCGGCGGAACGGGCTCTCGAAGCACGAGAGCACCGCCAGCGAGCCGAGCAGCAGGGTGAAGGGGGCGTTGCGCGACGGCCAGGTGGTCGCGAGGACGTAGAACGGGATCACGAACCAGAGGGCATTCTGCGCCAGGCCCACGCCGAGGAAGCCCGCCGCCGCGCGCAGGCGGCGCCGCCAGGGATCCTCCAACGAGGGCCGCGGGGTCCCGCTCGGGAAGAGCGAGATCGCCGCCACCACGCCGGCCGTCGAGCCGAGCGCGAGCGACGCGCGCACCACGTCGATCCCGCGCCGCCACAGCACCGCCGTCGCGATCCCGCTCGCGAGCGAGAGCCAGGGGGCCCAGCGTCGGTTGGCGTGCCGCCACGCCGCCTCGGCGCGAGCACGAAAGCGCGCGAGAATCATGCTCCCCATCGTCGGACGCCTGCTCGGAGCTTGGCGAGGGCGCCGCGGGCCTTCAAGCCGGCGGCAGGAGGTCCGGCCGAAGCGCGGGATCGGAGAAGAGAGGGGTGGCCCGCTCCGGACCACCCCTCATCCGACGGCACCCCTTCCGGTTCGTCATCGCGTGCGCCGGAGCCTGTGGAGCGGCCCGGCATCCGCGGCCGGCAAGCAGGCCGGCCCTCCCGACCTCCCCTTCCCCAGAACGCCTTCCCAGAGCGGCCCGCCGGTCGGCGAGCGGGCCAGGCGTTGGGAGCTGCAAATCCAGGGCCAGCCTGAGCGCCCCGCAGCGTCTGCGCAACCCCGCGTCGCCGCGAGGAAACGCTCGTCGGTGGCGGGGTGCCGGCGGCGACAGGGGAACGGCGGTTCCGTCGCCGAGGAACGGCCTTTCCCCGCTCAGCGGCGGATGCGACGGAGCCGGCGACGGAGCTCCTGCAACGCGCCGTGCGGCAGGGCTCTCCCCAGTGAGGGAAAACCCTTTCTTGGAGGCGGCTACAGCTCGCTCGAGGCGATCACCTCGATCGCCCCGGGCTCCCCCGCCGTCACCTCGCCCACCACCGCGCGGGCGAGCGCGCCGCGGCGCTCGAGCTCGTCGAGGAGGAGCGCGGTCCGCTGGCGGGGAACGACCAGGAGGAGCCCGCCGGAGGTCTGGGCATCGGCGAGGAGATCCCGTGTCACGTCGTCCACCTCGGGATCGAAGCGGGTCGAGGCGCGCACGTACTCGAGATTGCGACGGCTCCCGCCCGGGAGGAGTCCCTCCTCCGCGAGCGGGCGCGCGAAATCGAGAACGGGCACGGCGCCGGCGGCAAGGCGCGCCGCCACGCCGGAGCCAAGGAGGAGATGGCGCAGGTGCCCGAGGAGGCCGAAGCCCGTGACGTCCGTCGCCGCGCGCACGCCGGCGGCGAGCGCCGCCTCCTTGGCGTCGCGGTTGAGGCGGGTCATCACCGCGACGGCACGGGCGAGCTCGTCTCCGGTCAGGCGATCGCTTCGCAGGGCCTGCGAGGCCACGCCGAGGCCGAGGGGCTTGGTCAGAACCAGCCGATCGCCGACCCGCGCATGCGTGTGGGTGAGCACGCGGCCGGGGTCCACGCTCCCGACGACGCAGAGGCCGTACTTGAGCTCCGGGTCGACGATGGTGTGGCCGCCGACGATGGCACAGCCGGCTTCCGCGGCCTTGTCCCGGCCGCCCTGGAAGATGCGGACCAGCGTCTCCCGGGGCAGCCGGTCCGCCGGGTAGCCGCAGACGGCGAGCGCCACCTGGGGCTCGCCGCCCATGGCATACACATCGGAGAGTGCGTTGGCCGCCGCCACGGCTCCGAAGGTCGCCGGGTCGTCCACCACCGGCGTGATGAAGTCCACCGTGAGCACGAGCGGCGGGCCGCACGGCGGACGCACCACCGCCGCGTCCTCGAGCGGGCCGGTGTCGGGATCCACCCAGGAGTGTGAGAAAGGCGCGAGGCTGCGGAGGACCTCGACCAGGTCCGCGGCGCCGAGCTTGCGGGCTCAACCGCCGCCGGGCGCGAGCGACGTCAGCCGGATCTCGCTCATGCCGAACCTCCTCTGCGCGGCCCGGCGGGCGGGCCACGCGAGCAGCGTGGACGATCGCGGGGCCGGCCGCCAACCGCCCGAGAGCCGGGGGACGCGCCGGCGCGCCCGCATCGGTTACGCTCGTGTCGCCGATGAGCGCGAGCCTCGCCACCCCCGACCGCTCCCGCCTCCTGGACGCCCTGGAGGAGCGGACCTTCGACGTGGTGGTGGCGGGCGGTGGGATCACCGGCGGCGGCATCCTGCGCGAGGCCGCGCTCCGGGGCCTCTCGGCCGCCCTCCTCGAGGCCGAGGACTTCGCGTCCGGCACCTCGAGCCGGTCCTCGAAGCTGATCCACGGCGGCCTGCGCTACCTGGCGCTCGGCGACGTCGCGCTGGTCCGCGAGACCGCGCTCGAGCGCAAGCGGGTCTTCGCCCTGGCGCCGCACCTGGCGGAGCGCTGCTGGATGGTGGTGCCCGCCCGCTCCTGGGCGGGGCTGCTCAAATTCCGGGCGGGGATCGGAACCTACGAGAAGCTCGGCGCGGTCGACGCCGCCGACCGGCACTTCCACTGGAACGCCGAGGAGCTGGCGGAGCACGAGCCGGCGCTGCGCCGCGACGCGTGGCGTTTCGCCTGCGTGTACCGCGAGTACCTGACCGAGGACGCGCGCCTCGTGCTGGCGAACCTGCGGGCCGCGACGCGCCGGGGTGCGCTCGCCGCCAACCACGCGGCGGTGGAGGGCTTCCTGGAAGATCGAGGCCGTGCCACGGGTGTCGTGGTCCGGTGTCGGCTCAGCGGTCGCGAGCTGCGCGTGCGGGCGCGCTGCGTGGTGAACGCCGCCGGGCCCTGGATCGAGGCGCTGCGCCGGCTGGAGGATCCCGCGGCGCCTTCGGTCCTCCATCTCTCGAAGGGCGTTCACGTCTCGCTCCCGTCGGAGCGGCTGCCGGTGCGCCACATCGTGATCGTGAACACCTCGGACCGACGTTCGATGTTCGTGATCCCCCGCGGCGAGGTGACCTACGTCGGCACCACGGACACGAGCTACGGACGCGGCGCGGAGTTCTGGCCGGAGATCGAGCGCGCGGACGTGGAGTACGTGCTGGAGCCGCTCTCGCGCTACTTCGACGTGCCGAAGCCGAGCGCGGAGGACGTGGTCGCGGCGTGGGCCGGGATCCGCCCGCTGATCGCCCAGCCGGGAAAGCCGCCGACCGAGATCTCGCGACGCGACGAGATCTGGATCGGTCCGAAGGGCGTGGTGACGATCGCCGGCGGGAAGCTCACGGGCTACCGCAAGATGGCGGAGGACGTGATGGAGCGGGTGGCGGCGGTGCTGGGCGGGCCGCTGCCTCCGTCGCGGGCCGGGGACGAGCCGCTGCCGGGTGGTGACTTCGACGGCGATCTCGACGCCCTGGCCATCCGTCTCTCGACGCAGACGGGCGTCGCTCCCGCGGTCGCCGCGCGGCTGGTGCGGCTGTACGGCACGGAGGCCGGGGAGGGGGTGGGGGGGGGGGGGGCGGCGGCGGGCGGGGGGGCGCCCGGGGGCTCGG
>JAWOLJ010000048.1:0-74270 GCA_033853555.1 Myxococcota bacterium
TTCCCGAGCTCGATGGTCGTCGTGTAGTTGCCCGAGGAGCTTCCCTTGTAGGCCCGGAAGCCGGTCACGGCGCTCGGGTTGGGGTGTGCCCAGCGCAGGGTCTCCGTGCGGGCCTCGGCCGTCCCGGCCAAGCCGACGAGGCCCAGGGCCAGGGCGATCCCTAGGAGCGGGCGAGCGGCTCGCAACGGCGACACAGGGCTCCTCCCGTCAGCGGGCGGCGAGCCTCCGGGCCGATCGGGGCCCCCCGGCAGGGTTTCGCCGCAGTACAAGCATCGGTGCCTCATGAGCGGCCGCCTGTGATCCCTCTCACAGGCCGCTCAAAGGGGAGCTGCCGGCAGCCGCTTCGCGGGGCCAGTGCGTCGAGACCGCCCGATCGAGGGCGGCACTGAAGGCGAGGAGGCGCGAGCGAGCGGCTTCCAGGTTCTCGCCCTGGAACTCGACACTGGTCCGGATCAATGCGCCGTCCGCTCGGCCCGAGGTGAGGCGGCTCGCGAGCTTATCGAGACTGAGATCGATCCCGTCGAGAAGACCTCCCCGGCGGTGGGAGCGATACCAGTAGAGCACCAGCTCGTGATGGCCGCCGTATGCCACCCGCATCTCGTTCGCGCGCAGCTCCCGATCCGGATCGAGCGTCACGACGCGTTGGTCGAGGATCTGGTAGCCGTGCGCCTTGTAGCAGACCGGCGGCGTGTGCTCCGGGCGCCCGCCCCGCGCGGTGCCGTAGTAGCCGACGTAGACCCAGATCGGCTCCGCCAGCGGATGCTCGTACTGCCGCTGGAGGTTGAAGTCGGCCTGGAGCATGGATTCGACCGTGCCCTCCAGGGGAATGTCGTGACCCCGCCAGCCCTCGAGCTCTTCGGGAAGCGCAGCCAGCGGCGCCGGGTCCACGTGGAGCGGAGGCTTCAGCCACAGCATCCAGGCGAGCGCTCCCGCTACGAAGAGCCCGCCGAGCGCGAGCCACTCCGGCCAGCCTCCGCCGGCCGCTCCTCTCCGGCTCATCCGAGGGCTCCGGCGACCAGCTTGCGCGCCGGCGCGGTGCGGCCGGCGCCCCGCCAGCCGGCAAGGGCGAGGCCGGCGAGGGCGCAGGCCACGGGAAGGCCGTAGTCGAGCGCAGCTCGCGCCTCGGCAGCGTGGCCGCCGCTCGCGAGAGGCACGGCCACGAGGACGGCCAGCGCCTGCGTGGGGAAGGCGAGCGGCGACACCACGAGCCCGCGCGCGAGCGCCCGGAGCGGCGGCCGATCCGCGCGCGCGGCCGCGAAGCAGCCGAGCGCGGCGAAGAGGGCCACGAGCGGGAGGCCGCCATCCGCCGGCGAGAGGCCGAGCACACCGTTCGGTGACACCGCGCCGGTGCCCGCGAGGGTCACGGGGCGCCCGAGCAGCCCCGCCAGCGCCGCTCCCCCTCGCAGCCAGAGCGTCTCCAGGCCCGGGCTCGTGGCCCGGAGCGCCGCGAAGGGCACCGGCACCAGGAAGAACGCGACCGGCCAGAAGCGACGTCCGGGGCGGCCGACGAGTGCGCCCATCCCGAGCACGCCGAGCGGGAGCGCCACGCGTCCCGCTCGCTCGGGGCCGGCGATCAGGGCCACCAGCTCGACTCCCATCGCCGTCGCCAGCAGCGCCCCGCCGAGCCGCGGCTGCGCCGGCTCTGGCGACGAGCTCGCGGCGCCCCAGAGCAGGAGCACCGGAACCAGCAGCGCGTAGCCCGCCCAGCGCTCCACCTCGATGTGTCGGAGAAGCTCGCTCCAGGTCGGCGCGAGCGCGACGACGAGGAGAGACCAGAGCACGAGCTCGCGCGGCGTCGAGCCCTGCGAGCCCCGGGCGGACGCCATCGCCGCGTTCAGCCGAGGACGGGGAGGGAGCCGAGCACCGGCACCCCGCGCGCCTCCGCCTCCACCTGGTCCGCGGTCACGATGACCGGATCGCGCAGCTCGAGGAAGGCGCCCATCAGGAGGCTCAGGCCAAAGGCCGCCGCGACGCCGGCCCCTGCCACCTGCCAGCGCGGGATCTTCGGAGAGCTGGGCGGCGCCGCGGGCTCGCTGACCGAGAAGCGCTCGCCCTCCTGTGCGGCCTCCAGGCTCTCGGCGAGCTCCGCCTCCTTCACCTTGCGCAGCGACTCGGTGTAGTTCTCGCGCAGCACGTTGGCCTGGCGCTCCAGCGCCGAGAGCCCCTCCTCGCGCTGCGGAGTACGCGCCACCCGGCTGTCGAGATCCCGGATCGCCTGCTCGGTCTCCGCGAGGCGGGCACGAAGGTCACTGAGCTGGCGCTCGGGCCCGAGCACGGGAGTCGCGTCGCGGGCCGCGCCCGACTTCCCCTCGCGCTGGAGCGCCGCCTCGGCGGCGGCGATCTCGTGACGCAGGGCGATCACGTCCGGGTGGGCCTCGGTCTTGGTGGCGAGCTCGGTGGCGAGCTGCGCCCGCAGCCGCTCGAGCTGGAGCTCCGGCGTCACCGGCTGGCCGGGCTGCGCGCTGAGCGTGGTGAGACGCGCCTCGGTCTGCGAGATCTCGTTCAAGAGCGACTGACGCTGGTTGCGCAGGCTGTCGAGCCGCCGCAGGTTCGCGTCCAGCTCGTCGGGCAGCTCCCCGCGGTGCTCCTCGCGAAACGCGGTGATCTTGGCGTCCTGGTCCCGCAGCGCCTGGTCCGCGCGCGTCAGCTCGCGGCGCATGAACTCGGTCGCGAGGTGGGCCTGCTGGCTCCGGAGCTGGATGTTCAGCGCCGTGAAGAGTCCGGCCAGATCGTTCGCCACGTCGGCGGCGATCTTCGGCGCGGGCGCGGTGTACTCGATGGTGAGGAGCCTCGCGCTCGAGCGGCTCGAGTCGGTGAGGCCCTGCTCCACGGCGATCTCGATGTCCTTGCGCATGCGGATCGCCACGTCGCTGAGCGGCGCCTTCTCGCGCAGGCCGGGGTAGAGATCGTACTTCGTGATGAGCTCGGAGAGCTTCTCGCGCGAGAGCACCTCACCGACCATCCCGTTGATGCGCTCGAACGGATCCTCCTGGATCGTGGTCCGGACGAAGTCCTGCGGAATGCGCTGGCTCGAGATCAGGACCTTCGCCATCGCCTTGTAGCGCGGCACCCAGAGCCAGGTCGCGACGCCGGCCACGACGAGGCCGACACCGAGTGTCAGCAGCATCCAGCGCCAGCGTCGCGCCAGCATTCCGAGCGGGTCGCGAATGAACGTCGGGAGAGCGACGCTCTCGTCGAGCTCCATGTCGCCGGTCATGCCCCTTGCTCCTTCGCCTCCGCCTCGTCGTCCCGGCCGGCGGGGCGCTGGTAGTAGTACCCGTCGTAGCCGCTCAGATGGCGCGGCGCGGGCGCTCCGTTCAAGAAGCTCCCGAGCATCTTCTCGGCGGGCAACGCGGAGAGGAGCTGGCGGAAGGCGCCGAGCCGGGTGGAGCCGCAGCGCACCACCACGACGAAGCTCCCGGCATGAGCCAGCAGGAGGGCGGTGTCGGGCACCAGCAGCGTTGGCGGGCTGTCGCAGACCACGAGGTCGTACTCCCGCTCGAGCTCGGTCATGACGGCAGCGAGCTCGGGTCGGGCCAGCAGCTCGTGGGGCTTCGCCGCCGGTTTGCGAACCAGGAAGAGGTCGAGATCCGGCACGTCGGTCTCGACGCGCGCGTCGTCCAGGCGCGCCTCACCCGCGAGCACCTCCTCGATGCCACAGTGCACCTCGACCCCGAGTGCGCGCGCCACGCCCGGCAGCCGGAGGTCCAGGTCCACCAGGGCGACACGCGCGCCGCCGCTCACCGAGGCAAGGGAGACCGCCAGGTTGCAGGAGGTGGTGGTCTTGCCCTCGGCCCGGAGCGGACTCGTCACGACCACGCTCCGTGCGCGGCGCTCGGCGAGCCCGCCGCGCACCTTCAGGGCGAAGTGGCGGAAGGTCTCCGCGATCGGCCCGGCGCTCTCGCTGAGCGCGATCCGCCCGAAGGCGCGGTTCTCGGCGTTGCGCGGCACGTTCACCTGGAAGTGCGCGGGCTCATGGGCCGGGATCAGCGAGCGGCTCACGCTCTCGTGCGACGGGAGCGGCGGGAACGAGGGGCCGGCGGGCGCCTCTACGGGGCGCCGGGGACGCACATCGCGGCCGCTGCGGTCCTCCTCCGCCCGGCGCAGTGCCTCGAGGATCTCGCCCATCAGCTCTCTCCCCGGTCCGGGGCCTCGAGATCGCCCAGGCTCTCCATCTCGCGCCCCTTCTCCTCCACCAGCTCCGGCGAGATGGGCTTCTGCTGCCGCGCGTAGGCCGAGATCAGGCAGCGGTCCGCCAGGATGCTGATGGAGCGGGGACAGCCCGCGGTGAAGGCGTGGATCACGGGCTCCGCCCCCTGGACGAAGATCTCCTCGTAGCTCCCGCCCGCCACGCTGATCCGATGCCGCAGGTAGGAGGAGACCTCCTCCACCCGCAGCGGCTGGACGTGGTGCTGCACGGCGATCCGTTGGCGGAGCTGACGCAGCGCCGGCAGGGCGAGCTTGTGTCGGAGCTCCGGCTGCCCCGTCAGCACGATCTGCAGCAGCTTGTCGGTGTGGGTCTCCAGGTTGGAGATCAGCCGCACCTCCTCCAGCGCCTCCGGGCCCAGGTTCTGGGCCTCGTCGATGATCAGGACCGTGTTCAGGCCTGCACGGTGCCGCTCGAGGAGCAGGGCGTTCAGCGCGATCACGTAGTCCGCCTTGGTCTCCAGGCGCCCTCGCAGCCGGAACTCGGCGGCGATCAGCTTGAGCAGGTCGATGGGCGTCAGCCCGGCGGTATTCAGGATCAAGGCGGTGTCGGTGTCCACCGGCACCCGGTCGAGGACGGCCCGCAGCAGGGTGGTCTTGCCGGTGCCGATCTCGCCCGTCAGCAGCAGGAAGCCCTTGCGGCGCGTGATCCCGTAGTAGAGAGCGGCCAGGCCCTCGTGGTGCGTCTCCGACAGCCAGAGGAACCGGGGGTCCGGTGTCAGCGCGAAGGCCGGCTCCTTCAGCCCGAAGAATCGCTCGTACATGCCCCGCCTTCTGTCGCAAGAACCAGGCCAGCGCTCGGAAAGCTAGCGGTGATTTGCCGGCCGATCATCGCGCGGTCGCTCGGTCCCCGGACACTCCGGCAGCCCACCGTGAGTGCGCCCCCGACATCGGAGGGTGACTACCGGTTACCGGCACCCCGCAGAGCTCTCGCACCCCGCGGGGTCCCCATATTAGGTGAATCCCCACAATTTTGCGACAACCGCGCCCCGTTTTCGGGTAATCTGAAGCTCTGGGGGCCGAGGAGAGCGCCGCGACGAGGCGACGCGACCCGTGTGCAGTTTCTGCCAGTCCGATGGAGGCTGGCTGCCCCAGATCCACCGTCGCGAAGCGGATTGCGGCCTCGCCAGGCCGGAGCAAGCGCCGGGATTTCGGGTGCTTGCCGGGGCACGGAAGGGTGGCACCTCGCTTGCAGATCGGGCCACTCACGAGGCGGTGAACGGAAGCTGAAGGAGCGCGGTTCGGATGTTGAGGCAGCACGCTCGGCGGATCCACCATTTCGTGTTGGCGACCGACATGGCCGTGTCGGCGCTGAGCTTCACCTGGCTGGCGATGCTGCCGATCATGCGCGATCCGCTGGCGCGGCCCGAAGCCGTGACCTTCGCCTTCGAGGCCCTGGGTGTGCTCGCGTGCCTCGCCTGGCCCCTGATCCTGGACCGGTTCGGCATCTACGGCTCCCACCGCCGCGAGGACCTGGCGGGCGTGCTGCGCTCGCTCGCGGGCGCGAGCGGGGCGGGCGTGGTGATGCTGTCGACGGCGGCCTTCGTGATGGCGGCGCCGATCGCGCACCTGTTCCCGATCGCCTTCGGTCTGGTGAGCTTCGTCGCCCTGGCGACGCTCCGGGTCGGAGCCTTCGCCGTCCTCCGCACGGCGCGGCGGGCCGGCGCCAACACGCGCAACCTCATGGTGATCGGCTCCGGCGCGCGTGCCCAGTACGTGCAGCAGGTGATCGCTTCCCACCCGGAATGGGGATTGCGCGTGGTCGCCTTCGTGGACGACGGCGAGCCGGAGGGCGGGCCGCGCGTGCCGCGCGAGAAGGTGCGCAAGTTCATCGATGTCCCGGCGCTCCTGCGCGACGAGGCCATCGACGAGGCGCTCGTCGCGTGCCCGCGTTCGATGCTTCCGGCCACCGCGGCGGTGGTGCACGCCTGCGCCACCGTGGGCGTCCCCGTGACGCTGCTCTCCGACCTCTTCGGCGATCGGCTGCCTGCTCCGCAAGTGCGCTACTTCGACTCGCTCGCGGCGCTGAGCTTCGCACCGGTGCACCACAACGAAATGGACCTCGCGCTGAAGCGGTTGATCGACATCGTGGGCTCGGCAGCTGCGCTGCTGTTCACCGGACCGCTATTGGCCCTGGCCGCGCTCGCCATCCGCCTCGACTCCGAGGGGCCGGTCTTCTTCCGGCAGGTGCGCTGCGGCCTGAACGGCCGACGCTTCGAGATGCTGAAGCTCCGCACCATGTGCGCCGACGCCGAGAGCCGCAAGGTCGAGCTGCTGCACCTGAACGAGATGGACGGGCCGGTCTTCAAGATCAAGCAGGATCCGCGCGTGACCCGGGTGGGGCGCTTCCTCCGCCGCTGGAGCATCGACGAGCTGCCGCAGCTCTGGAACGTGCTGCGAGGCGACATGAGCCTCGTGGGACCGCGGCCGCCCACCCCCGACGAGGTGGCGCAGTACGAGCCCACCGAGCGGCGCCGGCTCTCCATGCGGCCCGGCATCACCTGCCTCTGGCAGGTGAGCGGTCGCAACCAGATCTGCTTCTCCGAGTGGATGAAGCTCGATCTCCTCTACATCGATAGCTGGTCGCTGCTGAACGACCTGCGGCTCCTGCTCCGCACGCTGCCCGCCGTGCTGCTGCGACGGGGCGCGAGCTAGCGCCCGCGCCCCGTCAGCATCAGAGGGTCTGCGATGTGCTCGAGAGCGCCGACTCGCCGGCGGCGTTGAAGCTCGACACGCTGTAGACGCCGCTCGTCTCGCCGCGCGGGTAGAGCAGTACCAGGGCCACCTGATTCGAGTCCGTCGGCGAGCGCTGTACAGACGCCTGTGCGTCCATGCTGCTCGTGCTCCCGGCGAGCGTGACCGCGTAGTTCATCACCTCGCCCGAGCTCGTCGTCTGCGACGGAGAGAAATCGAAGCGGGCGGCCCGCTGGAAGGTGCCGCTCGCATCGGCGCGCCAGAGCCAGATGCCTTGCACCTGCGATGTATCGAAGTCCAGGATCTTGACGGCGACCGAAACCCAGCTACAGCCCGAGAGGAAGAGGAGCAGGGCGGCCGCCACTCCGGTGGCAGCGACGCGCCGCATCCAGTGCCGCATCGATTGGTGATCTCCGCGCCCCGACTGCGCCGAGCCCCCCGTCCGTCGCGCATCCGCTCCCGGGTCGCGCACGCAAGGCGCTGGCGCGCGGCCCTGGACCTCTGCGAGGCCCCCACTCGGTGCAGTCGCGGCTTCGATCGACCGCGAAGATCGGGCGTCGTGTGAGACGGCTCACGGAGGGCGAGCGTCGGGAGCGAAACGACAGGGCGCTTGGGGTCTTCGCCCGAGTGCTTCCCGCTCAGCCCTGTCGCGCGTGCAGCACGAAGCGGAAGAGCGTGTGGCCGATCTGGATCTCGTCGCCGTCGCAGAGCACCGCGGAGCGGACGCGCTTGCCGTTCACCTTGGTGCCGTTCGTGGACTGGAGGTCCTCGATGCTGTAGCTGCCGGCACCTTCATCGAAGAGGATGATCGCGTGCTCGCGGCTGATGCCTTCGTCGAGGAGCGTGATGTCGGTGGTCGGGTTGCGGCCGATGATCGTCTCCGTCGCGGCGAGCTCGTAGGTCATGCCTTCGAAGCCGCCGTTGCGGATCACCAGCGCGCCACGCGCGCCCCCCGGAATGCTCTCGGCGCCCCCCATGCGGACGGGCTCCCTCGATGCGTCCGAGGCGGCCTATCGGCGGGGGCCCAGGGCCCCTTGAGCCGGGGGGCGGGCCGGCCCGCGAGCGCTGCGGGCGCTAGAGCCGCCGGTGGCGCAGCGCCGGGAGGCGCTCCCGGACGGCATCCTGCTCGGCGGGCGAGCAGTCGGCGACGATGGCGCAGGGGCGGTCCGGGGCCTGGGCGAGGATCGTGCCCCAGGGATCGACGATCAGCGAGCGGCCGTGGCTCGCGCGCAGCTCGCTGTGTCGCCCCCATTGGGCGGGAGCGACCACGAAGGCCTGGTTCTCGATCGCGCGGGCCCGCAGCAGCACCTCCCAGTGATCGCGGCCGGTCTCCCGCGTGAAGGCGCTCGGCACCGCGAGGATCCGCGCGCCGTCGGCGGCGAGCGCGCGATAGAGCTCGGGGAACCGCAGGTCGTAGCAGATCGAGAGGCCGAGCCCGCCGAACGGGGTCTCCACCACCACCAGGTCTTTGCCGGCTGCGATCGCCGCCGACTCCTGGTGCCGCGTGCCGCCGCTCGCGCGCAGGTCCACGTCGAAGAGATGGATCTTGCGGTAGACGCCCGCCAGATCGCCGGCCGGATCCACGACCACACAGGTGTTGTGCACGCGCGTGTCGCCCGGGATCGCCTCCGGGAAGCTTCCGCCGACCAGCCAGATCCGGTGCGTGCGCGCGAGGGACGAGAGGTGAGTCACGATCGGGCCGTCCAGGCCCTGCGCGCAAGCGATGGCTTCGCCTTCGCGGCGCAGGAAGGCGAAGTTCTCCGGCAGCGCCACGAGCTCCGCCCCGCGGGCCGCGGCCTCCGCCACCAGCGCCGCGGCCTGCTCGAGGTTTCGCTCGACCTCGTGGGTCGAGGTCATCTGTACGGCGGCGAGGCGCACGGCTCCACGATAGCAGCCGCCTCGAGAACGGTGGGGGCGTCGCTCGGGCGGGCGGATTGACGCCCGCGCGCGCCGCGTGGTACGGGTGCCGACCTTCGGAGGCCCCATGTCGATCCCCCAAGGAGCGCGAGACGAGCCGGAGGCCGCGCCGCGCGTGCGGCTCCTGCCGAGCGAGCTGGTGGACCAGATCGCCGCGGGCGAGGTGGTGGAGCGGCCCGCCTCGGTGGTGAAGGAGCTGGTGGAGAACGCGCTCGACGCCGGCGCCACGCGGGTGCGCATCGAGGTGCGCGACGGCGGCAACGCCTGGATCGCGGTCACCGACGACGGGTACGGCATGACGCCCGACGACGCGCGCCTCGCGATCCAGCGCCACGCCACGAGCAAGCTGCGAAGCGCCGACGACCTGCAGCGCATCCGCAGCTACGGCTTTCGCGGCGAGGCGCTCCCTGCCATCGCGTCGGTCTCGCAGCTCCGCCTGCGCACCCGCACGCGCGAGGCCGAGGACGCCTTCGAGCTGCGCATGGCGGGCGGGGAGCTCCTCGAGGCGCGCGCGGCGGCGGGCACGCCCGGCACGAGGGTCGAGGTGGCCGAGCTCTTCGCGCAGGTGCCGGCGCGGCGGAAGTTCCTGAAGTCCCCGCAGACCGAGTGGAGCCACGTCGTGGACTGGCTGGCCCGGGCCGCGTTGGCGCGGCCCTCGCTGCACCTCGACCTGCGGCGCGACGAGCGTGCAGCGCTGGTCTGGCCGGCCACCCGGGAGCCGCTCGATCGCGTGGCGGCCGTCCTCGGCGAGGAGGAGGCGGCGGCGCTCGTCCCCGGCTCGCGCAACGAGGGGCGGCTCGCGCTCCGCCTCTTCGCCTCGCGCCCCGACCGACACCGAGCGACGTCGGACGGCCTGCATCTCTACGTGAACGATCGTCCGGTGCGCGATCGCCTGCTGCGCCACGCCGTCCTCGAGGTCTACCGCGATCTCCTGCCGCGCGGCCGCTTCCCGTCGGCGCTCCTCTTCCTCGAGCTGCCCCCGTCCGCCGTGGACGTGAACGTGCACCCGGCGAAGTGGGAGGTGCGCTTCGCCGAGCCGCGTGCCGTGCACGCGCTCGTGACCGGGGCGCTCCGCGAGACGATCGGCGCGCGTCGCTGGCTCGCCGTGGGCTCGCCCGCGCCGTCGGCCGAGAGCGCGTGGGGCGGCAGCGAGCGCGGGCTGCAGACCGCCCGGTCCGCCGCAGCGAGCGGCGGGCCTTCGGCCCTCGAGGTGTTCGAGGCGCTCGGGCGTGAGGTCGCGCTGATGGACGCGCTCGCGCCCGCGTCGGCCGCATCCGGCGGAGCGCACGAGGCGCCCTTCCGCTTCGCGGAGCTCCGTCTGGTGGGGCAGGTGCTCGCCACCTACCTGGTGGCCGAGGGCCGTGAGGCCGTGCTCTGGATCGACCAGCACGCGGCCCACGAGCGCGTGCTCTACGAGCGGCTGCGGGCGGCGTGGCGGGGCGAAGGGGTGCCGCGCCAGCTTCTCCTCACGCCCGCCGTGCTCGAGCTCGACGCCGCGGCGCGAGAGGCGCTGCTCGCGGCGCCGCAGGCGCTGGCGGAGCTCGGCTTCGAGGTCGAGGCCTTCGGCGAGGCGGCGCTGGCGGTGCGCGCGCTTCCGGCGCTCCTCGCGGGAGCGGAGCCCCTCGCGCTGCTGCGCGGCCTCGCCGACGAGCTCCGCCGCGTGAGCGCGCTCGGCGTGGCGCCGCGCGCGGACTCGCGCCTGGTGGCGGCCCTCGATCGCGCGCTCGCGACCCTCGCGTGCCACGCCGCACGCCGGCAAGGCGATCACCTGGAGCGACGGGAGCAGGAGGCCCTTCTCGCCGCGCTCGACACGATCCCGTGGGCGCCGACCTGTCCCCACGGCCGTCCCGTCGCCATTCCCTTCGAACGCGGCGAGATCGAGCGCCGCTTCGCACGGCGCTGAGGCCGGAAGGGGAGGGCGCGGTACCCTGCCGCCATGCCCGCCGCCTCCTCCGAGCGCCCGCCCGTCGTGGTGGTGACCGGCCCCACGGCCGCCGGGAAGAGCGCCCTCGCCCTGCGTCTGGCCGAGCGCTTCGACGGCGAGATCGTGAACGCCGACTCGATGCAGGTCTATCGCTACCTCGACATCGGGACCGCGAAGCCCTCCGCCGCCGACCGGGCGCGGGTGCCGCACCACCTGCTCGACGTGGTGCTGCCCGATGTCGCCTACAGCGCCGGGCGTTACACCCGGGAGGCTCGCGCCGCCGCGGCCCGCGTGCACGCGCGCGGGCGACCCGTCTTCCTGACCGGCGGCACCGGCCTCTACATCCGCGCGTTCCTCGAGGGCCTGCTCGAGGGCGGCGGAGCGGATCCCGAGCTCCGCGAGCGCTTGCAGGCCGAGCACGCCGCGGCGGAGCGGCAGGGCGATCCCGAGCGACTCCACCGCCGCCTGGCCAGCCTCGACCCCGCCGCGGCCGCGCGCATCCATCCCCACGACCTGCGGCGGCTGGTGCGCGCGCTCGAGCTCGTGGAGCGCGCCGGCCAACCGGCCTCGGCGCAGCGAGGAGAGCACGCCTTCGGCGATCGTCCCTACCGCACGCTCCACCTGGCCCTCGACCCCGGCGTGGAGGAGCTCGACCGCCGCATCGATCGGCGCTGCGCCGCGATGATCGAGGCGGGTCTCCTGCGCGAGGTGCGGGAGCTACGCGGGCGGGGCTTCGGGCCCGGGCTCCGCTCGATGCAGGCGATCGGCTATCGCCACATGCAGCCGGTGGTGGACGGCCTCGACACGCTGGTGAACGCGCTCGCGGCGATGCAGCGGGACACCCGGCGCTTCGCGCGGCGGCAGCGTACCTGGCTGCGCGGCGTCCCCGAGGCACGCTGGCTCCATCCCGACGACGAGGACGGCGTCACGAAGGCGGTGGAGGAGCTCCTCCGCTCCTGAGGCTACTCCGCCTCGCCGGCGCCGTACTCCACGCCGAATTTCACCGGGTAGACCTTGGTGTCGTACTGCACCAGCGCGCCGGCCTTCTCGGCGGGGGCGAAGAGCGGCGTCATCTCGCGGTCGGTGAAGAGCAGGCCGATCCCCGGCAGGAGCTCGAAGGTGCCCGCGACCACGCGCAGCACGCCGGAGAAGGCGTTCAGGCCGGTGATCCAGGCGAAGCCGGGGACGGTGTAGGCCACTCGGACGCCGGTCGTATCCTCGATGTTGTGCAGGTTCCGCCAGATCTGGACGCCCGCGCTCGCGGGCGCGAGCACGATGTCGAGGGGCCCCTGCGTCAGGTTGCCGACCGAGCGCTTCAGCGTCTCGCCCCCCGCGAGCGCCCGCGCGGGCTGGAGCAGGCCGAGCGCGGCCAGGACGGCGAGCGCGATGGAGAGGCGCTTGAGCGAGATCACGAGGTTTCCCTCCCTGGCGGCGCTGGGCCGCAATCCCCCGGGCGGCATCGCCCGGCGCGAGCCTACGAGCGGACGTCGTTCACTGTCAACCAATCCGTGACGCAATTCGCCCCGCGCGCTCGCGCATTGCCACCACACCGCCCGGCGATACCCTCGGGCGGCCGCGCCAGCGCGGTCGAGCCCATGTCCTCCCTGCCGCTCCCCATCGTGGCCATCGTGGGCCGTCCCAACGTCGGGAAGTCCACGCTCTTCAACCGCTACGCGGGGCGGCGCCGCGCCCTGGTCGAGGACGTGCCCGGCGTGACGCGGGACCGCATCACCGAGGAGGTGGCGGTGGGCACGCGGCGGGTGCTGCTGGTGGATACCGCCGGCCTCGATCCCGAGGCGGAGGCGGGCCTTCCCGCGGCGATCCAGGCCCAGGCCCGGGCGGCGGTGGAGGAGGCCGACGCGATCCTGCTGGTGGTGGACGCCAAGGCGGGATGCCTGCCCGAGGAGGAGGAGATCGCGCGGGCCTTGCGGCGCACGGCGAAGCCGGTGGCCGTCGCCGTGAACAAGATCGACGTCCCCGCCCACCTGCCGCGCGCGGCCGAGTTCCATCGGCTCGGGCTCCCGCACCTGCGTCCAATCTCGGCCGAGCACGGAAGCGGGGCCTGGGACCTCCTCGAGGAGCTGGTGGCGGCGCTCCCGCCGCCCGGGGCCGCGCCGGAGCCGGAGGCCGGGGCCGAGGCCGCGCCGGCGCTGCGGATCGCGCTGGTGGGGCGCCCGAACGTCGGCAAGAGCTCGCTCGCGAACCGGCTCGTCGGAAGCGAGCGCGTGGTGGTGTCCTCGGTTCCCGGCACCACCCGGGACGCCGTCGACCTCGAGCTCGAGGTCGGCGAGCGGCGCTACACGCTCGTGGATACGGCCGGGATCCGCCGTCCGGGGCGCCGCGCCGATCAGGTCGAGCGCGCGAGCGCGCTCATGGCGGTGCGCGCGCTCGAGCGGGCGTCGGTCGCCTTCGTGGTGGTGGACGCCGCCGAGGGCTTCACCGACGCCGACGCGAGGGTGGCGGGGCTCGTCCGCGAGCGTGGCCGCGCGGCCGCGATCCTCGCCAACAAGTGGGACCTCGTGCCCCCGGGCGACCGCGGGCGCGCACGCGAGGCCATCGGCCAGGGGCTGCGCTTCATGGCGGACACGCCGGTCCTTCCGGTGTCCGCTCGCACCGGCGCGGGCGTCGAGCGCATCCTCCCGCTGGCGCAGACCCTGGACGCCGCCGCCACGCGCCGGATCCCGACCGCCGAGCTCAACCGCTGGCTGCGCGCCGCCGTGGCGCGGCACGAGCCGGCCATGGCGCAGCGCGGGGTTCGCAAGCGACCCCTCAAGTTCTTCTATGGGACCCAGACGGCGGTGCGACCTCCCACCTTCGTGCTCTTCTGCACGGATCCCGCCGGCGTCGACGCCTCGTACCGGCGCTTCCTCGAGAACCGGCTGCGCGAGGCCTTCGATCTCGCCGGGACGCCGGTACGGCTCCGGCTGCGGGCGCGAGGGGAGAAGGTGGCGGAGGGCTAGCTCCGATACACTGCCGCGCTCCGACTGCATCGAGGAACCCGCCGTGGCCCGACGTTCCCACCTGACTTCCGACGGCTTCGCCGACGCCGAGAGCTATGCCGATCGGCTGCTCGACTGGATCAGCGCCAACGTGGTCGCGCTGGTGATCTTGGCGGCGCTCGTGCTGATCGGGGTGGGAGCCTACGCCGGCTGGCGAGCCTGGCGCGGGAGCCAGGAGGATGCCGCAGCCACGGCCTTCGGCGCGGCGGAGCGGGAGTACCTGAGCTCCATGGGGGCGGAGCCCGGCTCCTTCGAGTTCGCCGAGCCGGCGAACCCCGAGACCGCCAAGCAGAACCGCACCGCCGCGGTGGACCGGTTCCTCGCGGTGGCGAAGCAGTACGACGGCGACCCGGCGGCGACCCAGGCACGAATCCAGGCCGGGGGCCTGCTGCTCGAGGTCGGCCAGCCCGAGCGTGCGATCGAGGTCTGGAAGGACGCGCTGCCGGGCGCGGGCCGGGAATCCGATCTCCGCGGCCTGATCCAGGAACGCATCGCCCACGCCCACGAGAGCCTGCGCCAGTGGAAGGAGGCCGCCGACGCCTACGCGGCAGCCGCGGAGGTCCCGGACTATCCGCTCCACGCGTTCGCGCTCGCGAACGCCGCCCGCTGCTATGCCGAGGCGGGCGACGCCGAGCATGCGCTGACGTTCGCCAACCGGGTGCAGGCGGAGGCGCCGAGCGCCGAGCTCCCGCCGTACCTCTCGGCCCGGCTCCAGGAGATCCGCGCCGGCCAGACGGCGCCGGCGCCGGCCCGCTAGGCCTCCCGGGCCTCCCATCGTTTACGTCCGATAAGATGGATTATGTCAAATCAAGCCGGCCCGGCCGCCTGGGGCTGGGCTACGGCTGCCGTGGCGGTCGTCTCTTTCCCCGCTCCTTCCGTCTGTGCTATAGGCGGCGACCGCTTCGATACGGGAGGCCAGGTGCGGCACGCGGGCATCGACCAGCCGTCCAGCGACGCGCTTCGCGCCCGGTTCCGCGCCCACGGTCAAGAGCACGTCTTCCGGTTCTGGGACCGCCTGGACGAGCGCCGGCGCCACCAGCTCCTGGACCAGCTCGCCGACCTCGATCTCGGCGCCCTGGCCCGCGTCCACCAGGCCACCGGTCAGCTCGCGGCCCCCGGGGCTCGCCGCCTCGAGCCCTTCCCGATCACCCGCCACCCTCGGCACGGTGGCGACCCCGCCGCCTGGCGCGAGGCCACGCAGCGCGGCGAGGCCTTGCTGGCGGAGGGTCGGCTCGGGGTCCTGGTGGTGGCGGGCGGCCAGGGAACCCGGCTCGGCTTCGAGGGACCGAAGGGCGCGTTCCGGCTCGGACCCGTGAGCGAGCGCACCCTCTTCGAGCAGCAGGCCCAGAAGATCCATCGCCTCCGGAGCCGGCTCGGACGGCGTGTGCCGTGGTACCTGATGACCAGCCGCGCGACCGACGACGCAACCCGCGACCTGTTCACGGAGAAGGGCTTCTTCGGGCTCCCGCCCGAGGACGTCTTTTTCTTTCGGCAGCCGATGGTTCCAGCATTGGACTTCGAGGGGCGTCTCATCCTGGAGGACCCGGCCCGGATCTTCGAGAGCCCGAACGGACACGGCGGCGTGATGACCGCGCTGGTGGAGTCCGGGGCGGTCGATCACATGGAGCGCCGCGGCGTGCAGACGATCTTCTACTACCAGGTGGACAACCCTCTGGTCTGCATCGGAGATCCGACCTACCTGGGCTTCCACGCCGCCGCCGGGGCGGAGATGTCGGCGAAGGTGATCCGCAAGCGTTCACCCGGCGAGAAGATGGGCGTGATTGCACGCATCGACCGCCGCGTCGGAATCGTGGAGTACACGGAGCTCGACGACGAGCACCGCCGCCAGTGCGACCCCCGGGGCGAGCTCGTCTACTGGGCCGGGAGCATCGCCGTGCATCTGCTCCAGGTGGACTTCGTGAAGCGCGTGGCCGCGGACGCCGAGCGGCTCCTTCCCTACCACGCCTCGGCCAAGAAGATCCCGACCATCGACCGGGACGGACGCAACGTGGCCCCGACGGCTCCGAACGGCTACAAGCTCGAGCGCTTCGTCTTCGACGCGCTCCCCGCGGCGCGTGCGGTCTGCGTGGTGGAGGCGCTGCGCGAGGTGGAGTACTCGCCGATCAAGAACGCCGAGGGCGACGACTCGCCGCAGAGCGCGCGGCGGGACCTGATGGACCTGTACCGGCGCTGGATCGTCGAGGCCGGCCTCGCGCCGCCGCCGTCCGGGAGCCACATCGAGATCGACCACTCCCGCTTCGAGGGAAGCGAGGATTTGCGAGCGAGCGGGATCCGCAGCCTCGCCGATGCCGGCGATGCAGTCCTTCTCGCGGCCGGAGCCGAACGATGACGCGAGCCAAGAAGCCCAAGGCCACCCGCAAGCCCAGCAGCGGCGAGTCGAGCCGCCGCAAGCGTGAGCCGGCGACCGACGATCGCAAGGCCAAGCTCGGCACCAAGTACGTCTGCTTCTCCTGCAAGGCGAAGTTCTACGACTTGAACAAGCCCGAGCCCCTGTGCCCGAAGTGCGGCGCCGACCAGCGCCACAGGCCGAAGGAGACGGGGTCCTCGCATGCGGTCGCGCCGGCCCCGGCGAAGCGACCGCCGGTGCGGCCGATGCCCGCCCTGCTCGATGAGGAGGACGCCGAGAGCGTGCCCTTCGAGGAGGAGATGGACCTCGACCTCGGCGATCTCGAGCCCGCCGGCGGCGACGAGGAATTCTTCGACGAGGAGGAAGGCGGCGAGACGCCGGAGGACGACGTCGAGGAGCCGTGAGCCGCGGGGGAGTTGCTCCCTCAGGGCTCCTGCCAGGGGCGCGGGCTCTCCTGCGCGAGGAAGCGCTCGAGGGCCCCACGCCCGGGAAGGCCGCCCTGTGCGCCGAGGGCCCGGCAGTTCATGGCGGCGGCGGCGTTGGCCAGGCGCAGCGCCGCCCGGGCTCCACGTCCCGCCAGCACCGCCCACAGGAACGCGGCGTGGAAGGCGTCGCCGGCGCCGGTGGTGTCGCGCACCGCGACGCGAAAGCCCGGGCTCTCGATCACCTGCTCGCCCTGCCGCGCCAGCGCGCCGAGCTCGCCGAGCGTCACCACGGCGAGTCGGCCCCCGAAGCTCGCGAGGCCGCGCAAGGCCTCGCGCGGCGAGTCCGTGCCGAAGAACGACCGTGCGAAGCCGCGAGAGACGATCGGGAAGTCGACCTGCGCCAGGAGCTCCGCCATCCCGGGGACCGCCGTGTCGGCGTCCAGGAAGACCGGACGCCCGGCCTCGCGCGCGAGCTTCGCCGCGAACGCCGCGACATCGGGATCGGAGGCGTCCAGATGGAGTGCGCCTGCCGTCGCGATCGCCTCGCGCGGGACGTCGGAGGGGCGCAGAGCGAGCGCGGGATCGCGGTGCCAGAGCACCGTGCGCTCCCCGCTCGCACGATCCACCAGGATGACCGCGAGCTGGGTGCGCGCCCGCTCCACGCGCCGAACGCCCGAGAGATCGATCCCCGCCTCGCGGAGCGGCGCCAGGACGCGCGTCGCCGCGGCGTCCTCCCCCACCGTGCCGACGAAGCACGCCCGCAGGCCGAGCCGCGCGCAGGCGAGCAGCGCGGTCGCCACCTGCCCGCCCGGCTCCTCCCGATGGGCGAAGATCGGGGCCTTGCCCGCGAACTCGGGAGGGCCGTCCACCTGGCAGACGTGGTCGAGCGAGCACTGGCCGATCCCCACCACGTCGAGGGCCCGGGGCGCGGGCTCGACGGGCCAGAGCGGCTCCTCCGGCGCGCTCGCGCTCAGTACAGCACCCGGTAGGCGTGGAGGCTCCGCAGCACGCGCCGAACGTAGCCGCGGGTCTGGTCGTAGGGGATGGACTCCACCCACTCGTCGTCGTCGATCCCTCCCCGCTCCGCGAGCCAGCGCGTGACCGCATCCGGCCCGGCGTTGTAGCTCCCGATCGCCGCCGAGAAGCGACCATCGAAGCGCCGCAGGAGCTGGTCCAGGTAGAGCGCGCCCAGCCGGACGTTCACAGCGGGCTCGAAGAGATCGTCGGGCGAGAAGGTGGCGAGCCCGGCCTCGGCGGCCAGACGCGCGCCGGTGTCGGGCATGAGCTGGAGCAGACCCCGGGCACCCGCGGACGACACCACGTGAGGTCGGTATCCGCTCTCCTCGCGCATGATCGCCCACACCAACGCCGGCTCGACCTTCGCCTCGGCGGGGATCGCCGCCCGTACCAGATCGGCGTAGGCGTCGGGCCAGGCGGTCCGCCACAGCTCGACCAGCGCCGGCTCCGGCGCCTTCGCCAGCGCCTCGGCGTTCCCGGCCGCCACCAGGGCCTGCGCCCGCTCGAAGGCGCCGGCCTGGTCGAGCAGGCGAGCCACCGCGAGCCGGTCGCCGAGTCCGCCCGCGCGCGCCGCCGCTCGCGCGAGCTCTTCCTGGGCCGGCTGCTCGAGGCCGGCCTCGAGCAGGATCCGCGGTCGCTCGAGGTCGCCGGGGCCGAGGCGCGCCGGGCCGGGATCCACCGCCGCCGGCGTCGGGTCGGGCGCCGGGAGGCCCTCGCCGGCGACGCGCTCCGCGGCGCGCCAGCCGTAGTACGCCAGGGGCCACTCCTGGGCGAGCTGCACCAGCGCCTGCGCGGCTCCCTGGCTCCCGGCGCGCTCCGCCGCCCGCGCGCTCCAGTAGAGGGGCTGGAGCCGCCCCACCGGATCCTTCTCGGCCTCGGCCATGTGCTCGAGCTGGCGACGTGCCTCGGTGTAATCCCCGGCACGGTACGCGGCCCAGCCGAGGCGCCAGGTGGCCTGGGCCACCAACGCTCCGTCCTGCGCCTCGCGCGCCACCCGCGCATAGAGGGCGTTCGCGCGCTCGGGCTCGTTCTGGTCGTCGAGCAGGATCGCGGCGAAGAGAAGGGCTTGATGGCGCGTGCTGCCGCGCGTGGCCTCGCCGAGGCGCTCGAACTCGTGGATCGCCGCGGGCACGTCGCCGCCGCGGGCGATCGCGCGCGCCCGGTAGAGCGCCGCCTCGGGGCTCGGCCCCGCCGCCTCGAACGCCGCCTTCGCATCGGGGTAGCGCCGCAGCCGGAACAGGCAGTGCGCGCGGCGCAGCCGCACAGCCCGGCGAGCGGAGGCGTCGGAGAGTCCGCGCGCGAGGGCCTGATCGTAGGCGGCGAGCGCGTCCTCGCTCCAGCCCGCGGCGAAGAGCGTGTCGGCCCGCGCGCGGTAGTCCTCGGCGCTGCGCACCGGATGGCCGAGCGAGGCCTCCAGCGCATCGAGCTTCCCACCGGCGTCGCGGGCCTCGGGCTGGGTGGGGAAGCGGCGCCAGAGCTCGGCCCAGGCCGCGGCGGCGTCGGCGGCCTCGCCCGAGCGCTCGAAGGAGAGCGCGCGAGCGGCCACGAGATGCGCGAGGCGCGCCGGATCCTCGGTCAGTCCCGCGGCGACGGCCCACGCCGCGCGCGCTGCCTCCTCGTGGCCGAGGGCGTGCTCGGCCTCTCCTCGCAGCGCTTCGAGGTCCGTGCGCACGGGCGAGTCCGGCGTGCGCGCCTCGCCCTCGGTGATCGCCGCGAGCGCGTCGGCCGGCCGCGCCGCCGCCAGCAGCGTGTGCGCGCGCAGCAGATCGGCGTGGTCTGCGATCAAGGGCTCGGAGGTCGCGAGCCCGGCGAGCGCCTTCACCGCATCGTCGGTGCGGCCCTCGCCTGCCGCCGCGAGCGCGAGGCGCAGCGTCGCGGCGGGCCCTTCGGCGGGGCGCGGCGTCGATTCCTGGGCCGGCGCACGCGGCGCGCAGGCGAGCGCGAGCGCCGCCAGCGCGATCGCCTCCCGCCGCCATGCTCCCCCGCGGCGCAAGAAGGCCGCGCGCACCCGGCAGAGCACCGCGGCGAGCAGGAGCCCCATCACGCGCGCCAATGTGCGGGAGCGTCCCCGCCTGTCAATCACCGGCTGCACGCGGGACGCCGGCGATTGTGCCCTCCGAGGGCCTCGGATAGGCTCGCCGCGGCTTGCCGCGCCTGCCCCGCTGCCTCGTGCTCGCCCTCGCGCTCGGCCTCGCCGCCGGCGCGGCGTGCGTCGAGCGCCGGGTCGAGGACACGGCCCCGACCCGGACCACGGGGGCGAAGCCGACCTCCGCGGGGCCGCTCGCTCCGGCTCCCGCGGCGCGCCGGCGCGGGCTCTGGGTGCTCTGCGAGGGCTCGCAGCGCGTCCTCGAGCACCCCGAGCGCGTGCAGACGCTGATCGACGATGCCCGCGCTCTCGGCGTGAGCGACCTCTTCGTGCAGGTCTACCGGGGCGGCCGCGCCTGGTTCGACTCCTCGCTGGCCGACGCGGCGCCCTATGCGGCGGCGCGCACGGCGCAGGGGCGCGATCCGCTGCGTGCCTTGATCGCGGCGGCGCATGCGGCGGGACTCCGCGTGCATGCGTGGGTGAACGTGCTCCAGGTCTCCGACAATCGGAACGCGCCGATCCTGGCCGCGCTCGGCCGCGAGGCGGTGCAGGTGGACCGCCGCGGCCGCTCGCTCCTCGACTACCCCGAGCTCCGGGTGCCCGCGCCGGACGACGCCTGGGTCGCGCTCGGAACTCCGGCGCTCTGGCTGGATCCCGGCGCACCCGGCGTCGCGGATCGCGTGGTGGCGGTGCTCGACGAGCTGGTGGCGCGCTATCCCGAGCTCGACGGCCTCCATCTCGACTACCTGCGCTATCCCGACGTCCTGCCCTTCCTCCCGGGCTCGCGCTTCGCGCTCGGCCTCGACTTCGGCTACGGCGAGGCCACCCGCGCGCGCTTCCGGGCCGAGACCGGGCGCGAGGCGCCCTTCGGCACCCGCACCGCCAACGCGACCGAGTGGGACGACTGGCGACGCAAGCGGGTGACGGAGATCCTGCGCCGCACCCGCGCGGCGGCGCGCGCGAGGCGGCCGGGGCTCGAGGTCTCCGCGGCGGTCTGGTTCTCGCCCGAGCGCTCCTACCTCTCGATCCTCCAGGACTGGCCGGACTGGCTGGACGAGGGTCTGCTCGATTTCGCCGTGCCCATGCTCTACACCACGGACGATCGTCTGCTCCACGCCGTCGCGCGAGGCTACCTCGGGCTCGATGCAACCCGGATCTGGCTCGGCCTCGGGAGCTGGCTCTTCGCGGAGCGGCCCGTGGGCGCCGCGACACAGCTCCGTTTCAGCGAAGGGCTCGCTCTCGGCGGCGACGCCCTCTTCTCCTGGGACTCGATCGCCACGACGCCGGCGCTGCGTCAGGCCCTCGCGGCGGAGGCTCGTGGTGCAGGATCCTGACGAGCTCGCGGCCTTCGACTTCGTGCTGCCGCCGGAGCAGATCGCGCAGGAGCCGCTGCCGGAGCGCGATGCGGCACGTCTGCTGGTCCTCGACCGGGCACGCGACGCCCTGGTGCACCAGCGGGTGCGCGACCTCCCGCGCTGGCTCGCCCCGGGAGATCTCCTGGTGCTGAACGTCACGCGCGTGCTTCCCGCGAAGCTGCGCGGCCGCAAGGCCAGCGGCGGCGCTGTCGAGGCGCTGCTGCTCGGCCCCGTCGAGCCGGGCGGTTCGCGCTACCGCGCGCTGCTGCGCCAGCGCGGCCGGCTGCGCATCGGACAGAAGCTCCGCTTCGGCGACGCGAGCCGGGGCCTCGACGCCGAGGTGGTGGAGCTCCAGGGCGAGGGCGAGGTGGTGCTGGCCTTCGCGCCGGGGCTCTCGCCCTACGACCTCGGAGAGACGCCGCTCCCGCCCTACATCCGGCGCGAGGCGCCGCGCGACGTGGACGCCGAGCGCTATCAGTCGGTCTTCGCGCGGGTGCCGGGCTCGGTGGCCGCCCCCACCGCGTCGCTCCACCTCTCGCAGCGTCTCCTCCAGGAGCTGGCCGAGCGGGGCGTCGAGCGCGCGGAGGTCGTGCTCCACGTCGGACCCGGCACCTTCCGGCCACTCCGCAGCGCCGAGCTCACCACGGGGCGACTCCATCCGGAGCGCTTCCGGCTCCCCGAGGAGACCGCGCTCGCCGTCGAGCGGAGCCGCGCGCAGGGCGGCCGCGTGGTGGCGGTCGGGACCACCACCTGCCGCGTCCTCGAGCACTGCGCGAGCGAGGGCGGCCGGGTACGCGCGGGATCGGGCGAGACCAGCCTCTTCCTGCGTCCCGGCGCCCGCTTCCGCGTGGTGGACGCCCTCCTCACCAACTTCCACCTCCCGCGCTCGAGCCTGCTCCTGCTGGTGGCGGCCTTCGCCGGGCGCGAGCGCGTGCTGCGCGCCTACGGCGAGGCGGTGGCCGTGGGCTACCGCTTCTACTCCTACGGCGACGCCATGCTGATCCTCTGATGCGGCCCCCCTTCGCCTTCGAGATCGGGGCCGAGGACGCCGACGCACGCGTGGCCCGGCTCGTGACACCGCACGGCGTGGTCGAGACGCCCGCCTTCATGCCGGTCGCGACGTTCGGCGCCGTGCGCGGCGTCTCGCCCGAGGAGCTGCGCGCGCTCGGCGCGCAGATCCTGCTCTCCAACACCTATCACCTCCACGAGCGCCCGGGCGAGGAGGTGATCGCACGGGTCGGGGGGCTGCACGGCTTCACCGGCTGGCGCGGTCCGTGGCTCACCGACAGCGGGGGCTATCAGGTGACGTCGCTCGCCGACCGGGCCCGCATCGACGAGGAGGGCGTGGCCTTCCGCTCGCCCCTCGACGGAGCCCGCCGTCTGCTGACACCCGAGCGTGCGGTCGCGATCCAGGAGGCGCTCGGCTCGGACGTGGCGATGGCCCTCGACGAGTGCCGGCCCGACGCCGAGCCCGACTCATCGGCGGCGCGCGCGGCCATGGAGCGCACCCTGCGCTGGGCGGAGCGTGCGCGGCGGGTACACCGGCTCGAGCGCCAGGCGCTCTTCGGAATCGTGCAGGGCGGGCTCTCGCCCGCTCTGCGGCGCGAGAGCGCACGCGCAACGGTGTCGCTCGGCTTCGACGGCTATGCGCACGGAGGCCTCGGCCTCGGCGAGGAGCCGGCACGGCGCGAGGCGCTCCTGGCCGAGGCGGCGGCCGAGCTCCCGCGAGAGGCCCCGCGCTACGCCATGGGGATCGGACGCCCGGCCGACCTGCTGGCGGCGGTGGCCCGCGGGGTGGACCTCTTCGATTGCGTGCTCCCGACGCGCAACGGCCGGCACGGCGTGCTCTTCACCCGCCTCGGCGTACTCGCGCTCCGCAACGCACGCTTCCGCGACGACCCGCGGCCGATCGAGGAGGGCTGCGATTGCCCCGCCTGTCTCCAACACTCCCGCGCGTATCTCCGGCACCTGCTGCACGCGGGCGAGGCCCTGGGCAGCCGCCTGGCCTCGCTCCACAACCTGCGCTTCTACCTGCGCCTCCTGGCGGAGGCCCGCTCCGCCGTGCGCGAGCGTCGCTTCGCCGCCCTGCGCGCCGAGATCGAGGCCGCGGCGGAGGTCCGGCTCTAGGCCGCGCGGTCCGCGAGCCAGAGGCGAGCGGATCTCCTCTGGGCCCGGCTCAAGCCCCCGCCCTATCCGGCCGATTCGCCGGAAGCCGTGTCTCGCGGATGCGCTGGAGGTGCGCGTGAACCCCGATGGCAGCTCGGCCCCTCGCTTCGGAGCGCGCGTGCGCCTGCTCGCGGCCGCGCTGACCGGTGTCCTCCTGGTGGGCGGCCTCGCGGCGGCCTGGGTCGGGCGCGTGGCCGGCGACCGGCTCGATCGCACGTTCGATCGGCTGGCCCTGGCGCAGGCGCGCGAGCTCGCCGCCTCGGTTTGTAGCGCTCCCGCGGCCGAGTGCCGTAACGCCGGCGCGCTCGCGCCGGCGGAGGCGGTGGCTCGAGCCGCCCAGGAGCCGGGCGTGAGCGAGGCGGCCTGGCTGGACGCCGCAGGGCGGATCGTGGCCTCGAGCGATCCGCAGCACGTGGGAGGCGAGCTCCCGGCCGCGCTGCGTCCCCTGCCGGGCCAGCGCGTCGCCTCCCTCTCCCGGATCACCGAGGCCGACGAAACCCGGGTGCAGGTGCTGGCGCCGGTCTTCGGAGCGGACGGGCGCAGCCTCGGCAGCGCCCTCCTCCGCCTCGATCCGTCGCCCGCCGCCTCCGGGTTCGTTGCGATCGCGGGAGCGGTGGCCGTCCTCGGGCTCGGCTCTCTGGCGGTCGCCGTCGTGCTCGCTCGCGTGCTCGCGAGCCTGCTCACGCCCCTCGGCCGCCTGCGCGCCGCGCTGGAGCAGCTCGCGCAGGGCGACCTCTCCGTGGGCGAGCGGCCCCTCGCGCCGGGCTCGGGAGAGCTCCGGGACCTCGCGGGCGCCCTCGACCTGCTCTCGGGGGGCCTCGGCAGCGTGGTCGACCGGGTGAACGAGCTCGTCGCGCGGATCACCGCGGCGCCGGCCCGCATCTCCAACGGCCTCGACGAGATCGCGAGCGGCAGCGAGGCGCAGACCGAGGCGGTGGAGGAGACCGCGTCCCTCCTCGCCAACATCAACACCTCGATCCGCGGCATCAACGGCGAGGTCGAGAGCCTCTCCGGCTCCACCGAGGAGGCCTCTTCCTCGATCCTCGAGATGAGCACCTCGATCGAGGAGGTGGCACGCAACGCCGCCAAGCTACACGAGACGGTGGAGGGTGCGACCAGCGCGCTCCACGAGATGGGGGCCAGCATCCGCCAGGTGGCCGACGGCGCGGACGAGGTGCATCGCACCGCGGAGGAGACGGCCGCCTCCATGCTCCAGATGGACCGGGTGATCCAGGAGGTGGGGGAGCACGTGCGCGAGGCGTCGGTGCTGACCCAGCAGGTCAGCATGGGAGCGGAGGACGGCTCGAGCGCCGTGGTGGCCACGATCGAGGGCATCGAGGAGATCCGCAACCTCACGCGCGGGGCGCAGACGGTGCTCGGCCGCCTCGCGGACCGCATCGCCGAGATCGGCGAGATCGTGAACGTGATCGGCGCGATCAACGACGAGACCAACCTGCTCTCGCTGAACGCGGCGATCATCGCCGCCCAGGCCGGCGAGCAAGGCAAGGCCTTCGCGGTGGTGGCCAACCACGTGAAGACCTTGGCCCAGCGCACCAGCGCCAGCACCCAGGAGATCGAGCGCCTGATCCGTGCGGTCCAGGACGAATCCAAGAACGCCATGGCCGCCATGGGGGCGGGCAGCGAGGCCGTGGAGATGGGCGTCACACGCTCGCGCCGGGCGGGCGAGGCGCTACAGACGATCCGCAGCTCGTCGCATTCCGCGAGCGCCCGGGTGGCCGAGATCGCACGGGCGGCCGACGAGCAGGCCCGGAGCTCGCGTCACGTGGCGGAGGCCGCGCAGCGCACCTCGCGCATGGTGCAGCAGATCTCGGGTGCGATCACCGAGCAGTCGCGCGCGAGCGAGCAGATGTTGCGCGGATCCGAGTCGTCGCTCGAGATGTGCCGACAGGTCCATCGCTCCACCTCCGAGCAGCGCGAGACGGCCAAGTTCATCACCGCGAGCATCGCCTCCATCACGGAGATGACGCAGTCGATCCGTCGCAACACGGCCTCTCACCAGGGGGCGAGCGACTCCGTCTCCGACGCCGTGACGCGCATCCTCGACATCGCACGCAAGAACGCCGGGCGCATTCCCGAGGTGCTGGCGGACGTGGAGTCGCTGCGCGCCGACGCGGAGGTGCTGGCCCAGGAGATCGGCCGCTTCAGGCGCTAGACGAGGCGGCGCCCCCCGCTCCGGTCGGGAGGCCGAGGCCCTCGAAGGCCGCGCAGAGCCCGGCAAGCTCCGCCCGCTCCGGACCGAGGGCCGAGGGCAGGATGCGCAGCCGCTCCCTCACGCCGGCCCACACGCGACGCGCGACTCGCTCGCGCACCGGGCCCAGGCAGAGCGTCTCGCCGGCCGCGCTCGGGATGGTTCCGAGAACGATCACCTCCGGCGCCAGCGTGAAGACGAGCCCCACCAGGCCGCGGGCCAGGTACTCGTTGTAGCGATCGAGCTCTCGCAGGGCCGGCGGATCGCCCGCCGCCGCCGCGCGCAGCACGTGCTCCGGCGAGACGCGATCCCGTCCGCCGGCGAGGAGCGCCATGCGCCCGCCCGGCTCCGCCGCGGCACGCAGGCGCCGCGTCCAGGCGGCGCCCCCCACGTAGGCCTCGAGGCAGCCGCGCATGCCGCAGGCGCAGGGCTCGCCGTCCCACTCCACCGGGGCGTGTCCCACCTCCCCCGCCCCCCAGGCGAGGCCGCGGTAGAGCCGTCCCCCGAGCACGAGCCCCGCTCCGACGCCCGTCGACATCGTGAGGAAGACCAGGTCGCGGGTGCCCCTCCCGGCCCCGAAGCGCCACTCCGCCAGCGCGGCGGCGTTGGCGTCGTTCTCCACGTACACCGGCCGGGCGAGCGCCCGCGCCAGCCACTCGCGCGCAGGCACGTCGCGCCAGCCGGGGAGATTCGGCGGCGCGCAGACGCGTTCGCGCTCCGGATCGTAGGGACCGGGCAGCGAGAGGCCGATCGCCGCCACCTCGGTCCAGCTCGCTCCGGACCTGGCCACGAGCGCGCGCGCGTCGTCCGCCAGCCGCGCGAGATCGTGCTCGGGGTCGCCGCTCGGCTCGCTCGCACGCCTCTCCCGCGCGCGGAGCCGGCCGTGCTCGTCGCCCAGGGCGAGGGCCACCTTGCTGCCGCCGAGGTCGATGCCGAGCGCCAGCGGAATCGCCGAATCCCTCGTTCCAGCGCAGGGTTGCGCGGGGCGGGCGAGCAGCCTAGCAGAGGCCCCTTGAGAAACCCAAGGCCTCCGCCGATACGAGAACCATCGCAGTTTCGCGGCCACGCGGGCGGGGACTGCCGGCGGACTGCGCGAGGGGGGAGCCATGCTGCACAAGGCGGGAGCCGTTGCGCTCGGGATCTGGCTCGTGTTCGCGACCGGATGCGGCCTCATGAAGCTCACCGAGGGCGATCTCCTCGGGCGCCGCGCGGACTTCGACGAGGCGCAGAAGCACTACACGCAATCGGTGCGCTGGGGCGACCTCGACAAGGCCGCGGAGTATGTCGATCCCAAGCAGCGCGATGCCTTCCAGAGCGCGGCGCAGTCGCTCGCCGACGTGCGCTTCACCGACTGGGAGAACCAGCGCGTCGACGTGGCGCCGGACCTGAAGAGCGCCACCGCGATCGTGATCTACCACGCATATCTCGACCGCGCGCTGACCGAGATCAGCTACCGGGAGAAGCAGACCTGGAGCTTCGACGAGACCACCCACACCTGGGTCGTGACCCCGGGCCTCGGGGACCTGCCGCGGGTGCTCGGCAAGGTCGGACCCTGACACGAGGTCTTCGGGCATGGGGGAGCCCGCCGACGACGCGCGAACGATCCTGATGGTGGACGACGTCGCCATGTTCCGGGAGATCGGCTCCCTGTTCCTGGCGCGCGCCGGCCGCGTGATCACGGCGTCGGACGGCCTGGAGGCGCTGGTGCTGGCCCGCGAGGAGCGCCCGGCGCTGATCGTCTGCGACCTCGAGATGCCGCGGATGGGCGGCGAGGCGCTGTGTCAGGCCGTGAAATCGGATCCGGAGCTGGCCGACACGCCGGTGATCATGCTGGTCGGCAGTCACGACGCGGACGATCACGCGCGTGCGGTGCGCGCGGGTGCCGACGACGCGCTCCCGAAGCCCTTGAACCGCGTCACGCTGCTCGAGGCCGTGAACCGCTTCCTGCGCTTCGAGCGCGTGCGCGGCCTGCCGCGCGTGGAGCTGGAGGCGCCGGTGCGGATCCGGCACCAGGGCGCCGAGTGCTGGGGGGTGGTCCGCAACCTCTCGCGGGGTGGGATGTTCATCGAGAGCGAGCCCGCGCTGCCGCTCGACGCCGAGCTGGCCCTCGAGTTCGACCTGCCGGAGACGGCGCGAACCCTCGCGCCGACGGCGCGCGTGGTGTGGCAGCGCTCGCCCGGCGAGGGGCGAGCGGACGGCATGGGCCTGCGCTTCGTGGCGCTGGACGCCGCGACGGTGCGCTGCCTCGAGGACTACGTGCACGAGCGCGCGGTGGGCCCCCGCGCCGCCGAGAAGGTGATCCGCACATGAGGCTCCGGACACGACTCGCGCTGGTGACGCTGGGTGCAGGCTGGCTCGTCCTCGCGCCAGGCCGGTCGCTCGCGACCGGGCCCCTTCCCGCTCCGGCAGCGCCTGCTCCCGACACGGAGGCCGCCGAACGCCAGCGCTGGCAGGAGCGCGTGATTCAGGCGCGGCAGCGTGTCAAGAACGCCGAGGTGAAGCTCAGCGACGCCGAGGGCGCCGTCACCCGCATGCGCACGCGTCACTACCCGAGCGGGGACGCGGCGGCCGCCCTGGAGAATGACCTGGAGTCGGCGAAGAAGGAGCTGGCGGATGCTCAGAAGGCGCAAGCGGGCCTCGAGGACGAGGCGCGCCGCGCCGGCGTACCGCCGGGCTGGCTCCGTCTGGACGACGACGACGACGACTGACGCAACGCTGCAGACGGCGGTCCGCGGCGCCCTGCGGACGCCGCGGACCCCGAATCGACCCCTCGGTCAGTCGCCGCTCTCGAGCTCGGACTCGTCGGGGAGCTGCTCCGAGTCGAGACCCACCTGGTTCTTCTCGGGCTTCACGACCAGGAGGAGCCGCCCTCCCTGTCGCACGACGGTGTCGGTACGAGTGGCGTCCGAGTCGGGCACGGTGTAGCGGATCTGCTCCACGACGACCGGCTCGTGCGAGCGCTGGGCGCCGCCGACGAAATACGAGGTCGAGCCATCCGGGTTGACCAGAACGCCGCCCAGCCCGTCCGGCGTCGGCCGGCCCGGGCCCGCCGCGTGCGGCGCCACCGGGCCGCGGCGCGCCAGGATCTCGTCGCGGTCGAGCGACGCGTTCAGGGCACGCAGCCGCGCCAGGTTGTCCGCAACCGAGCGCGCGTGCGCCTGGGTCCCGGCCGCGCCCTGGGGCGTGTAGCGCTTGTAGGCGTGCAGACTGCCGAGCTGCACCGCCTGGGCCTTCGCCCGGTAGCGCTCCGGGATCTGCTTCTGAATGTTGGTGTAGGCCAGCGTCCCGTCGTCGGTCCGCCAGCGATAGACCGTCCCCGCGCCCGCCGGCGCCGCCAGCGCCAGCGCGAGCCCCGCTCCGACCAGAACCCGCACCATCCGGCTCCGATTCCACGTGTTCAGCATCCGCATGTCCTCCGGAGGGAGACCGTCCGAGCCTCGAGCCTCCAACCGGGAAGTGGGTTCCAGACGACGAATGTGTCAGGGATTCGCGCGGTTGGACCCGCAAGACGAATGCAGAACTCCACGCTTGACGCCGCACCGACGGCCGATTAGGTTCCCGCCGCTTTGCTGCGGGGTAGAGCAGCCTGGTAGCTCGTCGGGCTCATAACCCGGAGGTCGGGGGTTCAAATCCCCCCCCCGCTACCAACCCTTCCCCCCGCCCGGGCTCGACTCGGGCGGGGGGCTCTAGCCTCACCCTCATAGCTCCCTCCAGTCGGAGCCCTCGCGCCGCGTCGGCGTAGGCGCGGAACCGCTCCGCGCCCCGAAGCACGCTCGGGGCGTCGCGCGTTGCGAAGCGTTCCCGCGGAGGACCTGGCTGATTTGGGTCGGTTACCGCAAGACGGAGTCGTCAAGCAGCCTTGTTTTCCAGACTGACGGCGCTCGCCGGATCGCTGGCCATCTCCATGAGGCTATCCGAGCCTCCAGCGCAATACGGACACGAGCAGAGCCCGACATTTCCATCAAGGACAAACCTGGTGAGGAGACGAACGAGGAACGAACGGAACAGCATGATTGACCTCCCCGATAGGGAGGTGGCCGACAGGGGGCCTCGCGTGACACGCGGCTCCCGCGGCGTCGCCGGTAGAGGAAGCCCGCGCCGCTCCCTGGCGCTGTTCCGCCGGCCTCGAGGCCGATAGCGTCGGGGAGGGCCTGCAGCGACACGGGCGCGCGTGCGCGTCCTCCCGGCCCCGGTCTCCCGAGCACCCGCACCTGTTCACGCGGCCCGCGGGAGGGCGAGCCGGTCGCGGAGGTCTCGGGCTCGTACCGCGAGCACGGGCCGGAGCCGCCCGCGCGGTCGGCACGCACCGGGTCAGCCGCGCCGGCGACGAGGGTCGCCCGCTCCCGTTCGAGATCGGCGAATGGGAGACGAGAGAGCCACGCCACCCGGCTCGGGACAGCGCGCCACGCGCCGCAGCCGGTTAGCCCGGTCGGCGAACGAGGTGCCCTGGGCTCAAGCCGACCTGCCTCTCGCGCCAGAGCGGCACGGAGATGCTCTGAGCCGCGAAGTCCTGGCAAACTCCCTCGGCGCTCAGTAGCCGAGGGAGCAAGCCGGGTAGTCCCTACCGGCCTCACCTCCGGCGGTCGTCCCGCAGCCGACATGCGCCCGCAAGCAACGCATGGCAGCCTGGAGACGGACGAAGATCTCGTGGCACGCGTTCATCCACGCTCGTGTGGAGAAAAGGCGTACTCATGAAACGAGCTCTGGCCTCCGCCACCCGCGCGATCATCAGCGGCTCGCTGATCGTCCTGCCGATCTACATCGCCGTTCTCCTGGCCCTGAAGGGGATGAAGTCAGTCGTGGGCCTGGTGCGTCCCATCGCCTTGCTCTTCCCGGACAACATTCCAGCCGAAACGATCCAAGGCGGATGGCGATCGGCCTGGCCCGTTCGTCGGACACGCTCTCTACGTCGCAGCACTTCCACTGCGCCGCCGTACTCAGAGCGCCGCCGTCCATGTGTCGGCCCACGGCTGCGGCCATCAACTCGCCGGTCGTCGAATCGGTCACCTCCAGGTCGAGGCGCGGCGACGCTCGATCTCTGCGAGCGAGGCGGCCCCCGGCTACCCCTTCTCCCGTGCGCTCCGGCCGCTAGCCGCCGGCTCGGGCGGTCTCGTCTCGGTCTGGCGTCCACGCTCCCATCGTCCTCGTGCTCGGCGCCTGCCCTCTCGCTGACCGCTGGGTGCGAGATTGCTGGATCGCTTGCCGCCCGGTTGCCGGCTCCCGAGCTTCCCCAGGGCGAGGCCTGCCTTTGGCCCGACGCGCCATCAAGCCGAGCCGGGGTCGAGTCGATACGCGTCCTGCAGACGGTCTTGGCAGTACGCCCCCAATCTCCTCGTTACTGGGTCTGCACCTTCGGCGAGGTCGCTCGATGTCCGAATCCGAGGTCTTCGAACGCACCTGCGCCGAGCTCGAGCAGGCCACGTCGTTCGACAGCCTGAGCGCTCGCGGCACGGTGCGGCTCGCGCTCAAGAGCGCGGGTTTCGAGCCCCGGAAGGTGACGTCCGTGGAGATGGTCGTGGTGGTGAAGCGTGTTCTCCCCGCAGAGCTCAAGGCCCGCGGCGTGAGGAACGCGGACGAAGTGTGCGCCACCATCGCAGACCGCATCGCCGATCTGGTGACAGCGTCGCCGCAGTCGCAGTCCCCGGTCGAGGAGGTCTTCCGGAGGCTCGGCGGCCGCTGACGCCCGATCCGGAGTGGAGTGCGCCATGGAGATTCTCGCTGCCGCCGGTGCTCTCGCGTTCATGCTGGTCAGCCTCGTGATCGGGCTGCGACTCCTCGGTCTCGCTCGCCGCACGCGCGAGCTGCCCGAGCTCGCAATCGGGCTCGGCTACTTCCTGATCGGTGGCATCGGCTACCCGCTGCTGATCGTCTCGAATCGCGCCACCGACCTCAGCGTGGGCGCGCGCCTCGGCCTGCTCTGGGCTTCGCTCGTCACCACGGCGATCGCCACCACGGCGATCGGGGTCTTCGTCTGGCGCGTCTTCCGGCCCGAAGCCCGCTGGGCGCGCGCCGCCGTCTGGACCTTCCCCGGGCTGAGCGCAGCGAGTCTTGCGCTGCAGGCCTCGATCTCCGGCATGGATGCGGCGCTCCGCCACCAGGGAATCGGGATCCTGCTCTACACGTTCTTGAACAGCTGCCCCATCGCCTGGGCTGGCGTGGAGTCCTTTCACTATCACTCGCTGCTCGTGCGTCGCGCGAGGCTGGGCCTCGCCGATCCGGTGGTCGCCGACCGGATGCGGCTGTGGGGGATCGGGAACCTCTGCGCCCTCGTCATGAACACCGGGTCGCTGGTCGGCTACTTCTTCGGAATCGACCTCGCGCTCGATCCGGCGGGTGCCCTCCTGATCTCGGGCCTCGGCCTGGTGGCGTCCTGCGCCACGTGGCTCGCGTTCTTCCCGCCGCGGGCGTACACGCGAAAGGTCGCCGCGCGCGCAGCCGGCTGAAGGACCGCGTCGGTCGGCTCTGACTCACCACCGTCGGGCCGCCCGTGTACAATTCCGACCGCGTGCCACCGCCACGCGAGGCTCGATGGCCTCGCGAGCCGAGAGATCCCTGCGGGAGGGAAGGAGGGCTCGTCCCATGCGAACGCTCAGCGCTTCGGTCCTGGTCGGGTCGCTGCTCCTGACTGGCGGCTGCTCGACGACGATGGCGCACTTGACCATCGCGTCGACCAAGACCACCGATTTCTCCCAGCCGCACCGACGCGCCGCGAGTGAAGCCACCGCATCCGATGGGCGGCTCTGGCTCACGATCCTTCCCCTCGGCAGCGCGCCGTCGGTGGACAAGGCGATGAACCACCTGCTCGAGGAGTACAACGGCGACTACCTGACGGACGTCGAGATCATCGACGTGGGCTGGACGCTGCTCGCGATCAGCTACGGGTCCTATTCCGTGAAGGGAGACGTCTGGGCGACGGCCCCGCCGGTGTCGAGCCCGGCGCCGCCGAGCAAGTAGCGGCGAAGAGACCAGCGCGTCGCTCCGAGCGGGCCGTCTCGACGGACGTCGGGTCAGAGCTCCCCGTACAGGGCCCGCATGTACCCCCGCAGCATGCGGTCTGCGCTGAACGACGGGATGACGTACCGCATCGACTTTCTCACCCGCGCGAGCCAGCGCACCGGAATGCCGTCCGCATCCCTCTCGTAGAAGAGCGGAATGACCTCGTTCGCGAGGATGTCGAAGAGCGCAGCCGCGTCGATGTCGTCCTGTCGCTCCGGAGCCGCCGCACCCGACGGAATGGCCCACCCCCTCTCGCCGTCATAGGCCTCGCACCACCAGCCGTCCAGCACGCTCAGGTTCAGGCCTCCGTTGACTGCGACCTTCATGCCGCTCGTCCCGCTCGCCTCCTGCGAGGGACGGGGCAGGTTCAGCCAGAGATCCACCCCCGCCACGAGGATGGGCGCGAGCTCGAGGTCGTAGTCCTCCAGGAAGACCACACGGCCCGCCACGTTCGGCGCGTGCCGGAGCCCGAAGAAATCACGCAAGGTCTCCTTCGCCTCGCGGTCGCCGGGATGCGCCTTGCCGGCGATCAGCAGTTGAACCGGCCGCTCGGTATCCGAGAGCAGCCGCAGCGCGCGATCGAGCTGCCGGGTCAGCAGGTAGAGCCGCTTGTAGGTAGCCACCCGGCGCGCAAAGCCGATGGTCAGCGCCTGCGGATCGAACACGCGCTGGGCCGCTTCGACGTAGTCCGGCGACTCACCGCGGCCGAGCCGGTCCATGACCGACCGCTCGCGCGCCTCGTTCACCAGCCGCTCACGGAGCTCGCACCGCACCTTCCACAGGTCGGGGCTCGGAATCTGTGCGATCGCATCCCACATCGCGAGATCCGACGTTCGCGTGCGCCAATCCGCGGGGAGGAAGCGATCCATGAGCGACTGCATCGGCGGCGCCATCCACGTGACGGTGTGGACACCGTTCGTGACGTGGCCGATCGGCACGTTGGCGAGCTCGGAGCCCGGCCACAGCGCTTGCCAAAGCGAGCGCGAGACCTCCTCGTGGCGCGCCGAGACGCCGATCGATGTCCGGCTCAGGCGCAATGCGAGCAGTGTCAGCTTCACCGGCTCCTGATCGTTTCGCGGATCGAAGCGACCGAGATCGTAGAATGCCGATTCGGACAGCCGCAGCTCTCGAACCAGGTCGCCGAGGACCGGCTCGACTTCCTCGCGCGAGTACCACTCGTTGCCGGCGGCGACGGGCGTGTGGGTGGTGAATACCGTGGTGCTTCGGACGCGCGAGAGCGCCTGCTCGAGAGTCGATCCCTTGGCCACGAGCGCCCCGAGACGGCCGAAGGCGCCCAGCGCCGCGTGCCCCTCGTTCAGGTGGACGACACTCGGCTCGATTCCCAGAGCCTCCAGTGCGCGCACGCCGCCCCATCCCAGCACCGCATACTGCGCGAGGCGCGTCTGCCGATCGGTCACGTAGAGACGCGCCGTGATGAAGCGGTCGATCGGATGGTTGTCGGGACGATCCGTGTCGAGCAGGAAGATCGGCACGCGTCCGAAGTCGAGGCGCCAGATCTGGACCCGGACGGTCCGGCGACGGAGGAAGAGCTCGACCGTGAGCGGCTGATGCTGCGCGTCCGTCACGAGGGCGGCCGGAAGCCGCTCGATCTTGGTCGTCTTCCAGTACTCGACCTGCCAGCCCTGCTCTTCGAGCCGCTGGTGGAAGTAGCCTTGTCGGTAGAAGAGGCTGACCGCGACGAACGGCAGCGCGAGATCCGCGGCCGCCTTCACGACGTCGCCGGCGAGCACGCCGAGCCCGCCTCCATAGAGCGGGAGCGAGCAGTGGCCACCGAACTCCGAACAGAAGTACGCGACCGGCCGCTCGGGGGTGATGACTCCGGAAGCGCAGGGACGGCCAGAGTCTGCGTCGAGCTCGGACGCGAGGCGCTCGACTCGCTTCACGAAGCTCGGGTCGTCCGCCAGCTGGTGCAGGCGGTGAGGCGGGAGCGTCTCGATCAGCCAGCGCGGATTGGAGCCGCTGTGCCTCCAGAGCGCCGGATCCATCTCGCGGAAGACGGCCTCGCCCTGGCTCCAGGTCCAGCGGTAGTTGTACGCGACGCCCGCGAGTGCCGCGATCGGCCGCGGAAGCCGCTCTTGCAGCTCAGCGATCGCGCTCTCGACATCCGGCCTTCCGGCTCCCGGCGCATCTCCGGCCAACATCTTCTCCCGGCTCGCTAGAGAATGCGGAAGGGCAGGCCCCCACGCTCGATCCTGGCCGACGGCCGTACGGATCCGTGTCGTCTGGCAGACAGCCGCCGTTCTGCGGCATCGTTCGGCCGTTGCGAGCGTTCAGGCCGTCCGCCGCAGGGGGACCGCGACGATCGCGATCCAGCGGATCGCGAGGAGCGGCCGAGCGTGCCGAGGCTCGGGGCGCGGACTCCGTCGCCCCCGGATGGGCGCCCGGGCCATCGTCCGACACCCGCTCGGCCTGCGGAATCCTGGGCCTCGTCGTCGCGGCGCTCGCGATCGTGCTCCCCGGGTGCGCGATCGCGCGTTGGGCCTATCCGTCGCCCGAGATCGGGCTCCCCGACGCGAGGTATCTGTACCGGACCTACCCGAGCGAGCTCGGCGGGGATCCCGGCGCGCCGACCGGCGTCGAGTTCGAGCGAGGGGGAGTGCGCGTTGCCGTGGGGTCGCCGCGAAGGTTCGTTCCGCCGCGCGATGCATCGGCCGGCGTCGCCGCGCACCCCGAGCCCGTGTGCGAGCGCGAGCGTGCGGCGATCCTGATCCCGCCGGTTCCCTGGATCTTCACCAGCGATCTAGCGAAAGGCTTCGAAGTCGAGGTCGCGATCGAAGGCGCCGATGCGTCCTTCGACGCAAGCCGAGTGACGCTCGAGCCCGACGCAACCGCGCGCGCCATCCCCGCGGTCGCGGCTGGCAAGGCAGCGCACGCCGGCGATGTGTGGACGCTGCGCTTCGAGACACCGTGCGATCCCGGCGCAGGCTACACGCTCCGGATCGGCGGCCTGGCTCGCAACGGCATCCCCATCGACGTCCCGCCGATCCGCTTCGTGCCGGCGAGAATCTGGCTGCTCCTAGGCATCAACGGCGGCGCCGTTCTCTGGCCACCAGGGGCCGGGGCACTCTGGTAGCAGCGTCCCGGACGCCCCGCGTGGCGCCGCGGGGAGCCGCGCGAGGGCGCTGGCGCCGCCGAGCCGGTCGCCTCGTCGGCCGGGGGAGCCCCGCGGCCGGGCCGTTCGTCTCGCCCGGCTCCGGCTGCTATCCTCCGGCGGCGAAAGGGGGAGTTCCGATGTTCGAAGGCCTGCTCCAGCCGATGCATCTGCTCCTGATCCTCGGAATCGCGCTCGTGGTCTTCGGCCCGAAGCGGCTGCCCGAGCTCGGGCGCGGGCTGGGGGAAGGGATTCGCAGCTTCCGCGAGAGCTTCCGCGACGCGCAGGCGGCTCCGGCGCCGCCCCAGCTGAAGGACGGGGACGAGGGCCGGGCCGCTGCCCCCTCCGTCGCCGATGTCCACGCGGAGGTCTCGCACTCCGGGTCCGGGAGCGCGAAGGCCTCCTAGGATCGAATCGCCTCGCCTCCGCCAGCCCGATCCACGACGATCGCACCGGCTGCCCTCGGCGCCGGCTCGGGTTAGTGTCTGCGGGACGCGACACCCGGAGGAGGGCGTGCCGTGGCCTTGTCTGCCCGCGCCATCTACGACGAGATCCGCTCGAACGACGAGACGTTCCGGCTCTTCTGCAGCATCGCCGCGAAAGGGGAGTCGCAAGGCGGCTGGGAGAACGCTCGCATCTCCGGGTTGACGCCCGATCGGGTGCTCGGCGCCAAGGTAGCCCGCCACGGAGCCGACGAAGAGAAGCACGGGAAGATCTTTCTCTCGCTCCTGCGCCGGCGGGGTCTGGAGACGGTCGACGTCCCGCCGCAGGCCGACTACTGCATGCTGCTCGAGCGCCGAGGCATCGGGCTCCCGCACGCACGCCTGCGCCAGGAGCAGCCGCTCACGGACGAGGAGCTGCTCGCCTACCTCGTGCACAGCCGTGTCACCGAGCAACGCGCCGCAGAGGAGGTCGAGCTGCAGAAGAAGCTCTTCGCCGACGATCCGGAGCTCGGCAAGGCGGTGCGGACCATCGCGGTCGACGAGGAGAACCATCTTGCGTATTGCCACGAGGAGCTGCTGCGCTTCGTCGAACGTGGCCACGGCCCCCGCGTGCGCGCGATGCTCCGCCACTACGCACGCGTGGAGATCCAGACCTACCGCGATGTGAGCCTCGCGGTGATGGGGCGCATGGGCGAGATCCTGGGCTGGTCGGCTGCAAAGCGGGCCGTCCTCGCCTTCGGGATCCGCACGATCTACGGCGTGGAGCGGCTCCTCACCTGGCGCCGCATGACGACCCTGCGGCCGCCCGCGCGCAAGAACGCGCTCGGGCCTCGCGAAGCGGCGCGCGGATCGCGCTGAGGCGCCGAGCGCTCCGCCGCGTCCCTGCGCAAGAGAATCCTGCGTCAGGGTAAGCACTTATCCGTCCAGCCTTCGAGCCGTCTCGAGATGGGTCCCGTGTCGGCCAGCTTCCTTGACGCCGCCTCCCGACGCGTCACAAATGCTGCGGAGGAGGGACGGGTCATGGGAGCCTCCGGAAGTGGCGGCGAGAATCCGCCGGCGGCGAAGCCGAAAGCCGATTTCTCCAACGTGAAGGCGACGAGCTCTTCGAGCGCGCCGGCGCCGGCGGCCGAGGAGCGGAGCTACGTCGTCGTGAAGGGCGACACGCTCTCGAAGATCGCGCAGAAGTTCTATGGCAAGGCCAGCGCGTGGCCCCGGATCCACGAGGCCAACAAGGACGTGATCAAGGATCCCGATCGGATCTATCCGGGCCAGAAGCTCCGCATTCCCGGGTGACCGGGTGAGGACGAGAGGAGGAAGGAGATGAAGCGCTTCGCTTGCGCGGCGCTGCTGCTCGCGTTCGCGGCCGCCGGCGTCGCGTCCTGCAAGAAGGCGGAGACCCCTGCCCCGCCGGTCGCCGCGGCGCCGCCCGTGTCGGCGCCGCTCCCCGTGCAGGTGGTGCAGATCAGCCTCGGAAAGAGCCTGAACGCGGACAAGTCGATCGCCGAGCCCGCCAGCAGCTTCGCGCCGACGGACAAGCTGATCGCGTCGGTGGCGACCCAGGGCTCGGCTCCGAGCGCCACCCTGACGGCACGCTGGACCTACCAGGACGGCCAGACGGTGAACGAATCGTCGAAGTCGATCGCGCCGACCGGGCCGGCGAACACCGAGTTCACGCTCGAGAAGCCCGACGGCTGGCCCGCGGGCAAGTACCGGGTCGAGGTGCTGCTGAACGGCGTGTCGGCGGGAAAGCGCGAGCTCGTGGTCCAGTAGCCGCAGCGTCGCGGTGGCGCGGCGCGCGAGGCCGGCGCCGCACCGGCGCCTCGTCTGGTAGTGTGGGCGGCGATGCGGCGCGCCGAGCGGGCCCACGGATGAAGCTCGAACTCGAACGGAGCCTCCTGGCCCGGGCGGCGAGCCACCTCGAGGCGGGTACCACCGACATGGCCCCCCACGCCCTGCGGGTGAGCGCGGGCCACTACGTGAGCCCCGCGCAGCTCGAGCGCGAGCTTCGCACGCTCTTCCGCGAGCGGCCGCTCCTGGTGGCGCTCGCCCCGGACCTCCCGCAGCCCGGGGCCTTCCTGGCGCAGGACGCCGCCGGCCTGCCGACCCTGCTGGTGCGGGGCGAGGACGGCGTGGTGCGCGCCTTCGTGAACGCCTGCCGCCACCGCGGCGCGCGCCTGGCGACGGGACGCGGCCACGGCCGCCGCCTCGTCTGCCCGTTCCACGCCTGGACCTACGACCTCGAGGGCTGCGTCCGGTCACGTCCGCTGAGCTGTGGTGGCTTCGACGGCCTCGACCCGGCCTTCGATCGCTTGCTCGCGATTCCCTGCCGCGAGGTGGCCGGCATGATCTTCGTGCTGCTCGGAGACGGGGACCTTCAGCGCGGCGTCGACGCGCTGGCGGGCGGGATCGAAGCGGAGATCGCCGAGCTCGGGATCGCGGAGCACGTCTTCCTGGGCGGCCGGGAGGTCGAACGCCCCTCCAACTACAAGCTCGTGATGGACGGCTTCGCCGAGTCCTACCACCTGAAGCTCCTCCACAAGAACACCATCGCGCCCTTCTATCACGGAGCACCGGGCCTGACCGACGCGATCGGGCCGGTGACGCGGATGATCGGCGTGCGCAAGAGCATCGACACGGAGCTCGCGAAGCCGCCGGCGGAGCACCGGTTCATCCGGCACGGGACGATCCAGTACCTGATCCCGCCCAATGCCATCCTGGTGCATCAGGTCGATCACGTGGAGCTCTGGCAGATCCATCCGCACGCGAGCGACCCCGGGCGGTGTCGCGCGGAGCTCCGGCTCTACTGGCCAGAGCCGATCGACGCGGAGGCGCGACGCAAGGCGGAGTTCAACCTCGACGTGCTCTGGAGCGTGACCACGAACGAGGACTTCCCGCAGAGCGACCGCATCCACGCCAACCTCGCGAGCGGCGCGCTCCCCGAGCTCCTCTTCGGTCGAAACGAGCCCGCGCTGATCCACTACCACGAGCAGATCGAGGCTGCGGCGGCCGGGGGCGGGCTCGCGATCTGCCGCGCGACCCGCCAAGGCGCGCATCCCGGATCGTGACGTCTCGGGCGCCGTCCTCGCCGGCTGGAATGATTCGAGCCGCGAGCGACGCCCCTCATCCAGAGCTGAGGCGCCGCGTCGCAGACGCGTGACAGCCGGGCCCGCCGAACGCAGTGCGCCCGTGCGTACCCCCAGCGAAGCCGCGACGAGACCGCCTTCAGCCGAGTTGCGCGCGTAGCGCCTTCGCCCGCCGCCACCAGCCCGTCATGCCGATCGCCTGGAACGGGCCGGACGCCGCGTCCAGGAGGGACCGCGCGCGGGCGGCGTCCCCTGCCCGGCCTCGGCGCAGCTCCACCCACGCCTCGTCGAAGTCGCAGACCGCCCGCAGCGGGCGCGCGCCCTGCTCGTCGAGCACCCGCCGCGCCGCAGCGAAGGAGCTCCTGGCCTCCTCGAAGCGGCCGGTCAGCGCGCACAGTCGAGCCAGCGCCAGGCGAGCGTCGGTGTGCGGATACCGGAAGTCCGGTGCCAGCGTCTTCTGGCGGAGGTTCCGCTCCAGGATCTCGACCGGCTCGGACCAGCCGAGGAGCCAGAGGGTCTCGATCGACCAGTAGAGGATCGCGGTGTAGTTGGCAGCCCAGCCGGCGGCCCGCTCGATCGCGGGCAAGAGCTGCTCGATCATCCGCTGCGCCTCGGCCCCGCGACCCGTGAGAGTGTAGGTCAGGCCGGTCGCGGCGCGGATCGCCGCTCCAGCCCAGCGGTTCTCGGGCCGGTCCTCGGCCAGGAAGCGATCGCTCACGGGAAGCAGCGTCTCGTAGTCCTCGCCGCGGAGCAACGTGTGCTCCAACGCGGCGGCCTCGAGCTGGAGTGTCAGGAAGGGCGGACATCCAAGGCGCTCCACCAGTCCCCGCGCCTCGGCGAAGGTCTCGAGCGAGGGCTCGAGCTCCCCGAGCGCCGACCGGCAGCGGCTCACGACCGCCAGATCGAGAGCCGCGAGCGCGAGCTGGCCCCGCTCGAGAGCTCTCTCCGCCCTGCTCGAGGCGAGCTCCGCCGCGAGCGCGTACTCCCCCGCCCAGTTGAGCTGGACGGCCGGAAGCGTGTGTGCGCGCGCGATGGCGTCCGCTCGCGACTCGAAGACCATCGCGCTCATTCCCGCAGCGAGGCCACGTTGCACGAGCTTGGGCAGGTGGCCGATCAGGACGCGCGAGACCTCGCGCCGCTCCGGGCCGTCGAGCGGGATTCCGGGGAACCGCGGATCGCTGGCCTCGCGCCGCTCCAGGTCGAGCGCGGCCAACCGGGCCCAGGTGAGATCACGGCGCTCGCCCACGTAGCGCAGCCCGTGCTCCGCGAGCGCCCAGGCCTCCGCATCGGAGCTCGCGGCGTAGAGCGCCTGAGCGGCGTCGGCGAGGTAGTCGGCGGCCGCCTCGTGGCTCTCGCTCGCGGCCACCAGCTCACCGGCCTCGCTCGCCAGCGCGCGGGCCTCCGCGGGCGCGCCGCTCCACGCGCGCGCGAGGGCGAGGCGAGCCAGCAGTCGCGGCCGCCGGTCGTCGCCGGACGGCAGCAGGTCGAGGCCCATCCGAAGCGCCGTCGCCACCGTGTCCCGATCCGCGGCCCGCTCCGCGCGCTCCGCCGCGAGGAGACAGTGACCGATCCCCCGCTCCGCGCCGCTCAGCGCGGCGCTGCGGTGCCATTGCTCGGCGATCTCGAGCGCGTGCGCCGCAGCATGCTCGCCGAGCACGCGCTCCATCTGCTCCGCGAGTCGTCGGTGGAGACGCAGGCGGCGCGACGGGCTCTGCTCGCCGTAGAGCGTGTGCCGGATCAGAGCGTGCGGGAAGCCGTAGGTCTCGGGCACGCCCGCGGGCTGGAGGAGCTGTGCGTCCAGCGCTTCGTCCAGGGCCTCCAGCGCCACCTCCTCTTCCAGATCCGCCGCGGCGGCGACGACGTCGAACCGGAAGGCACCCGGGCAACACGACGCGGTGGCGAGGAGGCGACGGGTCTCTTCCGCGAGCCGTGAGAGACGGCGGCCTACCACCTGTCGGACGCCATCGGGGATCCCCATCTCCTCGATCGAGAGCGGCCAGTGCGCGCCACCGGTCGCAGCACCGAGCCGTCCGTCCTCGAGCAGATGGAGCAGCACCTCGTTCAAGAAGAACGGATTCCCGCCGGTCTCCGTCGCGACGGCCTGCACGAAGGCCCCCGGCGGCACCTGGCGTGCCATCGTCGCGACCAGCTCGGCCACCGCGTCGCGATCGAGCCCCGAGAGCGCGATTCGATCGAGCTGCACTTCCCCGCGCAGCTCCGCCAGGGCATCCCGCAGCGGACGCCGAGGGTCGAGCTCGCGCTCCCAGTGGGCTCCGAGCAGGAGCACCCGATGCTGCGCGAGGAAGTGCGCGAGATAACGCAGCAACGCGAGCGTGGCACCGTCGGCCCAATGCAGATCGTCGAGGATGACGACCAGCGGCACCTTCCGCGCGCAGGACCAGAGGAGCTGGGCCAGGGCGTCGAGCAGGCGGTGACGCTCCTCCTCGGGCGCGAGGGGCGCGGGCTCGGGGAGACGCGGAAGGCGCTCGAGCAGCTCGGGCACGACCATTGCGACGGTTCCGGCGACGCCTCCGAGCTCTCCCCGCAGCGTCTCCGCGTCGCGCTCCCGCACGTAGCCGGCGAAAGCCTCGGCGAAGGGCCCGAAGGGCGACGCCAGGTCCCCCTCGAAGCAGCGACCGACCAGGACCTGCGCCCCGCCGGCGCGCGCCCGTGCGGCGAACTCCTCCAGGAGGCGCGTCTTCCCGATTCCCGGCTCTCCGACCACGAGCGCCAGCCGCCCGCCTCCCGATCGCACCGCCTCGAGCTCCTGCTCGAGCCTCGCGAGCTCGCTCCGGCGTCCTGCGAAGGGGGCCCGGCCGGGATCGTCTCGGGTGGTGGCACCGGTCGCGGTCCAGGAGCCGGCCAGGGCGCGCCCCACGCTGGCCGGGGCGCGCGAGATCTCCTCGTAGAGCTCCCGGGTCTCGCGCTCGGGCTCCACTCCGAGCTCGCGCTCGAGGGCATCGACACAGATCTGATATTGCCGACGCGCGGCGCCTCGCCGCCCGAGGATCAGCTGCAGGCGCATCATCTCCCGATGGAGCGGCTCCTGCGTCGGATCGAGGGCCAGCAGCCGAAGGCCGGTCTCCACCGCCGACTCGAGCGCGCCGTCGGCGCGCTGTCGCGCGAAGAGCCGCGCGAGCGCCCGCATCATGCGCTCCCGCAGGCGCTCCCGTTCGATCCGGAGCCACTCCTCGAACTCCGGGGCAGCGACGTCGAAGCCCTCGAGCAGGTCCCCATGGTAGAGCGCGAGCGCTTGCTCGAGCGCAGCGGCGGTGCCTTCCTCGAGAGCACGCTCGAGGCAGATCACGTCCACCGTGACGCGCGCCGGGTCCAGCGACACGGCGTCGTCCACCAGTTGGAGGACCGCGGGCTCGGCGGCCCCGAGGGCGCGTCTCAGGCCGTAGAGCTCCTGTCGCAGGCTGGCCCGCGCCTGGCTCGTCCCGCGATCGCCCCAGAGCAGGAAGGCCAGCTTGTCCCGGGTGTGCGCCCGTCCGGGGGGGAGGGCCAGATAGGCAACCAGCGCCCGCGCCTTGCGATTGGGCAGGAAGATTCCGGCGCCTTGCGCATCCGTGGTGACGCGCAGGCCGCCCAGCAGAGCCACGCGCAGCGTCACGGCTCAGGGACCCCCAGAAAGCGGCCCTCATCTTAGGTCCTTGCCCCGCCGAAGCTAACGGGTCCCCTGACGAATTCTTGACGCCTCATCGCCCAGGCTGGCCACTCAGAGAAAACCAGAGAAGGAGGACCACGGTGGGTGCCCGTCGCGCAATCCTCGTATCGGCAACCGTCGCTGCACTACTCGCCGGGGCCGCCCCGGCGAGGGCGGGCTCTCCCCAGGGCGGTGGAGACTCCCCGAGGTTCGGCCGGGGTGCGGGGGGCGGCGGCTCGGACCTCCACCAGACGCTCGACCCGGCGGGGCTCCTCGGCACGGCGTCGTCGAACGGCTTCGATACCGGTGACAGCAATGGCTTCTTCGCGGACCTGGGCACGAACGGGCGGACCTGCGGCACCTGCCACCTGCAGGCGAACGCCTGGACCTTCACGCCGCAGCACGCGCGAACCCTCCCGAGGAGCCACCCCCTCTTCTCGCCCAACGACGGCTCCGACTGCCCGCCCACGAGCCCGTCCCAGGGCCCGGACAAGCGGCTCTCCTCGGAGGTCCTGAGCTACGGCTTGATCCGCGTCCAGATCGCCGTCCCGGCGGGCGCGGACTTCATTCTCGACTCGGCCAGCAACCCGAAGGGCTGCGCCATCCCCCCGGCCTCGCCCGGCGTGAACGGCCAGCTCTTCCTCTTCCGCCGCCCCCTGCCCGCCACCAACCTGGTCTTCCTCTCCGCCGTGATGTGGGATAGCCGCGAGACGCTCCACCCCCTCACCACCCAGGCCGGCTTGCAAGGGCTGCTGCCGCTCCTCTTCGACCTCGCCGACCAGGCGGACGGCGCGACGACCGGCCACGCCCAGGGGGCGTCGATCGCGGGCACCCCCACCCAGACGGACATCGTGACCTTCGAGCAGAACCTCTACACCGGCCAGACGCTGCTGCTCCAGCCACGGCAGCGACTCTTCGCCTCGCTCGACGCCGACGGCGCTCACGGCGGCCCGGAGTACCTGCGCGACACGCTCGCGCCCGCCTTCTCGATCGGCGTCAACGATCCCCTGAAGCCGGGCTTCACGAACGCGGTCTTCGACCTGTTCACGGCCTGGGAGCCAACGAGCCCGCAGTACGCGCAGCTCCCGCCGAGCGAGCAGGCGATCGGCCGCGGCGAGGCGATCTTCAACGGCACCACGTTCGTGATCCACGACGTCCCCGGGCTGAACAGCGTCCCGGCCGATCCGCTCTACAACCCGAACGATCCGCTCGCGGGGCAGGACGTCGTGGGAGGCTGCGGCGTCTGCCACAACAATCCGGACGTCGGGAACCACTCGACGCCGCTCGCGATCAACATCGGCGTCACCATGGCGCAGCCCACCAACAACGACGGCTCGCCGAACGCCGTGCTGGACGTCGCGAACCTCCCGGTCTACACGCTGCGCAACCCCGCGACGGGCGCCGTGGTCCAGGTGACGGATCCCGGCCGCGCGCTGATCAGCGGACACTGGGTCGACATCGGCAAGACCAAGGGCCCGATCCTGCGCGGGCTGGCAGGCCGTGCGCCCTACCTGCACAACGGCTCGGCCAAGGACCTGATGGCGGTGGTCGAGTTCTACGATAAGCGCTTCGCCATCGGGCTCACGCCGCAGCAGAAAAGCGACCTGGTGGCGTTCCTGAACGCGCTCTAGCGCCGAGGGGGGGCAGCACGCGAGCGCGCGCCAACGGCCCTCCGCGCTCGCGGCGTGGGGTCGAGTCGCGGCCCCACGCGCGAGAATGCTGGCAGCGCGCGCCCGCCGGACGGTATGCTGCCCCGCCGCGGAGGCTCGACTCCGCGCCGGGGGGAGCATGTCGAGCGGCGGAGCGGGAGCACGGACCGGAAGGGGCCTGGCCCTCGGGCGAGCGCTCCAGCGCGCCACGCCCGTGGCCGTGGTCGGCCTCCTCCTCGGCCTCTGGTGGATCGCGGCGGCCAAGAGCCCGATCTTCCCGACGCCGCTCGACGTGGTGCTCGGCATCGTCTCGCTGGCCCGGGAGGGCACGCTCGCGCGGCACGTCGTGGCCTCGCTCTACCGGGTGACGCTCGGCTACGGCCTCGCGCTCGTCCTGGCGATTCCGCTCGGAAGCCTCATGGGCTGGTACGGTGGCGTCTTCCGCGCCTTCAACCCGGTGATCCAGCTCGTGCGACCGATCTCGCCGATCGCCTGGATCCCCCTCGCCATCCTCTGGTTCGGCGTGGGCGACGCCTCGCCGACCTTCCTGATCCTCCTCTCGTCCTTCTTCCCGATCGTCGTCGCCACCACCTCGGGCGTCCACCTGGTCGAGCGGCAGTACGTGCGAGCGGCACAGAACTTCGAGGTGAAGGGACTGCGACTCTTCCGCAGCGTGATCTTTCCCGCGGCACTGCCGCAGATCATCACCGGGATGCGGGTCGGGCTCGGCGTGGCCTGGCTCGTCGTGGTGGCCGCCGAGATGGTCGCGATCAACTCGGGGCTCGGATACCTGATCATGGACGCGCGCAACTCCGGCACGCGCTACGACCTGGTGGTCGCCGGCATGGTCATCATCGGGATGATCGGCTTCCTGCTGGACCTCGCGATGCGCCGGCTGGAGTCCCTCGACGTCGTGCGCTGGCGCTACCACCATGCCCGATAAGATCGCGGTCCGCGGGGTCTGGAAGAGCTTTCCCGCGGAGCCGGGTCGGCTCTCCGTGCTGGAGGACGTCGACTTCACGGTGGGAGACGGCGAGTTCGTCTCCCTGGTCGGTCCCTCGGGCTGCGGGAAGTCCACGCTCCTCGCGATCCTGACCGGGTTCGAGCGCCCGGATCGCGGCGAGGCGCTCGTCGACGGCCGACCGATCGAGGGGCCGAGCCGCCGCGCCATCCTGATCGCGCAACGCGGCTCGGTGTTCCCGTGGATGACGGTGCGGCGAAATCTCCTCTTCGGCGCCGACACGCTCCCGCAGGCGGAGCGCGAGCCGCTGGCTCGCCGCACCATCGATCTGGTGGGGCTCGCGGGCTTCGAGGAGAGCTATCCCTGGCAGCTCTCGGGCGGGATGCTGCAGCGGGTGGAGATGGCGCGCGCGCTGGTGGCGCGACCGGACATCCTCCTGATGGACGAGCCCTTCGGAGCGCTCGACGCGCTCACGCGCATGCGCATGCGGACCGAGCTCCAGCGCATCCTGACGCGCGACCGCCACACCTGCGTGCTGGTGACCCACGACGTCGAGGAGGCGCTCCAGCTCTCCGACCGGATCCTGGTGGTCTCGCCGCGCCCCGCGCGGATCCAGCGCATCGTGGAGGTGGACGTCCCCCATCCGCGTGCGCTGTCGAGCCCGAGGCTGGTCGAGCTGAAGGAGCAGGTGCTCGGCGAGCTCGGCCTGAGCCTCGACGAGGCCGGGCGCGGCGCGACGCTCGCCGGGCGGCGCGTGCTGCCGCGCGCGGCGAGCGTGCGACCCGTCGCGCCGCCTCCGCGCTCTCCGCGCCCCGCGCTCCGGCCGAACGCAGCCGCCGCGTCGACGCCCGAGCGCTGGGACGTGGTCGTGATCGGTGGCGGGCCGGGCGGTGCCAGCGCCGCCGCGGTGCTGGCCGAGGCCGGCCTTCGAGTCCTGGTCCTCGAGCGGGAGCGCTTTCCCCGCTACCACGTGGGCGAGTCGCTGCTTCCGGCGCTCTGGGAGCTCTGGGATCGCCTCGGTGTCACCGCGGCGATCGAGGCCGCCGGCTTCGTGCCGAAGCAGGGCATTCGATTCGCGATGTTCGACGACCCCGAGGACGTGGTGCTCCTCACCGCCGAGCACCCCGAGTACTTCCCCCGCTCCCACGCCTACCACGTGGACCGAGCCCGCTTCGACGCGCTGCTGCTGGAGAATGCCCGCGCGAAGGGTGCGGAGGTGCGCGACGGCTGGACCGTCGCGGACGTGGTGCTCCGGGACGGCTGGGCCAGGGGCGTGCTCGCGGCGCCGACCGGCGAGACGCCGCGCCCGATCGAGGCCTCCGTGGTGGTGGATGCGAGCGGACGCGAGTGCTTGCTCGCGCGCAAGATGAGCTGGCGGCGGCCCGATCCCGCGCTGAACAAGGTCGCCCACTTCAGCCAGTTCGGCGGCGTGCGGCCGCTGCCATCCGTCGGCGTGCCGGCGGCGGCGTCCCCCCTCGCGGGCTCGGCCACGACGGACATCCACACGGTCGAGGGAGGCTGGGCCTGGTACATCCCGCTCCCCGGCGATGTCGCGAGCGTCGGCGTGGTGCTGGACGCCCGCCGCTCGGGCCGCCTGGGGAGCTCGCCGCAGGCGGCCTTCGAGCGCGCGCTGGCGGAGTGCGGGCGCCTGCGCGCGCCCCTCGCCGGCGCGCGCCAGATCCTCCCGGTGCAGACCGTCTCCGGCATCTCCTACGTCAACGAGTCCTTCGTCGGGAACGGCTTCGTCCTCGTCGGTGATGCCTCGATGTTCGTCGATCCCATCTTCTCGGCCGGGGTCACCCTCGCCGTCCGCGGCGGCGTGTACGCTGCCGACTGCATCGTCGATGCCTTCCAGCAGGGCGACTTCAGCGCCGCCCGCCTGCGGCCCTACGAGAGCCGCATCCGCCAGCCGATGGACCGGATCTTCGAGATGATCCGCCACTGGTACGCGATTCTCGAGACGCGCCCGCCGAACGACCTGATCCGGCGCGCCCACCACGTCCCCTGGCTGCGCGAGCGCCTGATCGTGGTGCTGAGCGGCGGCTACGAGAAGATCGACCTCGAGTCCTTCCTGCTCGCGATGGAGGCGGTGGCCTGAGAGCGGCCTGGCTCGAGGGTCGGCTCGCGCTGGAGCTTCGCCGACGGCGCTCACGCGGTGCGGAACGCGCCGAGGGCCACCACCAGGCAGCCGAAGGCGGTCACCGCGAAGCCAGCGGCGCCGGCGTAACACCAGAGCAGGACGGGGAGCCGCTCTCGCGGCAGGAGCTCCCCGTGGAGCGAGGTGGGCCGGAGCCACCAGCGAGGCGGGAGTCGATCCCGCGCCCGCAACGCGCGCCAGAGCTTCCAGTGGTAGACCAGCCCGGTCGGGATGCCGAAGCCGAGGCCGCCGACCACCAGCCAGAAGCCGGCCAGCAGCAGCGTCTCGACACCGAGGAACGTCGACGCCAGGGTGCAGCCTACGAGGAGCAGCACCGCGGCCAGGGCCCCCACCAGCTCGGGCATCGCGCCTTCCCCCTGCCCCGCCCCGCGGGGTGTGCCGCGGGCGACAACGGCGGTGTGGCTGAATATGCCTCCCCGGGCGGGCGTCCCTCAGTGCGGGCGGCAGCGCAGGGAGGTCGGCTCGGTTCTCTGGCAGGCGAGGATCTGCGTGACGCCGCTCGCGAGCAGGGCACAGGCGTTCTGGACCGCCTGCTGCTCGGCCTCTTCGCGCTTCGCGGCGGCGACGGTGCGACATGCGCTTCGTCCCTCGAACTCGAGGCAGGCCTCACATTCCGATTCCGCCTGGGACAGCGTCGCTGCGTAGAGAAGTCCCATCACTGCCACGACGCCGAAGAGCACCAACACCGTCCGCTTCATGGGAAGAGTCTACCCGCCGCATGCCGCTCGTGCCCGTCGCCGCGCCCTCGAGCGACGGGCGGCCGACACATTGCAAGATCGCCGGCCGCCGCTACGTTGGTCACGCAATCCCTGCCAGGAAAGGAAGGGTCATGCGCAGAGCGACACGAGCCTGGGTCATCGGTTTGGCGTCTCTCGTGGCGGTCGGCGGCGCCTCGGGATGCGCCACGACGGGACGCGTGGACGCGCTCGAGAAGCGCGTCGACGAACTGTCGCAGCGTCTCGACGCCGTGAGCCGCAAGGCGGACTCGGCGGACCAGAACGCGCGCAACGCGGTCACGCGGGCCGAGGCCGCCGAGCAGCAGGCCAAGGCTGCCGCACAGCGTGCCGACGACGCGGCGCGCACCTCCGAGCAGATCTTCAAGAAGCGGATCTCGAAGTAGCGCTCCGGGTCGCCTCGGGCGGGACGGTGCCGATCCGGATCGGCACCCCCCGCTCGTCGGCGATCGCCTGCCGCAGCCGGCTGGCGTCGACCGCCGACGCGAGCCCGAGTGCGTCGAGGCGCTGGAGCGCCGCCTCCGCGCGATCCGGCTCGCGACCGTAGAGATCCGGGTGCGCCTCCACGTAGATCCCGTCGCCCAGGCGGCCGAGCTTCACCGACTGGTACATCAGCCGGATCGTCGTACCCACCTTCACGCGCGCGAAGAGCCGGGCCATCTGGTCGTTGTAGAGCCGGATGCAGCCGTGGGTCGCCATGCGTCCGATCGACCAGGGGTTGTTCGTGCCGTGGACGCCGTAGGTGGTGTTCCCGATCGTCATCCAGTAGTCGCCGAGGGGATTGTCCGATCCCGGCGGCACCACCGCGGGGAGCTCCGGCTTCTCGGCGCGGATCGAGGCCGGCACCGTCCAGGTGGGATGCTCGCGCTTGGCGCCGATCCGGAAGCTCCCGATCAGCGAGGGGTCCATCTCGTCGCCGATCGCCACCGCGTAGACCTCGATCCGGTCGGATCGGGTGAAATCGTAGAGCTGCATCTCGGGCACGTTGATCACGAGGCCCACGTGCGGGGCATCCGGCAGGATGTGCTGGGTGGGGAGCTCGACCACGGTGCCCGGGTTCGGAATCCACACGCTCACGCGCGGGTTGAGCCGTGCCACCCGGTCGAAGCCCAGGCGGAAGCGATAGGCCACGTCGAGCAGCGTGTCGTCGGGCTCCACCAGCGTCTTCTGGAGCTCCCCGACGATCGGCGCGAGGGGCGGCACGCCTTTCGGCGCCCCCTCTACCGCTCCCGCCCGAAGCAGGACCAGGAGCGCCGCGGCCAGCCCCCGGAGCGCGTGGCCCGGCGATCGGATCACCCCCATGTCTCCACGGTAGGGGAGATCCGGTAGGCTTCCAGCCGGATGCGGGTCGGGAGGAGGCGACACGTCGCAAGGACACGTCGCGCCGCGCGAGCTGCGGCGGCTGTGCTCGGCACCCTGGGGCTCCTTTCCTGTCTTGCCGCACCGCCTCCCGCTCCGCCGCCCGCCCCGCTCCCATCGCCCGAGGTCGTGGCTCCCCTGCCCCCGCCCCCCTGCGAGCGCGCGGCGTCGCTCGAGGTGCGCAAGTCCAAGCGCGTGCTGCTCGTGCACTGCGTGGGCGGCGCGCTGCTGGAGATCCCGATCGCGCTCGGTCGCGAGCCCTACGGCGCCAAGCGCGACCGCGACGACGATCGCACGCCGGAGGGCGAGTACCACATCGCGGGCCATGCGCGGGCAAGCCGGTTCCATCGCTTCATTCCAATCGACTATCCCTCGATCGACGATGCGGATCGCGCGCTACGGGAGCACCGGATCTCGCCGGCGACCCACGCGCGGATCGTCCGGGCGCAGCTCCACGGGATCCTGCCGCCCCAGGACACCGCGCTCGGGGGGTTCCTCGGCTTCCACGGCGAGGGCGCGCGCTGGCGCGGGGACCTGGACATCAACTGGACGCGGGGCTGCTTTGCGATGAGCGACGAGTGGATCGATCGGCTGGTGCGGCTGGCGCCGGCCGGGACGCCGGTGCGGATCGTGCCATGAGCGAGCTCAGCCCCTCGGGCGAGCTCGTCGTCGCCACCCCCGCGCCGGCGCGGCGGGTGCACGCGGCCCGGGTCGTCGCGCGAAGCGCGCAGATGGCGCTCGCGGCGGTCGTGGCGGGCGGCAGCTTCCTGCGCGCGCTGCTGGCGGCGCGCGGCGCCTGGGACGAGCGCGCGACACGCGCCGCGGGCCTCGCGCTGGTGCGGCTGTGCACGCGCCTCGGGGCGACCTTCATCAAGGTGGGCCAGATCGCTTCCACCCGGGCCGACCTCCTGCCCGCGCCCCTGCGCGAGGCTCTCGAGGCGCTGCAGGACCGGGTTCCCCCGTTCCCCTTCGCCGCCGTGCGCGAGACGATCGAGTGCGAGCTCGCAGCCCCTCTCGACGCCGTCTTCGCGCGCATCGAGCCCGAGCCCGTGGCCGCGGCATCGGTGGCGCAGGTACACCGTGCCGTGCTGCGGGCGACCGGCGAAACCGTGGCCGTGAAGGTGCGGCGCCCGGACATCGCCGAGAAGGTGGCGCTCGATCGTGCGATCCTGATCTTCCTGGCGAGGCTGCTGGAGCGGATCGCTCCCACGCTGCGCCTGATCTCGCTCGCAGAAGCCATGGAGCAGTTCTGCGACGCCGTCGAGGCGCAGCTCGATCTGCGTCACGAAGCGCGAAACAACCAGCGCTTCCGGGCCAACTTCGCCGGCGACGCGGACGTGGGCTTTCCCCGCCTCCACGAGGCCGCGTGCTCGGATTCCGTACTCACCATGGAGTTCGTGGAGGGCGTGCGCGAGGACCGCCTGGAGGCCGCCGGCGTGGACGTCCGCCGCGTGGTGGAGGCCGGCATGCGCGCGGTCTCGCGCATGATCTTCCTGCACGGCTTCGTGCACGCCGATCTGCACCCCGGGAACCTCCGCTTCGTCCCGCCGGGCGGGATCGTCTTCCTGGATCTCGGCCTGGTGGGGACGCTCGCCGACGAGGACCGCCTGACCACGGCGCGGCTCCTCTACGCCCTGGCCACCGGGGACGGTCCGACCGTGGCGCGGCTCTTCTACGAGAACGCGCCCCACCGGGCGACGCCCGACTACGCGGCCTACGAGCGCGAGATCGTGGAGTTCGTGGCCGGCGTGCGCCGGCGCGGCCTCGCGAATCTCCAGGTGACCCTCGAGATCGGTCGCATCTTCGACATCCTGCGCCGCCATCACATCCAGGCGCGCAGCCACCTGACGATGGTGAACCTGGCGATGATGACCGCGGAGGGCCTGGGACGGCGCCTGGCGCCGGACCTCGCGCTCACCGATGCGGCGCTGCCGTACCTGGCCGAGGCCCTCGGCCTCACCGCGCCGCCCATCGGGTGAGAGCACGGAAGCGCCCAGGCTGGGAAGCCGGCTGCCCTGACGCCGCGCCGCCCAGAACGCTGCTCGCGTGCAGCTTCGCCCCGAGACCACCGTCGCCGCAGCGCCTTCGTCCCGGGCTGGAATGCGCCCGTCGGATGCATGCTTCTTGCAGCGAGGATCGGCTTGCAGCGGGAGCCCGATGCCGCGCCGCCCCCACCACGCCCTGGCGTTCCTCCTCGGTCTCTGGCTGGCACTGGCCGCCGTGGGGCCCCTCGGCTTCGCAGCGGCCGGCGACCCGGACGGAGCGCCCGACGAGCTCGCGGCGGAACGAGCCGCCGTCGCCGCCGCGACGGATGCGGTGCGCGCGGCCGTCGGAGCCCGTCCGCTTCCGCGCCAGGCGGGCCTGGACGCGACGGCGCAGGCCTGGAGCCGACACCTTGCGGTGACGGGTGTCCCGCGGCCGGGAGGCACGTTCGACGGGCCGGCGGCGGCCGTCGGCCCGACGCGCTGGAACGCCGCCGCCCTCGCACCCGATCAGGCGGTAGCGGTGGCCGTGACGCGCTGGCTTGGCGACCCCGCGAGCCGGGCGCGTCTCCTCGATGGGGCGGCTCCCGGCTCCGGGATCGGCATTGCGCGCCGGGCGGACGGTGGGCGCGTGGTCGTGCAGATCTACGCGGAGCCCGCGGAGCCATCCGGCCGCTGAGCGCGGCGCCCGGCCAGGCCGCGCGCGTGGCGTTGCAGCGCCGAGACCTCGCGGGTGCTGAGGGGCCGGGCGGCACCGGGCGGCAGCGTCCCCAGCCGGAGCGGCCCGAGCCGCACGCGCAGCAGATGCCGCACGGGGTGGCCCAGCGCCGCCAGCGCGCGGCGGATCTGGCGCTTGCGCCCCTCGATCAGGGTGAGCTGGAAGGTGGTGGTGTCGTTCGCCGGATCGCGCCGCACGGCCTCGACGCGTGCCGGCGCCGTCCGGCCGTCTTCGAGCTCGATCCCGCCCTCCAACCGTCGCAGCGCGTCCGGGGCGACGGCGCCGCTCACCGTCACCCGGTACTCGCGCTCGTTCCCGAGGGATGGATGCAGGAGCGCGTGCGCCAGGGGCCCGTCGTTCGTGAGCAGCACGAGGCCCTCGGTATCGCGATCGAGACGTCCCACCGGAAAGAGCCGCGCCTCGCGGCGCGGGAGCAGGTCCAGGACGGTGGGCCGCCCCTCGGGATCGCGCGCCGTGGTGAGGACGCCACGCGGCTTGTGGACCAGCCAGTAGCGCGTGCGCTCCTCGCGCAGAGCCACACCATCGAGCGTCACCTCGTCGCGTTCCGGGTCGGCCGACTGGCCGAGCTCCGCCACCACGCCGTTCACCCGCACGCGGCCCGCGCGGATCAGCTCCTCGGCGCGCCGGCGTGAGGCGACGCCGGCGGCGGCCAGGATCCTTTGCAGGCGCACCCGCACGCGAGGGGGATGGGGGGCCGCTGCGGCGCCTCAGGGGCACCGGCGGACAGGTCGCGAGCCGGCGCCCTCCGCTCGGCTTCGCCTCGCTGCGCGCTTCCGGCCTGCGGCGCACCGGCGGCTACGCCGCCGGGCTGCGCCCTCCGCTCGGCTTCGCCTCGCTGCGCGCTTCGCTTGCACTCAGTGGGGCTCGCCGAGGGGATCGTCGTCGTGGTCGTCGTCACCCGTGGCGAAGTCGAGCTCTTCGTCGAGCTCCTCCTCCGCCTCGAGCCCGATCTCCGGCCGCGCGAGCTCCTCGTCCTCGGCCGCCTCGGAGCCTGCCGGCTCGGAGGCGGCGGCCTCGGGCGCTCCCGCCTCGGCGCTCGCCGCGAGCTCGGCCAGGTCGCGCAGCGTCGGGAGGTCCTCGAGAGAGGCCAGGCCGAAGACCTCGAGGAAGCGACGCGTCGTCGCGTACAGCATGGGGCGCCCGGGGATCTCGCGGTGTCCGGCGATCCGCACCAGGTCCCGCTCCAGGAGACTCCGCAGCACGGCGCCGGCGTCGACGCCGCGCACGTGCTCGATCTCCGCGCGAGTGACCGGCTGCTTGTAGGCGATCACGGCCAGCGTCTCCAGCGACGCGCGGGAGAGCCGCACGGCGCGCCGCGGCTGGAGCTCGCGAACGTAGCCCGCCAGGTCGATCCGCGTGCGGAGCTGGTAGCCCCCGGCCACCTCGACGATCTCGAAGGCGCGACCCTGCTCCGTGTAGTCGCGGTTGAGCTCCGCCACCAGCTCCCGCGCCAAGGCCGGGGTCGCATCCGGCACCACCGCGGCGAGCCGCGCCGCCGTCACGGGCTCGGGCGAGGCCAGCACCAGCGCCTCCACGATCCGCCGCTGCTCGCTCCGCTCCATCGGCGCTCCCTCCTCGCTCACATGAGCTCCGAGATCCGCTCGTTCCACTCGCCGCCGCCCGCCCCCCGCAGGCGGATCGGGCCGCGCGGCACGCCCGCCTCGTCGCCGCCCTGGTAGATCCGGACCGCCGCGAGCCGCGCCAGCTCGAGGACGGCGAGGAAGGTCGCGACGATCAACGCACGAGTCGGCGGCTCGCCCTCCGCGCTGCGGAAGAGCTCCAGGAACTCGATGCTCTCGGCTCCACCGAGGGCGTCCATCACCGCGATCATGCGCTCGCGCACCGTGATGGTCTCGACGGAGACCTCGTGCACGATTCCGGCGGCCCGCGCCCGGGCAAGGACGCCGCGCAGCGCCTCCACCAGCTGGAAGAGCCCGACCGCGATCGGGGCCTCGGACTCGGGCACCGGCTCGGGCTCGGGCCCTTGCGCCTCGAAGACGTCGCGGCCGAGCAGGGGACGGGCGTCGAGCGTGCCTGCCGCCCCCTTGAAGCGCTGGTACTCGAGGAGCCGGGCCACGAGCTCCGCGCGCGGATCGGGCCCCTCCTCCTCTTCGCTGCTCCCGTCCGGCGGAAGCAGCATCCGCGACTTGATCCAGGCGAGCGTCGCCGCCATCAGCAGGTACTCGCCGGCCACGTCGAGATCGAGCTCCCGCAGGAGCTGCAGGTACTCGAGATACTGCTCGCCGATCCGCGCGATCGGAATGTCGGTGATGTCCACCTCGTTCAGGCGGATCAGGTGGAGCAGCAGATCGAGAGGCCCCTCGAAGATCTGGAGCTTGACGGCGTAGCCGTCACCGAAGACCGGATCGTAGACGGGGCTCGCATCGCCATCGCCGGAAGCGGACGGCACGCTCGGAAGATCGCGGCTCGGGACCACGCACGGGCTCCCACGCGGAGGAGAGGACGCATCGGCTTGCTGCGGGGGGCGAGCGCACGAAGTATCGGCGATCCCCCGCGGCGAGGCAATGGAGACCCGCCTCAGGCCGCACCCGGCTCGCGCGGCGCCGGATGCACCGGACGGCGTGGCGCCGCCCGGCGCTGGCCGAGCTCGCGGGCGAGGGCCACCGCGTCCTCGCGAGAGCGCACCGCCCCGTCCAGGAAGGCGGCGCGGATCCGCGCGAGCGCCTTCCCGACCAGCGGCCCCGAGAGGCCGAGCGCCACCAGATCGTCGCCCGTCAGCGGGGGCCGCCGCGCCCGATCCTCGGCTGCGTAGCGCTGGATCCGGCGCCGGCCCGTGGGCGGCGCCCCGGCATGGAGCGCGAGCAGCTCCTCGTCCCCGAGGTCCCCGAGCAGCGCATCGATCGCCCCCCTGCCGCGGGCCCGGGCGAGCGCGCGGATCCGTGCATCGCGTACGCGGCGGAAGGCCGTGAGCCGCTGCGCGACCTCGCCGCGCACGGCGAAGCGCTTGAGCGCCCGGGCTCGCAGGCCGCCCTCGAGCGGCGCGAGCCAGAGGGCGAGGCCGGCCGCCCACGGCCGAAGCCGCGGGCTCGACCAGGGCGGCGCGGCGAGGCTGCGGCCGAGCCGCCGCAGCGCCGGCACGGCGACGCGAGGCAGCGTGAGCCCCGGCTCCAGGGCGCCCAGCACGTGCCATTCGTCGAGCAGCCGGAGCGCCGTGGCGGGATCGAGGCCGAGGACGGCATCGGCGAAGAGCTTCTCGATCTCGCGCCGCAGCCGATCGCCCGAGACGCCCCCGAAGGCACCGTCGCGGAGCGCGTCGCGCAGCGCCGCACGCGTCCCGCGCGAGAGGGTGAAGCGCAGGCGCGCCGCGAGCCGGGCCGCTCGCAGCGCGCGGGTGGGATCGTCGTGGAAGCTCTGCGGGTGGAGGACGCGCAGCACCCGCTCCTCCAGGTCGCGCCGGCCGCCTTCCCGATCGACCAGCTCCCCGTGGGCGGAGCGGGCGGCCTCGCTGAGCGGGAGCGCCATCGCGTTCACGCTGAAGTCGCGCCGGTGCAGATCGTCGGCCAGGCTTCCCGGCCCCACCTCCGGCAGCGCCCCGGGACGCGCGTAGCGCTCGCTCCGGGCCGTCGCGAGATCGATGCTGGCGCCGCCCGCGTCGAGACGAACGGTGCCGAACCGCTCGTGCGTCACCACCCGAGCCCCTTCGGGCGCCGCCTCGCGGGCCAGCTCGGCGGCGCCGAGTCCCCCACGCTCCTCCACCAGCAGGTCCACGTCGCGCAGCGCCTGGCCGAGCAGCAGATCGCGAACCGGCCCGCCCACCAGGTAGACGCACGATCCGCTCCGTTCCGCCAGCGCGAGCACCCGCTCCACCAACGGCGCCGTGCCGGGCGGCAATGCGCTGCGGACCTCCGCCACCGACGGGCTCTTCACCGCCGCCGGCCCCCGGCGCGCGCGCCCCGGGGATGCAGCCGCTCCACGGTGTCCCGCAATCGCGCGCGGCTCACGTGCGTGTAGATCTGCGTGGTGGTGAGATCGGCGTGGCCGAGCATCGTCTGCACCGCGCGCAGGTCGGCGCCTCCCTCGAGCAGGTCGGTGGCGAAGGCGTGACGGAGGACGTGGGGAGAGACGCGATCCAGCGGGATCCCGGCCTGGCGTGCCAGCGCCCGCAAGCGCTCGAAGAAGTTCTGCCGCGTCATGCCGGTGCCGCGGCTCGACAAGAAGACCGAGTCCGCCCCGCGCCGCCCGGGCCGTACCATGCGCGGCCTCCCCTGCTCCAGCCAGGCGGCCAGCGCCTGGAGCGCGGGCTCGCCGAGCGGCACGATTCGCTCCCTTCCCCCTTTTCCCCGCACCCGCAGGAGACCGCGACGCGCGTCGAGCGCGCCGAGCGGAAGGGCCACGAGCTCGCTCACCCGGAGGCCCGCGCCATAGGCCACCTCCAGCATGGCGCGGTCGCGCAGGCCGAGCGGCGTCGTCGGAGCCGCCGCCTCGATCAGGCGCGCCGTCTCTTCGGCGTGCAGCGTGCGCGGGAGCGGTCGGCCCGCGCGCGGCGTCTCGATCCCGAGCAACGGGTCCGCCTCGAGCTGGCTCGACGCAGCGAGGTGTTGCAGGAAGCGTCGCACCGCCACCAGCGCGCGCCGGCGGCTGCGCGGGCCGAGCCCGTCCCGCTCCAGGCTCACCAGGAACTCGCTCACGTGGCGCCGCTGCAGCGCCCGCGGCGAGGACGCCCCGGCCGCCGTGGCGTGGGCGGCAAAGCGCGCCAGGTCGCGCCCGTAGGCCTCGACGGTCCGCGGCGCGAGCCCGCGCTCCACGGCCGCAGCGGCCAGGAACGCGTCCACCGCCGCATCCAGACCCCCGCTGCGCCGCTCAGGCATCCTGCGGCGCCTCGCCCTCGGCGGCGCGCAGCAGATCCCGCTGCAGCGCCTCGACACGCTCGGGCTCGACGATCTTCTTTCCCTCGGCGTCCTTCAGGTAGAAGGTGTCGGCCACCTGATCCAGCACCGTGGCGGCCTTCGAGATGTAGATCTCGAAGCCGTGGGCGGCGATGGTGCGAGTGAGGTCATAGAGGAGTCCCAGGCGGTCGTTCGCCGCCACGTCCACGATGGTGTAGAAGTCGGACTCCTCGTTCGAGATCTCCACCGCGGCCGGCCGGGGCGAGGGCGCCTCGGCGCGCCCCACCGGCCGGCGCCGGCGACGCAGCAGCTCCTCCACCCGCAGCACGCCCGACAGCACGGCGTGCAGCATCGACTCGACCGCCTTCCAGGTCTCGCGCTGCTCCTCGGGGCCGCCGCCCGGCGTCGCCACGCGATAGACCTCGAGCGCGAGCCCCGAGCGCGCGGTGTAGACGTGCGCGCCCAGGATGTTCAGGTTCTTGGCCGAGAGCACGCCCGACACCATCGAGTGAAGGCCGTGAACGTCCTTGGTGCACAGGATGAATTCGGAGATCCCGGTACGGAGCGCCCGCACCGAGGTCGAGATGATGCGCTCCTCCGAGTACGCGAGCATCACCAGCGCGTGACGCGCGATCTGGCGCGGCGAGTGGGAGATGAAGTAGCGGCGCGGCATGATGTCGAAGAAGCCCTGGATCTTGGTCTCGCCCACCCCGAGGCCGCGCAGCTCCGCGCGCGCCGCGTCCTGCCGCCGCTCGACCAGCGCCTCCACCTGCTCCAGGGCCCGCGCCGGATCGTCGGAGCCCGTCTCAAGGAACTCCGAGGTGCGTTCGAAGAGCTCCCGCAGCAGCTGGCCCTTCCACTCGTTCCAGGCCGACGTGGAGGAGGCCCGGATGTCGGCGAAGGTGAGCAGGTAGAGGTTCCGCAGATTCTCGCGGTCGCCGGCCAGGCGGGCGAACTCGACGATCAGCTTCGGATCCGAGAGGTCCCGGCGCTGCGCCAGATGCGACATCACCAGGTGGTGGCGAACCAGGAAGACCACGCGCTCCGCGCGCTCCGGGTCGAGGCCGAGCCGCTCGACGCAGGCCCGCGCCAGATCTGCCCCCTGGTTCGAGTGATCGCCGCCACGGCCCTTGCCGACGTCGTGCAGCAGGCAGCCCAGGAAGAGCACCGGGCGGTCGTCGGCAGCGCGCATCAGGTCCGTGAGCTCGGGGAGCGCCCGCTCGTACTTTCCGCGCCAGAGCCGCCGCAGCTCCTCCACCAGGAAGAGCGAGTGAACGTCGACGGTGTAGGTGTGGTAGATCACGTGCTGCCAGCGGCAGACGATGTGGTCCCACTCCGGCAGGTAGCGCCCGAGGAGGCCTACTTCGTTCATCGCGGTGAGTGTGCGCATCACGCGCTTCTCGGAGTCCAGGATGCGCAGCAGGCAGGCTGCGGCCTCGGGCGAGCGTCGATACGCATCGTCCACCAGACCGAGGTTCTCGCGCAGCAGGCGCCGCGCGGTGCGCGAGAGCGGGACGTCGTGGGCCTGCGCCACCTCGAAGACCCCCAGCAGCCGCAGCGGCTGCTCCCGCAGGTGCGCCGCATGGGGGATCTCGAGCTGGCCGGCCGCCAGGCGGAAGCCGTCCTCGACCTCGCGCGGCGCGGGTCGCGCCGCCGAACGCCGGACTCGCGCCTGGCACTGCTCCACGACCAGCTCGGAGTAGCCCTGGATCGCCCGCGCGTGCCGGTAGTAGTCGCCCATGAAGCGCTCGACCGGCAGCTCGGGAGCGGGCTCCGGGCGATCGCCATAGCCGAAGTTCCGCGCGATGCGCTCCTGCAGCTCGAAGCTCATCTGGTCATTCTTTCGCCCGGAGAGGAGATGGAGCTCGTTGCGCACCCGCCACAGGAACTGGAGCGCAGCGCGGTACTCGACCATCTCGGACTCCGTCAGGAGGCCGAAGTTCAGCAGGTCGTCGAGCCCCCGCGTGGCCGGATGCGCCGCGCGCGTGGCCCAGTAGGCCGTGTGATAGTCCCGCAGGCCGCCCGCACCCTCCTTGACGTTCGGCTGCAGCAGGTAGAGCGACTCGCCGTACTTCTCGTGCCTCGAGCGCAGGGCCTCCATGCGCTCGGCCAGGAAGGCCTCCTTGTCGCCCAGCAGGTCCTCGAGCACGGCGTCGCTGAACTCGTGGAAGAGCTCCACGTCACCCACCAGGAAGCGGGCGTCCAGGATCGCGGTCCGCACCGTCACGTCCTGCGCCGCGAGCTCCAGGGTCTCGGCCACCGTGCGCGTGGCGCCGCCCACCGTAAGGCCGCCGTCCCAGAGCCAGGTCTGGATCCGGTTGGTGACCGTCTCGACGAACGGGTTGAGCTTGCGCGGGTAGAGGAAGAGCAGATCGATGTCCGAGTGGATCGACATCTCGCGACGGGCGTAGCCCCCCGCCGCCACCACCGAGAGCCGCTGCCCGAACTCCGCGCCGCCCGCGTAGTACTCCGACTCGGCCAGGCGGAAGAGGCGCCGGATCAGCCGGTCGGTGAGGTCCGAGTTGGCTTCGTTCACCGCCTGGCCCGAGGCGCCGGAGCGGTGCAGCGCCTCGAGGTGCGCCCGAGCGTCGGAGAGATAGGAGCGGACGGCCGACACCAGCTCCGAGTCGAGCGCCGTCCCGCGCCCGCCCGCGCGCTCGATCTCGCCGAGATACGACTCGACCGAAGGAGCGGCGTTGCTCACCGGCTGCTCCGGGCCACCATCGGCCCCGCGGTCTCGCGATAGCGCACCAGTCCCCTCGCGATCTCGTCGACGAGCATGCGCAGGTACGCCGGGTCGCGCAGGCGCCGCGCGTCCTCCCGGTTGGTCAGGAAGCCCGTCTCGATCAGGATCGACGGCATGCTGGAGAGGAAGAGCACGTAGAAGGGCCCCTTCTTCACGCCGAGATCCTCGACGTTCCCGTAGCGACGGTGCAGGCCCTTCATGATCTCCTGGTGCACCATCCCGGCCAGCGCCGCCGAGTGGCCCGACGCCTCGGACACGCGGAGCTGGGCCACCGTGCGCTGGAGGTCGTTCACCTGCCAGGGCCGAACGCCGTTCTCCCGCGCGGCCACCGTGATCGCGTGCCGCTCGTATCCCTCGTCCAGGTAGTAGGTCTCCACTCCGTGAAGCCGGCGGCTCTCGGCGGCGTTCAGGTGCAGCGACACGAAGACGTCGCCGTTGGCTCCCTCGGCGATGGCCGTGCGCTCCTCCAGATCCAGCGTGCGATCGGTGTCGCGGGTCAGCACCACGCGGAAGGCTTCCTGGCGCAGGCGCTCGGCGAGGAGCCGCGCAAGGCGCAATGTCACGTCCTTCTCGCGGAGCCCGTAGAGACCGAGCGCTCCCGGATCGTGACCGCCGTGGCCGGCGTCCACCACCACGGTGCGGACCGGTCGCAGATCCATCGGCAGGCGCGCCGCCGGCACCGGCTCGGCGGCGGCGGGCGCCGGGCCCACAGGCGGCGCCGACGCCTCCTGGGAGGGAGTCCCCTGCGGCGCCGCCGCCGGCCGGGGACCGAAGACGTCGATCACGACCCGTTCGGGCGAGTGCAGACGCAGCACGCGATGGCGCTCGTAGCGCTCGAGGTCGATCACCACGCGCGTGGCGGTGAGCGTGTTCTGCCCGAGGCGCACGCCCGCGAGGAGACCGTCTCCCACCGGGATCGGATGGTGATTGAAGCGCGTCCCGACCCACACGCCCTCGAGGTCGAGGTAGATGCGCTCCGGGCGCTGCGTCTCGGGATCCGGCGCCAGACGGTCCAGCCGCACGTCGCGCGGCTCCCCGGAGAGCTCGATCGAGACCCGCGTGAAGTCGGCGTAGGACCAGTGGCGGACGGCGCGCACGTCGCGCAGGCCGCGCGGTCGCGCCGCCCCGAGCGCGAGCGGCGCGAGGCCGAGCAGGAGCAGCAGCAGCCGGGCGCTGGCCCGCGGGCTCATCGCGTTTCCTCCTCGCGCAGCGACCGCACCAGGCGCTGCAGCAGCACGAGCGCGTCGAGGGGGGTGGTGCGTTCGGGTTCGAGCTCGCGCAGGACGCGCAGCACCTCTCGCCCGGCTTCGTCGCGGGCGGTCGCGCGCGGCGCGAAGAGCGGGAGCTCGGGCTCGGCCGCCACGGGGGCGGCGGGCCCGGCGAGACGCGGGCGGCCGGCCACGTCCCGCGCTTCCTCCTCCAGACGGTGCAGCACCTCCCGCGCGCGCTCGATCACACGCGCCGGAAGGCCCGCGAGCCGCGCCACGTCGATGCCGTAGGAGCGGCTGGCGCCGCCGGCCGCGAGGCGGCGCAGGAAGATCAGCTCGTGGCCCCACTCGCGCACCTCGAAGTGCGCATTGCGCAGCCGCGGGAGCGTGCGCTCGAGCTCCGTCAGCTCGTGGTAGTGCGTGGCGAAGAGCGTGCGCGGTCGCAGCCCCGGTGTGTCGTGCAAGTACTCCGCCACCGCCCACGCCACCGAGAGGCCGTCGTAGGTGCTGGTGCCGCGTCCGATCTCGTCCAGGACCACGAGGCTGCGGCGCGACGCCTGGGCGAGGATGGCCGCCGTCTCCCGCATCTCCACCATGAAGGTCGACTCGCCGCGCGCCAGCCGGTCGGAGGCGCCGACCCGCGTGAACAGGCGATCCACCACGCCGAGCCGCATGCGCTCCGCAGGGACGAAGCTTCCGATCTGGGCCAGCACCGCCAGGAGCGCCACCTGTCTCAGGTAGGTGGACTTGCCGGACATGTTCGGGCCTGTGAGGAGCAGGAGCTGCGTGCCCTCGGGATCGAGCTCGGCATCGTTCGGGACGAACTCCCCTCCGGCGGCCTGCAGCATGCGCTCCACCACCGGGTGTCGACCGCCCACGATCTCGAGCCGCTCTCCGTCGTCCACGACCGGCCGTGTCCAGCCGTCGCGGCGGGCCACCTCGGCGAGCGACGCCAGGGCGTCGAGCTCCGCAGCGGCCTCGGCGGCGCGCTGGATGGCCGGCGAGAGCTCGAGCACGGCCTGCCGCACCGACTCGAAGACCTCGCGCTCGAGGGCGGCGGCGCGCTCGCTGGCACCGAGGATGCTCCGCTCCATCTCGCGCAGCTCGGGCGTCGTGAAGCGCTCGGCGTTGGCGAGGGTCTGCTTGCGCTCGAAGCCGTCGGGCACTCGCGCGAGGTTCGACTTCGTGATCTCGATCCCGTAGCCGTGCACCGGGTGGAAGCGGATCCGGAGCGACGAGATCCCGGTGCGGCCGCGCTCGCGGGCCTCGAGGCCGGCGATCCACTCGCGCCCCTTGCGCGCGCTCTCCCGCAGGGCGTCGAGCTCCGCGACGTAGCCCGCGCGCACGAAGCCGGTCTCGCCGGCGCCGCGCGAGCCGCGCGGAATCGGCGGCGGATCCTCGACCAGCGCGTCCGCCACGAGCCGCACCGCCTCGGGCACCGGCTCCGGGAGCGGCAGCGCGGGCGGCCGCGGACCGCCCGCGCCCGGAAGGCTCAGCTCGTCGGGATCACCCGCCTCGAGCGTCTCCGACACGCCGGGAAGCGCCTCCAGCGAGCGGCGCAGCGCCACCATCTCTCGCGGCCCCGCCCCCGGGCGCGCGGCCTTCGCGAGCAGGCGCTCGAGGTCGCGCACCCCGCGCAGCGCCTCGCGCAGCCGCGCGCGCGGGCGGTCGCGCTCCAGCAGCCACTCCACGGCCCCCTGTCGCGCGGCGATCGCCGAGGGCTCGGCCAGCGGATACGCCAGCCAGCGCGCGAGGCGACGCGCGCCCGGTGCCGTCATCGTCTGGTCCAGTCGCTCCAGCAGCGTGCCGCGCCGCGAGCGATCCTCGAGGCTCTCGAAGAGCTCCAGGTGGGCGCGGGCCGCAGCGTCCATCACCAGCACGTCCGCCAGCCGGTAGCGGCGCAGCCGCACCACCTGGCGCAGCGCGAACGGCTGATGGCGCGACACGTAGGCGAGAAGCGCCGTGGCGGCCGAAGACGCGGCGTCCCGCGCGCCCGCCTCGAGCCCGTCGGGCCGGGTCGGCGCGCGGGCGGGATCGAAGCTCGCGGGCGGCAACCGCGTCAGCGCGAGCTCGGGGAGGCGCTCGCGCACGCGGGCCACGAGCTCGGCGGCTGCGTCCTCGGGGAGCAGGAGCTCGCGCGGCGCCACCCGCTCGATCTCCTGGAGCAGCGCATCGGGCAGCGCCGCTCCGGGCTCGGCGGTGGCGCGCAGGTCGCCGCTCGAGGCGTCGAGCGCGGCCAGACCGAAGCCCGTGCCGGCCCCGGTGGACCCGACACCCGGGAGCGACAGAGCGGCCAGGGTCACCGACCGCGCCGCCTCGAGGGCCTCCGGATCGCCGGCCAGTCCCGGCGTCACCACCTCCACCACCTCGCGCCGCACCAGCCGACGCGCGCCGCCCGTGCCCGCCGCCTCCACCTGCTCGCAGATCGCGACCCGATGGCCCTGCTCCACCAGGCGCCGCACGTAGGCGTCGGCGCTGTGGACGGGCACGCCGCACATGGGCACCGCGTCGGGCTTCCCCTTGTCGCGGCTGGTGAGCGCGATGTCGAGGAGCGGCGCCGCGAGCTCGGCGTCGCGCAGGAACATCTCGTAGAAGTCGCCCATCCGATAGAACAGGATGGCGTCGGGGTACTCCGCCTTGATGGCGAGGTACTGGCGCATCATCGGCGTCGCGAGCGCCGAGCCGCTCATTCGGTGCTCTCCCGGATGCCGCGCGGGGTCTGGCGCTCGAGCACCCCCAGGAGCTCCCGGTAGGCGGTCTGGGCCTCGGCATCGGCCTTGGCCCCGAGCAGGATCCGACCGAGCGCGCAGTGGGCCTCCAGGTACTCGGGGTCTCGTTCGAGGAGCGGGCGCAGCTCGGCCACCGCCGCCTCGGTCTCGCCGCGCGCCGCCAGCGTGACGGCCAGCGCGAGCCGCGCCGCCGCGTCCTCCGGTCGATGCGCGAGCTGCTGGCGCAGGAAGGGCTCGAAGTCCCGCGCCCGCCCGAGGGCCGCGTAGGTGGCCTCCAGCCGCGGGTAGACCTCGGGGCCGCAACGCGGATCGACCTCCACCGCCTGGAGCCACGCCTCGAGAGCGGCCTTGGTGCGACCGCGTTCCGCCTGCAGCGCGCCGAGCTCGATCCAGGCCGCCGCCGAGCGGGGCTGCCGCTTGAGGGCGCGCTTCAGCGCGCGCCGCGCATCGTCGCTCCGGCCCTCGGCGTGGGCGTTCTGCGCCAGCTCCACCAGCAGCGCGGCCTCCTCGCTCGCGGCGTCGCGTCCCTCGAGCCGCGCGAGCCGGCGCGCCAGCTCGATGGCCCGCTCGTGCTCGCGCACCTCGGTCAGCAGGCGCACCAGCGCCCGCAGCGCCGGCACGTTCCGCGGCGCGTGCGCCAGCGCCTCCTCGTAGGACGCGATCGCGCGGCGCAGGAAGCCGCCCCGCCGGAAGTCCTCCGCCAGGTCCACCAGCGCGGTCACCCGGTCGCGCGTGCGCAGGTCGGTGCGCAGGAGGAGGTTCTGGTGGATGCGGATGGCGCGACCGATCTCGCCCTGCATCCGGTAGAGCCGCGCCAGCGCCAGGAACGCCTCCACCGCGCTCGAGTCGAGCCGGACCGCGAGCGCGAGCATCTCGTGGGCGCGCTCCCAGTCGCGCGCCAGCACGGCGAGGAGCGCCTCCCGCAGCGCGGCGTCCGTGTCCCGCGGCGCGCGTGCGTCCCCCCCGAACGCCCGCGTGAGCCAGCCCACGGAGGCTACACGCTCCGCCCCGTCGACGACGACGCGGGCAGCCCGGTGGCCTCGTCCTCGGGCATGCGCAGGCGCTCGCCCTCGCCTGCGAGCGGAAGGGTGCGCAGCTCGTGAAGCTCCGCCTCGAGACGCCCCAGCGCCTTGCGCAGGCGCCGCGCCACCAGGCCGAGCTTCGCCACCTGATACAGACACACGATCGTGGCAAGGAGCGCCCCCAGCACGAAGGCGCCGATCAGCGCCCGCCACAGCGGCACCTCCTTGAAGGTGCCGAGGACGTAGCTCACGGTGACCGGCCCACCGTTGGCGGCCGCAAAGCTCCAGCCCGCGACCAGCAGGCCCACCACGAACGCCAGCGCCAGCGCCCGACGCAGATGAACCATCGATCCCCTCCGCCGGGTGGCTCCCGGCTCGGATCAGGCGGCGCTGTCCTCGGCCTCCGCCGAGCCCTGGCCCGGCGGCTGGCGGTCGACCATCTCCTTCAGCTCCTTGCCCACCTTGAAGAAGGGCGTGCGCTTGGCGGGGATGTGGACCTCCTCGCCGGTCTTGGGATTGCGACCTTCCCGCGCCTCTCGGACCTTGACCTGGAAGCTGCCGAATCCCCGGATCTCGATGCGCTTGCCCAGGCGCAACGCCTCGGTCATCGCGTCGAAGATCGTGTTCACCACGACCTCCGTGTCCTTCTTGGAGATGTGCGGCGTCTTCTCCGCGACCTTCTCGATCAGACCGCTCTTCGTCATGGCTCCCCCATCCCATCGAGCGGCGCGCGGCGGAGGCCCGTCGCCCCGCCGCGCCCATGGCTACTCCTGGTTGCGGCGCTCCAGCTTCTCGCGCAGCAGATCGCCGAGCGTGCTCTTCTGGCTCGAGGACTGCTGGACGGCGAGCTCCTTCAGCGCCTGCCGCTGCTCCCGGTCGGTGACGGCCTTGATCGAGAGCGAGATCTTCTGCTCCACGGGATCGACCCGCGTCACCAGCGCCCGCACCACGTCGCCGGGCTTCACCACGTCCGCGGGCTTCTCCACCCGCTCGGCGGAGAGCTCGGAGCTGTAGATCAGCCCTTCGATCCCCTCCTCGAGCTTCACGAACGCGCCGAAGTCGGTGACGCTCGTGACGGGGCCGCTGATCTCGCTGCCGATCGCGTAGCGCCGCTGGATGTCGTCCCACGGATTGGGCTGGAGCTGCTTGATGCCGAGCGAGAACTTCTCGTTCTCCTTGTCGATCTTCAGCACGACGGCCTCGACCTCGTCGCCTTTCTTGAACTTCTCGCTCGGGTGCTTGATCTGCTCGGTCCACGAGACGTCGGAGACGTGCACCAGGCCGTCGATCCCTTCCTCCAGTCCGACGAAGATTCCGAAGTTGGTGATGTTGCGGACCTGGCCCCGCACGCGGGTTCCGACCGGGTAGCGCTCCTCGATCACGCTCCACGGGTTCGGCTCGATCTGCTTCATGCCGAGCGAGATCTTGCGGTTGGTGTCGTCGACGTCGAGCACCACCGCCTCCACGTTGTCGCCGATCGAGACCACCTTCGAGGGATGCTTCACGCGCTTGGTCCACGACATCTCGGAGACGTGGATCAGGCCCTCGATGCCGGGCTCGAGCTCGACGAACGCGCCGTAGTCCGTGAGCGACACCACCTTGCCCTGGATGCGCTTGCCGATCGGATACTTGAAGCCGGCGTCCACCCACGGATCGGGCTGGAGCTGCTTCAGGCCGAGCGACACGCGCTCGGTCTCCGGGTCGAACTTGAGCACCTTCACCTTGAGCTCGTCGCCGACCTGGAACATCTCGCTCGGGTGGTTGATGCGTCCCCAGGACATGTCGGTCACGTGCAGCAGCCCGTCGATGCCGCCGAGATCGATGAACGCGCCGTAATCCGTGATGTTCTTGATCACGCCGTCCACGATCTGGCCCACCTGCAGCGTCTGCAGCGTGGTCTCGCGCAGCTTCTTGCGCTCCTTCTCCAGCAACGCGCGCCGCGAGAGCACGATGTTCCCGCGCCGCTTGTTGAACTTGATGATCTTGAACTGGAGCTTTTGACCCAGGAGCGACTCCAGGTTGCGCACCGGGCGCAGATCGACCTGGGAGCCGGGCAGAAACGCCTTCACGCCGATGTCCACGGCGAGGCCGCCCTTCACGCGCGAGACGATCGCGCCCTCGACGGGCTCGTCCGCCTCGTAGGCCTTGCTGATGTCGTCCCAGATCTTGAGGCGGTCCGCCTTCTCCTTGGAGAGGACGATCCGGCCCTCCTCGTCCTCGGCCTCCTCGACCAGGACGTCGACCTGGTCGCCGACGCGCACCAGGATGCTGCCGTCCTCGTCCATGAACTCCCAGGTGGGGACGAGGCCCTCCGATTTGAACCCGATGTCCACCTGCACGTGGTCGGGATCCACGGAGAGGACGGTGCCGCGCACCACCTCTCCTTCCTTGAACTGTCGGACGCTCTGCTGGAAGAGGTCGGCGAAGCTGCCGGCCTTGGGGTTGCTCTCGGTCATGAGTGTGTTTCGTCGCTCCTTGGATGGCCGCCACTGCGGGCAGCCTGGATTTCCGGGTTTGCGCCCCCGGATCGGGCGTCGGAATCGATCTGGGCTCCGGCGACGCGGCCGAGCGTCACTCGCGCGGCGGCCAGCCGGCGCTCCAGGGCCTCGGCGTCGCCGGCCTCGAGCGCCTGCGCGAGCTCGCGGAGTCCGGCCCCGAAGGCCTGGAGCGGGCCGGCCAACGCCTTGCGGTTCGCCACCAGGATCTCGCTCCAGAGCTCCGCGTCGCTGTGCGCGATGCGGGTGAAGTCACGAAAGCCGCCGCCCGCCACCTCGCCCGTGCGCTCCGGCGCGGCGGCCAGCGCCGCGGCATAGCCGAAGGCCAGCACGTGCGGCAAGTGGCTGGTCCATGCCACCTCGACGTCGTGCTGGGCCGGGCTGCGGCGCACGACCCGCGCGCCGAGCGTGCGCCAGAACTCGATCACGCGCTCGACCGCCGCCGGCGGGATCGCCTCGGTGGGGGTGACCACGCAGGTCGCGCCCTCGAAGAGATCCGCCCGCGCATGGTCCAGGCCGCGCAGGTGGCTGCCCGCCATGGGATGGGCGCCCACGTAGCTCACCCCGGGCGGGAGCAGGCCCGGGAGCGTCTCGGCGAGGCACGCCTTCACGCTCCCGACGTCGGTCACGAGCGCGCCGGGCGCGAGGGCCGGAGCGGCCCGCCGCAGCACCCCGGCCATGGCGGAGACCGGGGTGGCCAGCACCACCAGGTCGGCGCCGCGCACCGCCGCATCGAGCTCGGCCACCGCGTGCACGGCGCCTCGCGCGAGCGCGGCGTCCTCGGCGTCCCGTGAGCGGCTGGTCCCCACGACCGAGCGTGCGGCGCCGCGCGCGCAAGCCGACAGCGCCACGGAGCCACCCAGCAGCCCGAGGCCCACCACCGCCACCCGCTGGAACGGCGCGCTCACGAGCCGCCCTCGCGCAGGCGGCGCAGCGCCTTCAGCAGCCGCTCGTTCTCCTCGGGGAGCCCGATCGTGATGCGCACGTGCTCGGGCAGCCCGAAGCCCCCCATCGGCCGCACGATCACGCCCTGACGCAGAAGAGCGTCGTAGGTGTCGCGCCCGGTTCGCGCCAACACGAAGTTCGCGTCGGAGGGCCAGGTCTCGATTCCGAGCGCCCCGAGCTCACGGCGCAGCCACGCGAGACCCTCCGCGTTCAGGCGGCGGGAGGCCTCGAGGTGGCCGACGTCGTCCAGCGCGGCGGCGGCGGCCACCTGCGCCAGGAAGCCCACGTTGAAGGGATGGCGTGCGCGCTCGAGGTAGCCCACCAGCTCGGGATCCCCGACCCCGTAGCCCACGCGCAGCCCGGCCAGGCCGTAGATCTTGCTGAAGGTGCGAAGCGCGATGCTGCCGGGGCGCCGCCGCACCCAGCCGAGCGCGTCGGGGAAGTCCGGCCGCGTGGCGTACTCCACGTAGGCCTCGTCCAGCACCAGCACCACGTCCGGAGGCAGCTCCGCTGCGAAGCGATCGAAGGCCTCGGCGCCGACGCTCGTCCCGGTCGGGTTGTTCGGGTTGCAGACCAGCACGAGCCGGGTGCGCGGGCCGATCGCGCGCGCCATCGCCGGGAGGTCGTGCACCAGCGCGGTGTCGAGGGGCCGGGACACGGGCGTCGCGCCGGCCCCCTTCACCACGATCGGGTACATGGCGAAGGAGGGCCACGCGAAGACCACTTCGTCCCCCGGGCGCAGGAAGGCCTTGGCCAGGAGCTCCAGGATCTCGTCGGAGCCGCAGCCGAAGACGAGCTGCTCCTCCGACACGCTCAGATGTCGCGCGAGCTTGCGTCGCAGGGCGAAGCAGGCGCCGTCGGGGTAGCGATTCACATCGCCGAGCGCGGCGCGCATCGCCTCGAGCGCCTTCGGGGAGGGTCCGAGCGGGTTCTCGTTCGACGCCAGCTTGATCGCGCCCTCGATTCCGAGCTCGCGCTCGAGCTCCTCGATCGGCTTGCCCGGCTGGTAGGGCTCGAGCGCGGCGATCTCGGGCCGCACCACCGCACGCAGACTCATCGAGCCGCCCCGCGCTCGGCCGGCCGCACGCTCGCGCGGGGGAAGGAGCCGAGCACGCGATGGGAGTTGGCGCGTCGGGCAGCCTCGGCCAGCGCGCGTGCCACCCGCTCCTCGTTGGAATGGCCCTCGAGGTCGAGGAAGAAGAGATACTCCCAGGGCTTGCCCTTGATCGGCCGCGACTGGATCGCCGTCAGGTTCACGCCCTCGGCCGCGAAAGGCTCGAGCAGCCGGTGCAGCGCACCCGCCTCGTGCTTTCCCACGGTGAAGACCACGGACGTGAGGTCGCAGCCGCTCGGCGGCGCGGGATCGCGCCCCACCACCAGGAAGCGCGTGGTGTTGTCGCGCCGGTCCTCGATCCCGGGGGCGACCACCTCGAGGCCATAGGCCTCGGCCGCGGCCTGGGAGCCGATGGCCGCGACCGCCGGATCGTCGGCTGCGAGCCGCGCGGCTGCCGCGGTGCTCGCGGTGACCACGCGCTCCACGCCGGGGAGCGTGCGTTCCAGCCATCCCCGACACTGGGCCAGCGGCTGGGGATGCGAGGCGACGCGCTTCACGTCCTCGATCCGTCCGGAGCGAGACAGGAGCTGCTGGCTCACCCGGAGCTGGATCTCACCGCAGAGCGTGACGCTCGCCTCCATCAGGGTGTCGAGCGTCTCCGTCACCACGCCCTCGGTGGTGTTCTCCACCGGCACCACGCCGAGGTCCACCGCGCCCCGCTCGACGGCGGCGATCACCTCGGGGATCGAGGGAAACGGCGAGAGCTCCGCCTGCCCGCCGAACTGCTGGCGGGCGGCGAGGTGGGTGAACGTGCCCTCGGGACCGAAGTAGGCCACGCGCAAGGGCCCTTCCAGCGAGCGCACCGCCGAGATGATCTCCCGGAAGACCGCGCGTAGGGCCGGCGTCGGGAACGGCCCGGGATTGCGCGCCGCGAGGCGCGCCACCAGGTCCCGCTCGCGAGAGGCGGAGTAGATCGGCGCCTGGGCCTGGCGCTTCAGCGCGCCCACGGCCTGGCCGAGCCGCGCACGCTCGTTGAGCTGCTCCAGGATGGCGTCGTCGATGGCGTCGATCCCCTCGCGCAGGCGATCGAGCTCCGCGGACGCGGCGTCGCTGCGAGGCGCGTAGCTCGTGGGGCGAGGCTCGCTCATCCTGCCTTTCGCGCCCGGGACGGCCGCGGGCGACGCGCTCGAGATCGCGGGGGGCGGGGCCGGCGGCGAGAGCCCCGCTAACCCCTCGAAAAAGCTGGCGCAAGATACCCGAGGCGACTCCCGGCTGCCAAGCCTTCCCGCGGCCTTTTTCTCGCACCGACGGGGGGTTACCGGAGCAGCGCGGGCCGGGCCCCGGACGGCGGACCGCTTGCATCGGCCAAACTCGTTGAAATCTAAAGAGATTTCGGCGCGGCGCCAGGCGTCAAGCCGCGCCGCCGCCCGGTCGATACCGAAGACCTCGGGAGTTGACCCCACGGATGCCCGACGACTTCGCGCCCAAGCTGCGACAACCGCTCGCCGGCCTGGCGGCGAAGATCATCTTCTTCGTGTTCGCGGCCACCCTGCTGACGGCCAGCGTGGTGGGCTGGATTGCCGTCAGCACCACCCGCGGCTTCCTGTGGAAGAGCCTCGAGGCCCGCTATCCCCACGCTCTCGCCTACGCCGACGAGCGCGTGCGCGAGCGCCTCGACGAGGCCGGTGCCCGGCTCGATGCGCTCGGCACGCCCGCGCTGCGCGGGAGCACCAACACCGAATCGGCCGTGGTGGCGTTGCGCAGCTTGCTGGAGGCGGAGCCGGCCTTCGATGCGCTCGCGCTCGCCGCCTCCGACGGCCGCATCCTGGTCCGCGTGGGCGCCTACGCGCCGTGGCCCGACCTGCTGCCCGCGGCGGGCCGGGCCGGATCCGGTCCGCGCGTCGGGACCCTGGCGGCCGAGGGCGATGCGCGGCTCCTTCTCGTCCGACCGCTGCGCGGAGAGGCCCACGCCCTGCTGTTGGGGATCCCGCGCCGTCACTGGCTGCAGGACATCCTCGGCGAGGCCCGATCGCAGACCGCCGACGAGCTGCTCCTCGTGGCGCCGACCGGATCGATCGTGGCGAGCTCCGCCCCCACCGAGGGCGAGAACGCGCTCCCGCCCGAGGCGCTTCGCACCGACGGCGGCTCGCCCGCACGCGAGTGGAGCGACGCCCACGGCGTGCGCTGGGTCGGGGGCGCACGGGAGGCCCCGGCCGTGGACGCACTCCTCGTGGTCCGCGAGCCGTTCGCGGCCGCCTTCGCGCCGGTCTTCGCGGTGGTCACGCGTGTCTTCGTGATCAATCTCCTCGTCGTGGTCGTCTTCAGCCTGCTCGCCTATCGGGTGACCGCCGCCATCGTGCAGCCGATCGAGGCGCTCTCGGCCGGCGCCCGCCGCATCTCGCAGGGCCAGCTCGACGTCGAAATCCCCGAATCGCGCAGCAACGACGAGATCGGTCTGCTCACGCGCACCTTCAACGACATGACTCGGAGGCTGCGCAAGAACCAGCAGGAGATCCAGGCCGTCACGACCCAGCTCGTGGCTCAGAACCAGGACCTCCAGCGCGCGAACGAGGTGCTGGCGCAGCTCTCGATCACCGACGGCCTGACCAAGCTCCACAACCACCGCTTCTTCCAGGACCATCTCACCCGCGAGATCAAGCGCGTGAACCGCACCGGAGAGCCGCTCTCGATCCTGCTGGCCGACATCGACGACTTCAAGCGGCTGAACGACCGCCTGGGACACGCGGCAGGCGACGAGCTCCTGGTGCGCATCGCGGCGGTCATGAACCGCTCGATCCGCGAGAGCGACCTCGTCTCCCGCTACGGTGGCGAGGAGTTCGCCATCGTGGCCGGCGGCACCGATCTCAGCGGCGCGGTGACGCTGGCCGAGAAGGTGCGCGAGGCGGTGGCCGAGAGCTCCTTCATCCTGGACGACTCGCTCCGCCCCACGCGCATCACGGTGTCGATCGGCGTCGCGCAATACAAGGGCGACCGCAAGGCCTTCTTCCACAGCGCCGATCGCGCGCTCTATCGCGCCAAGGCCGACGGCAAGAACTGCGTGAGGGCCTACGACGGAGGCGCCTGACGCCCCTTGAGCCCGGGCTGCGCCTCCTCCATTCTCCGCCGCGTGACGCGGGTGATCGGTTTGACCGGCGGCATCGGAACCGGCAAGAGCACGGTCGCGAGGCTGCTGCTCGCCCTCGGCGCCATCATCATCGACGCCGACGCGATCGTGCACGAGCTCCAGGCGCCCGGCGCGCCGTTGCTGCAGGAGATCGCGGCGGCCTTCGGGCCGGAGGTGCTGCGCCCCGACGGCGCCCTGGACCGGGAGGCGCTCGGCGCGCGGGTGTTTCGCGATCCCGCGCAGCGCGCCCGGCTGAACGCGCTGGTGCATCCACGGGTCGGCGTGGAGATGATGCGGCGGCTGGCCGCGGCCCGGACGGCCGGCGCTCCGCTGGTGGTGCTCGACGTTCCGCTGCTTCTCGAGGGACGCCGCGCGGGAACGGGGAGCGCCGCCCAGCTCCCCTACGAGCTCGTGGTGCTGGTCTACGCCACGGAGGCACAGCAGATCGAGCGCCAGATGCGTCGAGACGGCTGCTCGCGGGAGGAGGCCGAGCGCCGCGTTCGCGCCCAGCTCCCGATCGAGGAGAAGCGCGCGATGGCGGACATCGTGATCGACAATTCCGGAAGCCCCGACGCGACGGAGCGCCAGGTGCGCGCGCTCTGGGAGCGCCTGGTCGGCACCGCCGAGGCCGCGCGCGCGTGAACGACGACGAGCTGCGCCGGCGTCTCGAGCGCTTCCTCACCCCTCGCCTGCCCGGGGCGGAGTCCCTCGCCGTCACGCAGCTCGAGCGGAGCACCGAGGGCTTCTCCCAGGAGACCTTCTCCTTCGAGGTGGAGCTCACACGCGGCGGCCGGCGCGAGACGCGGGGCTACGTGGCCAAGCGCGAGCCCGAGGCCGGGCTCCTCGAGCCCTACGACCTCGAGCCCGAGTTCCGCGTGCTGCACGCGCTCTCGGACGATCCCCTGCCCTCGCCTCCCACCCCCTGGTTCGAGCGCGATCCCGCCGTCCTGGAGCGACCGTTCTACGTGATGGAACGGCTCCCCGGCGAGGTGCCGATCCCCGCGCCCCGGCCCGACGGGAGCGGTCCCTTCGCCGAGGGCGAGCGACGCAGCCTCGGCCCGGAGGTCGCGCGCGCCCTGGCGCGGCTGCACGCCATCTCGCCGGCGCGGCCCGAGCTCGCCTTCCTGGAGCGGCCGGCGCCGGGCCGCGGCGCGGCGCTGCGCGAGACGGAGCGCTGGGCCGCGCGCATCGCGCGCAGTCGCCTTCCCGTATCGCCGGTGCTGGCCGAGGCCCTGGGCTGGCTACGCCGACACGCGCCGGCGACGGACGAGATCACGCTGGTGCACGGTGACTACCGTCTCGGAAACTTCCTCGTGTCGCGCGAGGGGGGCGCGGCGCACCTGACCGGCATCCTCGATTGGGAGATGGTGCACCTCGGAGACCCGCTCGAGGACGTGGGCTGGTGCACCAGCCTGCTCTGGCGCGCGGGGACGCCCTGGGCCTCGGCGCTCCTCCCCACCGAGGAGTTCGCGAAGCTCTACGGCGAGGCCGCCGGCCGTAGCGTGGACGCGGAGCGGCTGCGCTACTACGAGCTCCTCGCCGTGGTGAAGATGGCCGCGATCATGCTGACCGGAATCCGCGCCTTCCGCGACGGACGGACGCGGGATCTGCGCATGGCGATCTTCGACCACCAGCTTCCCTTCCTGCTGGCCGGCGTGGCGGCGCTGCGCGGCTGGCTTCCGGGGGCCTGAGCGTGCTGATCCCTCCCGAAGAGCTGCTGGACGGGGCCGTGACGACGCTCCTCGAATCGGTGTTGCCGGCGCTCGGCTCGCGCTTCTCCCGCGCGCAGCTCTACGCGGTGGTGGACGTGCTGCGGAACCTGCGCGACCGGGTGGAGCCGCGCTGCGACGCGCTCGCGGCCGAGGCCGCGTC
>JAWOLJ010000049.1:0-22351 GCA_033853555.1 Myxococcota bacterium
CGCAGCGCGGGTCGCGCGGCGAGCCGCACCAACGCCACGCTCGCGCCCGACACGGCAGCGCGTCGGATCGCCCCGAGCTCGGCCTCGAGGGTGTCGAGCTCGGCCCGCCGCGCCGCGAACCGCTCCAGCTCCGCGCCCAGCGCCGTCTCGCGCCGCTGCGCCCTGCGGTAGCGCGCGAAGATCCGCTCCAGGTTGGCGGCGGGGCCGATGGTCGGATCGAGCTCGATCCGTACGACCTCGCCGGTCTCCCAGTCGGTGGTCTCGAGCACGGGGGCACCCGGTCGCACCTCGTGCAGCGCCTGGCGCAGGAGCTCGCCGGCGCGGCGCTCGGCCGCGGCCGGCCGCGCCGCCGCGAGATCCGCGCGCAGCCTCTCCTGCTTGCGCGCCAGGGTCGCCCGCTCTCGCGCGAGGGCGCGCTCGAGTCCGCGCTCGAGATCCTCCCGCTCCCGGTCCGCCTCCCGGGCGGCGTAGTACGCCTCGATGGCCGACAAGAGGTCGGCATCGGGCACGCCGCCGAAGCGGTCCTCCCCTTCGCGCGGGCGGGTGGCGCTCGGCGAGCGCCAGGGCGCGCCGCCGGAGAGATCCGGGCGCGTCTCCTCCAGTGCGCGCTCGGCGCCCACCAGCCGGCCTTCCGCGTCCAGCAGGTAGAGGTTGCTGCGGGGACCCAGGAGCTGGAGAAGGAGCTCGTAGACACCTGAGCGCCCCTCGAAGCGCAGCGCCAGCTCGCGGTCGTCGTCCACCAGGCGCGCGCCGGCGAGGCGTGCCCGCTGGAGCCGCGCCCGGAGGAGCTGGGCGAAGGGAGGCGGTGCGGCCGGCGCCCTGGGCGACGCCACCGGCAGCGAGACGCGGCCGAAGCCGGGCTTCGCGCAGAGGAGCAGCGTGCGGCGTCGCGGGCCGGCGGAGGCGCTGCGGGGTGATGCCAGCACGAGGTACACCCGATCCGCCGGCTCCGGCTCCACCAGCTTCTCGAGCCGCGCTCCGACGAGCTCGTGCTCGATCACCCCGCAGGCGCGGCGCAGCTCGCGAAGCGAGAGCATCTCAGCGCTGGCAGCGCGGGCAGAAGTGGCTACTGCGCTGCCCGATCACCTGGCGCCGGATCGGCGTCCCACAGCGCGGACAGGGCTCGCCTTCGCGCGCGTAGACCTGGCGCTCGACCTGGTAGGCCCCGTCCGCGCCGTCCGGCGCCACGTAGTCGCTGATGCTCGAGCCGCCGGTCTCGATCGCGCGGCGCAGGACGCGTCGGAGCGCCTCGGCCAAGCCGTCGCAGTCCGCCCGCGTCAGCCGGTCGGCCCGCCGTCTCGGGCGCAGGCCGGCCAGGAACAGCGCCTCGTCGGCGTAGATGTTCCCCACGCCCGCCAGGACGCTCTGGTCGAGGAGCAGGTTCTTCACGGCGGTGTGTCGGCGCCGAGCCGCGGCGTGGAGCAGGGCGCCGCTGGCCGCGAGCGCATCCGTTCCCAGCCGATCGAGCCGCTCGCAGGGCTCTCCCTCGCCGAGCAGCAGCACCTTGCCGAACTTGCGCACGTCGCGGAACAGGACCTCCGGCCCCCCGTCCTCGAAGACCAGACGCAGGTGGGTGTGGGCATCGGGCCGGAAGGCGAGCTGCGCCGCCGGCGAGAGCGCCGCTCGGCGGGCCGCCGAGAGCAGACGGACGCTCGCCGCGCCGCTCCCGAAGAGCTGGCCCGTCATGCCGAGGTGGAGGACCAGGCGCCGGCCGTCGTCGAGCCGGGCCACCAGGTACTTTCCGTGTCGGCCAAGCGACTTCACGCTGCGCCCGGGAAGCGCGCGCCGCAGCTCGCGAGGCGAGGTCAGGAAGAAGTAGCTCTCGTCGCTCGTCTGGACCCGCGCGATGCGACGTCCCACCAGCAGGGGCTCGATGCGACGGCGGGTCACCTCGACTTCGGGCAGCTCGGGCACGGCCGATCCAGCTCCAGCGGCGCGGGGCGCGCAGGCGCGGCCCCGAGCATCGCACGTCGCGGCGCGGTGTGCGCGGGAGGCGCCTCCGCAGCGGCCGGATCGCCCTCGCCGGCGAGCCGCTCGCCGCCCCGCTCCCCCGACGGCTTTCGGCCGCCTTCCGGGGCGTCCGCCAGCCGTCTCCCCGGCGCCCCGTCGGTGCTGGCGGAGGGCCTCGGCGCGCGCGATCGTGACGGGGCGCGACGAACGCGCCAGCCTGGCCGACGGCGCGTCAAGCGGCGGACGACGGCATTCCCCGACGCCCGACCACCGGAGGACGACTCGATGGCGGATCCGGCCCCCAGCCCGCGTGCCCTCTCGCGGGCGGCGCTCGCGGAGCTCCTGCAGCGACACCAGGGCGTGCTGCTCTCGATCCATCTCCCGCTCGAACGAAGCTTCCCCGGCTCTCAGCAGAACCCCGTGCGCGTGCGCGACGCCGCCCGCGAGGCGGCGGAGAAGCTCGCCGCGGCAGGCCTGGCGGCCGCCGAGGTGCAGGCGCGCCGCAGTGCCATCGAGGCTCTCGCCGCACACGATTGCGTGACGACGCACCCGGCCGACGGGCTCGCGGTGTTCCAGGACGGGAGCGAGACCTGGCCCTTCCTGCTGAACGTCGCCCTGCCCCGCCGCGTGGCGGTCGGTGACGCCTTCCTGCTGCGACCGGTGCTGCGCGGTCTGCACGGCGACCGGCGCTACCACCTGCTCGCGCTTTCGTTGAAGCGCGTCGCGCTCTACCAGGGCGACGCGCGCGGCCTCGCGGAGGCCCCACGCGAGGATCTCCCGGCGAGCCTCGAGGACGCGCTCGGCTCCGAGGTCACCGAGAAGCAGCTCCGCCTGCGAGTGGGCGGGCGCGGCGGGCCGCCGCCGGGCTACGCCGCCCACGGCGGCGACAGCGCGCGGGAGGAGCACAAGCTCGACGTCGAGCGCTTCCACCACGCGCTCGCGCTGGCGCTCGAGGAGCGCCTGCGCGGAGACGACGCCCCGCTGGTGCTGGCCGGCGACGCGCCCCATCTCTCCGCCCTGCATGCGATGCTGCGCGTGCCGGCCCTCGTGCCCGAGGGAGTGACCGGAAACCCCGATCACACCGGCGCGTCCGAGCTGCACGCCCGTGCCTGGCCGCTGGTGGAGCGCGCCCTCGTCGCCCGCGACGCGGAGCTCGCCGACGCGTTCGAGCGCGCGCGCAATCGCGGCAAGACCGTGGACGTGCTGGACGACGTCGCCGCCGCCGCGCTCGGCGGTCGCGTGCGTCGCCTGCTCCTGGCGCAGGACGCACGGGTCCCGGGCCGCGTGGACGCGCCCAACGGGCGCGTGGTGCAGGAGCCCGGGGCCGAGGCCGACGCGCTCGAGGAGCTGGCGGAGATCGTGCTCCGCCACCGCGGGGAAGTTCACGTGGTCGACGCCGGCCGCATGCCGACGCGCGGCCCGGCGGCAGCGGAGCTGCGCTAGCCCGAAACCGCGCCTCCGACGATCCTCGCTGCGCGTGGACGGCGAGCCCTGCCTACTTCCCCGCCTCCACGCGCACGAGGCCGAGCCGGAGCGGCTCGCCGTCGACCTCGAGGTCTCGCACCTCGGCGCCGTCCGCCGGCGGCTCGCCGAGCCGCAGCTCGGCGGCGAGCGCCTCGCGCGCGAGCCACTCGCGCCGTGGCCCGAGAGCGGCCAGGAGCCGCGGCGAGCCGTCCAGGCTCAGGCGGATGCGGCCGGTGTACTCGAGGTCGAGGTCCTTGCGGAAGGCCTGCACGCGACTCAGGACCTCGCGGAACAGTCCCTCGTCCACGAGGTCGGGCGTCAGCTCGGTGTGGAGCACCACCACGCCGCTCGGCCCGCTGGCGGCGGCGAAGCCCGGGCGCGCCTCCAGCGCCACCGCAATCTCGTCGGGGCCGAGGACGAGCGCCTCCCCCTCCACCCGGAGCTCGACCTGCCCGTGGGTCTCGAGCTCGCGCAGCAGCGCGGCTCCGTCGGCGGCGGCGAGCGCCGCCTTGAGCGCCGGCATGCGCTTTCCGACGCGCGGACCGAGCGCGCGAAAGTTCGGCTTCACGAGCCAGCGCACGTACTCGTCCGCCTTCGGCACGAATCGCACCTCGCGCACGTTCAGCTCCTCGCGCACGAGGTCCAGGTGGGCGGCCAGGCCGCGCTCGAGCTCGGGCCGCGCCAGCACGATCTCGGCTGCGGCGAGCGGCTGGCGTACGCGCAGCTTCTGCGCCGTGCGCACCTGCAGGCCGAGCGACACCAGGTTGCGCACCTCGCGCATCGTCTCCGAGAGCGCGGGATCGACGGCCGCCCGGTCCGGCTGCGGCCAGTCCTCCATGTGCACGCTCTCCAGCGAATCGTCGGGAAAGGGCCTGCGCACCAGGTTCTGCCACATCTCCTCGGCCGCGAAGGGCAGGAAGGGCGCGAGCAGGCGGGCCAGCGTCACCAGGCCGTCGTAGAGCGTCCAGTGGGCATCGAGCTTGTCGGCCCCGAGGCCACTCGCCCAGAAGCGGTCGCGGCTGCGCCGCACCCACCAGTTGGAGAGCGCCTCCACGAAGTCCGTCAGCGCCTGCGTCGCCTCGTAGAGGCCGTAGGCATCCATCTGCTCCGTGGTGCGGGCGGTCGCGAGCGCGAGCTCGGAGAGGATCCAGCGATCGAGCAGGCTGCGCTCGGCGGCAGGCCGCCGGCCCTCGCGACAGCGTGCCGCGGCGGGATCGAAGCCGTCGATGTTCGCGTAGAGCGTGAAGAAGGCGTAGACGTTGCGGAGCTTGAGTGGGAGCTCGCGCTGCAGCGCGCGCACCGCGGCCAGCGAGTGGCGGGTCGGGTTCCAGGGCGGGTTGGCCGCGAAGAAGAACCAGCGAAAGGCGTCGGCGCCGGGCGCCGGGGAGCTCGGGTCCTCCAGCCAAAGCCGGGTGTCGGCCGCGAGGCGCGGGACGTCCGCCGGCAGCGTCTCCAGGCCGTGGGGCGCCGGTGATACGCCGAGCGCCGCGCGATCCGTCGGCGAGAGCAGCAGCACGCGCCGCGGCAGCCGTGCCGGCCGCAGGCGGAGCTCGAGCGCCCGCTCCGGAGCGTCGCCGCGGTAGACGCGCACGCGCGCGGCGTCTCCCGTGAGATCCAGACCCTCCCAATCCTCCCGCGCGATGCGGGCCTCGCCCGCAGGCGGCGCGTCGGGAGCATCCGGCGCCACGGCGAACTCCAGGCGTACGCGGTCGAGGATCACCTCGGGCGGCGTGTAGTTCCCCTTGCTCTTCGACTCCTTCTTCCCCTCGCGGTCGCAGACGTGCCCGAGCACGATGCAGGTGCGGAAGGGGTGCGGCTTCTCCGCCTCCGGGAACAGCAGCGTCGAGACCCAGAGCAGGGAGTTGAACCAGCCGCGGGTCTGGTCGATCGCCTCGGTGATGTAGTCGGCGGGAAAGGAGTCCTGGAACTCCCGCATCCCGCGGTGCGGCGCGCCCCACTGGGCGAACGGCATGCAGCCGGAGTCGAACCAGACGTCGATCACCTCCGGAACGCGGCGGAAGACCCCGGGCGTGCCCGGGCGCTCCCAGGTCACGTAGTCGATCCAGGGCTTGTGCACGCGCAGGTGCGGCGAGAGGGAGGGATCCTGCGCGCGGGCCTCCTCGAAGCGCTCGAAGGCGCGCGGGTTGCGCTGCAGGATCTCCGCCACCGAGGCCGGGACGTCCTGCTCGCCGGTCACGTCGTTCACCCATACGTTCAGCGGCGTGCCCCAGAAGCGCTCGCGCGAGAGGGCCCAGTCCACGTTGTTGCGCAGGAAGTCGCCGAAGCGGCCGTCGCGGATGTGAGGCGGGAGCCAATGGATGCGTGCGTTGTTGGCGAGGGCGTCCTGCACGTGCGCGCTCGTGCGCACGTACCAGGCGGGACGCGCGTACTGGATCAACGGGTCCTGCTCCGCGCGCCAGCAGAAGGGGTATTCGTGCTTGTAGCGCTCGACGTGCCAGGCGAGGCCCCGCTCCTTCAGCTCCCGTTGGAGCTCCCGGTCGCAGTCCTTGATCCAGCGTCCGGCGTAGGCGGGCGGCGCGATCGCCGGGTCGAAGCTTCCGTCGGAGCGCACCGCACACAGGAGCGGCAGCGCCGGCACGCCGCGCCGCTCGGCCTGCAGGCACTCGAAGTCCACCTCGCCGAAGGCCGGCGCCACGTGCACCACGCCGGTGCCGGCGTCGAGCTCCACGAAGTCGCCTGCGACCACGCGCCAGAGGCCCTGCCGGCCCTCGACACCGGCGTACCAGTCGAAGGGGGGCCGGTAGCGACGGCCCAGGAGCTCGGCCCCCGCCAGCCGGCGCTCGATCGGGAGCGGGCGGCCCACCTTCTCCGAGAGCTGCGGCACCAGCGCCTCGGCCACCACGAGCCGCTCCTCGCCGTCGCGCACCACGGCATACGCCACGTCGCGGCCAACCGCGGCGAACTGGTTGGAGGGCAGCGTCCAGGGCGTGGTGGTCCAGGCCAGGAGCGAGGTCCCCGGCTCGTCCTCCAGCGGGAAGCGCACGTAGAGCGAGGGGTCCTCCACCTCCTTGTAGCCCTGACCTACCTCCGCCGCCGAGAGGGCCGTCCCGCCCTGCGCCCACCACCACACGACCTTGTGTCCCTGGTAGAGCAGGCCCCGCTGGTGCAGTCGAGAGAGCGCCCACCACACCGACTCCACGTAGCTCTCGTGGAAGGTCACGTACGCGTTGTCGAGGTCGACCCAGAAGCCGAGCTTCTCGGTGAGCTCCTCCCACTCGCGGGTGTAGCGGAAGACGCTCTCGATGCAGCGGCGCACGAAGGGCTCCACCCCGTAGCGCTGGATCGCCTCCTTGCCCGAGATCCGGAGCTCCTTCTCCACCTCGATCTCGACCGGAAGCCCGTGGGTGTCCCAGCCCGCCTTCCGCGGCACCCGGTAACCCCGCATGGTCTTGTAGCGGGGGAAGACGTCCTTGATGACCCGGGTCAACACGTGCCCGTTGTGGGGCAGCCCGTTCGCCGTGGGCGGACCCTCGTAGAACACGAAGCGCGGGCCGTTGCGCCGCCGCTCCAGCGTCCGGTGGAAGACCTCGCGTTCGCGCCAGAAGGTGCGAATCCGTGACTCGGAGTCCGGGAAGTCCACGATCGGGGCGACACGCTCGAAGCAGGGGGAAGAGCGCGCAGGAGCAGGTCGAGGCGAACTGTCGGTCATGAATCGAAAGCTACCATTTTCGTGCGTCCCCGAAGGAGGTCCCCCCATGGCCGACTACCTCACCCCCGGCATGCGCCTCTATCTGGAGAAGCTCGTGGACTGGGAGTCGCTGCTGACCCTGCGCCGGGGCACGGCGATCGACCGCGACACGGAGGTCGGCGCGATCCGCAGCGTGCTCGAGACGGCCGCCGGGCTCACCGCGGGCTTCGAGCGGCGCGCGAGAGAGAGCTGGAGCGCGGAGGCGGAGCTCACCGCGGACGGAGGGGCCCGCCCGCCCGTCCACATGCGCGAGGCCTACGAGCAGCTCCGCGAGGCCGGCCTGGTCTGCCTCCCGGTCTCGGAGAGCTACGCCGGCGCCGATCTCCCCATGCTGGTGAACGGGATGATCCTCGAGATGGTGTCCCGGGCCGACACCAGCCTGATGACGGTGATCGGCCTCCAGACCGGAGCCGCCGGTGACATCGAGAAGTACGGGAGCGAGGAGGTGAAGCGCGCCTGGCTGCCGCGCTTCACCTCGGGCGAGGTGCAGGGCTGCATGGACCTCACCGAGCCCCAGGCGGGAAGCGACCTCGGGCGCATCGCGACGCGGGCCACGGACCTCCCGGGCGGCGGCGTGCGGGTCGACGGCCAGAAGATCTTCATCACGAACGGCGGCGCCGAGGTCCACCTGGTGCTGGCCCGCGACGCCGACAGCTTCGAGCAGTCCAAGGGCACGACCAACGGCCTCTCGCTGGTCCTCGTGCCCCGTCACCTGCCGGACGGTACGCGCAACGGCGTGCGGGTGGCGCGACTCGAGAAGAAGCTCGGCATCCATGGCTCGCCCACCTGCGAGGTGCTGTTCGAGAACGCGCGCGGCGCGCGGCTCGGCGAGAAGGGCAAGGGGTTCCGCGCCATGCTCGACCTGATGAACGCGGCGCGCCTCGGCGTGGCGGCCCAGGGCCTCGGTCTGGCGGAGGCCGCCTGCCACGATGCCGTCTCGTACGCCCGCCAGCGCCAGCAGTTCGGCGCACCCATCGCGCAGCAGCCGCTGGTGAAGGAGATGCTCGCCAAGATGGGGCTCCAGATCGAGGCGGTGCGGGCGCTCCTCTATCGCACGGTCGAGATCCAGGATCGGAACCTCGCCCGCGAGCGGGCGCTGGCCCGGGGTGACCTCGGCGCGCGCGGTCCGGCGGTGCAGCAGGAGCTCGAGCGCGACGTGGTGCGGCTGCGGCTGCTGACACCACTCTGCAAGTACTTCGCCACCGAGGTGTGCAGCGACATCACGCGCGACGCGATGCAGGTGATGGGCGGGATCGGCTACACCATGGACTCCGACGCCGCGAAGCTCCACGCCGACAGCCTGATCCTCACGGTCTACGAGGGCACGAGCGAGATCCAGGCCTCCTTCGCGCTGAAGGAGATGGGCAAGGGTGCGCTCGGCATCGTCTTCGCCGAGGCGCGGCAGGAGCTCGGCGCAATGCTCGCCGATCCCCGACGCGCGGAGCTCGCCAAGCGCGTGCAGGAGGCGATCCATCGGGTGGAGGATTCGGCCAAGGCGCTGTTCGGGGACCTCGGCTACGCGCTGCTGCGGGCCAAGCTCGTGGCGGAGATGGTGATCGACGTGCTGGCCTCGACCGAGCTGCTGCGGCAGGCGGGCGTCGAGCCGTCGCGGATCGATCTGGCCGAGGCCTTCGTGCGGCGCCGGCTCTTCGACCTGGAGGCCAACGCGCGCCGCATCGCGGAGAACCACGCCGGCCGCCTGGAGCGCGACGATCGGATCCTGGCCGTGGTGGCTCCCGCGGCGTAGGCCCGGCTCGGCGTTCGCGCGCTCGCCGTCCGCCTGGCCGTACCCGGGCCGGGCGATGCGCGAGGCACCGTGACGACCCCTGCCGCGGGCCGCGATATCCTGCGGCGCGGAGGGGCCATGCGCGTCCGCGTCCTCGGATCCAGCGCCGGCGGAGGGCTGCCGCAGTGGAACTGCGGCTGCGAGCGCTGTGTGCGCGCGCGGGACGGACGGCTCGCGCCGAGACGCCAGCCCTCGATCGCGGTCTCCGCCGACGGCCAGCGCTGGTCGCTGGTGAACGCCAGCCCCGACGTTCGCGAGCAGCTCGCCGCCTTTCCGCCGCTGCACCCGCGCCCGGGCACGCGGGACCTGGCGCTCGACTCGATCGTCCTCACCAACGCCGACCTCGACCACACGATCGGGCTCCTGGTGCTGCGCGAGTCCCTGCCCTACCGCGTGGTCGCGACGTCCTGGGTGCGCGACGCGTTGCTCGAGCACAACGGCGTCTTCCGCCTGCTCGCCCCCGCGTTCGGCACGGTCAAGCTCGACGAGCCCGTGCGCCTGGATTGCGAGGGACGGCTGGAGGCCCGTCTCTTCCCGGTGCCGGGGAAGGTGCCGGGCTGGGCGACGGAGCTGGCGCCGAACCACCCCGAGGCAACCTGCGGCGTGCGCATCACCGATCTCGCGAGCGGGCGGCGACTGGTCTACGTACCCGGCGTGCGACGGCTCGACTCCGGCACGCTGGCCGAGCTGTCGGCCGCCACCGTCGGCTTCGTGGACGGCACCTTCTTCTGCGAGGACGAGCTCTCGGGCGCCCGGGCCGGCGCTCCCGGCGCTCGCGCCATGGGACACGTCCCCGTGTCGGGAGACGACGGAAGCCTGCTTGCGCTGGCGGCCCTCTCGGGCCGCATGCTCTACGTCCACCTCAACAACACGAACCCGCTGGTGGATCCGGGCTCGCCCGAGGCGGAGTGGGTGCGCGCCGCCGGAGTCGAGGTGGCCCGGGACGGGCTGGAGCTCGAGCTGTGATCCTGGCCCCGGCGGAGCTCGAGGCGCGCCTGCGGGCGATCGGCGCGGAGCGCTACCACCACCGGCATCCCTTCAATCGACGCATGCACGAGGGGACGCTCGGCCCCGACGAGATCCGCAGCTGGGTGCGCAACCGCTACTACTACCAGACGCGCATCCCGCTCAAGGACGGCACCATCCTCACCAAGTCCGAGGATCCCGCCTTTCGCCGCGAGTGGATCCGCCGCATCCACGACCACGATGGGCGGGCGCCGGGCGAGGGCGGGCTCGAGCTCTGGCTCGGGCTGGCGGAGGCGGTGGGTCTCGACCGGGCCGAGGTGGCGAGCTGCCGGCGGGTGCTGCCCGGCGTGCGTCAGGCCTGCGACGACTACGTGCGCTTCGTCGAGTCGAACGATCTCCTGGCCTCGGTCGCGTCGTCGCTCACGGAGCTCTTCGCCGGCGACATCATGCGCGTCCGGATCGCGGCCTTCGAGAAACACTATCCCTGGATCGGCGAGGCGGGCCTGCGCTACTTCCGCTCGCGTACGGTGCAGGCTCCCCGCGACGCGGAGCAGGGTCTGCGCTTCGTGCTGGAGCACGCGCGCACCGAGGAGGACCAGGCGCGCTGCCTGGCCGCCCTCGAGCGCAAGTGCGAGATCCTGTGGCGCCTCCTCGACGCGGTCGACGCGGCGGGCCGGCGTCTGCGGCTCACCCCCGCCGCCGAGCTCCGCCGCGATCCGATCGAGGGGCGAAGCCTGGTCGTGCTTCCGGAGCGTGCGGTCAAGCTCGAGCCGAGCGCCCTCGAGATCCTGGAGCTCTGCGACGGCGAGCGCAGCGCCGACGCCGTGGCCGCGGAGCTCCACCGCCGGCACCCGGACCAGCCGGAGCTCGAGGCCGACGTCCAGGACTTCCTGGCGGCGATGGAGCGCCTCGGCGTGCTGGAGGCCGGCGCGTGACGGCGGAGCCGGCTCCGCGCGCCTGGAACCTGGTCGCGGAGCTCACCTACCGCTGCCCCCTGCGCTGCGGCTACTGCTCGAATCCGCTGGACCACGCGAGCCGCCGCGACGCGCTCTCCAGCGCGGACTGGACGCACGTCTTCCGCGAGGCGGCCGCGCTCGGCTGCGTCCACGCAGGACTCACGGGCGGCGAGCCGGCGGCCCGTCGCGACCTCGAGGCGCTGGTGCATGCGGCGGCCGAGGCCGGCCTCTACGTGCACCTGGTGACCTCGGGCATCCGGCTCGACCGCCCCGCGCTCGAGCGGCTGCGTGCGGCGGGGCTCCGCAGCGTACAGCTCTCGCTGCAGGACTCGGAGGAGGCGGAGGCCGATGCGATGGCCGGCAGCCGGGCCCACCGGGACAAGCTCGCCTTCGCCGGGGCGGTGCGCGCGCTCGGGCTTCCGCTGGTGCTGAACGTGGTGCTCCACCGTCACAACCTCGCGCGCGTGGCCGAGATCGTCTCCCTGGCGCGCCGTCTCGACGCCGATCGGCTCGAGCTCGCGAACGTCCAGCTCCACGGCTGGGCGCTCGCCAATCGCGACGCGCTGCTTCCCACGCGCCCCGCGCTCGAGAAGGCGAGCGAGGCGGTCCGGGCGGCGCGCCGGGAGAGCCGGCGTCCGGAGATCCTGTTCGTGCTTCCGGACTACCTCGCCGATCGGCCGAAGCCCTGCATGGGGGGCTGGGCGCGCAAGACGCTGGTGGTGACGCCCGAGGGACGGGTCCTGCCCTGTCACGCTGCTGCGTCGCTCCCCGCACTCGAGTTCTGGAGCGTCCCGGAGCGGCCGCTGCGCGCCTGCTGGGAGGACGCGCCCGGGATGAACGCCTTCCGCGGCAGCGCGTGGCTCCCGGAGCCCTGCCGGTCCTGCCCCGAGCGCGAGCGCGACTTCGGCGGCTGCCGCTGCCAGGCCTTCGCGCTGACCGGCGACGCCGGCGCCACCGACCCCGCTTGCGCCCTCGCTCCTCGACACGACATCGTGTTGAAGGCGCGGCAGGCGGCGGAGCGGCCGCCGCCGCCCCTGCGGCTGCGCGGCCAACGGGCACGCCCTTGAGCTTCGCGCCGACCGAGCACCAGATGCTGGTTTTCTGGATCCAGCTCCTGGCGTTGCTCGTGGTGGCGCGAGGCCTCGGTGCTCTCATGCGCCGCATCGGGCAGCCGATGGTGATCGGCGAGCTCGCGGCCGGCCTGGTGCTCGGGCCGTCGGTGCTCGGCCGCCTGGCGCCGGAGCTGCACGCCTGGCTCTTCCCGGCCGATCCGGTTCAATGGAGCCTGCTCGGCGCCGTGGGCTGGCTCGGCGTGTTCCTGCTGCTGGTGCTGACGGGCTTCGAGACGGATCTGGCGCTGATCCGTCGCCTCGGCCGCGCCGCCGTGGCGGTGGCGGTGGGGAGCCTCGCCCTGCCCTTCCTCTTCGGGATCGCGGTCGGCTTCTCGATGCCCGCCGCGATGATCGGGCCGAAGGCGGAGCTCGCGGTGTTCGCGCTCTTCATGGCGAGCGCGCTCAGCATCTCCTCGCTCCCGGTGATCGCGAAGATCCTCTCGGAGCTCGACCTGGTACGACGGAACTTCGGTCAGATCACGCTGGCCGCCGGCATGGCGAACGACGTCATGGGCTGGGTGCTCCTCGGTGTGATCGCCGGGCTGGCCCAGTCGGGCTCGCTCGAGCTCGGACGGCTCGCGATCACGCTCGGCGGCCTCGCCCTCTTCCTGCTGGCGGCGTTCACGCTGGGTCAGCGTCTGGTGGACGGCCTCCTGCGCCGGGCTCGCCGCCTGCGCGCGGGCCTGCCGGAGCTCCTCACGCTCACGCTCGCGCTCGCCCTCGGAATCGGCGCCCTCACCCAGGCTCTCGGCGTGGAGGCGGTATTCGGTGCCTTCGTGGCCGGCATCCTGATCGGACGCTCCCGGTTCCAGGAGCCGGAGATCGTCTCGCAGCTCGAGAACGCCACCCTCTCCTTCCTGGCGCCGATCTTCTTCGCCACCGCCGGCCTGCGCATGGATCTCTCGCTGCTGGCCGATCCTCGGCTGGTCGGATGGGCTGTGCTCGTGCTGGCCGCCGCGAGCATCTCCAAGTTCGGCGGCGCGTACGCCGGCGCGCGCGTCGCCGGGCTCCTCCCGCGGGAGGGGATCGCGCTCGGTGCAGGGCTGAATGCGCGCGGCGCGCTCGAGGTGGTGATCGCCACCGTGGGTCTCGCCCTCGGCGTCCTGAACGCGAGCTCCTACACCGTGATCGTGTTGATGGCGATCGCCACCTCCATGGCGGCGCCGCCGATGCTGCGGGCCGTGGTGCGCAACTGGGCCGGCTCCGCCGAGGAGGCCGCCCGCCTGGAGCGCGAGCGCGCGCTCAGCAGCAACGTGCTGGTGCGCCCGGCGCGTCTCCTGCTGCCGAGCCACGGCGGGCCGAACTCGCTCCTGGCGGCGCGACTCCTCGACATGGCGTGGCCCGAGGGCGTGGAGGCGACCATCCTCTCCGCCGGTGCCGACGTGCCGAAGGGGGACGTGGAGCGCGTGCTCCAGGCCTTCGCCGCGCGGCCGGTGGAGCACGAGTCCATCGTCTCGGAGGATCCCCTGCGCGCGATCCTCGATCACGCCGTCCTCGGCTACGGAGCGATCGGGGTGGGCGCCACCGACGTCCGGGTCGGCGGGCGGCTGGTCTCGCCGCTGGTGGACGCGCTGCTCGCCGCGAGCCCCATTCCGGTGATCGTGGTGCGGCGCGGTTCCGAGGTGGCGCCGGAGCAGAGCCCGCGCTTTCGACGCATCCTGGTACCCGCGGTCGGCACCCGGCCGGGACGGGCGGCGCTCGAGGTCGCGGCGTCGGTGGCGCAACGCTGCGACGCCGAGCTCCTGCTGGTGCACGTGGTGACGGTGCCGCGCTTCGACGACACCGTGGGCGGCTATCGGCGCCTGCTCCAGAGCGTCCTCGGTGACCCGGGGTGGACCTCGGGCGTGGAGGCGGCCCGCAGCGTGCTGGACGAGGCCTGCGAGGTGGCGCGCGGCCTCGGCGTGCGGGCGCGCCCGGTGATCCGCACCGGCGCCACGGTGCCGGAGGAGCTCCTCGAGCTCGCCCGGGCGGAGGCGGTGGATCTGGTGGTGCTCCCCGCCAACCTGCGCCAGCTCTCGGGCCGGCCCTTCCTCGGCCACGGCGTCGAGCAGCTCCTCGAGCGCAGCGAGAGCACGGTGGTGATCGTGACGCTGCCGGCCGGCGGTATGGCCGCATGACACCCGATAGCGTCGGGTCGCGAGCAGGAGCCTTCGGGAAGGACCTGGTGGCGGGTGCCACGGTGGGGCTGGTCTCGCTGCCCCAGGCGATGGCGTTCGCGCTCGTGGCCGGCGTGCCACCCGAGGTGGCGCTCTACACCGTGATCGTTCCGGGTCAGATGGCCAGGGCGCACGTGGGAGCGCCGCCGGAGGGTGACGCGCTGCGTGCGGTCGCGGACGGCTCCGCGGCCTGGGTGATCTGAGCCGACGGTGCGTCGGAGGAGGAACGGGCCTCGATGCAGGGACATCTGCTCTTCGATCTCTTCCATCTGGACGTACCGGTGCTGGAGAAGGTGGTCCGCACCATCGTGGTGTATGCCTTCCTGGTGGTGGGCCTGCGGCTCGCCGGGAAGCGGGAGCTGGCTCAGCTCCACACCTTCGACCTGGTGGTGCTGCTGCTCCTCTCCAACACCGTGCAGAACGCCATCATCGGCGAAGACAACAGCCTGGTCGGTGGTCTGCTGGGGGCGGTCGTGCTCCTGGCGTTGAACGCGGCGATCGTGCGCTTCCTCTTCGAGCATCCGCGCCTGGACGAGATCGTGGAGGGGGATCCGGTGGTGCTGATCGAGAAGGGCCGCGTGGTGGAGGAGCGGCTGCGCTCGGAGCTCGTGACGCGGGCGGAGCTCGAGCGCGCGGCCCACGAGCAGGGCTTCGCCAGCCTGGACGAGGTGGAGCAGGCCGAGATCGATCCCGCAGGCCGGATCTCCTTCGTCGCGCGCAAGCCGCCGGTGGAGGACGTGCGGCACCGCGAGGTCCTGGCCCGGCTCGATGCCCTGGCCGCGGAGCTGGCGGCGCTGCGAGCGCGCTGAGTGACCCTCTCCCAGGCGCCCTCGCGCGAGCTCCGGGTCTACCTGGCGAGCCGCTTCGGCTCCGCCGCCGCCATGACGCTGCTTCGGGCGGCGGTGGCCTGGCACGTCTTCGATCTCTCCCACTCCGCATTCCACCTCGGCCTGATCGGCGGGGTCCAGTTCGTGCCGGCCCTCGGCCTCGCGTTGCTGGGCGGAGCCGCGGCGGACGTCTACGAGCGGCGCCGCATCATGATGCTGGCCCAGCTCGCGGCGCTCGCGGGCTCGCTCCTGCTGTGCATCGAGACGGCGCGGGGACAGGCGAGCCTGCCGCTGCTCTACGCGGTGATCTTCGCGGTCTCCTGCGCCGCCGCCTTCGAGAATCCGGCGCGGATGTCGCTGCTTCCCACCCTGGTGTCGCGCGACGACTTCCCGCGCGCGGTCACCCTGGCCGGCGCGGTGACCTCGCTCGCCTTCGCCACCGGCCCCTCGCTGGCGGGCCTCGTGATCGCGGCGCGCGGCGTGGCCGCCGCCTACGCCGCGAACGCGCTCCTGCTCGTGGGCTCCCTCGCGGGCCTCGCGGCGCTCCGGCCCGGCGCTCGCGAGGCCGGCGGGAGCGGCATCACCTGGCGCGCGATCCACGAGGGCGTCGTCTTCGTGCGCAGCCGACCGCTGGTGTGGGGCTGCATGGTGCTCGACATGTTCGCGGTGATCTTCGGCGGCGCGAGCGCGCTGCTCCCGATCTACGCCGACGAGATCCTGCGGGTGGGCGCTCGCGGCTACGGCTTGCTCACGAGCTCCCTCGAGATCGGATCGCTCGTGATGGCGCTCGCGCTGATGCTCCGCCCGCCGATCGTGCGAGCCGGCCGCGGCCTGGTCGGCGCGATCGTGGTCTACGGCCTCGCCACCATCGTGTTCGGCCTCTCGCGCTCCTTTCCGCTCTCGCTCGTGGCGTACGCGCTGGCCGGGGCAGCGGATCAGGTGAGCGTGGTGATGCGGAGCACGGCGATCCAGCTCTCGACGCCCGACGAGCTGCGCGGCCGGGTGAGCTCCGTGAACCTCCTCTTCATCGGCGCCTCGAACCAGCTCGGCGCGATGGAGTCGGGCTTCGTCGCCGCCCTCACCAGCGCCACCTTCTCGGTGGTGAGCGGAGGTCTCGGCTGCCTGGCCGTGGTGGTCGCCGTCGCCTGGGCCGTGCCGGAGCTGCGCGGCTACCGGCTGGATCGCCCGGGCGTGCGCGAGCGGGCGCCGGCGGAAGGCGCCGCGGGGGCGGAGGCAGCAGAAGGCGCCGGAGGCGGTTGAGACGGGGAATCGCTCGGGCGCCACCGGCCGCGCGCGAGCCTCGGGCGCTCCGCGGCGGGCGCAGGGCCCTGCGCGCGTCACGACCGCGGTGCCGTCGCCCCCGCACCGTTCTCGTCGGCGCCTCCGTTCGCGCTGTCGCCTGTCCCTTCCAGCTTCTTGACACTGAGGCGCACCCGCCGCGGGACGAGGTCGACGAGCGTCAGGCCCTTCGGATGGCGGACGTTCTGCTCCGAGAGCTCGAAGCTCCTGCGGCCGAGCTCCACCAGGATCCCGTCCACCTTCGCGGTGAGGGCGCGGCGATCCATCAGGAAGAACTGGCGCCGGGGACCGCTCAAGGTGGCGTCGACCGTGGGCGGATCGACCTTCTCGAGCTCGTAGCCGGCGGGCAGGTTCTCGACCACGACCGGGATCTGGACCGTCTGCTCGGCGGTCTGCGAGCCGGGCACGAAGACCAGCCACATGGCGAGGGCGAGCCCCGCCGCCACCGCCTTCTCCGGCAGGCGCTGGCGCAGGCTGCGCAAGAGGCGGGCGCGGCGGCGCTCCGGCGCGGGCGCCTTGTCCCGGTGGAAGGCGTCGAGCTCGCTGCGCACGTCCTCGTAGGTCGCGAGCTCGCGCAGCAGGCCGTCGCGCGCCGCCGAGATGGCGCCGCGTTCCTCCGACACCACGAGGCAGAGCGCGTCGGTGCGCTCGGCGAGGCCCAGCGCGGCGGCGTGCCGGGTGCCGCGCGAAGCGAGCTGCGAGAAGTCGCGCGAGAGCGGCAGCTGCACCGAGAATCGTGTCACGCATCCGTTCGAGAGCAGGACCGCGCCGTCGTGGCCCGGGGAGTGGACGTCGAACAGGCTGAACAGGAGCGGCTCGGACACCTTGCCGTCGAGCTCGACGCCTCCTTCCAGGTGGCGCTCCAGGGGATCGTCCCCGGGCAACACCAGGAGCGCCCCGATCCGCCGACGCGCGAGCTCCACCACGCAGCGCGCCAGCGCGTCGGCCTCGCCGCCGATCGGCGGCCCGGGCGGGTGGCGGCGCAGGCCGAGCACCGCGATGCGCTCGAAGAGCCGGCGCAGCTCCTCCTGGAAGATCACCACCAGGATCACGACGAAGATCGCGAAGAAGCCCTGGAACAGCCACGCGGTGAGCTGCATTCCGATGCCGCGCGCGGCAATGTAGACACCGCCGAGGATCACGATGCCGACGAGCGCGAGGCCGGCGCGTGCCTGGCGCATCCACACGATGACGGCATAGAAGAGGATCGCGACCAGCGCGACGTCGAACACGTCGATCACGCCGATCTCCCTCAATCCCTGCAGGATGCTCTCCACCATCTCGCGATCCGACCTCCCGCTTTCGGACGTGCCGGAGGGATGGTAGGGTGCCCGAGAGCGATGCCCATGGGCGGCTCCACACGCGACGAGCTGGCAAGCGCCGGCGCCCGGGTGCTGCCCGGCCGGCCGGTTCCCCTTGGCGCACGCTGGGATGGCGAAGGCGTGAACTTCGCCGTCTTCTCCGGGGGCGCCACCCGCGTGGCGCTCTGCCTCTACGACGACGACGGCGAGAAGGAGCTCGCGCGGATCTCGCTGCCCGAGCGCACCGGCGACGTCTGGCACGGCTACGTACGGGACCTCGGGCCGGGCCAGCGCTACGGCTACCGCGTCCACGGGCCCTGGGCGCCGGAGCGCGGCCGGCGCTACAACCCCTCGAAGCTGCTGCTGGATCCCTACGCCCGGGCGCTCGACCGGGGGCTGCGCTGGAGCAACGCCTTCTACGGCTTCGTGCGGCGCGATCCGCCGGACGACTCGACGCCGGACGGTGAGGACAGCGCGCCCTTCCTCCCGCGCTGCATCGTGGTGGACGACGCCTTCGACTGGGAGGGCGATCGCCGGCCCTGGGTGCCCTGGGAGCGCACCGTCCTCTACGAGTGTCACGTGAAGGGCATGACGCGGCTCCATCCCGAGGTTCCCGAAGAGCTGCGCGGGCGCTTCCTCGGCCTCGCGTCTCCCCCCGTGATCGATCACCTGCGACGTCTCGGCGTGACCAGCGTCGAGCTCCTCCCGGTACAGACGCACGGCACGGATCCGCATCTGGCCGGGCGCGGCCTCTCGAACTACTGGGGCTACAACACGCTCGCCTTCTTCGCTCCGGACGTGCGCTTCGCGACCGAGCCTACGCTGGCGGTGAGGGAGTTCAAGACCCTGGTGAAGCGGCTCCACGCCGCGGGCATCGAGGTGATCCTGGACGTGGTCTACAACCACACCTGCGAGGGAGGACCGTTCGGTCCGACCCTCTCCTGGCGGGGCTTCGACGATGCCGCCTACTACCGCCGCCTTCCGGACGACCCGCAGCGCTACGAGGAGGTCACGGGCTGCGGCAACACCCTGGACGTGCGGCATCCGCGCGTGCTTCAGATGATCCTCGACAGCCTGCGCTACTGGGCCGGTGAGATGCACGTGGATGGCTTCCGCTTCGACCTGGCGCCCGCCCTGGCGCGAGACCCGTACGCCCCGAGCCCGCACGCGCGCTTCTTCGAGATCGTGCGGCAGGATCCCGTCCTGTCGGAGGTGAAGCTGGTGGCGGAGCCCTGGGACCTCGGTCCCGGCGGTCACCACCTGGGGGGCTTTCCGTTCGGCTGGAGCGAATGGAACGATCGCTACCGCGACACCGTGCGGCGTTTCTGGCGCGGCGACAAGGGCCAGGTCTCCGAGCTGGCCTCGCGCATCTCGGGCTCGAGCGACATCTTCGAGCCGAGCGGCCGCGGCCCGCAGGCCAGCGTGAACTACGTCACCTGCCACGACGGCTTCACGCTGCGAGATCTCGTCTCCTACGAGCGCAAGCACAACGAGACCAATGGGGAGGACAACCGCGACGGCAGCGACGCCAACGCGAGCCGCAACTGGGGCGCCGAGGGCGAGACCGTGGTGCACTCGGTGCTGCGCCTGCGGGAGCGCGCCCAGCGCAACCTGCTGGCCACGCTCTTCCTGTCGCAGGGAGTGCCGATGCTCTCGCACGGCGATGAGCTCGGCCGCACGCAACGTGGCAACAACAACGCCTATTGTCAGGACAACGAGATCTCCTGGGTGGACTGGAGCCGCCGCGGCACGCCGGACGATCGGGTGGAGTGGGTGGCGCGCCTGGCCCACCTGCGCACGGTGCTCCCGTTGCTGCGCCGCCGGCACTTCTTCCGGGGCGAGCCGCCGCCGGGAGACGGGCTCAAGGACGTGACCTGGCTCTGCTCCGACGGGAGCGAGATGACGCCCGCCCTCTGGGGCGACACCGAGCAACGGGTGATCGGGATGCGGATCTCGGGGCAGGCTCACGAGGAGGAGGAGACCGGGGAGCTGCACCCGACGGACGCGGTGCTCCTGCTCTTGAACGGCGGCGCCCGCAGCCGCTATTTCTCGCTGCCGCCCGAGCCTACGGGAGGGCACTGGCGCGAGCTGCTCAACACCGCGCGCGAGCCGGTCCGCCCGCGGAGCCGCGCCATGCGCGGAAAGGGCGTGAACCTGGTGGCGCACTCGCTGATGCTGCTTGCGCACGAACGGCCCGGGAAATGAGCCAGGGGAGCCGTCCGCTGCTGGCACGAGAAGCGGAGCCGGTCTGGTCGGTCGATCCGGGCGAGCTGGCCCGCCTGGTGACGGGCGACCACTCGGAGCCGCATCGCGTCCTCGGCGCGCACCCGGCCTGGGAAGCCGGCCGGGCCGGCGCGGTCGTGCGCGCCTTCCATCCCGACGCCGTCGCTGCGGAGTGTCTCCTGGCGTCGGGGGGGCCGCCGTTCGCCATGCATTCCCTGGGTCCGGGCGGGGTGTTCGGCCTCTTCCTGCCCGACCTCTCGCTGCCGCTGGCCTACCGCGTGCGCTTCCACTTCGCGGACGGCCAGATCTGGGAGCGGGAGGACCCCTACCGCTTCCTCCCCACCCTCGGCGACCTCGATCTGCATCTCTTCAACGAGGGCACCCACCGCCGACTCTGGGAGGCGCTCGGGGCCCATGCTCGTCGCGTGGACGGTGTGGACGGCACCACCTTCGCCGTCTGGGCGCCGAGCGCGCGCCGCGTCTCGGTGGTCGGAGACTTCTGCGGCTGGGACGGTCGCGTCTTCCCCATGCGCACGCTCGGGAGCTCGGGCGTGTTCGAGCTCTTCGTACCCGGGGTCTCGCCGGGCGCGCTCTACAAGTTCGAGATCAAGACGCGCGACGGAGCCTTGCGCCTCAAGACCGATCCCTTCGCCCGGGCCATGGAGCTTCCCCCGGGCTCGGCATCGCGGGTCACGGCCTCCTCCTACCGCTGGGGCGACGAGGCCTGGCTGGCCGAGCGCGCGCGGCGCGACCCCGTGCGCGAGCCCCTCGCGATCTACGAGGTGCACCTCGGCTCGTGGGCCCGCGTGATCGAGGAGGGCAACCGTCCGCTCACCTACCGCGAGATCGCGCCGCGGCTGGTGGAGCACGTGCGGCGCTTTGGCTTCACCCACATCGAGCTCCTGCCCGTGATGGAGCATCCGTTCGCCGGATCCTGGGGATATCAGGTGACGGGCTACTACGCGCCGACCTCGCGCTGGGGAGATCCAGACGACCTCCGCTTCCTGGTGGACCACTGCCACCAGCACGGCATTGGCGTGATCCTGGACTGGGTACCCGCCCACTTCCCGAAGGACGACTTCGCGCTGCGGCGCTTCGACGGGAGCGCCCTCTTCGAGCACGAGGACCCGCGCCTCGGCGAGCATCCGGACTGGGGCACGCTGATCTTCAACTACGGTCGCCACGAGGTGCGGAACTTCCTGATGGCGAACGCCCTCTACTGGCTGGACGAGTTCCACGTCGACGGCCTGCGCGTGGACGCCGTGGCCTCGATGCTGTACCGCGACTACTCGCGTCGCGCCGGCGAGTGGATGCCGAACGTGCACGGAGGCCGCGAGAACCTGGAGGCGATCGACTTCCTGCGCACGCTCAACGCGGTGATCGAGGCCGAGCAGCCCGGCTGCATCATGGTCGCCGAGGAGTCGACGGCCTGGCCCGGCGTCACCGCGCCCGTCTCCGAGGACGGTCTCGGCTTCACCTTCAAGTGGAACATGGGGTGGATGCACGACACGCTGCTCTTCTTCTCCAAGGATCCCGTGCACCGCCGCTTCCACCTGAACGACCTCACCTTCGCGATGTTGTACGAGTACAGCGAGCGCTTCCTGATGCCGCTCTCCCACGACGAGGTGGTGCACGGCAAAGGGTCGCTGCTGCGCAAGATGACGGGCGACGAGTGGCAGCGCTTCGCCAACCTGAGGCTGCTGCTGACCTACCAGTGGACGCGTCCGGGCAAGAAGCTCGTGTTCATGGGGACCGAGCTCGCGTCGTGGAACGAATGGCACCACGAGACGAGCCTCGACTGGCACCTCGCCGCCGATCCCCTGCGCGTCGGTCTCGCGCGCTTCCTGGAGGACCTGGGACGGCTCTACCGCGAGTCTCCGTGCCTGTGGCGCTGGGATCACGATCCCGCGGGCTTCTCCTGGATCGACTGCTCCGACGCCGAGAACACGGTGCTCGCCTACCGGCGCTCGGACGGCGACGCGATGCTGCTGGTGGTGCTGAACGGGACGCCCGTTCCGCGCGAGGGCTACCGCCTGGGCGCTCCGGTGCCCGGCCGCTGGCGCATCCGGATGGCGAGCGACGATCCGCGTTACGGCGGGAGCGGCTGGTGGCTTCCGCCGGCCTTCGAGAGCGAGCCCGTCCCCGCGCATGGCCACGCCCAATCGCTCCGGCTCCGCCTGCCGCCCCTCGGTGCGCTGGTCCTGGAGCCGGCCGGGCGATGAGCAAGCGGCCGGAGCTTCGCGCGCTGGCCGAGCGACTCGGGATCCTCTCCTCCTACATCGACCAGACCGGGCGCGAGGAGCGCCACACCAGCGACGCCACCCGCGAGGCGCTGGTGGCAGCGCTCGGTCACGACGGCTCGAGCGAGGCCGCGGCGGCCGCGGCGCTGCAAGCGCTGGAGCGCGGCGAGCGCTCGCGTCTGCTCGAGCCGGTCCAGGTCTGGCGCGAGCACGCGCAGCGCGAGCCGCGCGTCCGCGTCCGGCTGCGCGAGCGCGGCGCCGAGCAAGAGCAGGACGCTGCGGCTCACGCCCTCGTAGGTCTCGAGGGTGGCATCGGCGTTCGCCTCGCCGACGATGGCCGCGACGTAGGGCCAGAGCGTGTC
>JAWOLJ010000050.1:0-2568 GCA_033853555.1 Myxococcota bacterium
TGCGGCCGAGCAGGCCGGAGATCTCCTCGTTGCCGAGCTTGTCGTCGAGCTCCCTCAGCCAGCCGAAGCAGGTGGTCCCGGCGCGGATGACCCCCTGCTGGTCCTGCGGCAGGTAGCCCACCTGGGCTTGGTGGCCCCACCTCACGGTGCCCTCGGTCGGGGACAGCTCGCCCACCAGGGTCTTCACCAGGGTGGACTTGCCGGCGCCGTTCTTGCCGATGACGCAGATCTTCTCGCCGCGACCCACCAGGGCGTCGAAGGGGTGGATGACCTCCAGCTTGCCGTAGCTCCTCGCCAGCCCCTCCAGCGTGAGGGTCTGCTTGCCGCTCTGGGCCTTCATCTCGAACTTGATGAAGGGGGCCTGGATGTTGGAGCGCTTCAGGTCGTCGAGCCGGAGCTTCTGCATGGAGCGGATGCGGCTCTGCACCTGCGAGGCGCGCGTGCCGGCGCTGAAGCGGTTCACGAACTCCTGGAGCGCGGCGATCTTCTTCTGCTTCTCGGCGTTCTGGGACTCGACGCGGGAGCGGACCTCTCCCTTCTGCCGCACCATGTCGTCGTAGCCGCCGGTGTAGGTGATGATGGTCTCGTAGTCGATGTCGGCGATGTGGGTGCAGATGGCGTTGAGGAAGTGGCGGTCGTGGCTGATGGCGACCAGCGTCCCCTCGTACTCGTGGAGGAACCGCTCCAGCCAGCGGATGGATTCCAGATCGAGGTTGTTGGTGGGCTCGTCGAGGAGCAGCGCCTGCGGCCGGCCGAAGAGGGCCTGGGCCAGGAGCACCCGCAGCTTGAGGCCGCCGGGGAGCGACTTCATGGGCTGGTCGTGCCAGGGACCGTCGATGCCCAGCCCCTGCAGCAGCTCGGCCGCCTGCGACTCGGCCTCGTAGCCGTCCTCCTCGCCGATGAGCGCCTCCAGCTCGGCCAGCCGGTGGCCGTCCTCCTCGGAGATGTCCGGCTGGGCCAGCACGTCCTCCTTCTCCTTGAGCGCCTTCCACAGCGCCGGGTTGCCCATGAGGACCACGTCCAGCACCCGGTCTCCCTCGTAGCGGAAGTGGTCCTGCCGCAGGATGCCCAGGCGCTTGGGCCGGAACACCGTGCCGGCGTCGGGCTCCTCGTCGCCAGAGAGGATGCGCATGAAGGTGGACTTGCCGGCGCCGTTCGGGCCGGTGAGCCCGTAGCGTCGGCCCTCGGGAAAGGCGACGTCCACGTCCTCGAAGAGCTTCTTGGGCCCGAAGGCCTTGGTGACGTTCTGGACCGAGATCATGGGGAGGCGTCTCGCGAGCAGGGACCGCCCGCAGAGGGGGTGCTTCTAACCGAAATCGGGGCGCTTGGCGAGCCTGCTGCCACTCTTGCACCGGACCTGAACTGGATTTGTCCAGCCATTGCACACAAAGGAGGGAGGACTTACCTACAGGTCGTGATGAGGGATATCAGCCGGCGCTACGTCATCGAGCCGCTCCGCGCCCAGCTCCGCCAGGGGATCACCCCGGAGAGGCTGGCGCTGACGCTGGCGCTCGGCCTGGCGCTGGGCTCGTTCCCCGTGCTCGGCGTGACCACCGCGCTGTGCGCAGTGGTCGGGGTGGCGCTTCGCCTCAACCAGCCCGCCATCCAGATGGCGAACTACGCCGCCTACCCGCTGCAGCTGGCGCTGCTGGTGCCCTTCTTCCAGGCCGGCGCCTGGCTCCTGGGCGCCGAGCCCCTGCCCTTCTCGCTGGCGCAGGTGCGGGCGGAGATCGCCGCCGACGCCTGGGGCAGCCTCGGCCGCTACTGGGAGGCGAACCTGCGAGCGGTGGCCGCCTGGGCCGTGGTGGCGCCGCCCTTCGTGGCCGCGACCTACCTCGCCCTCCGGCGGGCGCTGGCTCCGCTGGCGTTGCCGCGCCCGGACAAGGCCGGCGCCGGCGAGGCGCGGGCGCGCTGACGGGCGCCGGGGCATCGAGGCTCGGCGGGGCGGTCCGAGCCGGGGCCTGGGCCAAGACCAGGCCGCCGGACGTCGTCTAGAGTGGGGCGGTGAGCCCACCCCGCGAGCGCGTCTTCGCCGCCTGCGCCCCGGGACTGGAGCCGGTGCTGGCCCTCGAGCTCGGGCGCCTGGGGCTCCTCGCTCGCCCGGTACCGGGCGGCGCCGAGGCGGAGGGGGAGGACGCGGCCGCGCTCGCCTGCCTCGCCTCGCGCGCGGCCGACGCGGTCGCGCTGCGCGTCTGGAGCGGGCCGGCGAAGGACCTCTTCGCGGGGAGGCGCGAGGCCCGGCGCGCCGTCGGCGGGGCCGGCCTGCGCGTGCGCGTCGACGGCGAGCGCGCGACGATCTCCGTCGACGCGGCCGGCGCGCCGCTCTTCCGGCGCGGCTGGCGCGCGCGCGTCGGCGCCGCGCCGCTGCGCGAGTCGATCGCGGCGGGGATCCTGCTCGCCTGCGGCTTCTCCGGCGACCGGCCCTTCCTCGATCCGATGTGCGGCTCCGGGACGCTCGCCATCGAGGCGGCGCTCGCCGCCGGGCGGCGCGCACCAGGGCTCGGCCGCGCGTTCGCCTTCGAGCGGCTCCCGAGACACGATCCGGCGCGCACCGCCCGGATCCGGGCG
>JAWOLJ010000051.1:0-48491 GCA_033853555.1 Myxococcota bacterium
TCCCCTTCACGTCCAGCGGACGGCCGGTCGTCGGATCCACGGAGCGCGAGTAGGTGAAGAAGTTCGCCGCGGTGGGGAAGTCGCTGTAGCCCCAGAAGTCGGTGAGGGCGAAGCTGAAGCGATCCCAGCGCCACTCCACCCGCGAGCCGAACTCGAGGCCGCTCACGTCGTGCCAGGGATCCGGAGGCCGGACCTCTCCCGCGAGCCCGACGCCCAGCATCCCGTGCACCTCCAGGCCGGCGCTCTTGCCGCAGACCAGCCACACGGCGTAGGGCTCGCCGCACTTGCCGAAGTCCGCGGGCTGGAAGCGGTCGAAGTTCGCGGCGAGCTCCACCCGCACGTCCTCGAGGGGCCCGACGTCGTAGAGGGAGTACACGCCCCGCACCGCCCAGAGCGCGATGCGCGACTCCTCCAGCGAGGGCAGCGAGGAGAGCCCGAAGTCCTGCGGATTGAAGGTGTCGGTCCCGCGGAAGAGCTCGGTCTTGCCCCAGATGATGGTCTGCTTGCCGACCCGGAACCAGAGCCGTCCGTCGAGCATCTCGAGGTCCAGGTAGGCCTCCTTGAGCTCGCGGGTCTGCTCCTGGCTCGCCCCGTGGTTCCAGGCCAGCTGGTCCTGGCTGAAGTTCTGGTCGAACGGCCCGAAGCTGTCCTGGCGCGCCACCAAGGCCGCGCTCGGAATGTAGAGGCCCTGGGCTCCGCCCGGCTGGGTCCTCACGTCGGGAATCAGCGGGCGAAACGGCAGGTCCGGAGTGGTCGGATCCGACACCGAGGCCAGCGAGCCAATCGCCACGATCTTCGTCTCGGGCCGCCAGGGACCGAGCACGAACGGCAGGTAGTCCAGGCTGGAGTGCTGCAGCTTGGTCGAGAACAGCGGGTCGCCGAGGGGAGCCAGGGTTCGCGTGATGCCGTCCGAGGACCCGAGCGCGAGGATGGCGTCGAGCGGCGGAATGTCCTGGAAGTGGATCAGGTGATTGTCGCCGTCCTGGATCCGCTGCGGACTCTTCAGCGGGATGAACTGCCCGGTGATCGACGTCGTGCCGACCTTGGCCATGTTGAGCGCGCCGACGTAGGCGCTCGTCTTCCCGTCCGCCAGGTTCGTGGCCGGCGCGCGGGTGGCCCGGTCGCCGAAGAAGTCGTACGACGGCGCGAGCCCGCACATCTTGGTCCAGACGCAGTCGTAGCGTGCCTCCACCCTCACGTAGCCGGTGACCGAGCTGAAGGGTCCGATCCCGTTCGGGAACAGGTTGAGATCGGTCTCGATGTTCAGGACGGTGGCCCACTGGCTCATGTAGAAGTTGTCGGCATTCAGGCCGTTGGAGATCGCGCGGAGCTGCTCCTCGACGAAGCCGTTGACCTGGATCTTTCCGTCCAGGAACTCGATGCCGGCGCTGGGTCGCGCATCGGCGAGGGCGAGGCACGCCGCGAGCACGGCGAGACCGATCGAGCGCGAGTGGGGCTTCGGCATGGGGCACCGCCGGCGACGAGGCGCGCGCTGCGCCCGTCGCCCCATGGAGCGTTTCAGAAGGTGTATCGGATGCGCAGGTAGACCTCGTCACGGTCGCGCACGACCGAGAGACCATTGTCCATGAACGAATCGTAGGCGTGGCCACCCGTCCGGTTGATCCCCGGCGCGAGCGGATTGATCTCGCCCGGCCCGGTCTGGGTGTGCCCGTAGAAGAGGGCGACCCCGAACTCCGTCGAGAAGCTCTCCGTGAAGCGGTACTGGACCGACGGCAGGATCGCGCCGGAGCGCGAGTTCACGTCGAACACCTGGGTGACTCCGGGCAGCAGGCGGTCCTGGAAGTAGCCCGTCTGCACCGTCATCGTGAAGAGCACGTTCAACGGCCCGTTGTCGACGAAGCTCGAGTTGTAGTTCGAGATGTACTGGAAGAACCACTGCGAGTTGAAGAAGAACGTCCGGTTCATGTTCAGGAAGTTGATGAACGTCGGACGGTCCACCGAGACCGTGAGGTTGTAGGTGTTGGAGTTCGTGAGCCCGTTGAACTGGCTGTTGTCCGCGTACGGCATCGCGCTGAACCAGGTGGCCTCCACGCTCCAGTTGGTCTTGGTGGTGTCCTCGGCGAAGTCCGCGGAGAAGCCCAGCACGTTGCGCTTGGGGTAACGCAGCACGGCGTCGCCGCCGGCGTCCCAGTTGAAGTCGCGGCGGCCGAACTGGCCGTTGCCTCCGGCCCGGAGCTGGCGCGGCATCGTGCCGGTGATGGCGTAGAAGGCCTGCACGTTGGCGCAGTACTGGGGCATACGGAACGAGCAGCCGTTCGTGCGGTAGGGATCGTTCTTGTCGAATTCCGTGATCCGCGGGTTGGCGGGGTCCTTGGGCAGCGAGAGCGCCACGTTCGTCATCAGGAAGTTCCAGGAGAGAGCCGCCATCTCGCTCTGGAACTGCTGGCCGGCGGAGGCCTGACCGACGGCACCGAGCAGCGCCGGGATCACGAGCCCGGTGTTGGTGCCATCGAAGTTGACGTTGTAGCCCGCGTTTGCGGGGCCCCGGGCGCCCGGCAGGATCACGGTTCCCTGGCCGTTCACGAAGCGCGTGGCTACCGGGCCCCCGTTGAACCCGATGGTGCCCGGCTTCGCAGTGCTGCTGAACATGTCGAAGGTCTTGCCCGTGCCCTCGAAGCCGGGCCACGACTGCATGACGACGCTCGCCTCCATGTTCATGAGGTCGACGCCGTCGAGCTCGCAGTTCGTCTTGTAGAACGGGCCGCAGCCGAGGAGCGCCTTCTGCTGGTCGGTGGTCACCTGGTTCAGGCTGAACCCGCTGGCGAACACCAGCGCCGGCGTCCGGTAGGCCCCACCGCCCACGTTGTCGTTGGGGTCGGCGTTGAGATGGACCAGGGACGCCGTGAGAACGGGGCCTCCCAGGGTGTTGGTGACCGGCGCCACGGCGGGATTGCCCGCGATCATCTCGGAGAGCGCCACGCCGAGGGTGAACGCGGCCAGCGCGTTGGTGCCCTGCGTGCGGGGATCGGTGAAGACGAGGTTCACCGGGCTCGCCGGCGGAAGCGTGCTGAGCAGGAGGTTCAGGTGGCTCGCGAAGACCGATTGACCGCAGACCGTCGGATCGAGCGTGGTGAAGGCGAGGCTCGACGAGCAGACCACGTGGAAGTAGCTCTGGTTGATCGAGCTGTCGAGCAGCGCCAGCTGCTTGGTGGCGGTCTCGACCGGGATCGGCTGGGTGAAGTCCGGCGGGCTCTCGTCCACGCCCTGGAGGCCGAGACAGCCGGTGGTGTTGCCGCCCGCCGGATCGCACGGCGCAGTGCTCTGGGCCTTCCGCGGGCGCCCGGTCGCGGGATCGACGTTGCGGGAGTAGCCGAAGACCCGGCTCACGTAGGGAAAGTCGTCGTAGCCCCAGAAGTCGGTCAGAGCGAAGCTGAAGCGATCCCAGCGGAACTCGAGGCGGCTCCCGAGCTCGAGGCCCGACGCGTCCTGATAGAAGTTCGGAGGGCGCTGCTCGCCGGCCAGGCCGATCCCCACCAGGCCGTGCGCAAACAGCCCCGCCGCCTTGTCGCAGGAGGGATTCGGCGCGTAGGGCTCGCCGCAGCGGCCGAGGTCCGCCGGCTGGTACTGATCGAGGTTCGTGGCCACCTCGAGGCGCACGTCCTGAAGGGGCCCCACCTCGTAGAAGGAGTAGATGAAGCGCGCCGCGAACAGGGCGATGCGCGACTCCTCGAGGCTCGGCAGCGAGGCCAGCCCCAGGTCCTGGGGGTTGAACTGGTCGGTGGTGCGGAAGAGCTCGGTCTTGCCCCACACGATGTTCTGCTTGCCGATCCGCGCGAAGAGCCGTCCGTCGAAGAGCTCGAGGTCGACGTAGGCCTCCTTCAGCTCTCCCGTCTCCTGCTGGCTCCCGCCGTGGTTCCACGCGAGCTGGCTCTCGGTGAAGTTCTCGTCGTAGTTGTTGAGGTCGCTGTGATTGCGGATCAGCTTCTGCAACGCGGGATTCGGCAGGAACAGGCCCCGCGGCTCCCAGGGCGGCAGGTTCCGGCTGTTCGCCGCGGTGTTCTGCGCCGAGAGGTCCGTCGGCGAGGGGCGGTAGGGCAGCTCGAAGGATCCCGGCAGGCCGGTGATCGGATTGACCTCCAACGAGGAGAAGGGGTTCACGCGATCCGCGAGCCCACGCAGCGCGATGACCGTGTTCTTCGGCATCCACGGGCCGAGGATCTCGGTCCCGGTCCCGTTGGTGTTGCCGCGGGTATTGCGCTGGTTGAACGTGTAGTCGAGGTAGTTCGCGAACGTGTAGAAGGCGGGGTTGTCGCCGGTGGTGGCGATGTTCCCGTCCGGCCCGCCGATGTTGAAGAAGCCGTCGAGCCCGGCCACGTTCCAGAGCTTGCCTACGGTGCCGGGGCGGTTGTTCGACGCGAACGGAATGAAGCCCACCTCTTCGAGCGGAATTCCGGCACGGCGCCGGGTATCGCCCGTGAAGATGGAGCCGGCCTGGTAGCCGTCGCGATGGGCGTTCGAGAGACGCCCCGGCTGCCGGCCTGCACTATCCCCGTAGACGTCGACGTTGGGGAAGATCCCGCAGGCGTGGGTCCAGATGCAGTCGTAGCGAACCTCGACGCGCGTGTAGGCGGAGATCGAGCTGAAGGGCCCCCAGCCGTTGGGCGCGATGTTGTAGTCCATGTCCAGGTTGAAGACGTTCCACCACTGCGTCAGGTCGGGGTGATCCTGGAAGTTCTTGCTGATGCCGCGGAGCTGGATCTCGCCGTAGCCGTGGGCCTGGATGGCGCCGTCCAGGAAGTCGACGGCTCTCGCCGGAGCGGCCAGGCCGAGCACGAAGGAGACGAACCCTACCCATCCCAGGGCACACGAAACCCGCCGAGCCGCGGCCACCCCGCCCATGGACCCTCCTGCAGCCTCGGAGACGTCACCGACGGGTCCCGCCGGTGGCGCTTTCCCCCGACCCCGGGCTCGCAGTCGCAGCCAACACCGCTCAGAACGGTGCGCAACGGCAGATCGCGCCACGAGGACCGGCGCTGTTATACCGCCGGCCTTTCTCGGAAAACAACGACTTTCTGGCGGGGTCAGTGCAGGGCGAGCGACGAAACGGCGTTCACGCGGGTGCGTCGCCCTCGGGTGCGCCCTTGGAGGCGGGCCTCGCCGCGCGCTTGCGCGGGGTCTTCGCGCCGGCGGGCTTCGCGGGGCCGGCGGGCTTGCGGCGCGCTGCGGTCCGCGCCGCCGCACTGCGGCGTACGGTGCGCGCCGGGAGTGCCTCCGCCGCCTCGGCGGGCGCGGCAGCCTCCTCCTTGCGCCCGCGACCCGCCCGGGGCGCACGCGGCGGGAACTCGAAGCCGTGTCGTCCGTTGTCGCGCAGCACCAGGGTCGCCGAGAACGGACGGCCGAAGCGCGAGGTGAAGTCGGTCAGGAGGTCGGTGCGGCGGTTCGCCAGGTAGACCAGCGCCTCCTCGCGTGTGATCTCGCGCTTGCACACCGTGCGCGGTAGCACGAAGCCGCAGGAGCGCGGCCGGCTCTCGTCCTTGCCGAGCTCCGCCTCCTTCAGGCGCCGCTCGCACACGAACTGAGAAGGTGACTCGACCACGTGGCAGTCCTCGTCGAAGGGGCAGCGGCCGAGCGGCGCCGGGTTGACCTCGTACTCCGGCGCCTCGCTGGCGGCGCCGCCCTCCGAGCTCCCCATCGAGCGCACCTTGACGCTCCAGCTCTCGCGATCGAGCTCGAGCACGCCCTTGTAGGTGCGACCGTCGCGCGCGGTGAAGCCGTCGAGGACGGCGGTCCGGCCCTCCCGCACCAGCGTCTGCGCGGTCCGGCGATCGAGATAGCGGCCCGACGTGTCCTTCCAGAAGCGCAGAGGACACTGCGCCTCCTCCGCCAGGGACGGGTCCTCCGCGCAGCGGTAGAACCACGAGCGCTCGTAGACCGGGCGCCCGCAGCGGGGGCACGGGCCGAGCGGATCGCGATCGGGATACACCTCGTCGAACTCGAATCCCCGTGCGTGGTCCACGATCTCGCGGGCGTAGTCCTTGATCTCGGCCATGAAGCCATCGGCGCTGCGGCGTCCTCGCTCGACCTCGATCAGATGGCTCTCGAGCTCGCCGGTGAGGCGGGCCGAGGCCAGGCGATCGACGTGGATCCGGCGCAGGATGTCGATCAGGCGGATGCCCTTCACGGTGGGCCGCAGCGCCTTGCCGAGACGCAGCGCGTAGCCCTTCGCGATCAGGTTCTCGATGATGTCGGCGCGGGTGGCGGGAGTGCCGATGCCCTTCTCGTGCAGGGCCTTGGCGAGATCCTCGTCCTCGATCTGCTCGCCCGCGTTCTCCATCAACGAGAGCAGCCGCGCCTCGGTGATGCGGGCCGGCGGCCGCGTCTCCTCGCCCTCGGACGCCGCCTCGAGCGTTTGCACTGCCACGCCGCGGGCCTCGTCGGCGCCCGGCCGGAGCGGCGGGAGCGCCACCTCGTCCTCCTCGGGCTCGCTGGCCAGCACGCTGCGCCAGCCCGGCTCCTGGAGCGTGCGCGCCCGCGTCCGGAAGGCCTCGCCCGCCACGCGCGTGGTGCGCTCGACCTTCACCCAGAGCGCCGGCGGGAAGAAGGCGCCGAGGAAGCGCCGCGTCACGAGATCGTAGAGCCGACGATCGTCGCCGGAGAGATGGACTCCCGGCAGCGTGCCCGTCGGAACGATGGCGAAGTGATCGGAGACGCCCGAGTCGTCGAAGATCCGGACGTCGTTCTGGAGGCCTTCGCGCAGCAGGGTCTCGGCGGCCTGCGCGTAGTCGGCCGCGCCAGGCGCCGACGCGTCCCGCCGACCTCCCCGCGCGAACGTCTCGAGCACCCGGCGCACGGTCTCGCGGTAGTCGCTCGGGAGGCAGCGCGAGTCCGTGCGCGGATAGGTCAGGATCTTGTGCTGCTCGTAGCAGCGCTGGGCCGCGCCGAGCGTCCGCTTCGCGGACCAGCCGAAGCGGCGGTTGCCCTCCCGCTGGAGGCTGGTGAGATCGAAGAGCGGGGGCGCGGACTCCCGCGAGGGCTTGCGCGTCTCCTCCGCCTCGCCGCTCCGACCCTGGACCGCGGCGACGATCGCCCGGGCCCGCTCCTCGTCGAAGAGACGATCGTCGCGCGCCTCTTCGTCGGCGCCCGCAGCGAAGTCCGGGTCGAACCAGGTGCCCGCGTACCCGTTCGCGCCGTGCTCGAAGCGCGCCGCGACGCGCCAGAACGGGCGCGGAACATGGGCCAGCACCTCGAGCTCGCGCTCCACCAGCAGGGCGAGGGTGGGTGTCTGCACCCGCCCCGCGGACCATGCCGTCTTCTCCTTCCGGCTCTTCAGCCGCTTCGTGAGGGCGCGCGTCGCATTCATCCCGATCAGCCAGTCCGCGTAGGACCGGCACTCGGCGGCCTGGCCCAGGCCCTCCAGCTCGGCGCCGGGGCGCAGGCGCTCGAAGCCCGAGCGGATCGCCTCGTCCGTCATCGACTGGAGCCAGAGGCGACGCACCGGCTTCCGGGATCCCAGGTGCTTCACGATCTCGCGGAAGATGAGCTCGCCCTCGCGGCCGGCGTCGCAGGCGTTCACGAGCCCGGTCACGTCGTCGCGGGCCAGGAGCTTCTTGATGGTCCGGATGCGCTCCGCATGGCCGGACTTGGGCTTCAGCTTGAACTCCTCGGGAAGGATCGGGAGCGTGTCGAGAGTCCAGCGCTTGTAGGCGGGATCGAGCTCGTCGGGCTCGAGGAGCTCGAAGAGGTGGCCCACGGCGAAGGTGAGGATCTGGCGGTCGCTCTCCCAGTAGCCCTCGTCCTCGCGGAAGCCGCCGAGCGCGGCGGCGATGTCGCGGGCAACGCTCGGCTTTTCCGTGATGATGAGCGACTTGGACTCGGCCATGATTCCTCGTTCCCGCGGGGGTCCACCGCGGCGCGGAGCCCGACCCGTAGCCCGCTCGTTCCGGGCTGACAACCCGAGCCCGGCCCCGGGATGAAGCTCGGCAGTCCAGCCCACGGCGGCGGAGAGCCCCCTCCTCACGCGCCGGCAACGCTTCGTGACCTCGGGAAGTCCAGTGGAAAGCTTGAGCCGGCCGCCTCGGATGGCGCGCTTCGTTTGCGACCGCCCCGCCCTTCCGGCACGCTGCGCCGCCGCGGACGCGGCGGAGGTCCCCATGAGCGACGCACAGCCCATCACCGGACTTCGAGCCCCGGACGTGGCCCCCCACGTCTTCCTGTGCGGGGACCCCGCCCGGGTGCCGCGCATCGCCGCCTCCTGGCGCGGCGCCCGGGAGGTGTGCCGGGTGCGGGAATACTGTGTATGGACGGGCGAGCGGGACGGGGTCCCCCTCACGGCCGCCTCCACCGGGATCGGCGCGCCCGGCACCGCCATCCTGCTGGAGGAGCTGGCCAAGCTCGGCGCCCATACTTTCCTGCGGGTCGGCAACAGCGGCGGCCTCGCCCCCCGCCTCGAGCTCGGCGACCTGGTGATCACCACCGGCGCGGTGCGGGAGGACGGCACCTCGCGGAGCTACGTCCCGCTGGAGTACCCGGCCGTCGCGGACTGGCGGGTGGTCGGCGCGCTGGTGGACGCGGCGAGCGCGCGCGGCGCGCGCTTCCATACCGGGATCACCTGGTCGCTGGATGCCTTCTACGCCCGAAACGCCGTCCTCCTGCCCGACGGCGGCTTCGGCTCGATGAGCTATGGGGGCTACTGGACGCGGTCCCAGGAGGAGCGGATCCGCGACCTCCGTACGGCGGGCGTGCTCAACTGCGAGATGGAGTCGGGCATCGTGCTGACGCTCGCCGGTCTCTTCGGGCTGCGAGCGGGCTGCATCTGCGTGGTGTCGGACCGCACGCCCTGGCCCGGTCCCTCGGCCATCGACCTCGACCGCAACATGGGCGCCTGCATCGAGGTCGCAAACGCCGCCATGCTGGTGCTCGCCAAGGGATGAGCCGGCCCGTGGCCGACACCGTCTTCGGTCGGATCCTGCGCGGCGAGGCGCCTGCCCGCTTCGTCTACCAGGACGAGGTGGCGGTGGCCTTCCACGACGTGGCGCCGCAGGCGCCGGTTCACCTGCTGGTGATCCCGCGCCGGCCGATCCGTGATCTCCGAGACGCCTCCGACGACGACGCACCGCTCCTCGGCCATCTCCTCCGTGTCGCCGACCGGGTGGCGCGGGAGGCGGGACTCGAGGACTACCGGGTCGTGGTGAACAACGGCGCCGGCGCAGGGCAGACGATCTTCCACCTCCACCTCCACGTCCTCGGCGGCCGTCCCTTTCGCTGGCCGCCGGGCTGAGGCGAGCCCGGCCATCCGCGGTGCGATCCCCTACGGCACCAGCTCCGCGGGGACCGGCATCAGGTTCCACGTCATGAACTGGCCGGGGATCGCGCGCCGCAGGATCACCTGCTTCTCGAAGTGCCCGTCCTTCCAGACGTAGCGCCGGAGCTCCCCCTGGTCGTCGCTCGCCACGTAGAGCTCGTCGCGCCCGTCGCCGTCCAGATCGGTAAGGAGCGCGGCGTGCTCGAAGCCCGAGGAGTTCCGATCGATGGAGGTGACGCTCCAGGGCGCATGGGGATCGGGCCCGGGGCGAAGCAGCCAGAGCCCGCTCTGGAACGTCGCCGCCACGATCTCCTTCTTCCCGTCGCCGTCGACGTCGCCGGCCGTGAGGAAGCGGCAGAAGCGGTCCTGGATCGTCGCGATGACCGCGCCGCCCTTGGGATCGGTGCCGGCGTCGTAGCGGCGGATCTCCACCGGCGAGACGAGCTCGAGCCGGCCACCCTCCTGCTTCACCGTGCCCTCGACCGAGACGTACAGCTCGTCGCGGCCGTCGCCGTCGACGTCGCCCACCAGGATCTCCTTGGCGTGACGCTGACCCAGGTCCGCCACCACCTGGCGGCCCTCGCCCTTCGCCGGCACGTAGCGCACCACCTTTCCCGACTGGGGCGTGCCGTCCACGCGGTTCGGCTCGCTCGGCGTGGCGTAGACCTCGAGAACGCCGTCCCCGTCGAGGTCGCCGATCTCGATCTCGTGCACGAAGGTGTCCTTCTGCCGATCGAGCTCGCGCGCCTCGTAGCCGCCCCCGTCCTTGGGATGGACCACCGCCACCACCCCCTGGTCGTGGGTCGCCACCACGATGTCCGGCCGGCCGTCCCCGTAGACGTCGGCGATCTCGCCCTCGCGCATCCGGTTCTGCTCGCCGCCGAAGGTGGTCTGCCAGAGCGTCTCGGCGGTGAAGCCTTGCGGCCCGGGCCGCCAGAGCTTCACGGCGGCGGCATTCCCGCCGAGGGTCACGATCCCCGGCGGCCCGCCCGGCGGCGTGTAGAACATCGCCTTGTGGAAGACGTTGCTCGCAGGGTCCTCGAGCGCCGCCACGTGCCAGGCGCCGTGGCGCCGGACCACCATCTCGAGGCGCGCCGGGCCCGGCTTCGGGACGACCTTGCCGTTCTCCACCGCGAACTGGGAGAGGGCGACCAGAAGGCCGCGCGGCAGATCGTCGGGCAGGCCCGCGTCGGCCGAGGCCGCGCTCGGGGCGGGCGCCGTGCCCGCGGGCGCCGCCTGGCGCTCGCTCGAGTGGCAGCCCGCGATGGCGAGGAGGACCGCGAGCAGGCGGGGGAGCCGACGTGCCTTCATCGTACCCTCCGGAGGTCGAACGCCCGGATGTAGCAGCCCGCGCCGCGGCGGGCGACCGTCCCGCTGGCCCGCGTGGGGCTCCTGGGGTACCCCATCGGCCGTGACCGATCCGGCGCCGCCCGCGAAGCCCGAGGCCGCCTTGCAGGCGCCGCGCGGCACCCGCGACTTCTATCCCGAGGACCTGCGCTTGCGAAGCTGGCTCTTCGGCCACTTCCGCGAGGTCGCGCGCCGCTTCGGCTTCGAAGAGGTGGACGCCCCGATCGTCGAGCACGCCGAGCTCTTCACCCGGAAGGCCGGCGAGGAGATCGTCGAGCAGCTCTATCACTTCACGCTCCACGAGCGGCACCTGGCGCTCCGCCCGGAGATGACGCCCTCGATCGCGCGCATGGTGCTGGCCCGCGCCGGCGCGCTGCGGCTGCCCCTGCGCTGGTTCGCCGTCACCCAGAACTGGCGCTACGAGCGGATGACCCGCGGCCGCAAGCGCGAGCACTACCAATGGAACATGGACGTGTGGGGCGAGCCCGGCGTGACGGCGGAGGCGGAGCTCCTGGCGGCGATCTGCACGCTGCTGGACGCGCTCGGCCTCGGCCGCGACGACGTACGCATCCGCGTGAGCTCTCGGGCGCTGCTGGAGGAGATCCTGCGCGACGGCGTGCTGCGCAGCCGGCCCGACGCCTTCGCCCCGCTCTGCGTGGTGATCGACAAGCTCGGGAAGATCGGCGCCGACGCCGTGGTGGAGCTGCTGTGCGATCCCGCCGGCGCCGTGCGCCTCTCGCCAGCAGAGGCTCGTGGTGTGGTGGAGCTCCTCGCCGTCCGGGATCTGGAGGAGGCGGCGCGCCGGACGCCTCAGGGCTCGCGGGCTCTGGCGGACCTGCGGCGGCTCTTCGAGCTCCTGGGGGCCTACGGGATCGCGGAGCGGGTGGTCTTCGACGCCTCCATCGTGCGGGGCCTCGCCTACTACACCGGGATCGTCTTCGAGGCCTTCGACACCCAGGGCGCGCTGCGGGCGGTGTGCGGGGGGGGCCGCTACGACCGCCTGCTCGAGGCCCTGGGCGGCCCGCCGGTGCCGGCGGTCGGCTTCGGCTTCGGCGACGTCGTGATCGGCGAGCTCCTGGCCGAGCGGGGCCTCCTCCCCCAGCTCGGACGAGGCCTCGACGACGTGGTCTTCCCCTTCGGCGAGGCGGAGCGACCCGCGGCGGTGCGGCTGGCCACCCGCCTGCGGGCGGAGGGCCGCTCGGTCGAGCTCGTGCTCGGCGCCAGCCGGCCGCGGCGCGTGCTCCAGGACGCCGATCGCGCCGGCGCCGCGCGCGTGCACCTGCTCGGGCCGGACGAGGCCGCCCGCGGCGTGGCGAAGGTGCGGGATCTGCGCACGGGAGAGGAGCGCGACGAGCCGCTCCTGCCGTGAGCGCGGCGATCCGCGCCGGTGCCGGCGGAGCTCCCGACCCGCCCCGGGAAAAAAGTGCCACCGCCGCGTGAAGTTTCTCATGCAGCGCGAGTCGGAGGCGCTATAGATAGCGGCGCCGCCGATCCCCCGGCGCCCGAGAGGAGACTCCCCACCGACGATGCGTGGCTGGACCATCCGCGACAGCCTCGAGCTCTACAACGTCACCAACTGGGGCTCGGGCTTCTTCACCATCAACGAGCGCGGCCACGTCGAGGTCCGGCCCAAGGGAAACGGCGGCGCCGGAATCGATCTCCTGGATCTGGTGCAGGAGCTCGAGCGGCGCGGGTTGCGCGCCCCGCTGCTCGTCCGCTTCTCCGACATCCTGGCCGCTCGAGTGCAGGGCCTGGCGGCGGCCTTCGAGAAGGCGATCCAGGAGTACGGCTACCGCGGCCGCTACCGGGGCGTCTACCCGATCAAGGTGAACCAGCAGCGCCACGTGGTGGAGGAGATCGTGCAGCACGGCGCCGAGGCCCGGGTGGGCCTGGAGGCCGGGAGCAAGCCCGAGCTGCTGGTGGCGCTGGCCCTGCTGGACACCCCGGGCGCCCTCATCATCTGCAACGGCTACAAGGACCGGGCCTACGTCGAGACGGCCCTCCTGGCCCAGCGCATCGGCCGCTACCCGATCATCGTGATCGACCGGGCGCGCGAGATCGACCTGGTGGTGAAGACCAGCCGCGAGCTCGGGATCCGTCCCCACATCGGCGTCCGCGCGCGGCTCACCACCAAGGGCGCAGGCAAGTGGGTGGAGTCGACCGGCGACCGCTCGAAGTTCGGTCTCTCGGCCTCCGAGATCGTGGACGCGGTGGAGCGGCTCCGCTCGGAGGACATGCTCGACTGCCTCGAGCTCCTGCACTTCCACATCGGCTCCCAGATCACCACGATCCGCGCCCACAAGGACGCCTTCCGCGAGGCCAGCCGGATCTTCGCGGGCCTCCACGAGATGGGCGCGCGCCCGAGCCTGATCGACGTGGGCGGCGGGCTCGGCGTGGACTACGACGGCTCGCAGACGAACTTCCACTCCTCGATGAACTACTCGGTGCAGGAGTACGCCAACGACGTGGTGGCTTTCATCCAGGAGGCCTGCGACGAGGTGGGGATCCCGCACCCGGACCTCGTGACCGAGTCCGGGCGCGCCATGGTGGCGCACCACTCGGTCCTGATCTTCGACGTGCTGGGCGTGAACGAGGTGGTGACGGGCAAGCCTCCGGAGCCCGTGAAGGCCGACGACCCGAAGGTGCTCCAGGACCTGTCGGAGGTGTGGGCCGGTATCTCACGCAAGAACGTGGTGGAGGCCTACCACGACGCGCTCCAGCTCAAGGAGGAGGCCTCGAGCCTGTTCGCGCTCGGCTACCTCGACCTGCGCGGCCGCGCGCGGGTGGAGCGTCTGTTCTGGGACTGCTGCGAGAAGATCCTGCGCATCGTGCGGGACATGCCCTACGTGCCCGAGGAGCTGGAGGACCTGGAGAAGGGCCTGGCCGACACCTACTACGGGAACTTCTCGGTCTTCCAATCGGCGCCGGACCACTGGGCGGTGAAGCAGCTCTTCCCGGTGATGCCGATCCACCGCCTGGAGGAGCGCCCCACCCGGCGCGGTGTCTTCGCGGACCTCACCTGCGACAGCGACGGCAAGATCGACCAGTTCATCGACCCGCGCGACGTGAAGGACGTGCTCGAGCTCCACGCCTGGACGGGTCAGCCCTACTACATCGGGGTCTTCCTGGTCGGCGCCTATCAGGAGATCCTGGGCGACCTCCACAACCTCTTCGGCGACACCGACGCCGTGCACGTGCGTCTCGCCGAGGGAGGTGGCTACACCATCGAGCACGTGGTGGAGGGCGACGAGGTGAACGAGGTGCTCTCCTACGTGGAGTACGACCGCAGCCACCTGATCGAGAAGGTCCGGCGCACCGTGGAGAGCGCGCTCCGTGCCGGCCAGATCTCGCTCGAGGAATCGGCGCGCCTGCGCAAGCGCTACGAGCAGGGCCTGCAGGAGTACACCTACCTCGAGCGCGACCAGTAGCCGGAGCCGCGCCGCGGCCCCGCCGGCGTCCAGCGTGCCGTCCCTCGTCGCGACGCCGTGAAGCGTCGTCCATGGCCGCACGTGGCCGCGCCTGCACGGCGCGATGCCCCCCGCGTGGCAACTCCTCGCCGTCTCTCGGTCGTCGGGCCCGGCGCGCCTGGCATCTCGGTTGCAGCCTCCGCGCGGAAGCCGCCCAGCAGGGTCCCGCGGAGGCGAGATGGCACGGCGAGGATCGGGATCGGAGCGGGCCCGGCGAGTGGGGCGGATCGCGCGCGTCGGGGGCTCGCTCGCCGTCGCTGCGGCGCTCGCAGCGAGCTGCAGCCCGCAGCCCGCCGCGCCCCGCGCCGGCACTTCGGAGACGCGCGAGCTCGGGCAGATCGCGCTCCCGGGCGGCCTCGTCGAGCTGGCGGGTGGGAACCTGCTGCTCCAGCGCACCGATCTCGTGCTCGAGACGCGGCTCGGTCCCCTGGCGATCGGCCAGGTCTGGAACGGAGCCGACGGACTCTGGCGCTCCTCCTTCGATCTCCGCTACGCGGATGGCGTGTTCGTCGACGCTGCAGGCGCGCGCTACGACGTGGGCGCGCTTGCGCCCGGCCCGATCCCGGGCACGTCGTGGACCAAGCTCGATGCCACGCGGCTCCGCACGCGAGGCGGCCAGGTGTACGAGTTCGGACCGGATGGGCGCCTCGTGCGCCGGCGTCGCTCCGACCAGCCCTATCCCTCGATCGAGTTCCGGAGCTCCGGCGGCGCGCTCGACGCGATCGAACAGTGCGTGGCCGAAGGCGATTGCCGTCCGCTCTTCACGCTCACCTACGAGGGCGGCCTCCTGAGCGCGATCCGCGATCGAGCCGGTCGCGAGGCGCGCTTCTCCTACCGGGACGGACGGCTCGCCGTTGCGCGCGGCGCCTTCGAGGTGGCGAACGGCATGCCCGGCGTCCGCTACGAGTACGCGCCGGGGGAGCTGCGCGTCACCCGCTCGGAGGGCGAGACGGTGGCCTACGCCTTCGACCCCGCTGGCCGCTTGCTCCAGGCGCAGCAGCTCGGGGAAGGCTCGCCCACCTGGAGGCTGCGCTACGCCATCGGAGGGACCGAGGTGACCGACCCCCTCGGGCAGACGAGCTCCTTCCGCTACGACGGATCGGGCCACCCGATCGCCGCCACGGATCCCCTCGGCGACACCACGGAGCTTGCATGGTCCGGCGAGCGCCTGGTCCGGATCCGCACCCCGGACGGGCGGACGTTCACCTTCGGCTGGGCCAACGACGAGCTGGTGTCGTTCGCGTCGCCGGACGGGAACGTCGTGCAGCTCTCCTACGTCGACGGCGCGGTGAACCCCTTCGATCCCGCGCGTGCGCTGCCGGCCGCCGTCTGGGATGCGCTCGGGGATCGCGTGCGGCACACCCTCGACGCGCGGGGACGCCTGCAGACCCAGCGCAACGGTGCCGGAGAGGAGTGGGCCTTCGGGTACGACGCGCTCGGCGAGCTGGCCACCGTCCGTGAGCCCACGGGTCGGCTGCAAGAGCTCGGCTCCTACGGAGATCACGGGCATCCGGAGGTCGTTCGGGTGGGCGATCGGGAGAATCGTCGGCGCTTCGACGCCGTCGGAGACCTCGTCATGGGCTCGGAGCCACCGTTTCCCGGGAGCACCGCCCTCGGCGGGATCTACTTGCGCGCCTACGACGCAGGCCGACGCATCGCGAGGCTCTACCTGAGCGGTGACGGCGACGTCGTGATCGAGCGTCGCTCCGACGGCCAGATCCGCGCGATCCGACGCCCCTACGGCGCCGACGCCGAGATCCTCTACGACGCGCTCGGCCGGCCGGTCGAGCGCCGCGAGCGCACGGGGGAGGCGTGGGACTCGACCCGCTTCTCCTACGATCTCTCCGGACGCGTGACCCGCATCCTGCGGTCCAACGGGATGGAGACGGAGCTCGCCTACGACGCCGCCGGGCACGAGATCCGGCGTACGCATCGTCGAAACGGCGTGATGGAGTCGGAGCTCCGGAGCGAGTACCTGCACGGCCGGCTGGTGCGCCAGGACGACTCCACACGGAGCGCGCCCACCCGCTTCGTCTACGACCCGGCCGGGCGTCTCGCCGAGGTGGACTGGCCGGACGGCGAGAAGAGCCTGGCCGGCTACGACACGCGATCGCGTCGGATTGCGCTCGCGCTGGTGGCGCCAGGAGGAGCGATCCTCGGCACGACGCAGCTGACCTACGACGGCGCCGACCGCGAGCGATCCGCGTCCCTCGACGGCGCTCCGGTCTACGAGCGGAGCCTGCTCGCCGATCGGGTCCGCGAGATCCGCTATGGCAACGGACTGGTGCGCTCCTTCTCCTTCGACGCCGGCGGCGCGCCGACGGGAGCGATCACGCGGAACGCCGCCGGCACGGTGCTGGAGACCACCACGATCGAGATCGAGGGCTGCTCCTTCGTGGGCTGCACACCCGATGGACCCGCGACCTTCCAGCGCACGCGGATCCTGACGGCGATGGCCACCCTCGAGGGCGGCCGCTCGAGCTACGAGGAGTACTGGGGCTATCGCCACGTCACGGACCCGGAGAATCCCGAGGGCACCGTCTCGCCGCTGGCCGACACCGGGGTGGACTCCGAGTGCTGGGAGGCCGGTTGCCCGGGCGGAGCGAACCGGCTCTGGTTCTACGACGGCCGGATGAACCCCGAGCATGTGTATCAGGGGACCAATACCTACCGCACCTGGACCTGGAACGAGCGGCACGACCGGCTGCAGGACGTCCGCGACGTCACCCCCCCCGGCCCCTCGGGCGGACCCACCCTGAGCGTGATCCAGCACGCCTACACCTGGGACACGGCCGGCTTCGCGACGAGCCGCGACGGAGTTCCCATCGCGTGGACGGCCAGCGGGCACCTGCGCTCGTTTGGCGACGCGAGCTTCGAGCGGGACGCCAGCGGCCGGCCCGTTCGAAGCGTGGTGGACGGGCGGGTGCGTCGCTTCCTGTTCGGCGGCGACGTGGAGGCCGACGACGCCGGAAACCCGGTGGCCTTCGTGACGGGCGCGGTGCGCATCGATCTCGCCAGCGGTGCGCGCCTCTACCGCATCCCCGACCTGCGCGGCAACGCGAAGGCCTGGGCGGACGATGCCGGCAGGATCGTCGGCTTCGCCGCCTACTCGGCCTACCGCCTGCAGCGACGGGAGGGAGCGACGGACGATCCCGCAGGCTTCGCCGGCGGCCTGCATGGCGCCGGTCTCGTGATGCTCGGCGAGCGGATCTACGACGAGGACGCCGCGATCTTCCTGGGCCCCGATCCGGTTTACGACCTGGTGAACCAGCACTTCTACGCCAGCGGCGATCCGCTCCACCTGACCGATCCCTCCGGCCGGGCCTCCGTCGGCGCGATCGGCTTCCACTTCGCGCAGGGGCTCGGTGGCGCGGTCTTCGCCGCGGGCGGGGCTGCGCTCCTGGCGCCGGCCGGCCCGCTGGCCCAGGTGGTCGGCGGATACGTGGGCTACAGGCTCGGCGAGCTGATCGTCGGAGGCGCATATCTCTGGGCGTACCAGGTAGCGACCGGGATGCCGCGCCCCGACGACGTGCCGCCGCTCCTCGATCCGCCGACGCCCACCAACAGCGGCGGGCTCGGCGAGCCCTGGGGCCTGAGCGGCTTCATGGCACCCACCTCTCCGCTCGACCCTCCCCGCTCCAACTGCGGGGGCGAATGCGGCGGGCCGTCCGGGCCTCCCCCCGGCCTGCCCGCCTCCGGAGGCGGCTCGCCCGGGTCCAGCTTCGGCATCAGCTTCGGCTTTGGCGGCTGCGGGCTGCTCGGGATCGAGCCGCTCGTCGCACTCGGCGCCGTGCGCCTGCTCCGCTCGGCGCGGCTCCGCAGGAGGTGAGCATGCGGCACGGCATCCCCGAGCGACTCGCGAGGCCCTTCCGGGACCAGCCCGCGCGGATCGGCTGGGTGCTGATCGCGGTGGGTGTGATCGACGTCGTCCTGCGCGACGGCTTCGGCGTGGAGCTCATTGCTCGCGACACGCACTGGCTGTCGGACGTCCCCATCCTGGTGCTTGGTGTGGCGCTCGTCCTCTACGGCCGGCTGCGACGGCCCCGGGCAGGTGGAGCGTCGTGGCTCCTGCTGCTCCTGCTGAGCCTCGCCATGCGGCCCGCCGCCGAGGCCCCGCTGCCCGCTCACCCGGCCAGGGAGAGCTCGCCCGTGGCCTCGTCGTAGTCCAGGAGGTCGCCGAAGCGTGCCCAGCGCACCAGCCCGTCGAAGACCTGCTCGTAGTCCTCCTGGGGAAGCCGCAGCACGATGGTCTCCAGCGCCGAGTCGCGATCGATGCGTCCACCGGGCGCCCGCCGCAGCAGCTCCACCGTCTCGCGGAACAGGCGCAGGCCCAGAATCTGCTCGCGCCAGATGCGCCGCCGGCCCGGCGCGTCGGCGGCCAGGAAGCGCCGGCCGACCGGCGCCAGCAGCACCCGACGCTTCGGGGTGTCGACGAAATCGAGCATCTCCGCGGCCTTCACCACCGCGATCATGTGGTCGAAGCGACGATCGGTGTCGGCCGCGATGCGAAAGAGGTCCTCGGCGCCGCCGCGCGCGTCCAGGTACTCGAGCAGGCCCACCACCTCGCTCGGGATGGCCGCGGGCAGCGCCTCCAGCGCGGCGGGCTCGCGAGCCGCGGCCTGGGGCACGTCCGGGAGCTCGTGGCCGGTGATCACGTCGTGCAGCTCCTCCACCAGACGCAGGAACTCCGGCGAGCGGTAGTCCCTCGGTCGCGGCAGCCCGTTCGCGATTACGGTGCGCACGCGACCGGGACGGGCGCCGAGCACGACGATGCGGTCGCTCATCCACGCCACCTCGGGGATGTCGTGGCTGACCAGCAGGATCGAGGAGGGGTTGCGATCCGTCACCGACCAGATGTCGATCACCTCGGCGCGCAGGCTCTCGGCAGTGAGCGCGTCCACCGAGCTGAAGGGCTCGTCCATGAACAGGAGCTCTGGATTCACCGCCAGCGCTCGCGCCATGCCGGCGCGCTGCTTCATGCCACCCGAGAGCTCGCGGGGATAGGCATCCTCGAAGCCCGCGAGGCCGACCACGCGCAGGGTCTCCGTCACGCGACGCGCGGCCTCCTGGGCCGGCACCTGCAGGGCCTCCAGGACGATCTCCACGTTGCGCTGCACCGTCATCCAGGGATAGAGCGCGAAGCTCTGGAACACCATCGCCACGCCCGGATTCAGGCCCTGCAGCGGCTGGCCGCGGTAGCGCACCTCGCCGCAGGTGGGCTCGATCAAGCCGGCCAGGATGCGCAGCAGCGTCGACTTCCCGCAGCCGGACGGGCCCAGCAGTGCCACCACCTCGCCGGCGCGGATCTCGAGGTCGATGCCCTCGAGCACGCGCAGCGAGCGGCCCTCCGGCGTGCGAAAGTCGTGGCCGACGCCCCGCGCCTCGCAGAGCGCGCCCGTCGTCGCGGGCTGGGCCTGGATCGACGCCATGCTCGGCCACCCCCTGCTTCACTTGGACAGCGAGAAGCGCGTGGAGGCCTGGCGCTGGAGGGGGCGCCAGACCATCCGGTTGAAGACCACGACGATCGCAGCCATCACTACCACGCTGGCCGCGAGGCCGGAGAAGTCCGCCCGCGCCGCCGTCTCGCTGATGCGCGCGCCGAGGCCGAACGTCGTCAGGACGTCGCCGCGGAAGCTCACTGCCTCGGACACGATGCTCGCGTTCCAGGCGCCGCCGGCCGCGGTGACCCAGCCCGTCACGAGATAGGGGAACACCGCAGGAACGTAGAGAACGCGCAGCCGGTCCCGCAGCGGCAGGCGATAGCTGCGCGCAGCCTCCCGCAGGTCCGCCGGCATCGCCGTCGCTCCGGCCACCACGTTGAACAGGATGTACCACTGGGTCCCGAGGAGCATGAGCGCGATGCTGCCCCAGCCGAGCGAGACCCCGGCTGCGTGCAGGAGCGCCACCACCACCGGAAAGAGCATCGGCGCGGGGAACGAGGCCACCACCTGCACCACGGGCTGGAGCCGGCTCGCCAGGCGGGGCGAGAGGCCGATGGCGAGGCCGGCGGGGAGCGCCCAGAGTGTGCCGGCGGCCACCGCGATGAGCACCCGGGCCAGCGTGGCTCCGCCGAGCAGAACGATCGACCCCCACTCGCGGAGCGACACCGGTGCGAGGATCCGGGCGAGCCGCCAGGCGCCGACGCCCAGCAGGGCAGCCAGGAGCGCCAGCAGGAGCGTGCGCAGGGCGACGGCGAGGCCCGAGCGCGGTTGCTCGCTCCGCGGCGCGGGTGCGACCTCGCCGGGCGGCTCGGCTCGCTTGCGGCGCCGCGCCAGCGCCTCGCGCAGCGCCGCCATCAGCCGGGACCGGCGGAGGGCGTCGAGCACCAGCGAGTGCGCCTCCTCGGTCGCGCCGCCCTCCTCCACCCGGAAGCGCTGCGCCCAGACCACGAGCGGTCGCCAGAGCAGGCGGTCCAACGCGACGATCATGAGCGTCATCGCCAGCACCGCGCCCACCATCGCGCCCACGTCGCCTTCGGCCACTGCGACGCTCATGTAGGAGCCGAGGCCGGGCAGCCGGAAGTCGCGGTCCCCGAGCACGAAGGCCTCGCTGATCATCAGGAAGAACCAGCCGCCGGCCATGCTCATCATGCTGTTCCAGACGAGCCCGGCCGTGGCGAAGGGGAGCTCGAGCCAGCGCAGCCGCTCCAGCCAGCTGAAGCGATAGAGATGCGTCACCTCCGCGAGCTCGGGGGGAATGGAGCAGAGCGAGCCGTGGAAGCTGAAGGCGAGGTTCCAGGCCTGGCCCGTGAAGATCATCAGGATCGCCGCGAGCTCGAGGCCCACGTTGCTGTGCGGGAAGAGCGCCACCAGCGCCAGCACCAGGCCGGGCATGAAGCCGAGCACGGGGATGCTCTGCAGCACGTCGAGCAAGGGCAGGAGCACGCGTTCGGCGCGGTGGTCCTTGGCCGCCCACCAGCCGTAGGCCAGGCTGAAGCCGAGCGAGAGCGCGTAGGCCACCAGCCCGCGGGCCAGGGAGAGCAACGTGTAGCGCGGGAGCGCCCACGGAGAGAGATCGATCGAGACGGCGGCACGGTACGGTTGGCGCCATTCGTGTGCGAAGCCGGCCACGCCGGCCAGCAGCCCCGCCACCGCGAGCCCGAGCAAGAGATCGACACCAATAGGCGTCGGCTTCGCGGCCCCCGGTCGTCGGGAGCCTCCCCAGGTGCGCCGCGGCCGGACCTCCATTCGCACCTCCCGGGCGGTGTGTCGGCAACCGCCCGTCCGGCTCGGCCGCCGGCTCAGCCGGCCAGCGCCCGGCGGTACTCCCCGTACTGGGCCAGCGCTGCCAGCGCCTGCACCGCGCGGTGCGCGCTCGGGTAGCAGACGCGCCCGCCCGCCTTCACCGCGAGCGGGCCCGCGTTGCCGTAGTCGCGGTCCGTATGGACGAGCTCGGTGGCCACCAGCACGGGCTTGCCGTGCCGCTCGGAGGCCTCCCGCGCCGCCTCGGCGTAGCGGCGGTCCTGGCGCTCGTGGAACTCGACGATGCGATCGAGCCCGAAGCCCGGATAGAAGGAGCCGGTTCGGAAGGCATGGGCCTGGTGGGCCTGGATCCCGATCCCGAGGTGGATCACCGCGTCCACCTCCGGGTGTGCGCAGAGCAGGTCCAGCACCTCGGGAATGGTGTCGCGCGTCTCGCCGCCGGCCAGGTCGACCGGGTTGTTGCGGCTCCAGCGCGCGGGCACCATGCCGTCGATGCGCTGCCGCACGTCGTCCGGCAGCGAGATCAGCTCGAGACCCGCCGCGGCGCAGGCGTCGGCGGCGAGCACGCCCCAGCCGCCGACCGACGTCAAGACCACCACGCGGCGCCCGCGAGGAAGCGGCTGGCTGGCGAAGGTCGCGGCCCACTCGAAGGCGTGCTCCACGCTCGGCGCACGGAGCACGCCGAGCTGTGCGCAAGCGCCGTCGAACACGCGATCGTCGGTGGCGAGGGAACCGGTGTGGCTGGAAGCGGCGCGCTGGCCCTCGCTGGCCACACCTCCCTTCAGCACCACCAGCGGCTTGCGCGCGGTGAGGGCGCGCACGGCGCGCACGAAGGCCCGGCCGTCGGCCACGCCCTCCAGGTAGGCCAGCGCCACGCGGGTGTCCGGATCGACGGCGAAGTACGCCAGGTAGTCGGCGAGGGTGGTCTGCGCGGAGTTGCCACAGGAGATTGCCTTGCTGACGCCAACGCCTGTCAACACGGAGTAGTTCAGGAACGAGGACAGCAGGTTCCCGCTCTGGCTGGCCAGCGAGATCGACCCCGCCGGCGGATACGGCGCCACGATCTGGGCGCACATCGAGGGTCCGGTCGAGATCACGCCCTGCCCGTTCGGTCCGGCGAGCACCATGCCGAGCTCGTTCGCGGTCTCCGCCAGCTCCCGCTCCAGGGCGCGGCCCTCGCTCCCCGCCTCGCCGTATCCCGCGCTCGCCACGAAGGCCGCGCGCACCCCGGCCTTGGCGCAGGCGCGCAGCAGCGGCACGTTCACCGAGTTGGGCGTGCAGACGAAGACCAGGTCCGCGCGACCCGCCGGAACCTCGGAGACGTCGCGGAGCGTCGAGCACCCGAGCACCTCGACACCGTCTCGGTTCACCGGGAAGACCTCGCCCGAGTAGCCGAACCGCAGCAGATTGTGGAGCGCCACGAAGCCGAACTTGCCGGGATGGCTCGACACGCCGGCGACCACGATGCCGCGGGGATGGAAGAGCGGACGGAAGCGCTCCAGCAGCGCGGTGTCCGTGAGCTCCGCCACGGGCGAGGCGGTGCGATCGCCGGGCGCGCCGCCCCCGAGCACCACCAGCGCGTCGACAGCGATTGGTGTCGCATCGCGCACGATCAGCGGATTCACGTCGACGCTCCGCACGTCGGGGCGCTCGACGCCGAGGCGGCCCAGGGCGACCAGGAGCGCCGCCAGCGCCCCCTCGTCCACCGGGGGCTCGCCGCGGAAGGCTCGCGTCAGGAGCTGGCTCGTGCGCAGGCGGCGCAGCATGCGGCGTGCGTCGGCCTCGCCGAAGGGCGCCGGCGCGAAGACCACGTCGCCGAGGGCCTCGGTCAGGATGCCGCCCAGGCCGAGGAGGACGCAGGGTCCGAACTGGGGATCCTGCACCAGCCCGGCGATCAGCTCGCGACGACCGCGGACCATCTCGGCCACCAGGAGCCCCACCTCACCGTCCTCGGGTCGGCGCCGCGAGAGGAGCTCGTGGGCCGCCGCGCGCACCGCGGCGGCGTCGGCCAGTCCGAGGCGCACGAGATCCCGCTCGGTCTTGTGGGCGATGGCGTCGCCGCAGAGCTTCAGCGCCACGGGAAGCCCGATGCGTCCGGCGGCGACGACGGCGGCCTCGGGATCCGCGACCAGCTCTTCGCGCGCCACGGGAACGCCGTAGCCGGCCAGGAGCTGCTTCGAGGCGTGCTCGGACAGGGTGCGGGTGGAATCCGGCGCGAGCGGAGCCATGCGTCGCGTCAGGCGGGCTGGCGTCGATCGCTCGGGGCCGGGAGGCCGTAGCCTCGGAGGTCCTCGGGGCCGGCGACGGGCGGGCCGGACTTCGCGCTCTCGGGGCGCTTCTCGCGCTTCGCCCGGGCGCGCTCGGCCTTCTCGAGCTCGCGGAGCCGCTTGCCGACCGACTCGCTGCCCCTCTTTCCCATGCGCGGAAGAATACGCGAGGCCCCGCCGCGCGCCACGCCCGGGGTCGCCGCGGCCCGTTCCTTCTGGACCTTCGCGCGCCTGCGGCGCGCTGCGCGCGGCGGGCACGCCTCCGGCGTCCCGCCCAGCTCTCGAAACCTTCGCGCGCCTGCGGCGCGCTGCGCGCGGCGGGCACGCCTCCGGCGTCCCGCCGCTTGCCTTGCGCTAGCCGACGATCACGATGCGGGTCTCGCGGGGGGCGCGCGCGATCAGGCGCGCGAGCACGTTGCCGCGCAGCACCCGCCAGAGGGCGCCGCGCTGAGAGGTGCCGACCAGCACCGCATCGCAGCCGAGGGAGCGCGCGACGTGTGCGATCGCCTCGCCGGCGTCCTGGGCCAGGCGCCAGATCGGCACGGCGGTGAAGCCCTTGCCGTTCAGCCACGTCACCGCCTCGTCGAGGACCCGGCGCGCCTCGTGGGAGGGCTCCACGTCTCGCGGCACGAAGAGGCCTGGCACCTCCTCCACGAAGAGCACCGCCACGTCGTTCTCGCCCAGACCCTTCAGGCGCGCGGCCAGCTCGTCGAGCAGTCGCTGGTTCGGGCCGCGCAGGCAGACCAGCGTTCGCGGGGCGTAGGCGGGCTTGAGCTCCACGGCCTCGGCCAGCGTGAGGATCTGGGCCGCCGCCGGCTTCTCCGCCGCGATGCGTTCCGCTTCCTCGGTGGTCACGGCGGGCCCCCGCGTCGGTCGCAGCAGCGAGAGGTCGCCGCGATGCACCAGCCCGTAGGCGAGCATCACCAGGGTCAGGCTGCCACCGAAGATGGTCGCGTGAGGCTTCTCCACCAGGTTCGTCAGGAAGGCCACGATCACCAGCACCGAGGTCACGATCCCCACCGCGAAGAGGGGCCCGGTCCGGCCTTCGGCGATTCGCACCCGGTCGAGCGACATCGACGAGAGGACGAAGGCGCCGAGCAGGCCGAAGGCGTAGAGATCGCCCAGCTCCGCGATGCTGCCGCGGGTCGCGAGCAGCACCGCCACCGGCACCACGACCGCGAGCACGATCGCCACGTGGGGCGTGCCGAACCGCTGCGAGCGGCGCAGCAGCGCGCGCGGCAGGAACTCGCCGTCCGCGAGCGCCCCGAACACGTGGTAGGCGCCCACGATCGCGGTGTTGGAGGCGAAGAGCAGGAGCGCCGCGGCCGTCAGCACCACGATCGCGCGCAGCGCCGGACCGCCGAAGGCGAAGGCGAGCTCCGCCTGGAAGGCATCGGGGTTCACGCCGGCGGGCTTCAGCACGACGGTCGCAAACGCGGTCAGGATGGGCGAGGTGGCGAGGATCGCCAGCACCACGAAGAGCATCGCCAGGCCGCCGGTGCGGCGCCGCGGCTCCCGCATCGCGGGCGAGATCTGGGCCAGCGACTCGAGCCCGCTGAAGGCGAGCCAGGCCGCGGCGTAGCCCACCACCGCGTCGGCCAGCGGGATCCGGCCCGCGGCAGAGAGCGCGCGCTGGATCTGACCCCACTGCGGCGCGTCGATGCGTCCCGCGACGGTCACCACCAGCACCAGCAGCGAGAGGAACGCCGCGGCCCCGATGGCCCCGCTCACCTGCGCCGATTCGCGGATTCCGACCCAGTTGAGGAGCCCCAGCAGCACGAGCCCGACCACCGCCAGCGGCATCTCCCACCCCGCGAGCGGCGCCAGCAGGGACGCCAGGTAGGTGAACCCCGACACCGCGGAGATGGCCGCGGTCAGGAAGTAGTCCACCAGGATCAGCATGCCGCCGAGGGCGCCGATGCGCGGACCGAAGGCCTCTTCCGACACCGACACCACGCCGCCGCCGCCGGGATAGCGCGCGGCGATCTCGGCATACTTCTCCGCCAGCAGCACGAAGGCGAGGCTCGTGGCCAGGACGAAGGTGGCGGCGCCCGAGCCCACGCCGCGATACAGGATGCCCGGCGTGTAGTAGACGCTCGTCCCGATGTCCGCGTAGACGATGGCCCAGCACAGCCAGGGGCCGAGCCGACGAAGCTGCGCCGAGGTGGACGCGCCATGGGTGCTCACCGGGCGCCGACGCTAGCAACCGAGCGCGGGAAGGGAAGTGTCGCTGGGCCGCGGACGGCACAGCCGCCCGCGGTCCGCGACGTCACGCTCTCTCGAACAGACCGGCGGCGCCCATGCCACCGCCGATGCACATGGTGACGATTCCATAGCGGCCCCTGGTGCGACGCAGATGGGACAGGAGCTGGGCCGTCATCCGCGAGCCCGTCATTCCATAGGGATGGCCGATCGAGATCGACCCCCCGAGCGGGTTCATCTTCTCGAGCGGGATGTCGAGCTGTCGCTGGCAATAGAGGAGCTGAGAGGCGAAGGCCTCGTTGAGCTCGATCACGTCGACCTGATCCAGCGAGAGGCCCGTCTTCTTGAGGAGCTTCGGCACCGCGAAGACCGGGCCAATCCCCATCTCCTCGGGGTTGCAGCCCGCCACCTGGAAGCCGCGGAACACGCCGAGAGGCTGGATGCCGAGCTGCTTCGCGCGCTCGGCGGACATCAGAACGGTGGCCGACGCTCCGTCCGAGAGCTGGGAGGCGTTACCCGCCGTGACCGTGCCGTCCGGCTTGAAGGAGGGCTTGAGCCGCGCGAGGCCCTCGAGGGTGGTGTCGGGCCGGTTGCACTCGTCCTGCGACACCGTGACGTTCTCCTCGATGGTCTCGCTGCCGTCCTTCTGCTTGACCTTTCGCGTGACGACGATGGGCGCGATGTCGTCCATCCAGCCGCTCTGCTGCGCACGGGCCGTGCGCTGCTGGGAGACCAGCGCGTAGGCGTCCTGGTCCTCCCGCGCGATCTTGTAGCGCTCGGCCACGATCTCCGCGGTCTGACCCATCCCGATGTAGAGGCCCGGCCACAGCTTCTGGACCCGCGGGTTCACCATGTCGCCGATCCGCATCTTGTCGTTCTGCACCAGCGTGATCGACTCGGTACCGCCGCCGATCGCCACGTCCGCTCCGTCGACGATGATGCGGTGCGCCGCCATCGCGATGGCCTGCAGGCCCGACGAGCAGAAGCGGTTCACCGTGGTCCCGGGGATGGAGGACGGGAGGCCGGCGCCGAGGAGCGCGACCCGCGCGACGTTGTGGCCGGAGGGTCCCTCGGGCAGCCCGCAGCCGATGATCACGTCCTCGATCTCGCGCGGGTCGAGCTGCGGCACCCGGGCGAGGGCCTGCTGGATGGCGTGGGACGCCAGGTCGTCGGGCCGGGTCATGTTGAAGGAGCCACGAACGGACTTGGCGAGCGGCGTGCGTGCGCTCGCGACGATGACGGCTTCTCGCATGGACACTCCTCGGGTTGGGGCGCGATCGGGAATGCTACCGGGAACCCGGGGCCGCCGCGACCGGCGGCTCCCGCGGGCGGCCGGGGCTCGGCGTCAGCTCCCGCGCAGGGCGCGCCCGATCCGGCGCCGGCCCGCGTTGATCTCGCGCAGCTCGGCGATCCCGCGCTCGGCGATGGCGTCTCCCACCATCTCGTCGCTCTCGCCCGCCAGCTCCTCCATGTCCACCCAGGCGGCGTAGAGCGGGCGCGTGCGCGCGGTGATGATCCCGGCCTTGAGGAGCGTTTTGATCAGCACGCGGAAGATGTTGGTGCTCTCGGTCATCGCGCGACGCCGATCCACGTCGGTGAAGGCCTCCATCACGGCGGCGCGGACCCATTGCCACTCGAGACCGAAGCGACGGTAGATCACCTGCTTCTGCTCCGCGTTCACCAGGTTGAAGAGCAGCGTCTGGAAGCAGCGCGCGGCCCAGGCCTCGACCTTCTCGTGCTCCTCCTCGGTGAGCCGTGGCACGGTCCGCTCGGCCCAGATCCGGCCGAACTTGTGATGGAAGGCCTCGTCCGTCATCACGAGCTGCACCAGCCGCACCAGCAGCGGGTCGCGGGACTTCGAGTGCAAGGTGGCGAAGGCGCCCATCGCGAGCCCCTCCACCAGCATCTGCATCCCGACGAGCTTCTTGTAGACCTGCGGCGCGGAGACCAGCTCGTTCAGCAGCCCGCCGAGCGTGGCGCCGACCGGCAACGGACGCCCGAAACGCACCTGCATGTAGCGGGCGAAGGCCGTCACGTGGCGCGCCTCCTCCCGCGCCTGGTTGGCGGCGTACTCCTGGGCGCCGGGATCGCGCAGCAGGTGGCAGAGCGATGCCGAGAGCGAGAGCGCGCCCTGCTCTCCGTGGAGGATGGCGGAGAGCGTCCAGCGCGCGCTCTCGTTGGCGAGCGCGATGCGCTGGCCCTCGTCCAGCCGGTCCGCCACCGCGCAGTTGAGCTCCACGATGAAGTCGCGCGGGAGGACGGTCTCGGCCGCGAGATCGAATGGCTGCTGGAAATCGAGGTACGCGGGATCGGTCGGATCCCAGAAGTGGTCGTGGGTGGCGTGGATGATGGCGTCGAACGCGTCGGTCCGGCTGCCGTAGCGCTCGACTTCGAGCAGAGCCGGGAAGTCCGTGGGCGAGACGGTGTCGTAGATGGGATCGACCTGGATCGCGTCTGTCATGGGCGGCTCCTGTGCGGGGGTGCGGAGGGGGCGGATTGCGTGCCGGAGAGCTGGATCCGGACCAGGGTCTCGATCACGTCCTCGCGCGACACGCCGGACGGGGCGGCGGCCCACCAGGCGGCGACCCGCGCCCACATCCCGACCAGCGCCTGCGCCGTCACCGCCGGGTGCAGCCCACAACCTCCCGCGGAGTCGCGCTGGCGCAGATTGCGCTCGCTCGTCTCGGCGAGGAAGTCGAGCGCGTCCTGGCCCACCCCGGCCGTGTCGTGGTCGCGGCCGAAGAGCACGCGCACGAGCTCGCGGTTCTCCTCCGCGAAGCCGAGGAGCTCCTCGGCGCGGGCGCGCACGGCCGCGTCGCGGGCGAGGCCGCGTCGGTGGACCGCGTCGAGGCGCTCGCGCAGGCCGCGCACCGCCTGGAACACCACCTCGCGAAACAGCGCTTCCTTGTCCTCGAAGTGCAGGTAGAACGTGCCCGCGGCCACGCCGGCGGCACGGGCCACGTCGTGGCTGGTCACGCGATGGAGCCCGCGGCGGGCGAAGAGCGCGGTGCCGGCCTGGAGCAGGCGCCGGCGCGTCTCGCTGCGGCTGCGCGCGGGGGCGGTGCGCGGCTCGGACCGCGGGCTGACGTCCATGTCAGCCGGTGACACTAAGCTCATCCCCGGCCACGGGCAAGCGAAATCCGCGGGAAGCGGGCGTCGCCCCGGCGGCGGCGGGCACGCCCGGGCGAGCGCCGCGTTGACTTCCCCGCAGGCCCGGTCGTAGGGTCGGAGCACCGGATCCCGCGAAGTGACGGGACGGCCGGAGGGAGGGTGTGGCATGGCGCGAGACGCGGAGCGGCGGAGAGACGAAGCGAGGGACGGGCGCGGGACGGGGACTCCGGGGCGGACGGACCACCGGGCGGGATGGAGCGCCCTCGGACTCGCGGCGCTGACGGCGTGCCTCGGCCTCGCCTCGCCCGCGCGGGCGGCGGAGCCCGCCGCGGAGCCGGCGCGGCTGCTCGCCGACGTGCACTTCGTCGGCAGCTCGACCGAGCTCGATTCCGAGGGGCGCACGCGTCTGGCGCAGGACGCCGCATGGCTGCGCGATCATCCCGACGTGCGCCTGCGGATCGTCGGCCACACCGATCCCGTGGGCGCCGTGGCCGCCAACCAGGCCCTCGGCGCGCAACGCGCCGAAGTGGTTCGACGCGAATTGGTGTCGCTCGGCGTGGCGGCGAGCCGCCTCCGCACCGCGAGCGCAGGGGCCCAGGACCCGCGCTGCATGGAGGCCTCGCTCTTCTGCGAGACGGTCTGGTTGCCCGGCAGCACCCAGCAGGTGGCCTCCGAGACCGCCTGCCCGCAAGCGCCGGGGGACTGCTTCGCCGCCGAGCGCCGTGCGACGTTCTGGGTGGTGGCTCCCTAGCCCTCAGAGCTCCTCGGAGAAGTGGATCGTGCCGGCGCGGAGCCCGCGCAGCACGACGTCCACGCCGCCGCTTCGCATCATCCACTCCAGGCGGTGGTCACGGTACTGCCGCACCACGGGCATGCGCGGGCTGGCGGGCCCGGAGGCCAGGTCGCGCCGCAGCGACTCCGCCAGCTCCTCGGCCTCTCGCCGCACGCTCTCGCGGGCGCGACAGCGCTCCACCCAGTCGGCGAGCCGGGGATGGCGCGCGGCCTCGAGCGGCACCCCGAAGAGCGCGGAGCCGGTGACGTGCGGCAGCGCGGCCGCGTCGCCGCGGCCGAAACGCTCGCCGTTCAGCCACGCTCGCGCCTCGAGCTCGCGCTCGAGTCGATCGCGCAGGCGTGCGAGCTGCTGAGCCGCACGTCCGAGCAGGGCCTCGGCCTCGGCGCCCTCGGCACGACGGAAGTAGCGCACCTCCATCAGACCCCAGTTCACGGCCTCGTACTGCGTGTCGCAGATCTCCTCCAGCATGCGCACACGCGCGCGCTCGTGCGGCTCCGCCGGGAGGGACGGGGGCTCGGGCCAGCGCTCCTCGACGTAGTCGAGCTGGATCGTGGAGTCGAAGACCGCGAGGCCGTCGTGCACCAGGCAGGGCACCTCGAGCCGCGGGCTCGCGGCGGCGAACTCCCGGAACACCGGCTCCTCCCGCCCGAGGAGGGGATTCACGAACACCCGCTCGAAGGGCACGCCCTTCTCGTAGAGCACGAGCTTCACCTTCCGGGCATACGGGGAGAGCGGGTGTTCGAAGAGGCGCAGGGCCATGGAGACCTCCGTCCGGAAACGCCCGCGGCACGCTACAGCGTTTCGGGCATGTCAGGCGAGTGCCGGCGGGTGTAGGGTGTGCGCCATGCCGCTCCGACTGCTCCGCACCGCGCTGGTCGCATTGGCCCTGGTGGCCCTGGCCTTCGCCTTCGTGTTTCGCCCCTGGTCGTGCGGCGACCCGCCGGCCATCCCGCAGGGCTTCGGGCACGCCTGGGTGTCGCCCTTCGACGGCCGGCCCGCGGAAGCGCATCCCGTGCCGGGCGAGCCACCGCCGCAGCACCCGTGGCTCGCGCCCAACGGCAGGAGCAACATGCACGGCGACGCCTGGGCCTCCGACACCCAGGCCGAGCCGGGCCCGCTCGGCCGCTCGCCCGAGGTGCGCTCCGCGGCGCGCGGCTCGGTCGGAGGCGAGTGCGCCACGGTGGCCTTCGATCGACGCGGCCGCATCGTGACGGTCTGCGCCAGCTTCGCCGGAATGGACATGCTGCTGCTCGACCCGACGAGCCTGCGAGAGCTCGCGCGCTATCCGCTGCCCCAGCGCCCCTCCACCCGCAGCCTGAACCTCCGGCGCATCGTGACGGACACCTCCGGCGGGGCCTACTTCTACCTGGACCGCGGGGATCGCGCGGTCCTCGCCACCAGCGACCATCGGATCCGCGTGGTGGCGCTGGAGGACGGGCGGAAGGGCCCGGGCTTTCGCCTGGAGCGCAGCTACGACCTCGAGCCGGCGCTGGCCGCCGCAGGCTTCGGCGACGATCCCGTGGTGACGACCCTCCCGGACTGGCAGGGTCGACACTGGTTCGCGACGCGCCACGGTCTGGTGGGCGTGGTGGAGCCCGAGAGCGGGAGCGTGGCCACGCGGGTCCTGGCCGGCGAGGAGATCCAGAACTCCTTCGCGGTGGACGCGGAGGCGATGTACATCGTCTCGGACCACGCGCTCTACGCCTTCGACGTCGGGCCGGACGGCGCACCCCGCGTGATCTGGCGCGAGACCTACGATCGCGGCACGCGCCGCAAGCCCGGGATGATCCATCAGGGCTCTGGCACCACGCCGACGATCCTCCCCGGCGGGCTGGTGGCGATCGCCGACAATGCGGAGCCGCGGGTCCAGGTCCTGGTCTACCGCAGCGGCCGCGAGGTGCGTGGCAGCCGGCTCGTCTGCCGGGTGCCCGTCTTCGAGGCGGGCCGCAGCGCCACCGAGAACTCCCTGATCGGCTTCGGGCGCGCCCTCGTGGTGGAGAACAACTGGGGCTACGACCTCTTCCCGCTGATGATCTTCGGTCGCAGCGGCGCCGGCGGGCTGGCTCGAATCGACGTGGCGGAGGACGGCTCCGGCTGCCACGTGGTCTGGACCAGCCACGAGGTGGCGCAGACGGTGGTGCCGAAGCTCTCGCTCGCCAACGGGCTCCTCTACGTGTACACGAAATCCCGTCGCGCGCCGCCGGGCGTCGACGCGTTCTACCTGACCGCGCTGGACGTCCGGAGCGGCGAGACCGTGTTCCGGGTGCTCACCGGCACCGGGATCGGCTGGGACAACCACTGGGCGCCCGTGACACTCGGTCGCGACGGCACCGCCTACGTCGGCACGCTGCGCGGCCTGATCGCCGTGCGCGACGGGTCCTGAGGCTCGGCGGAGCCTCGCAGCGAGGACGGCGCCCCGGTCCGGCGGTCCGTCGGCAAGCGCACCCTGAAGCACGCGCCTCCCTCACCCGAGCTCCCCACCTCGATGCTGCCGGAGTGCTGGCTGACGATCTCGAACGCGATCGCGAGCCCGAGCCCCATCCCTTCGAGCGGCGGCTTGGTGGTGAAGAAGGGATCGAAGATCCGTTCGCGCAGCCCGTGGGGCACGCCGGGGCCGCTGTCGTGCACGCGCAGCTCGGCGCCCTCCGCCGACGCGGCGGTCTCGACTCGCACGGCTCCGCCGCCCACGCCGACCACCGCCTGCCGCGCGTTCACCAGCAGGTTCAACGCGACCTGGGACAGGCGCTCCGCCGAGCCGTGCAACGGAGGGAGCGCCGGATCGAGGCAGACCTCGAGGACGAGATCGGAGCACTCGCGCAGCCCGGCCACCTGCAGCGCTTCCACCACGACCGCGTTCAGGTCCACTGGACCGAGGACCACCGGGGCCTCGCGCGAGAGACGCCGCGTGGTGTCGACGATCGAGGTGATGCGCTCCACGCCCGCCGCGCTCTCGCGGATCACGTCGCGAAGCTCTGCCAGAGCGGCCTCGCGGGGCTCGGGCGGGTCGCCGGTCTTCTCGATCTCCTGCGCCAACCGATCGAGATGGCCGAGGTTCGCCCGTACGAAGGCGAGGGGATTGTTGATCTCGTGGGCGATCCCGGCGGCCAGCACCCCGAGGCCCCTCAGGCGTTGCGTCTGAAGGCGCAGCCGCTCGTAGCGCCGCTGCTCCGTGCGATCCCGGAGCACCAGGAAGCGACCCACCCGGGCGTGCGCCGCGCCGTGCACGAAGCCCGCCGAGATCTCGAGCGAGCGTTCGTCCGGAGTCTCGGCGAAGTGCGCGCTCGAATCCTCCGCCGAGCCGGCCACGGCATGGAGCAGCGCCTCGCTCGGATCGAGCGCACGCAGCAGCGCCTCGAGAGGGAGCCCCAGCAGCACGTGGCGCGGCCGGGCGAGCAGCCGCTCGGCGGCCGCGTTCAGCTCCAGCACCCGCCCGTCGAGGTCCGTCAGCACCAGGCCGTCCCCCAGGTGCTCCAGGACGTCGCGGGCCGGGAGCGGGAGCGACTCGAGCAGGCGATAGCGGACCACGCCGACCACGAGAAGGAGGGCGGTGCAGCCGAGCCCTGCGGGCGTCAGCGAGACCGGCGCGGGGGCCAGGCCGGACACCTCCGCGACCGTGGTCATCATCGGGATCAGCGTCGCCAACGACAGCAGGAGCAGGCGCCGACGCTCGGGGACGTTCCGCGTGCGCGCCGCCGCCTGCACGCACAGGACGATGCCCACCACCACGTCGCCGTAGAGGAGCAACGAGTGCGCCCAGAAGAGCGGCCCCGCCCACTCCGGAGCGGGAGCGAACGGCAGCCGATACACCGGCCCCGTGGAGAAGAGATGGTGCAGCGGGTTGCTGAGGAACGCCGCGTACGAGAGCGCCGGCGGCGCCAGCAGCGCGCCCAGGGCGGCGCCCGGGCTCTCCTCGACCACCGTCACCCGCGCGCAGCGCGCAGCCAGGAAGAGCCAGAGCGGAGCCAGCAGACAGAAGCCCAGCAGCAGCAGCCGCACTCCGGCGGTGGTGATGCGCGGGTCCTCCGGAGCCACGCGTGTCAGGAAGATGCCCCCGGTGCAAGCCAGGATCGACCCGAGGATCGCGAGGACGGTGCGATGGGCCCAGGTCTTCGGCCGCTGGCCCGCCACGTAGGCCGCGAGCCCCGTGGTCAGCGCGAACACCGCACCCGCCTGGATCAGGAGCCCGTTCGACACGCGGCACGCCCCCGTTGCCGCATCGGAGGACCGGCCTCGCGGGTTGAGCGACGGCGCGACCGTCCCGATCCCCGCTCACGCCGGTTCCGACACCGAGCTGCGACGGCAACGAAAGCGCAGGTGTCGCCCGGCCGCGGGCGCCGCGCGGATCAGCGCCCCTTCCACTCCGGGCGGCGCTTCTCCGCGAAGGCGCGCGGGCCCTCCCGGGCGTCCTCGCTGCGCAGGAGCTCCGCGAGGCCCGGCTCCGGGGCCTCCATCGCGGCGCGCAGGCTCGGCGCCTCGAGCCCGCGCAGGGCCGCGGTCCGCGTCGCTCGGACCGACAGCGGCGCGCACTCGAGGATCCAGCCGGCCCAGCGCCGCGCGGAATCGAGGAGCTCGGAGTGCGGGACCACCTCGTTCACCAGGCCGAGGCGCAGCGCCTCCGCCGCATCCACGCGCCGGCCCGTGAGCAGGAGCCCGAGGGCCTGCTTGAGGCCGATCTGGCGCGGGAGCCGGTGCAGCCCACCGAAGACCGCGGCGAGACCCACGCGCGGCTCGGGCAGGGCGAAGCTCGCACGCTCGGACGCCACCGCGAGGTCGCAGGCCAGCACCAGCTCGAGCCCACCGCCGAGCGCCACGCCGTTCACCGCGGCGATCAGCGGCTTGGTGCCGTCGAAGCGCGCGGTCAAGCCGCCGAAGCCCGATGCCGGAAGGACGGCCTCCTCACCCCGCATCGGCTCGCGCAGGTCGTTGCCCGCGCAGAAGGCGCGATCCCCCGCGCCCGTCAGGATCGCCACGCGGAGCACCGGATCGGCCTCGAACGAGTCGAAGACCGCGGCGAGCTCGCGGCTCGCCGCCGCGTGCAGCGCGTTCATGCGCGCCGGCCGATCGAGCGTCACCCGAAGCAGCTCCCCCTCGCGCTCGACGCGGCAGAACCCGCTCACCGCCGCCTCGCCTTCTTCTTTTCCTCCGCGGCCAGCGCCGCGTGCTCGTCGTACGCCTTCTTCAGCACGTAGGCGTGGATCGCCTGCACGTCCTCGGGCGTCAGGTACTCGGCAAAGGAGGGCATTCCGTTCTGCTGGCGCTGGCCGCCCAGCACGATCGCCTCGAAGCTCTGGTGCACTTCGGGAGCGGAGTGACGCAGGTCGGGCAGCACGCCGCCCCCCACGGCTCCGTAGCCATGGCACACCACGCAGTTGCGCGCGTAGAGCACCTCGCCGCGCGCCACCTGCGTGCGGTCCTTCGGCGCGGGCGGGAGCGCCTCCAGCGGCTGGGGACCGGCCGGCGGCGGCGGCATCGGCATCTCCGCGTTGCCGCCGAGCTTGAAGCTCAGCACCTGGCCGCCGGCACGGGGATCGAGCGCCGCCACCGCCTCGCCGCCGGTCAACGCGAAGGCGCCGCCCCAGCCGGCGAGCACCGCCACGTATTGCTCGCCGTCGAGCTCGTAGCTGACGGGGGGAGCGACGATCGCCGTTCCGACCGGCGTCTCCCAGAGCTTCTTCCCGCTGTCCGCGGCATAAGCCACGAAGCGGCGGTCCGACGTCCCCTGGAACACCAGGTTCCCGGCCGTGGCCAGGGTTCCCCCGTTCCACGGTACGGTGTAGCGCACCCGCCACTTCGCGCGCTGCTTCACCGGATCCCAGGCCAGGAGCGAGCCGGATGCGACGCCGGGCGGGAAGCCGTGGATGGTGGAGAGATCGGTGCCCGTGTTCCAGGTGCCCGGCCGGTAGTGGAACGCCTTGTCCAGGGCGAAGGCGGCGGGAACGTCCTGGGCGGGGATGTAGACCAGCCCCGTCTTCGGGCTGTACGACATGGGCTGCCAGTTGTGGGCGCCGTAGGGCGAGGGCTTCACCACCACCGGATGCCTGCGATAGTCGACCCCGGGAGCCTCCACCGGGCGACCGGTCTTCCGATCGATCCTCCGGGCCCAGGTGACCGGCGCGAACTTCTCGGCCGAGAGGAGCCTTCCGGTCTCGCGGTCGATCACGTAGAAGAAGCCGTTCTTCGGCGCGTGCAGCAGCACCTTGCGCGGGGTTCCCCCGATCACCAGGTCCGCCAGCACGATGTGCTGGGTCGCCGTGAAGTCCCAGGTATCACCCGGCGTCTCCTGGTAGTACCAGACCAGCTCGCCGCTGTCGGGACGCAGCGCCAGGATCGAGGAGAGATAGAGGTTGTCGCCGCCGCCCGGGCTGCGCACGAAGCGGCTCCACGGCGAGCCGTTGCCCGTTCCCACGTAGACCAGATCGAGGTCCGGGTCGTACGCCATCGAGTCCCAGACCGTTCCGCCCCCGCCGATCTTCCACCACTCGCCGCCCTTCCAGGTCGGGAGCGCACGCTCCAGCGCGCCGGACTCCTGGGGCTGGGAGGGATCCCCCGGCACGGTGTAGAAGCGCCAGATCAGGCTCCCCGTCTTGGCGTCGTAGGCGGAGAGGTAGCCCCGCACGCCGAGCTCGGCTCCACCGTTGCCGATCAGCACCCTTCCCTTCACCACCCGCGGCGCTCCCGTGATGGTGTAGGGCCGGCCGGGATCGGTGGTCTGCACCTCCCAGACCTTCTTCCCGCTGGCCGCGTCGAGCGCGAGCAGGCGCCCATCGAGCGTTCCCACGTAGACGCGTCCCTCGTAGAGCGCGACGCCCCGGTTCACCACGTCGCAGCAGGCCTTGCGGCCGGTCTCGCGCGGCACCTCGGGGTCGTAGCGCCAGAGCTCGCGACCCGTGCGGGCGTCGAGGGCGAAGACCACGCTCCAGGAGCCGGTGGCGTAGAGCACCCCGTCCACCACCAGCGGAGTCGCCTCCAGGCCGCGTGTCGTGGCCGTTGCGTAGCTCCAGGCCAGGCCGAGCTGCGACACGTTGTCGCTGGTGATCCGGTCGAGCGTGCTGTAACGCAGCTCGGCGTAGGTCCCGCCATGGGTGATCCAGGTGGTGGGATCCTGCGCGGCGGCGCGCAGTCGCGCGTCGTCCACGGAGCGGGCCGCATCGCGCGGGGCGACGGGCGTCCCGCCGCGATGCAGGCCGAGGCCCTGGCACGCCACGGCGCTGGCCAGGGCGAGCGAGACGAGCCAGGGACGGCGGGTCACGAGGTCATCCTCCGAGTCGTGGCTACTGGACGGAGATCTGCGTCACGGGCGTGAAGCGCACGCGGCCGGAGTGGCCCCCGAGCCCTCCGCGCGGGCCCTTCTGCCCCAGGGCGTCCGTGACGACACCGAGAGGCGACGCCATCTCCGTGCCGTAGAGGTAGGCCGCCGCCAGCGGGTGGCTACCCTTCTGCTGCGGCGCGCGCAGCGTGAAGACGACCTCGGCCGTGGACCAGCTGCCCTTCGCGGCATCGCCCTGGATCCCGCCGACGTTCACGTAGCTGAGGTTGCGCTCGAGGGCCTCGGGGCGGCGCGACAGCCACTCGCTCTGGGGCTTCCCGTCCGGGCCCGTGATCACCGGAGCGGCCACCACCTGCCAGCCCGCGGCCGGGGCGGGGCGGGCGAACCAGCGCTGGTTCGCGTCCACCAGCGCGACGCCGGCGGCGGGCCCGTCGCCGCCGGTGATGCGGACCGTCACCTTGAAGGTCTGGCCGGCCTTCACCCGAGCCGGCGCCTCGAGCTTCACCGTCGAGGCCGCGTCCACCGCCCGCACCGCGGCCGCCAACGCGTCGCGGTCCGCTTGCGAGAGCGACTCGTAGCCGGAGCCCGGCGCACCGGCGCGGATCAGCGCCAGGTGCTTGTTCTCCGCCAGCTCCTTGCTCGCCCGGTCCGCCGGCGCGCCTGCCAGGTCCGACTCGGCGGTGGACGAGTGGCAGGCGGCGCAGAACGGCGCCGCATCGGTCTGGTAGGTCGGCGTGCCACCGGGGTAGGCCAGCGCGCCGGGCGCGGCGGCGAGCCCGGTGGCGACGATCGCGGACGCAAGGATGCTTCGGGGCTTCATCTTTCCTCCTCGAATTCCGGGTGACAGCGGGCGCACTGCGCGCGCACCTCGGCGGCGCGCAGGAACCAGGCGGAGGGATTCCCGCCGCGCTCGTGGGCCGAGTGGCACGCCACGCAACGCACGGGCAGGTCGGCGTTGTGGACCGCCAACGCGTGGAAGGCGTTCGCGCCGGAGCTCGACGCGGGGCGGTAGCTCGCGTGACACTTCCGGCAATCGGCATCGCGCAGCGGGACGCTCATGCGACGGGGCTCTTCGAAGCGCCCGACCACGTACCAGAAGGCGTCCTCGGCCGCGAGCACCTTCACCCGCGCACGGCCGACGAGGCCGCTCCCGCCGTGGCAGTCGATGCATCGGAAGGGACGCCGTCCGTGGGCCGGACCCGCACCGGCGCGCGCGTGCGCCGCCGCGAGCGTCGGCGGCGGATCGGAGTCGAAGTCCACGCGGATGTCGCGGTGCAGCGGAACCTCCGGGCTCAGATGGCAGGAGTTGCAGAAGTCGTTGTGACGCTCCATCCGATCGCTCGCGACCCATCCCATCGGCGCCGCGAGCAGCGCCGCCCCCACGACCCACGGCAGCGGACGCAGCCTTGCGCGGCGACGTCCCGCCCGAGGCGACATGCGCGCATTCTAGTGCATGGCGCAAGCGAAGCGCGCAGCGAGCCGAAGGCGAGCGAAGGGCGCGGCCCGGCGGCGACAGCCGCCGGTGCGCCAAGGCCGGAAGCGCGCAGCGAGCCGAAGGCGAGCGAAGGGCGCGGCCCGGCGGCGACAGCCGCCGGTGCGCCTCGAAGCGAAGGTCGGACGAACCACGCTCGCCGGGCGGGAACGGCATTGCACGCACGCCGGCTGCGTTACCTTCGCTTCGCTCCGGCTTCCGCCGTCGCGGACCGGCGCGGGAGGTGGCGCATGGAGCTCGGTCGTCTAGGGGTCTGGTGCTGGCTGGACGCCTACGCCGCGGGGGAGGCCGCGGAGATCGCGCAGCGCGTCGAGGCGCTCGGCTACTCGGCGTTGTGGCTCCCGGAGGCCGTCGGGCGCGATCCCTTCGCCCTGGTGTCGTTCCTGGCGCCACGCACGTCGCGCCTGATCTTCGCCACCGGGATCGCCAACATCTATGCGCGCGATCCCATGACGATGAACACCTTGCGCAAGACGGTGGGAGAGCTCACGGGCGGACGCTTCGTCCTTGGAATCGGCGTCTCCCACGGCCACCTGGTGACGGGCGTGCGCGGCCACGCCTACTCCAGCAAGCCGGTAGCCACGATGTCGGACTATCTCGACCGCATGGCGAAGGGGCTCTACATGGCGCCGGCCGCCTCCGAGGAGCCGCCGATCGTGCTGGCCGCCCTGCGCCCTCGGATGCTCGCGCTCTCCCGGGACAAGGCGCGCGGCGCCCATCCCTACTTCGTGCCCCCGGAACACACGGCGCGAGCGCGCGAGATCCTGGGGCGGGGGCCGTGGCTCTGCCCGGAGCAGATGGTGCTGCTCGAGAGCGACGCCACGAATGCCCGGGCGGTGGCGCGCGCCGCCATGAAGATCTACGCGGGGCTGCCCAACTATCGCAACAACCTGAAATGGCTGGGCTACACCGACGCGGACTTCGAGAACGGCTGCAGCGACCGGCTGGTGGACGCGATCGTGGCGTGGGGCGACGAGAAGGCCCTGCGCGCCCGCCTGCAGGCCCACTTCGACGCCGGCGCCGATCACGTCTGCATCCAGCCGCTGCGAGCCGACGGGAAGCCGGGCATCGACCTGCGCGCGCTGGAGCGGCTGGCGCCGAAGGGCTGAGCGGCGGCGCCATGCCGCGGAGCCGGAAGTTCTGGGGCTGGGGCCTCGAGGGCGAGGGGCCGACACCGGAGCAGGAGCGCGCGATCGCGACGGGCCTCGCCGCGCGGTTCGGCGCTCACGCGGGTGATCTGCGACCCCTGCCGCCGCCGGATCCGGCGTCGCTCCGGCTGCCGGCGCCCCGCCTGGCACCGCCGCCCGCGCTGGCGACGCTCTGCAGCACCGACCCGCTGGTGCGCGCGGCGCACGCCTACGGGAAGAGCTACCGCGACCTGGTGCGGGCGCGTGCCGGGCGCTTCGAGCACCCGCCGGACCAGGTGGCGTTCCCGCGCGACGAGGCCGACGTGGTCGCGCTCCTCGAGTGGTGCGCGGAGGCCGGCGCCGCGGCCATCCCCTACGGCGGGGGATCGAGCGTGGTCGGCGGCGTGGAGCCCGCGGTGGACGAGGCCTATCGCGGCGTGGTGACGCTCGATCTCGCGCGGCTCGACCGGGTGCTCGAGATCGACCGCGTCTCGCGCGCGGCGCGCATCCAGGCCGGCGTCCTCGGCCCGGCCCTGGAGGACCAGCTCCGTCCCGCCGGCCTGACCCTGCGACACTATCCCCAGAGCTTCGAGTTCTCCTCCCTCGGCGGCTGGATCGCCACCCGCTCCGGCGGCCACTACGCGACGCTCTTCACCCACGTGGACGAATTCGTGGAGGGCCTCCGGCTCGTGACACCGCGCGGCGTGATCGAGACCCGGAGGCTTCCGGGCTCCGGCGCGGGACCGAGCCCGGAGCGTCTCTTCATCGGCTCCGAGGGAATCCTCGGCGTGATCACCGAGGCCTGGATGCGGCTGCAGGATCGGCCCGTCTTCCGGGCCCAGGCGAGCGTGCGCTTTCCGGGCTCGCGGGGCTTCCTGGACGGGGCGCGGGCGGTTCGCGCGCTCGCACAGTCGGGGCTGCATCCCGCCAACTGCCGGCTGCTGGATCCCCTGGAGGCGCTCACCTCCGGAGCCGGCGCCGGCGACGAGGCGGTGCTCGTGCTGGCCTTCGAATCGGCGGACCACCCGCTCGACGCCTGGATCGCGCGGGCCCTCGAGCTCTGCCGCGACGCCGGCGGCGTCGCACCCGAAACGGCGGTCAGCCGGCGCGACGGCGGCGGAGCCCGCGAGGGCGCGGCCGGCGCCTGGCGCCAGGCCTTCCTGCAGGCGCCGTACCTGCGCGACTCCCTGGTGGGCATGGGCGTCCTCTCCGAGACCTTCGAGACCGCGATCACCTGGGATCGCTTCGAGGAGTTCCACCTGGCGGTGCTGGAGTCGGCGCGGAGCGCCGTCACGCGAGTGTGTGGCACGGGATCGGTGGCCTGCCGCTTCACCCACGCGTACCCGGACGGGCCGGCTCCCTACTACACGGTGCTGGCTCCGGCGCGACGGGGGGCGGAGCTCGCGCAGTGGGGAGAGATCAAGGCGACGGCGAGCGAGGCCCTGCTCGCCTGCGGCGGCACCATCACACACCATCACGCCGTGGGTCGTGATCATCGGCCGTGGTACGACCGGGAGCGGCCGCCCCTCTTCGCGGAGGCGCTGCGCGCCGCGAAGCGCGCCCTCGACCCGGCGGGGCTGCTGAATCCGGGCGTGTTGATCGATCCGCTCTAGGCACGCACCGCTGGCGTCAGGAAGCCGGCTCGCCGGTCGCCCGCTGCACGGCGAGACCCACCTCCTGGCCGTGGGAGATCTCCAACGTGTGACCGTCGGGGTCGGAGAGCAGGGCCCAGTACCCCACCGGGTAGCCGGCGTCGAAGGGCCCGAGTCGCAGCACGCCCTCCTGCCGCGCCTCGCCGCAGAGCCGGTCCACCTCGTCGCGGCTCTCGAGCCCGACACCGAGATGGGACATCGGAGCCAGCGGCTGATCCACGCGGTCGGCCGTGATCAGCACGATCACGAACGGGCGCGTGCCGTCGCTGATCCACGCGACCTCCGAGCCCGTGGCGGCGTCCTTGCGGCGGTGCACCACGCGCATCCGCGCGTAGCGGGCGTAGAAGTCGAGGCTCGCCTCCAGGTTCGTCACCGGAAGCGCCACGTGGGTGAGACCGAGATCGCTCAATCCGCGCTCCTCCGCGCGACCTGGGCAGTCTAGCGGCGGCCGGCGCCCGGGCGCAGCGGCCGCCGGCGGCGTGCGGTCGGGGTCGCGACGCCGCTATGCTGCGGCCCCATGGCCCGCGTGAACGAGCACTACCGCAAGCTCTCGGCCGGCTACCTCTTTCCCGAGATCGGCCGCCGCGTCCGCGCCTTCGAGGCCGCGCACCCCGAGGCTCGCGTGATCCGGCTCGGGATCGGGGACGTCACCCTGCCGCTGGCGCCCGCCGTCGTGGACGCGATGCGCCGCGCGGTGGAGGAGATGGGGACGCCCCAGGGGTTTCGCGGCTATGGCCCCGAGCAGGGCTACGAGTTCCTGATCGACGCGATTCGCGAGCACGACTTCGCGGCGCGCGGCGTCGAGATCGCCCGCGACGAGGTCTTCGTCTCGGACGGCAGCAAGTGCGACAGCGGAAACCTCCAGGAGATCTTCGGCCTGGAGTGTCGCATCGGAGTCTGCGACCCGGTCTACCCGGTCTACGTCGACACCAACGTGATGGCGGGTCGCACCGGCGCCGCGGACGGCGCCGGGCGCTTCGGCGGCATCCACTACCTGCCCGCCACCGAGGCCAACGGCTTCGTGCCCGAGCCGCCCGCCGAGTCGGTGGACCTGGTGTACCTCTGCACGCCGAACAACCCGACGGGAGCCGTCGCCACCCGCGAGCAGCTCGCGCGATGGGTCGACTGGGCGAGAGCGCGGGACGCGGTGATCCTGTTCGACGCCGCCTACGAGGCCTACGTGCAGGATCCGGCGCTCCCGCGCTCGATCTACGAGATCCCGGGAGCGCGGGAGTGCGCGATCGAGCTCCGGAGCTTCTCCAAGCGCGCGGGCTTCACCGGTGTGCGCTGCGCCTACACCGTGGTGCCGCGACGCCTCACGGGCAGCACCGCGTCCGGCGAGCGCGTGGAGCTGAACGGGCTCTGGCTGCGCCGCCAGACCACCAAGTTCAACGGCGTCTCCTATCCGGTGCAGCGTGCGGCCGCGGCGGTCTACTCGCCGGCCGGCCAGAAGCAGACGGCGGAGCAGATCGCGTACTACATGGAGAACGCCCGTCGCTTGCGCGAAGGGCTGCTCGCAGCCGGCTTCCGCGTGTTCGGCGGCGTGCACGCTCCCTACATCTGGGTGCGTACGCCCGGCTCGCTCTCCTCCTGGGACTTCTTCGACCGGCTGCTGGCGGAGGCCCACGTGGTGGGCACTCCCGGCTCCGGATTCGGCCCCTCCGGCGAGGGCTACTTCCGGCTGTCCGCCTTCAACTCGCGCGAGAACGTGGACGAGGCGCTGGCCCGGATCCGCCGGGCCTTCGGGCGCTAGCGGAACGCCGCCCGTTGAGCCGCGGTCGGCTGGCCAACGCGCTGCTGGTGGCCGCGAGCGTCGGGGTCGGGCTCGGCCTCTGCGAGCTCGCGTTCGTCCCGCTGCTCCCCCACGTCCCCCTCAAGCTCCAAGGGGCGCTCCACCCGGGGCTGCGCGCCTTCGCGCAGAGCTCCAAGGCAGGCCTGGAGCCGCACGACTACGTGGCGTTGCTCGGCGACTCCTACGCCCAGGGCTTCGGCGACTGGCTGCTGAGCGCGGACCCGGACCGGAACGGGGAATTCCACAGCGCCCACCTGGTCCACGACTGGACCGGGCGCGACGTGGTGAGCTTCGGCAGCGCCGGTGCCGGCAGCCTGCGGGGGCTGGTGGCGGAGCCGATCGTCCGCATCGAATGGGCGAACGCGAGCAGGCGCCTGCATCTCGATCCGCCCCGCGACGCGCTGATCTACTTCTACGAGGGGAACGATCTCGACGACAACCTGAAGGATCTGCGTCTGCGTTATGCGCCCGACCACGACCCGACACGGCTGCGCGATCCCGCGTACTTCCGGGACTTCCTGGACCAGGTGGTGATCGGGCGCAACCCGCTGCATCGGGAGGCGCTCGGGCATCGGCCCTGGGACGATCTCTTCTTCGTGCGGGGGCTGCCGCGGCTCGTCGGCTTCGCCTTCCGGCGCTGGCGCGGCGACCGCCAGGACCGGCGGAGCTGGCGCCCGGGCCTGGTGAACCGCGCGCGGGTGGGCGGGCGCGAGGTCGCATTGCCCGACGGCCTCCAGGCCCCGGCCCTCGAGCTCGAGCCGGCGGAGATCGATCGCGCGCTGTGGGTGTTCGAACGAGCGCTGGCGCGCTTGCACGAGGCGTGGCCGCACACGCGTCTGTGCGTGTTGGTGGTTCCAGCGCCGCTCTCGAGCTACGAGCTGACGTCGGAGCGGGTCTCGATCCGTAGCTACGAGGGGCGGAGCGTCGAGTATCCGGCGGCGTTGGTGCGCGAACGAAGCGACGCCATCGCGCGGCGCATCGGGGAGATCGCGCGGGCGCAGGGCGCGGGCTTCGTCGACGCGCGGCCGCTCGTGCGCGAGGCCTCCGAGCAGGCGCTCGTGCACGGCCCGCGCGACTGGGAACACTTCAACCGCCGCGGGTACGAGGCACTCGCTCGGGCCGACCTCGAGGCCCTCGGCGCCGCCGCGCCGGCGGTGCAAGGCCGCTAGGAGGCTCCATGCTCCGACGTCTGGCGGGAGCGGTCGTCTTCCTCGCCCTCTTCTCGGGGAGCCTCGAGCTCGGGCTGCGCCTCGTGCCCCGGGCCATCCCGCTGAGCATCCTCGTCCGCTTCCAGCCGGACGTCCGGGAACGGGTGGCGGAGGCGCGCGGCCTGCCGACGCGCTCGAAGGCGCGCACCCTGCCCCGCGACGACGGCGGACCCCTGTTTCACATCTATCGGCCCGGGGTGACGCTCCACATGCACGCGCCGGATCCCGGCCAGGTCGCGACGATCCCGATCGACGACGCGGGCTTCTGCAACCCGGCGGGGAGCTCCTACCAGCGACCCCACATCGACCTGCTCGCGATCGGCGATTCCTTCACCTACTGCACCACCGTGCGCTCGGACGAGACGTGGGTCGCGGCGCTCGCCCGGGAGAGCGGTCTCTCGACCTACGATCTCGGGGTGGGTGGCGCCGGTCCCTACGAGTACCTCGAGATCCTTCGCCACTTCGGCCTGGCCAAGACCCCGCGGATCGTCGTGATGAACCTGTACGAAGGGAACGACCTGCGCGATGCCTCGCTCTACCACGAGTACCGGAGCGCGCGCGGCGACGCGTTGGTTCAGGCCGAAGACCCCCGCGCGCGGCTGCGACGGGCCTTCGAGCCGAGCTGGCTCGGACGTCACAGCTACGCCGCGAACCTGCTGGTGGGCGGAGCGCTGGCGCTGGCGGACCAGATCGACAAGCCCGACACCGTGGCGAGGCGGGCGGGCATTCAGAGCGACTCGATCGACTTCCGCTACCGCCTGGACTTCGGCGCCTCGTCGGTCGCGATGAACCCGGAGAACACCGACCGGGACGAGGTGGAGCACGCGATGCTGGTGCGGCGCGGGCTCGTCTCGTTCGACCTGTTCGAGGCCGCGCTCGAGCGCTACGCGGCGCTCGCCCACGAGCACGGGTTCGTGCCCGTGGTGAGCTACACCCCGTCCGCCCACACCGCCTACGCGGACTTCGCGCGCTTCGAGGATCCGTCGCTGGCGCCGCTGCTGGGCCAGTTCAGCGAGCGCCAGCGGGCATGGCTCGCGCAGCGCTGCGCGGCCCTCGGGCTCCCCTTCGTCGATCTCACCGCGGCCTTGCGCGCGGCGGCCCGCAGCGGCCGGGAGCATGCGCTGCTCTACTTTCCGAGCAATCTCCACCTGAGCCAGGCGGGGCATCGGGTGATCGCGACGTCGCTGCGCGATTTCCTCGCCACCCTGCCCCGCTGAGTCGCGACGCGCCGCTCCGGCGCGGAAGGAGGGAACGATGGGGCTACTGGATCGATTCGGGGGTGAGCCCGCGGTGCGGGCGGGCGACCGCGCACCGGACTTCGAGCTTCCCGACGCCGCGGGGCGGTCGGTGCGTCTGGCCGACTTCCGCAGCCGCAAGGCGGTCGTCCTCTATTTCTACCCCAAGGACGACACTCCGGGCTGTACCAAGGAGGGCTGCGCCTTTCGCGACGCGTACCAGGAGTTCCAGGACCTCGGGGCCGAGGTGATCGGCGTGAGCTCGGACTCCGGCGAATCGCACGCGCGCTTCGCCGCGAAGCACCGCCTCCCGTTCCTCCTGCTCTCGGACCGGGGCGGCGCGGTGCGCAAGCGCTACGGCGTGCCGTCGACGCTCGGGCTGCTGCCGGGTCGCGTGACGTTCGTGATCGATCGCGAGGGCGTGGTGCGACACGTCTTCAACTCGCAGCTCCAGGCCGAGCGGCACGTGCGCGAGGCGCTGGCGTCGCTCGGAGCCGCGGGCTGAGACGCGTCAGAGCTCGCCCAGCGACCCCGACGCGCTCAAGCGGACCTGGCGCGAGCGTGCCGGCCACAGCCGTCGCAGCGGCGGCAGGTTGGCCAGGAGCGTCAGCGCGCTCACGGCGACGAGCCCGAGCGCCATCGCCTGCGTCCAGACCTCGAGCTGGAGCGCGACCTGCGTCAGGCCCATCAGGGCGGTGGCGAGCGCCAGGAGCGCGAGGACCGCGCACCAGGCGGCGAGCGAAAGCGCGAGCATGGCCTCCCCCCGAGGCGGTGTGGGCCCCGTCCCACACGCTTCGAGGTTGCCCCAGGCGGCCTCCTGGATCCGTGCGCGCCGTCACACGCGAGCGGGCCCGGAGGGCTCGACGCACGCGAACCGGGGGCGAAATCCGGCGGCACCTTGCGGTGTTCACCCGAGGCGACCGGCCCGTCCCGGCCCCGGGGCGCCGCGCTCGGACCCGAGCGGCGGGCGCCGTCCGGGCCTCGACACGGGCTCAGCGATCGAGCTTCTTGAAGCGGATGCGATGCGGCTGGTCGGCGTCGACTCCGAGGCGGCGCCGCTTGTCCGCCTCGTATTCCTGGTAGTTGCCCTCGAACCACTCCACGTGGCTGTCGCCTTCGAAGGCCAGGATGTGGGTCGCGATGCGGTCCAGGAACCAGCGGTCGTGGGAGATCACGACCACGCAGCCGGAGAAATCGAGCAGCGCATCCTCGAGCGCGCGCAGCGTGTCCACGTCGAGGTCGTTGGTGGGCTCGTCGAGCAGCAGCACGTTCCCGCCGGCCTTGAGCGTGCGGGCGAGGTTCACCCGGTTGCGCTCGCCGCCGGAGAGCTGGCCCACGAGCTTCTGCTGGTCGCTGCCCTTGAAGCCGAAGCCCGCCACCCAGGCGCGCGCCGCGACCTCGCGGCGTCCGAGCTTCAGTCGATCGCTGCCGCCGCTGATCAGGTCGTACACCGTCTTGTCGGGGTCGAGCGCCTCGCGCCCCTGGTCGACGTAGGAGAGCTTCACGGTCTCTCCCAGCCGGAGCGTCCCGCCGTCCGGCTTCTCCTCGCCGGTGATCATCCGGAAGAGCGTGGTCTTGCCGGCGCCGTTCGCGCCGATCACACCCACGATCCCGCCGCGCGGCAGCGAGAACGAGAGCTCGTCGATCAGCAGCCGGTCGCCATAGCCCTTGCGCAGCTTCTCCGCCTGGATCACCACGTCTCCCAGGCGCGGGCCGGGGGGGATCGTGATCTCGACCGACTCCGGGAGCCGCTTCTCCTCCTCGGCGAGCAGGGCCTCGTAGGCGCTCAAGCGCGCCTTGCTCTTGGCCTGCCGCGCCCGCGGCGACATGCGGACCCAGTCGAGCTCGCGCACCAGCGTCCGCTGTCGCGCGCTCGCCTGCTTCTCCTCCACCGCCAGCCGCTGCTGCTTCTGCTGCAGCCACGAGCTGTAGTTGCCCTCCCACGGGATGCCGCGTCCGCGGTCCAGCTCCAGGATCCAGCCGGCCACGTTGTCGAGGAAGTAGCGGTCGTGGGTGACGGCGACTACGCAGCCGGGGAACTCCTTGAGGAAGCGCTCCAGCCAGGCGACCGACTCCGCGTCGAGGTGGTTGGTGGGCTCGTCGAGCAGCAGCATGTCGTGTGGCTGCAACAACAGCCGGCAGAGCGCCACCCGCCGCCTCTCGCCGCCTGAAAGCGTGGTCACGTCCACGTCGCCGGGAGGAAGGCGCAGCGCATCCATCGCGATCTCGACCTGCGTGTCGAGGTCCCACAGGTTCTGGGCGTCGATCTGGTCCTGCAGCCGGGAGAACTCGTCCGCCGTCTCGTCCGAGTAGTTGGCCGAGATCTCCTCGTAGCGCTGCAGGTGCTGCTCGAGCCACGCCACGGTCTCGGCGTCGAGGTGGTTGGTGGGCTCGTCGAGCAGCAGGATGTCGGGCTTCTGCAGCAGCAGGCGGCAGAGCGCGACGCGGCGCAGCTCGCCGCCGGAGAGGACGGAGATCGAGGTGTCGCCGGGCGGGCAGCGGAGCGCGTCCATCGCCAGCTCGAGCCGCGAGTCGAGGTCCCAGGCGTCCGCCGCGTCGAGCTTCTCCTGGACCTCGCCCTGGCGCGCCAGCAGCTTGTCCATCTCGTCGGCCTCGAGCGGCTCGGCGAAGCGCGCGCTGATCGCCTCGAACTCCTCGAGCAGCGCGACGGTCGCGGCGGCGCCCTCCTTGACGACGTCCATCACGGTCCTGGTCGGGTCGAGCTTGGGCTCCTGCTCGAGGTAGCCGACGGTGTAGCCGGGCGAGATCGCGACCTGGCCGAGGAACGAGGTCTCGACGCCGGCCATGATGCGCAGCAGCGTCGTCTTGCCGGAGCCGTTGAGGCCGATGACGCCGATCTTGGCGCCGTAGAAGTAGCCGAGGTAGATGTCCTTCAGGACCTGCTTCTGGCCGTAGACCTTCCCCACCCCGACCATCGAGTAGATGACCTTGTCCGGTGCTTCCTGCTTCGCCATGCACGCCAGCTTGCCGCGATTCAGCGGCCCTGTCCAGCCGGGCCACCGGTCGCAGGGACCACCGCTGCCGTCTGAAACGATGGTGAGGGCAC
>JAWOLJ010000052.1:0-76054 GCA_033853555.1 Myxococcota bacterium
CGACCGCGCCGCTCGCCGCGCGCGTCGAGGGCCTCCGCCAGGCGCTCGCCGCCGCGTTCGAACGCATCGACGCCCTTCCGCCCTCCGCCGCCGAACCCGCCGCGCCCGCCCGCACCGCGCTGGCCGCCCATCTCGCCGCCCAGGCCCTTCGCGACCTCGCCCCTCTCAAACCCTCGCTCCTCGCGGAGATCTCCCGCGGCTGAGCATCCATCGGAGGCCTCGTGCTGACCCCCTTCGACGACTACCCCATCCACCAGACCCCCGAGCCCGTGGCCCATCCAGTGACGGGCGACCGGAACTTCTACGATCGCTACTTCTTCAACGGCCACACCTCGGACGGCTCCCTCTTCTTCGCGGTGGCGCTCGGCCTCTACCCGAATCGCCGCGTGATGGACGCCTCGTTCAGCGTGGTGCGTGACGGCGTGCAGCACTCGCTCCACGCCTCGCGCCTCGCGCCGAGCGACCGGTCCGAGATCCGTGTCGGGCCGATCGGGGTAGAGGTGGTGGAGCCGCTGCGCCGCCTGCGTGTCCGGGTGGCGGCCCCGGAGCACGGCCTCGAGGCCGATCTCCTGTTCCGCGCCCGCTCGCTCCCGCTCGAGGAGCCGCGCTTCACGCGCCACGACGGCGGGCGGGTGGTGATGGACCTGACCCGTCTCACCCAGTTCGGAAGCTGGGAAGGCTCGCTCGCGCTCGAGGGACGCCGCGTGGCGATCGAGCGCGCGCAGGTCCTCGGCTGCCGCGATCGCTCCTGGGGCGTCCGCGGCGTGGGCGAGCGCGAGGCCGGTGCGCCGGGGCCCGTGCCCCAGTTCTTCTGGCTGTGGGCGCCGCTCCAGTTCGGCGACGTCTGCACCCACTTCGCCGTGAACGAGGACGCGGACGGGCGGCCCTGGCACGCGAGCGGGAGCTGGGTGCGCGACGTGGCACCGCCGACGGCTCCCGCCGGTGTGCCGCTCGGGCAGGCCGAGCCCCTGGCGCGGGTGGAGCACCGCGTGCGCTGGGCCCGCGGCACGCGCCGCGCGGCTTCGGCGGAGCTCGTGCTGACCCCGCACGGCCAGGCGCCGCGCCACGTCCAGCTCGAACCGATCCTGAGCTTCCAGATGCTCGGCCTCGGCTACCTGCACCCCGAGTGGGGACATGGAATCTGGAAGGGCGAGCAGGCGGTGGCGGTCGAGTCCTGGAAGCTCGCCGACTGCGCGCCGATGGACCCGCGCCACCTCCACGTGCAGACGCTCTGTCGCGCGCGCATGGAGGGCCGCGAGGGCATCGGCGTGCTGGAGCAGCTCGTGATCGGCCCCCACGCCCCGTCGGGCTTCAAGGACCTGCTGGACCCGGCGAGCTAGGGCAAGCGGAGCGCGCAGCGAGGCGGAGCCGAATGGAGGGCGCGGCCCGCAGCCTCTCGTCGCTCAGCCCCTCCGCAGCCCGGCCTTGAGCTCGGCCACGAAGCGGGCGGCGGCGTCCACCGCCGCCTCGCGGGAGGCGGCCTGCTCCACGCGGTCCACGAGCGCGCTCCCGACCACCACGCCGTCGGCGAAGCTCGCCACCTCGCGCGCCTGCTCCGGCGTGGAGACGCCGAATCCCACGCAGACGGGGACCTGCGAGAGCTCGCGCACGTGGCTCACGCGCTCGCGCAGCCCGGCGGCCAGCCGCGCCCGCGCGCCGGTGACACCAGTTAGCGACACGTAGTAGAGGAAGCCCCGGGTGCGCGCCACGAGCTTGGCCAGCCGCGCGTCGGTGGTGGTGGGCGCAGCCAGCAGGATCGGGTCCACCCCCCGCCCCTCCAGCTCGGAGAAGAGCGGCTCGCCCTCCTCCGGCGGGAGATCCACCACGATCACGCCGTCGATCCCCACGTCGGCGGCCGCCTCTGCGAACGGGCGCTCGCCCATGGCGTAGAAGGGATTCGCGTAGCCCATGAGGACCAGCGGCAAGCCGAGCTTCGGCCGCAGCTTCTTCACCAGCTCGAGCGTGCGGCGCAGCGTCGAGCCCGCCCGCAGCGCGCGCTCGCTCGCCCGCTGGATCGTCGGGCCCTCGGCGATCGGATCCGAGAAGGGCACGCCGAGCTCGATGCCGTCGGCGCCCGACTCCGCCAGCGCGAGCAGGATCGCCTCGGTGGTCTCGAGATCCGGATCGCCGCACGTGACGAAGGGGATCAACGCCTTCTCGCCGCGCGCTCGCAGCTCGGCGAAGCGTGCGGCGAGCCGGCCCGTCGGGCGCCCCATCAGTGTCGCCCCCCGCGCCGCGCGGCCAGCATCTCCCGCACCTGCGGCGCGTCCTTGTCGCCGCGTCCCGAGAGATTCACCACCACGATGGCATCGCGCGGGAGCGTCGGGGCGAGCTTGCGAAGGTGCGCGATGGCGTGCGCGGACTCGAGAGCCGGGATGATGCCCTCGGCGCGCGAGAGCCATTGGAAGGCGTCGAGCGCCTCCTCGTCGCTGGCGGACACGTACTCCGCGCGCCCGCTGTCGCGCAGGAAGGCGTGCTCGGGGCCCACGCCCGGGTAGTCGAGGCCCGCCGAGATCGAGTGGGCGGGGAAGATCTGGCCGTCGTCGTCGGAGAGCACGAGGGTGCGCTGCCCGTGGAGGATTCCGGGCACCCCGGCGGTCAGGGTCGCCCCGTGCCGGCCGGACTCCACGCCCTCGCCTCCCGCCTCGACGCCCACCATCCGCACGCCGCGGTCCTCGAGGAACGGATGGAACAGACCCATCGCGTTCGAGCCGCCGCCCACGCACGCGATCAGCACGTCCGGCAGGCGCCCCTCGGCCTCCAGGACCTGGCGCCGGGCCTCGAGGCCGATCACGCGCTGGAAGTTCCGCACCAGCGTGGGATAGGGGTGCGGCCCCATGGTGGAGCCGATGCAGTAGTAGGTGGTCTCGACGTTGGTCACCCAGTCCCGCATCGCCTCGTTGATGGCGTCCTTGAGCGTGCACGAGCCCGCGCGCACCGGGATCACCCGGGCGCCGAGGAGCTCCATGCGGAACAGGTTCAGGGCCTGCCGCTTCACGTCCTCCTCGCCCTGATAGACCTCGCAGGCGAGCCCGAGCAGTGCGCAGGCCGTGGCGGTGGCGACCCCGTGCTGCCCCGCGCCCGTCTCGGCGATCACCCGACGCTTGCCCATGGCGCGCGCGAGGAGCGCCTGTCCCAGCACGTTGTTGATCTTGTGGGCACCCGTGTGCGCGAGGTCCTCCCGCTTCAGGTAGACCTTCGCGCCGCCGAGCTCGGCGGTGACCCGCGCCGCGAAGGTGAGCGCCGTGGGACGCCCGGCGTAGGTCGCGAGCAGGTGGTCGAGCTCGCGCCGGAAGGCCGGATCGGAGCCGATCCGGGCGTAGGCCGCCTCGAGCTCCTCGAGCGCGGCCACCAGGGTCTCGGGCACGTAGCGGCCGCCATACGCTCCGAAGTGTCCAGGACGCGAGCCCGAGGGCCCTGCGCTCACGAGCCCTCCGCCTTGCGCACCGCCTCGATGAAGGCCGCGATCCGCGCGGGATCCTTGCGGTGCTGCTCGCGCTCCACGCCGGTGGCCACGTCCACGCCCCAGGGCGGGAGGTCGCCGAGGTCGGCCAGCACCCCGCCCACGTTCGAGGGATCGAGCCCGCCGGCCAGGATCACGTCGTAGCCCTCCTCGATCAGCGGCGCGGCCTCGCTCCAGTTCCAGGTCCGGCCGCGGCCGCCGCCCTGGGTCGGATGGTCCAGCAGCAGGATGGTCCCGGGATAGCGCTCGGCCGCCTCGCGATCGGCGCCGCGCAACGCCTTGATCACCGGCAGGTCGACGAGCTCCACCTCCTCGGGGCCCTCCTCGCCGTGGAGCTGCACGCGCTCCACGTCGATGCGCCGGATGACGCGCTCGATCTCCTCCCAGGTGGAGTTCCGGAAGAGCGCCACCCGCTCCACCCGTCCGTCCACGCGCCGGCAGATCTCCTCCGCCCGCCGCACCTCGATCCGGCGCGGCGAGTCGGCGATGAAGTTCAGGCCGATGAGGTCCGCGCCCGCGTCGACCGCCGCCTGGGCGTCGTCGGGATGCGTGATCCCGCAGACCTTGATCCGGATGCTCCCGCTCACGTTCTCCCCCGTAGTCTGCGCAGCGCGGCGCCGGGATCGGCCTCGCGCATCAGTGATTCCCCGACCAGGAAGGCATGGGCACCGGCGCGCTCCAGCCGCCGCACGTCCTCGGGCCCCGAGATTCCGCTCTCCGCCACGCAGACGATGCCGGCTGGGACGCGCGCTGCCAAGCGCTCGGTCACCGCCAGGTCCGTGACGAACGTCTTGAGATCGCGGTTGTTGATGCCGACGAGCTCGGCGCCGGCGCCGAGCGCCGCGTCGAGCTCGCCCTCGTCGTGCACCTCGACCAGCGCGTCGAGGCCGAGCGCCGCCGCATGGCGGCGAAGCCGCGCGAGCTCCTCGGGCGCGAGCACCGCCGCGATCAGCAGCACGGCATCGGCGCCGTGCAGGCGGGCCTCGTCGATCTGGTAGGCCTCCAGCACGAAGTCCTTGCGCAACAGCGGGAGCGCGACCGCGTCGCGGGCGAGGCGCAGGAACTCCAGGCTGCCGCCGAAGTAGCGCGCATCGGTGAGAATGGAGAGCGCGGCCGCGCCGCTCTCCGCGTAGGCCTTGGCGATCGCCACCGGATCGAAGTCCGGGCGGATCTCGCCCCGGCTCGGCGAGCGCCGCTTGAGCTCGGCCACCACTCGCGGCGCGGCTCCGGTCGCGAGCGCCCGCCGGAAGCCGCGTAGAGGCTCGCGGCACGCAAGCGCACGCCGAGCCATCTCGGGCGCCGGGAGCCGCGCCTGCGCCGCGGCGAGCTCCGTGCGCTTGTGCGCGACGATCTCGTCCAGGATGCTCACGCGCCGACCTCCGCCGCAGCGGCCGTGGTGGCGCGCACCAGCGCGGCGAGCCGCTCGCGCGCGGCGCCGGAGTCGATGCTGCGCTCGGCGAGCGTGAGGCCCTCGACCATCCCGCCCGCCGCCCCCGCCACCCAGAGCGCCGCCGCCGCGTTCACCAGCACGAGGTCCCGGCGGGGCCCGCGCTCGCCAGCCAGCACCGCGCGCGCGATGGCGGCGTTCTCCCGCGCGTCGCCGCCCCGCAGCGCCTCGAGGGAGACGCGCGTCAGGCCGAGCTCCGCCGCGTCGATGCCCAGCACGCTCACGCGGCCCTGCTCCAGCCAGGCCGCCCGTGTCGGCGCCGTGGTGGTGATCTCGTCGAGTCCGTCCTCGCCGTGGACCACCAGCGCGCGCTCGGCGCCGAGGCCGTGAAGGGCGCGGGCGAGCGGCTCCACCAGCTCGGCGGCGTAGACCCCGACCAGCTGCCGCCGCACGCCGCAGGGATTGAGCAGCGGGCCCAGGCAGTTCATGAGCGTGCGGATCCCGAGCTCCTCCCGCACCGGCGCCACCACGCGCATCGCGGGATGCGCACGCCGCGCGAAGAAGACGCCGATCCCCACCTCCGACAGCACGCGGGCCGCCGCCTCGACGGGGAGATCCGCATGGACGCCCAGGCTCTCGAGCACGTCGATGCTGCTCCCGCCCGGCCGGCCGGAGGCCGAGCGGTTGCCGTGCTTGGCGACCGGAACTCCCGCGCCCGCCACCACGAAGGCGGCGATCGTCGACACGTTGAAGGTCTGCGCGCCGTCGCCTCCGGTGCCGCAGGTGTCGACGGTGCGAGGCTCTGGATGCGGCGGCGCCGTCACCGCGCGCGCCCGCAGCGCGCGGGCCGCTGCCACGATCTCCGACACCGTCTCGCCCTTGGTGCGGAGCGCCACCAGCAGGGCCGCGATCTGGGCGGGCGAGGCCTTGCCGTCCATGATCTCGCCGAACGCGGCCTCGAGATGGGCCGCCGGCACCTCTTCGCGGCGCACGGCGGCCTCGAGCGCGCGACGCAGGCTCACGCGGCCTCCCGGCTGCGGCAGCCTGCGAGGAAGTTCGCGAGCAGGTGCTTGCCCTCCGCGGTGAGGATCGACTCCGGGTGGAACTGCACGCCCTCGACCGGGAGCCGGCGATGGCGCACCGCCATGATCTCGCCATCGGGAGTGCGCGCCGTCACCTCCAGCTCCGACGGGCAGGACTCCGCCTCGATCACCAGCGAGTGATAGCGCGTGGCCTCGAAGGGGCTCGGCAGATCGTGCAGCACGCCCGCACCCTGGTGCTCGATGGGCGAGGTCTTCCCGTGCATCAGTGTGCGCGCGCGCACCACTCGGCCGCCGAAGGCGAGTCCGATCGCCTGGTGTCCGAGGCAGACCCCGAGCACCGGAATGCCGGCGCCTGCGCAGCGCTTCACCGCCTCCACCGAGATTCCGGCGTCTCCGGGCTCGCCCGGGCCCGGCGAGATCACGACGCCGTCGGGCCGGCGCGCGAGCACCCCCTCGACGGCGAGGGCGTCGTTGCGCACCACCTCCACTTCGGCGCCAAGCTCTCCCAGGTACTGCGCGAGGTTGTAGGTGAACGAATCGTAGTTGTCGATCAAGAGGATGCGAACGCCCATCAGTCGACGCCCTCCCGCGCCAGGTCGATGGCCTGGATCAGGGCGCGGGCCTTGCTCATGGTCTCCTGGTACTCGGCCTCGGGATCGGAGTCCGCCACGATCCCGGCGCCGGACTGCAGGTGGATCACGCCGTCCTTCACCAGGATGGTGCGGATGGTGATGGCCATGTCCATGTTGCCGGAGTAGTCGACGTAGCCCACGCATCCGCCATAGGGCCCCCGCCGCACCGGCTCGAGCTCGTCGATGATCTCCATCGCCCGGACCTTGGGCGCTCCGGTGAGCGTCCCGGCCGGGAAGCTCGCGCGCAGCACGTCGAGCCAATCGAGGCCGGGGCGGAGCTCCCCCTGCACGTTCGAGACGATGTGCATGACGTGGGAGTAGCGCTCGATCACCGCGAACTCCGTGACCCGCACGCTGCCGGTCTTCGCCACCCGGCCGACGTCGTTGCGGCCGAGGTCGACCAGCATCACGTGCTCCGCGCGCTCCTTCGGATCCGCCAGCAGCTCCGCCTCGAGCGCCCGATCCTCCTCGGGCGTCTCCCCGCGGCGGCGCGTGCCGGCGATCGGCCGCACCTCGACCCGGCTCCCCTCCAGGCGGGCCAGGATCTCGGGCGAGGAGCCGATCAGGATCGCGCCGTCGCAGCGCAGGAAGAACAGGTACGGGCTCGGGTTGATCCGGCGCAGGTGGCGGTAGATCGTGAAGGGATCCACCTGCAGCGGGATGCGCAGCCGCTGCGAGAGCACGACCTGGAAGATGTCACCGGCCTCGATGTACTCCTTGGCGCGCTTCACGACCTCGCGGAAGGCGTCGCGCGTGAAGCTCGAGGCCACCTCCATCGGGGCGCGCACCGGCGGCCTCGGCGCGTCCGGAGCCAGCGGCGCGCGCAGCCGGCGCACCGTCGCCTCCAGCGCCGCGCCGGCCTCCCGCCAGCGAGCCCGCGGGTCGTCGCCGGGCGCGAGCTCTACGAACCGGATGATCATGGCCGAGTGTCGGACGTTGTCGTAGACGACCACCGTCTCGGGAAACACGAAGCAGAGCTCCGGCAGGGCGAGCTCGTCGGGGTTGTGGTCCGGCAATCGCTCGACGAAGCGCACCCAGTCGTAGCCGATCATCCCCACCGCGCCGCCCACGAAGCGCGGCAGCGCGAGACCCTCGGGCAACGCGGGATGCAGGCGGGCGAGCCGCGCGCGCAGCAGCTCCAGCGGATCGCCCGGCGCGCGCTCGCGGCGCACGCGGCCGTCCTCCAGCCACTCCACCTCGCGGCCGCGGGCCCGGAACACGCAGCGTGCGCCGGAGCCGATGAAGCTGTAGCGGGCCCACTTCTCGCCGCCTTCCACCGATTCCAGGAGGAACGCGGTCTGCCCATCGTCGAGCCGGCGGAAGAGCGAGAGCGGCGTATCGTGGTCCGCGAGGATCTCGCGCACCACGGGGATCAGGTTCCCGCGCGCCGCGAGCCTCTCGAACGCTTCCTCGGAAGGGCGGAGCACCCTCGCCTCGGGAGAGACGCCGCCGCGCCTCCCCGTGAACGGACCGGAGCTCCCGCGCCGGCGCGCCGCCGGCCGGCCTCGGGTCCACCGTGGGGGAGCCTCCGGCGCTCCCCGCAAAAGTCCAATGAAACTGGGTTGTTACCAAAGGGGCTAGCGGTAGTCAACCAAGCCCGCCTCGCGCGCGCCGCGCTGCTCCAGGTTCTGGAACGGCCGCACCGTGTCGTCGCCCAGTCCGAGCAGGCGGTACTCGAGGTTGAAGGAGAGCCCGCGCGTGCGCTCGTCGGAGACGAGCGCCCTCACCGCCCAGCAACTGCACTTCGAGAGGTACTCGACACCGCCGCGATTGCGCAGGAAGAGCGAGCTCTCGAGGCTGTAGATCGAGTCGTAGCTGAGCGCCCAGCTCCGGTTCAGCGGGACCCGCGCGGCCAGCGAGAGCTGGTTCACGTGGTCGAACGGGTGACCGCCCTTGTCGAGCCGCTGGTCGAACGGATAGTTCTCGAAGAACTTCGGAATGTTTCGCAGGTAGCGGTAGCCCACGAAGAGATCGTGGCCCTCGGGGCTGGTCCAGCCGAGGCCGAACAGCCCCTCGTCCACCTCCGTCTTCTCCGCGTCGTAGCCGAAGATGAACCGGCTCTGGAGGCCACCCCCCGGATAGGCGGTGCCCTCCACGAAGAGGTTCCCGAATTGGGAATGCGCGGCGTCGTAGAGCAAGGAGACGTTGGCCTCGCCGAGAAGCCGCACCGTGTCGCCTTCGACTCCCTTGCCGTAGAAGCGGTTGCCGAGGCCCAAGGTGAGGCCGTTGAAGCGCGCGATCCGGTCGGCCGGGTCGAGCGTCACGTTGTCGAGGTCGAGCTGGCGTACCCGCTGCTGCGGGAAGGCGGTGCCCGGCACGAAGAGGGGATCGTTGCTCTGCGAGCTGCTCGAGACCAGGGCCCAGCCGACGCGCGGCTCCAGCAGGTGCACCACCGAGCCGATTCCGAACGGGAGATCGAAGTGCGCCCGCAGCCGGCTGCGCAGGTCGATGCGAGCCGTGAAGAGGCCGCGCTGCTCGAAGCCCGTGACGTTGCTGTCGTAGAGGGTCTCGTAATAGCCCACCTCGGGCAGGACCTCGAGTGCGTCACCAATTCGTGTCGGATAGCTCAGGCGCGGGGTGAAGAGCAGCCGGTGCCCCTGGTCGGCCAGCGGCTCCCCCTCCTGGAAGCGGCCGTCGCCCTCGGTCCCGGTCGGGTTCGTGAGCGCGTTGAAGTCGTCGCCGCTTCCGTCCGGCGTCCCGCGCTGGCCGGCGGCGTTGCGCTCCCGGGCGTCGGGGATTCCGTCGATGCCGGTGTCGAGGAAGAGACCGTTCCCGCCCAGCAGGGCCGTCGGATACTTCTTGCGGGGATCCTCCCAGGGCCGGAAATAGGTGTACTGCACGCCCATCGTGCCGAGAAGCCGGCTCTGATCGAGGATCGGCTGCGGCAGCAGGTCGACGTCGAGCTCCGGCAGCCGCTGCAGCAGCACCTTGTCGCGGTCCGAGTCGTCCGGAGCCTGCAGATCGTTGGCGAGCCGGACGGCGCTCACCACGCCGATCTCGCCCGAGGACCCGAAGTGATTGTCGGCAAAGACGGTGGACTCGAGGAAGCGGTCGATCCGGTCCCGGGCGAGATCGCGGAAGTCGAAGGGATAGTTGTTGTCGCTCACCACGGTGACGTCGGCCTTGGCGCGCCAGCCGTCGGGCAAGGCCTGGTCGTGCAGCATCGAGAAGAACCAGCGGTTGCGACCGAAGGGAGTCTCGTCCGAGCCGGGCTCGATGTAGGTGTCGTGGATGTAGGCCGCGCTGATCGCGCCGTGGGAGTCGTCGCCGATCAGGTACTCGAGATCGAGGTTCGACTTCACGCCCCGCCGCGTCAGATACGACTCCGTCAGCAGGACGTTCAGCTCGTCCACCGGCGCCCAGAAGAACGGCACCCCGATCTCCAGCCCGGTCCGGCTGCTCGAGTTGATCTCGGGCAGCAGAAAGCCCGTCGCGCGATCGGTCTTGAGCGGGTAGATCATGTAGGGCAGCCAGATCAGCGGCACGCCCAGCACCTCCACCGTGCTGTTACGCGCCGTGCCGTAGCCGTTCTGCTCGAGGTCCGCCTCCCGGGCCTTGATCCGCCACGGGTCCCGGTCGGTGGGCTCCGGGCAACGGCACGAGGTGAAGCTTCCCTCCTTGAAGCTGTAGGTGGACTCGCCGGTCTTCCGCACCTCGGCGCCCTCCATGCGAAAGCGGCTCGCCTGCGCGTCGAGACGACCGTCGTAGACGACCCCCTGGAGCGAATCCACGTCGAACTGCAGGAAGCTCGCGTACAGGGTGTCGCCGCCCTCCACCACCACCACGTTCCCGCTCGCCACGCCTTGGCGTGTCTTGTTGCTGAAGCTCACCCAGTCCGCCGTGAGATGACGCCCGGGCTGGGAGATCCGGACGTGGCCGATCGCGGTGTAGAGGTCGCGCGTGCGGTCGTACGTGATTGTGTCGGCAGTGATGTCGACGGGCGAGGTCTTTGCGCCCTTCCCCGCCTCGCGCAGGCCCGAGGACGGCTCTTCTTTCGGGGACGCCTCGGCCGCCTGCGCCGCGGGGCCCGCGGCGACGAGACCGAGCAGGCAGCAGATGCCGACGACGCGGCGCAACCGCGAGCTCCCCCCCGACGCTGCACGAAGCTGCGAGCGGCGCCCACGCTACCCCAGGCCTTCATCCAGGGTCAACGCGAACACGTGCACGATCGGAGCGGAGAACGGGTCAGTGCGTGCCGTCGAGGACGGCCGAGAGGGCCTCGAGATCGTTCGCCAGGAGGACGTCGTCCACCAGACGCACGACCTTGCGCTCGAAGAGCTGGCGCAGCGCGCGGTAGGTGTCGTGGAGCGAGAGACCCGCGGCATCCGCCAACGACTGGAGCGAGTCGGCGACGCGCAGGCCGTCCGGCCCCGGCTCGGCGTCGCGCACCAGAGCGCGCACCACGGGCCGCAGCAGGTCGTCCACGCCGAGCGAGTCGAGCCGGCCCTCCAGCTCGATCACGCGGACGGCGAGGCGCCGGATCATGCGGATCGCGATCTCGGGCCGCTCCACGCACATCGACTCGAGGGTGGCCGCGTCGAGCTCGAGCAGCACCGCATCGGCCACCACCCGCGCCCGCACGGTGCGGGGTCCGCCGAGCACCACGCTCATCTCGCCGAAGAACTCGCCGGGCGCGATGCGCGCCACCAGGCGCTCGCCGAGAGGACCCCGGCGGGTGAGCTCGACCTCGCCCGAGACGACCACGTAGAGCACCTCGCCGGGCTCTCCCTCGTCGAAGACGATCTCGCCGGCGGCGAAGCGGCGCTCGTAGGCTCGGCGGACGCCGAGCTGGGTGTCCTCGAGACGGGAGGGCGAGCCTTTGGGCAGGGATGCCCCGTGGGAAGCGTCCACGGGCTCGGTTTCGACCGTCCCGAGCGTCCGCTTTAGGAGCCCTCAGCGCTGGCGGGCGGCGCCGCCTCCGGGGCGGGCGGCGCCGGGGGCTCCACGGCGCCCGCCTCGGTGCCCTCGGCCGGCCGGGCCTGCGCCACGAGCTTGTCGAGCTCCTCGGGCTCCACCACGCCTACATGCTGCGCCACCATCGAGCCGTCGGGAGCCACCACCACCAGCGTCGGGAAGCCGGGTGCGCCGTAGTCCCGGGCCAGCGCCTCGGTCCCGAGGAGCACGGGGTAGCGGATCTTGTGCCGTGCGGCGTAGGGCGCCACCGCCGCGCGCCCCTCCGCGTCCACCGCGACGCCCAGGACGGTCACACCGCTGCCTCGATGCGCCTCGTAGTACGCGTTCAGCACCGGCACCTGGAACTCGCAGGGCGGGCACCAGGTGGCCCAGAAGTCGATCACCACGGTCTGCCCGCGCAGGCCCTCCAGCGAGACGGGGTGTCCCGTCAGGTCCTTCAAGGTGAAGGGCGGCGCCGGCCGCGGCCGGGCCGGCGGCTCGGGGGCCGCCGCGCCACCGGATCCGGCACCGCGCGAGCAGCCGGCGAGGAGCCCCAGGACGAGCAGCAGCGCCGTGGCCCGCCGCACGCGCATCGCGCCTCCCCTCCGGCTCACTGGATCCAGCGCTCGGCGGTCGTCACGAAGTGGTTCAGGAACACGAAGTAGCCGTTCAGCGCGGCGAGCTGGTTCGTCATCACGAGCACCCCCACCGCGACCAGGAGCCCGCCCGCGGCCAGCTCCAACGCGCGGAAGTGTCGCCTCACGCGATGGAACGCGCGGAAGAAGATCTCGATGCTCCATCCCGCCGCCAGGAAGGGCACCGCGAGGCCGGCCGAGTAGACGGTGAGCAGGCCGATGCCCTCGAGCACCGTGTCGCGGCTCCCCGCGATGGTGAGGATCCCGCCCAGGATCGGCCCCACGCAGGGCGACCAGCCGAAGGCGAAGGCCGCCCCCACCAGATAGGTGCCGAGGAAGCTCGGGCGGCGGATCTGCACCTGGAGGTGCCGGTCCCGGTAGAGCAGCCGCAGCGGCAGCCAGCCGGCGATGTGGAGCCCCATCAGCACAATCACCACCCCGGCCAGCTGGCCCAGGCCGATCTCCAGCCCGAACAGGTCGGCCCGCCAGGTGCGCAGCACCTGCCCGAGGGCGGTCGCGGAGGCCCCGAGCAAGATGAAGACCGTGGAGAAGCCCAGCACGAAGCCCAGGCAGGCCCGCATCACCCGGCGGCGCAACAGCGGGTCGGCTGCGCCGTCCTGCATCTGCTCCACCGAGACGCCGGAGATCAGGGACAGATAGGCGGGCATGAGCGGCATGACGCACGGGGAGAGCACCGACAGGAGCCCTGCCGCAAATGCAGCCCCCAATGAGGCGAGCGACCCCAGGTCAGCCATTGGCACCCGGCTTCAGGATCGCCCGCTGGCGGCCGCGCCGCCAGCCCGGTCAGAAGCTGTTGTCGGCGGGCGGTGCCCCTGCGACCGAGCGGTCCTCCTGCACGGCCGCGGATCGATCCTCGCGACCCACGAACTCGATCGAGCGCTGTCCCTTCAGATGCTCGGGCGTGATGATGTAGTCGCCGTACGCCGAGGCCACGAAGATCGACTTGGCGACCTCCGTGTTGCCACCGGTGAGCGCCCAGGAGAAGCCGCTCACGATCGAGCCGAGACCGGCGTACACCAGCTTGGCCGGGCCGTAGAGCAACGTGCAGCCGAGGGCGCCGAGCTGGAGCCCGGTGTACTTGCCGCCGCTCGCCTCTTCGTCGGCCCGGGCCGGTGTCGCGGCGGCGAGCATCGAGCAAACGAGCGCCGCCGCCACGGCCGCGCGTGCGAACTTCGAAATACGCATGGAATGCCACCTCTCCTTCTTCGACTCCGCTCGCGCCGCGAGATTCGCGGCGTGAGCGGGGCCAAGACCCCCGCCGGGATTGTGCCGGGCCGCGAGGAGATCCTCAACACCCCCCGGCCTCCCACCTAGAATCGGCGGCGCGTGTCGAGCAGGATCGTGACGGGGCCCTCATTCACGAGCGCGACCTCCATGCGCGCGCGAAAGCGGCCGGTGACGACCGTCACGCCCGTCTCCCGCGCGGCCGCCACGACCTCCTCCAGCAGGGGCTCGGCCTGCTCCGCGGGGGCGGCGTCGGCGTACGAGGGCCGCCGGCCTTCCCGGGCATCGCCGAGCAGGGTGAACTGGGAGACCAGCGCGAGGCTGCCGCCCACCTCGAGGAGCGAGCGGTTCATGCGCCCCTCCGCGTCCTCGAAGATGCGCAGGTGGACGAGCTTGCGTGCGAGCTCGCGCGCGTCCGCGGAGCGGTCGTCGCGCGCCACACCCACCAATGCGAGCAGGCCTCGCCCAGCCGCCGCCACCCGGTCGCCGTCCGCCCGGATCGTCACCTCGCGCACCCGCTGCACCACCGCGCGCATGCGGCTACGCGGCGGGAGCCCGCATCCGCGCCACGCGGCGCGGGCTTCCCATCAGAGCTTCTCCTGCTCCGCGAAGCGCCCGCGGTAGAGCGCCCGGCCCTCGGTGCGCATCAGGACGAGCTGGCACAGGCGCACTCCGGGGTGGATCAGGAGCGGATGGCCGGAGACGTTGCTCATCTCGAGCACCTGGCGGTTCGAGACGCCCGGCTGCACGAAGGCCGAGGTCACGTGGATCATCAGGCCGAGCCGCGCGAAGCGGCTCCGCCCCTCCAGGAAGCCGCAGACGTCGTCGGGCAGGGTGACCCGCTCGCGGGTGATGCCGTGGATGGTGACACCCGTCTCCAGCGGAAACGGAGCCTCCAGTCGACGCAGTTGAGTGTGATTACGATAGTCCGCGTCGTCGCGGATCGCGATGGCCTCGGCGCCCGGCACGATCACGCGGATCTCGTCGCCGAGGGTGAGATCGATCGAGGCCGGACCCACCTGCTCGGGAGCGAGTGGCTCGACCCGCAGACGGCCGCTCTCGAGCTCGCGCAGGATCGCTTCCCGGGTGAGGACGGCCATGGCGGGGCGCATGGTACCGTACGCTCCATGCGCCACCCCTACTTCGACCTGCCCCGTCCGCTCGTGATCGGCCACCGCGGAGCGGCGGGCGAGGCGCCGGAGAACACGCTGCTCTCGTTCGAGCGGGCGCTCGCGCTCGGCGCCGGGATCCTGGAGAGCGACGTCCATCTCACGCGCGACGGCGTCCCCGTGCTCCTCCACGACGAGCGTGTCGAGCGCACCACCGAGGGCGAGGGCGCGGTGGGCGAGCTGACGCTCGCCGAGCTCCAGCAGCTCGATGCGGGCCATCGCTTCAGCGCGGACGGCGGCCGGAGCTTTCCCTTCCGCGGCCGCGGCCTCCGGGTCCCGACGCTCGCCGAGGCCTTTCGCGCCTTTCCGGAGGCGCGATTCAACCTGGAGCTGAAGGAGGGAGGCGCCGCCCTGGCGGAGGCGGTGGTGGCGCTGGTGCGCGAGCTCGAGCGCGAGGCCATCACCCTTCTCACAGCCGGCGAGGATCCGATGATGCAGGCGCTGCGCGCGGAGCTCGCGCGGAGCGGCGTCGCCCCGGCCGTGGGCGCATCGGCCGGCGACGTGCTGCGCTTCGTGCGCGCGGCGCTGGAGGGCGGTCCGCCGCCGGCCGAGCCCGAGGCGTTGCAGATCCCCGCCGAGTTCGCGGGCCGGCGGCTGGTGAGCCGAGAGCTCGTGGACTACGCCCACGTCCACGACGTGCACGTCCACGTCTGGACGGTGAACGAGCCCGGCGAGATGAAGGCGCTGCTCGAGCTCGGGGTGGACGGCCTCGTGACCGACTTCCCGGGCCGGCTGGTGGCGCTCCTCGGGACCCGCGCGCCGGAGCCTTGAGTCTCGCCACGCCGACCGAGCCGTCTCTCTTCTTCCAGGAGGAGGCTGGGCGCGTGGGAGACGCCGTGCGCGGCGGCCCGGTTCTTGACGTCGCCTGCGGAGCCGGGCGTCATGCCCTCGCGACGGCGCTCCTTGGAGGTCGCGTGGTAGCGATCGACCGGGATCCCGGCGCTCTGGCCCTGCTGGCGGCCGCGGCACGCGCCCGCGGCCTGCCCGTACAGCCGGTGCGTGCCGACCTGGAGACTCCGCATGGAATCCCTGCACGGACGGGCGTCTTCGCTCTGATCCTCGTGTTTCGCTTCCTCTTCCGTCCGCTGGCCCCGGCGATCGCCGCGGCGCTGCGACCGGGCGGGATCCTGCTCTACGAGACCTTCCTCGTGGATCCGCGGCCCGACGCTCCGGGGCCGCACAACCCGGCGTTCCGACTTCGGGCGGGCGAGCTTCCGCGGCTCTTCCCGGGCCTCGACGTGCTGCGCTACGCGGAAGGGGTGTTCGGTGGCGCGGCGTCCCCCGCGCTCGCACGCCTCGTGGCGCGACGGCCGAGCAAGCCGGCGGATGCCGCTGGCATCCCGCCGGCGCGCAGCGAGCCATAGGCGAGCGGAGCGAGTACGCGCTAGCCCGGGGCTCCTCCCGCGCTCGCGGGCGGCGCCTCGCCGAGCCGGGCCAGCGCCCAGCGCGCGTGCTCCGCGAGCAGCGGATCGGGCCCCTCGGCGTGCGCGCGCAGGAGCGGCGCCAGTCCGAGGTCGCGCGCGTTGCCCGCCGCCACCAGCGCGTTGCGCAGCAGGCCCCGCCACTTCGCCCGACGCACCGCCGTGTAGCGCGTGGCGGCCCGCCACGCCTCCTCGTCGAGGCCCAGGATCCAGGCCAACGCCGGAGCGCGCCAGGCGGCGCGCGGTGCGAGCCGTGCGCGCAGCCCCTGCGGATCCGGCGGCACGCGCCGGCGCTCGCGGCGGTTCCAGGGACACACCTCCTGGCAGACGTCGCAGCCGAAGACCCGGCTCCCCTGTGCCTCGCGCAGGCCCTCGGGGATCGCGCCCCGCAGCTCGATCGTGCTGTAGGAGAGACAGCGGCTCGCATCGAGCACGTAGGCCTCGGGAAAGGCGTCCGTCGGGCAGGCGTCCAGGCAGGCGCGGCAGCTCCCGCAGTGGTCGGGCTCGGGCGCCTCGGGTGCGAGCGAGAGGTCCGTCAGCAGGACGCCCAGGAACAGGTAGGAGCCGAGCGACGGGTGGATCAGCAGCGTGTTCTTGCCCACCCAGCCGAGGCCGGCTCGCGCGGCGTGGGGTCGCTCCAGCAGCGGACCGGTGTCCACGTACACGCGAGTCTGGATGGGCCGCGCGGCCAGCGCCTCGACGGCGGCGCGCAGCGCCTCCAGCCGCTCGCGCACCACCTCGTGGTAGTCCTCGCCGCCGGCGTAGCGCGCGATCTCGCCCGCTGCGCGGGCCGCCGGCGCGGCCGGGCCGGGGTCGTAGACCAGCCCCACCAGGAGCAGGCTCCGGGCGCCCGGGAGCAGGCGGCGGGGATCCATCCGCTCCTCCAGGCGCCGGCCGAGCCAGGCCATCTCGCCCGCGTAGCCGCGTGCGAGCCACTCGGGGAGACGCTCGGCATGGGGTGCGGGCTCGGCCGGGGCGACGCCCGCCAGATCGAAGCCGAGCGCCAGGGCGAGCGCCTTGGCGCGCGCCGAGAGCTCGGCCGCGTCGGGGGCCGGGAGCCCGGGCGGCGCCGTCTCGCCGCTCACGCCGCGCGACGGTCGGGGAGCACGCGACGTAGCAGGCGGCCGACGGCGAGCAGGACGAGGCAGCCCAGCACGTAGGTGAAGAGCCCCGTCATCTCGTGCAGCGGGCCCCCGCTCGCCGCGTCGGCGCCGAGCCGCTCCGCGGTCAGGACCGTGGCGATCACGCGCAGGAGATTCCCGGTGAGCGCGATCGGCACCACCGAGAGGACGAGGAGGACGCGCCGCAGCGTCGAGCGTTCGGTCAGGTGGGCGATCAGGACGGCGAGCGGCGTGAGCGTCACCAGGGAGGTGACGCCGCTGCAGGCCTCGGCCACGAAGAGCGACTGGCCGTCCGGCAGCAGGAGCACGTTGCCGTCGCGGGCGACGGCGGTCCCGAAGGCCTGGAGCAGGGACACCGAGGCCTGCGACACCAGGAGGCGGAGGCCCGTGATCGTGGGGGCGAGCCAGCTCTCGGGCAGCGGCACCATGAAGAGGAGGAAGCCCACCGGGAAGGAGAGCGCGCGCAGCCAGGCGCCCCCGCGGCGCAGCCAGACCGCTCCCGCCACCGCGGTCACGAACGCGAGCCCCTGGAGCGTGACGAGCGAGGCCGCGAGCCCGACGGCATAGGCGGCCAGCGCCGCGGCGAGCAGCAGCAGGCCGGCGCGACTCGGCTCCAGCGCCAGGCGGCGTCGCCGCGGCCGCGTGCGCAGGAGCGACCAGAGCGAGACCAGCGGCACCAGGAATCCGTGGGAGTAGTAGTCCACCGAGCGCCAGACCTGCGCCATGGCTTGAAGGGCCGGCACGAACGCCGCGAGCAGCAGCGCGGCCAGGACCCACTCGCCGCGCGCCAGGGACCCCGCCGGCCCGGGCCGCGGGAGCGCTCCGCCGGCGGGCGCGAGGGAGGCCGGCGCCGGCGGGCTCTCCTGCGTCATGGTGCCGGAGCTTACCCGCCTGGCCGAAGCGCTCCCAGCGCCCTGCCCGGGAGGCCTGGCGCGCTCCGCCGTCCTCGGCTGCGCGTTATGATGCGCCGAGCGCGCACGTGCAGGAGGATCCCATGCCGGTACAGGAAGGAAGAGCCGCCCCGCCCTTCACGCTCCCCGACGAGAGCGGCAAGCCCCGCTCGCTCGCGGACTTCGCCGGCCACGACGTCGTCCTCTACTTCTATCCCAAGGACGACACTCCCGGATGTACCAAGGAGGCCTGCGGCTTTCGTGACGCCTGGAAGGAGCTCCAGAAGAGCGGCGTGGTGGTGCTCGGCGTCTCCGGCGACGACTCCGACTCGCACCAGAAGTTCAAGGCCAAGTACAAGCTCCCCTTCCCGCTCCTCTCGGATCCCGGCCACAAGGTGATGGAGAAGTACGGCGCCTACGGCGAGAAGGTCCTCTACGGCAAGAAGACCCGCGGCGTGATCCGCTCCACCGTCTGGATCGGCCCGGATGGGAAGGTACGGAAGCACTGGGCCAGGGTCGCGAGCGCCGAGAAGCACCCGCAGCAGGTGCTCGAAGCGCTGCGGGGCGAGGGCTGAGCCATGGCGCTGCTGCGCTTTCCCCGCGGCTTCCACTGGGGCGCGGCCACCGCGTCCTACCAGATCGAGGGCGGCTGGCAGCAGGACGGCAAGGGCGAGTCGATCTGGGATCGCTTCGCCCATGCCCCGGGCCGGATCAAGAACGGCGACACCGGCGACGTGGCCTGCGATTCCTACCATCGCTACCTGGAGGACGTGGCGCTGCTCCGGGAGATGCGCCTCGGGAGCTACCGCTTCTCGATCGGCTGGCCGCGCATCCAGCCCGACGGGCGCGGGCCGGCCAACGCCAAGGGTGTCGACTACTACCGGCGTCTGGTGGATGCGCTGCTGGAGAACGGCATCCGGCCGTTCCCCACGCTCTACCACTGGGATCTGCCGCAGGCCCTGGAAGATGCCGGGGGTTGGCCCAACCGGGACCTGGCGGGGCGCTTCGCCGACTACGCGGAGCTGATGGTGAAGGCGCTCGGCGATCGCGTGAAGCACTGGATGATCTTCAACGAGCCCGCCGTCTTCACGACCTTCGGCTACCTGGTGGGAATCCACGCGCCGGGGCGCCGCGAGCCCGACGCCTTCCTGCGCGCCACCCACGTGGTGAACCTGGCCCACGGCGACGCCTTCCGGGCCATGCGGGCGCTCGCGCCGGAGGCGGTGATCGGCACCGCCTTCAGCATGTCGCACTGCGAGCCGGCCAGCGACAAGCCCGCGGATCGGGAGGCGGCCGAGCGCTGGCACCGCTTCCTGAACGAGTGGTACCTCGCTCCCGCGCTTCGCGGCCGCTACCCCGAGGCGTACCGCGGCGGCGTCCCGCTCGAGAAGCTCGGGGTGCAGCCCGGCGACATGGAGCGGGTGCGCGCGCCGCTCGACTTCGTCGGCATCAACCTCTACTTCCGCTCGCTCGTCGCCGACGATCCGGCGGACAGGAACGTGGGCGCGCGGGTGGTCGGCGGCGCCGGCGGGAATCAGGGGCCGAAGACCGACTTCGGCTGGGAGGTCTGGCCCGACGCCCTCCACGACATGATCCTTCGCGTGACGCGCGACTACGATCGCCCCGTCATCGAGGTCACGGAGAACGGCTGTTCCTACGCCGATGCGCCGGATGCGCGCGGTGTGGTGAACGACGTGCGTCGCATCGAGTTCTATCGCGGCTACCTGGAGGCGGTGCACCGCGCGATCCAGGCCGGCGCCGACGTGCGCGGCTATCACGCCTGGACGCTCCTCGACAACTTCGAGTGGTCGGAGGGCTTCGCGCAGCGCTTCGGCCTGGTCCACGTGGACTTCGCGAGCGGCCGCCGGACCCTCAAGGAGAGCGGCCACTGGTACGCCCGCGTGGCGGCCGAGAACTCCCTCGAGTTCTAGCGGACCGGGGGAATCGACCGCCCGGCGGCATGCCGGGTTCGCTCTCCGGGCTTCCCGGGGCACGGGCAACACCGGGCAGCGGAAGGTTCGAGCGCGGGCTCTGCCGCGATCCCGAGGCGCTCGCGACAGCGGACGGGTGTCAGGAGCCCGCGCGACCGAGCCGGCGGAGCTGTCGCGGCGTCAGGAGCCAGTGGAGCTCGCCCGCTCCGGGCCGCGGCGCGCCCTCGAAGTCGATCCGGGCGGCCCCGCCCTTCTTGAGCGGCGCGCCGTCGCCGGGCCGGCCCGCCACCGCCAGGAGGAGGAGGCGGCCGAGATCGGGCTCGTGGCCGACGAGGAACACCCTCTCGCCCGCGCCGCGCAGGGATCCGAGGAGTTCCTCGCCCGAGCCCCCAGGCGAGAGGGCCTCCTCGATCTCGGGCTCGGGGCCGTCGAGCCCCGCCGCCAGCAGACGGGCCGTCTCCCGCGCACGCACCAGCGGGCTCGTGAGCAGCCGGTCGGGACGCAGGCCGAGCGCCCGGAGCCCGCGCACCCCGGCGCCGAACTCCTCGCGGCCCTCCGAGGTGAGGCGCCGCTCGGCGTCCGGCCGCCCGGCCAGACGCTCCTCCGCGGCGGCGTGGCGGACCAGGTAGAGCTCCACGCCCGCAGTCTAGGCCCGGCTGCCTCCCGCCGCGCGCCGTCGCCACGCGGCCGGCCGCGCCTTGCCACGGCTCCCGAGGCCGGGGCACCCTCGCGTCCGGAGGGGACACCCGCACGTGGAAGACCGCCTCGTCTTCGTGATCGGCCCGCCGCGCTCGGGCTCGACCCTTCTCGCGCGCATGCTCGGCGCGCATCCGGAGGTCTTCGCTCCGGCGGAGCCCCATCTGCTGACGCCGCTCGCCCACCTCGGCTACCACGAGCGGGTGGAGCGCGCGCCCTACGATCCATTCGTCACCCAGGAGGCGCTGCGCGAGCTCGTGCGGATGCTCCCGCGTGGCGAGGTCGACTACCTGGAGGCGATGCGCGGCTTCACCGACGGGCTCTACACCCGGCTGCTCGCCACCTCGGGCCGACGTCTGCTGGTGGACAAGACGCCGGCGTATGCGCTCGTCCTCGATTTCGTCGGCCGACTCTATCCCCGTGCCCGCTACGTGGTGTTGACGCGTCACCCCTTCGCGATCTGGTCTTCGTTCGTGGAGTCGTTCTTCGACGGGGATCCGGAGGTGGCCCACGCCCACAACCCGCTCCTCGAGCGCTACGTCCCCGCGATCGCGCGCTTCCTCCGCGAGCGGCCCGTGCCGCTGGTGACGGTGCGCTACGAGTCGCTGGTGCAGGAGCCGGAGGCGACGCTGACACCCGTCTGCGCGCATCTCGGGATCGCCTTCGATCCGCGCATGGTGAGGTACGGCGAGGCCCAGGGCGCAGCGCCCGCGGCGCGCGGGCTCGGCGATCCGGTGACGGTGAGCCGCGAGACCCGCCCCACCACGGCGTCCCTCGGCAAGTGGGCGAAGACGCTGGCGGCGCATCCGGCCGGCGTGACCGTGGCGCGGCGCATCCTGGAGTCGCTCGCAGACGAGGACCTCGCGGCCTTCGGCCGCTCGCGCGCGGAGCTCGAGCGCGATCTCGCCTCCGCGGCCGGAATCCCCGCTCGGCCCGCGCCCTGGCTGCCGCGCAGCCGTCACGCCCTGGAGCGACGGGTCCTGGTGGCCCTGCGCCGCAACATCCAGCACAACGCCTTCGGACGCCTGGTGCGTCGTGTGCGCTTCTTCTGTGACGTGCTGCTGCGCTGAGGCGTGGCGGGCTAAGCTCGCGCCATGAGCGGCGGCCTCCGCATCGCACGGCTGTTCGGAATCCCGGTCTATCTGCACCCGACCTGGCTGATCGTCTTCCTGCTGATCACGCTCGGCCTCTCCGGGTCCCTGGCGCAGCAGCATCCCGACTGGATGCCCGGCCTGCGCTGGCTGCTGGCCGCCGCGACCTCGATCCTCTTCTTCGCCTCGATCGTGGCCCACGAGCTCGGACACAGCGTGGTGGCGCAGCGGCATCGCGTTCCCGTGCGCTCGATCACGCTCTTCGTCTTCGGTGGGGTGGCGCTGCTCGAACGCGACCCTGAGACGCCTGGCGCCGAGCTCAAGATCGCCCTCGCAGGTCCGCTGGTGAGCGGCCTCCTGGCCGGGCTCTTCTTCGCATTGACCGGCGCCGTGCCCGCCGCCTCGGGCGCGGCCTCGATGCTCCGCTGGCTCACGACGATCAACGCTGTGGTCGCGGTCTTCAACCTGCTTCCCGGCTTTCCCCTGGACGGTGGCCGCGTGCTGCGCGCGCTCCTGTGGGCGCGGGGCGGCGACCCCGCGCGCGCCACCCGGGTGGCGGCCGGCGTGGGCCAGGCGCTGGCCTACGGCTTCATCGCCCTCGGCGCGATCGAGTTCCTGGTGCGCGGCGACTTCGCGGGGGGGCTCTGGACCGCCTTCATTGGCTGGTTCCTGCTCTCCGCGTCGGGCGCCACGATCCGCCAGACCGTGATCGAGGACTCGCTGCGCGGCCTGGCGGCCCGCGACGTGATGGAGCCGGATCTCGCGCGGGTCGACGCCGAGACCTCCGTCGCGCGCTTCGCGCGCGAGCACGTGATGAGGGGACACCGCTGGGCGCTGGTGGAGCAAGCCGGTCGGATCTTCGGAATCGTGACCCTCACCGACGTGAAGCGCGTCCCGCCCGAGGCCTGGGAGGTCACGCGCGTGGCGCAGGTCGCGACGCCCCTCCCCTCGCTGGTGACGGCGGCGCCGGACGTCCCGGTGCGCGAACTCCTGCGCACCATGGGCGAGCGCAACTTGAACCAGATCCCGATCGTCGACGGCCAGCGCTTCCTCGGCGCCGTGACCCGCGCCGGCCTGGTCCAGGCCCTCGAGCTCCGGCGGGCGATCTAGGGGCGCCCGCCAGTGCACGCGGAGCCCGGGAGTGCTATGGGATCGGGCCATGCAGATCCACAACGACCACGTCCACACTGACCATGGGTCGGGCGGCGCGTCGGCTCCTCCGGGGGCCGATCGCGGGCGGGCGGCGTGGGCGGCGCCGCGTTTCGAGGTGATCTCGCTCGACTGCGAGATCACGTCCTACGCTCCGGACGGCGACGTCCCGCTGTTCTAGGGCCCCGGCCCGATCGTTCCCTCGCTAGGCCGGCGCCTCCACCGCCAGCCGCTGCTCGCGGGGCGGCGGGAGGTGCGCGTAGAGGTCGGCCACGAGCTCGCCGCGCAGCGCGCGGCGCCCCGGGTCGCTCCAGAGGTTCCGCCACTGGAGCGGATCCTCCACCAGGTCGTAGAGCTCGCCTTCGCTTCCGTCGTAGACGAGGTCCGGGAGCGGCCCCTTCCAGCCCATGGCCCGCAGCACCCGCTCCGCCGGGAATCCCACGTCGCGCGTGCTCGGCTCGTAGACCGTGCAGAGCCATCCGTCGCGGTAGATCGAGCGCAGGTGCATCCCGCATCGATCGAACTGGCTGTCCCACTCGGTGATGACGCGCTCGCGCCCGGATCCCGGCGCCAGCGGGAGGGGCGCGCCCTGCATCCAATCGGGCACCGGCAGGCCAGCGACACGGCAGAAGGTCGGCGCCAGATCGAGCTGACCCACCGGTTCGTGCACCACCGCCGGCGCGATCCGAGCCGAGGGCGCCGGGCGCCAGAGCAGAGGGATGCGCATCAGCGCATCCACGTGGTAGGGGCCCTTGTAGAGCAGACCGAAGTCACCCTGCAGCTCGCCGTGGTCGGTGGTGAAGAAGACGTCGGTCCTCGCCTCCCAGCCGCGCTCGGCGATGCGAGCCAGCACGCGCCCGCACGCCTCGTCGACGAGCTCGTTCTCGACGTGCACCAATGCGTTCACCTCGCGGATCTGGTCGTGGCTGAGGCGCGACGGCACGAACGCCGCCGGCCCGCCCTCGAGGTTGGGGAAGCGTCCCTCCCACCACGCCAGCCAGTGTCGGGGCTTCTGGCCGAGGATCTCCACGATGCGTTCCGGCGAGCCCGGATGGCCCGGCGGGAGGTCGAGCTCCCGCCAGGGCACGCGATGCCGCTCCGAGGCCGGCGGATCCCAGGGATGGTGCGGGTCGGGGAAGCTCATCCAGACGAACCAGTCGGCATCGGCGGGAAGCGAATCCAGGTACGCCACGGTGCGCTCGGCCACCCAGTCGGTGTGGTAGTGCTCGCGCGGGATCGGGTTTAGCGCCACCTCCGGTGCGCCGGTCTCGCCGCCGCCGGCGCCGGAGAGGAGCGGGGCAAAGCCCTTCACCTCCTCGGGGAAGCGCTCGCGCAGCCAACGCGAGTAGTGCCACGGCCCGAGCGGCACGTGCATCGCGAGCTCCAGGCGCTCGAAGCCCCGATGCGGCCCCGTCGAGCCCTCGGCCCCCAGGCGGTTCTCGGGCCAGCGCAGGCCCGGGTCGAAGGCGGGCTCGAAGTGGGCCTTGCCGACGAGCGCCGTGCGGTAGCCCGCCGCCTCCCGCAGATACGCGGCCACGCTCGGCGCGTCCGCGGGAAGCGGCACCCCGTTGGCCACCACGCCGTGGGTGCGCACGTACTGGCCCGTGAGGAGGGTCGAGCGCGCCGGCATGCAGACCACGTTCTGGTTGTGGGCCCGGGTGTAGCGGATCCCGCTCGCGGCCAGCCGGTCGGCGACCGGCGTGCGGGCGATCCGGCCGCCGTTGCAGCCGAGCGCGTCGTAGCGCTGCTGGTCCGTCGTGATGAAGAGAATATTTCGACCCATGGCCTGAACCTCCCGTCCTTACGAGGGATTCTGAAGGAGCGCACGCAGCAGGCGCTCGATCACGGCGCGGGCGCGCACCGGCGGGAGCCCCCGCCCTGCCCGCAGCGCCTCCCAGCTCGACCAGTCGGCCGCCACGTCGAGCGCGTCGAGGAGCTCGCGCCGCGCCACGCCCCGGCGGAGCCGGAGCTCGGGCGCGAACGCGCGCTCCACCTCCTCGCGCAGCAGCCCGGCCACCCAGCGCAGCCGGCGCTGGATCTCGGGCGAGAACGGGGCATGCAGGAGCGCCGCCCGGCGCACCGGCGAGATGCGCTCGAGCAGTCGGGCGCGTCGTGCGACGAAGCCGCGCAGGCGCGCCTCGCGCGGGCCGGAATCCGCGGCAGCGCCGACCAGCCGGCGCACGCGTTCGATCTGTCGCTCGGCGGCGGCGGCGAAGAGGCTCTCCAGGTCCTCGAAGTGCTCGAAGACCGTGCGGAGCGAGACCCCTGCCCGCTCCGCGATGCGCGCCGCGCCGGGGCGGAGCTCGCCCGCGTCGAGGAGCTGGAGCAGCGCGTCCACCACCGCCTGCCGGGTGCGCACGGCGCGAGCCCGCCGGCCGTCCAGCGGCAGCGGCGGCGTCGCCCCCGCCGCCGTCCGCGCGAATCCCCCGGGCGCCCGCTCCCGGCGGGCTCGGTGCTCCCTCTCCGGCGTCGGCTCGGGGCCCGCCAGGCGGGTCGGCGCTCGCGTCGTCTGGCGCACCCCGGGGGCCACGGGCCGACTCTAGATGATCTTGCAGTCCGAGTGCAATAAGTTCTAGGCTCGAAGCCGACGCCAGGAGCGCCCCATGCCTCGCAACCTCCTCTTCGTCACGACGGACCAGCAGCGCTACGACGCGCTCGGCTGCAACGGCGGCCGGATCGCCCGCACGCCGGTCGCCGACGGGCTGGCCGCCAGCGGGATCCGCTACACGCGGGCCCACTGTCAGAACGTGGTCTGCATGCCCTCGCGCTCCACCATGCTGACCGGGCAGCACGCCCGCAGCCACGGCGTCGTGATGAACGGAATCCCCCTCCCGGCGGACGCTCCGAGCATCGCGAGCTGGCTGCGCGAGCGGGGCGGCTATCGCACCGCCCTCCTCGGCAAGGCCCACTTCGAGCCCGCGTTCGATCCCGAACGCCGCTTCGCCGAGAGCCGGCTCGCCGAGACCGGCTACGGCCCCTACCGCGGCTTCGACAGCGTCGAGCTGGCGATGCACGGCGCCCTCGGCCTCGGCCACTATCCCCGCTGGCTGCGCGAGCGACACCCCGGCGAGGTGGCCGGCTTCTATCCGGTGCTGACCCGGGCCGACGACGGGAGCGTCGTCGTGAACCATGCGGGCGGCGGCGACACCGGCGCGCCTCAGGTGCACTGGAACCCGGTGCCGCGCGGCCACTACCACACGGACTGGGTCGCGGATCGCACACTGGCCTATCTGGACTCGCTGCCGCCGGACGCCCACTGGTTCGTCTGGATGAGCTTTCCGGATCCGCACCATCCGTGGGATCCCCCGGCCTCGGAGCTCGGGCGCATCGCCTGGCGCGATCTCCCGCTGCCCGAAGGCTATCCGGGAAGCCCGGAGGCGTGCGCGCGTCTGCTCGAGTCGAAGCCCCACCACTGGCTCGATTGGTTCCTGGGCCGCAGCAACACCAACTTCGAGGCCCCTCCCGGCTTCGTGCCCGCGCGGCTCACGCCCGACCAGATCCGCGAGGTGAACGCCCGCGTCCACGTGAAGAACGAGCTCATCGACGAGGCCCTGGGCCGGGTGCTGGCGCGCATCGGGGAGCGCGGCTGGGAAGCCCGGACCGACGTCCTCTTCACCACCGATCACGGCGAGCTGCAGGGCGACTTCGGCCTGCTCTTCAAGGGCCCGTACCACGTCGACGCCCTGATGCGCGTGCCGCTGATCTGGCGCCCCGCGCCCTGCGCGGGGATCGCGCCCGCGGTGATCGACGAGCCGGTGGGCCACCTGGACCTGGCACCGACCTTCTGCGCCATCGCGGGCCTTCCGACACCGAACGATGTCGAGGGCGCTCCGCTCCCCACCGCTCCGGGCTCGCCACGCGAGCACGTCCTCACGGAATGGGACGGCCTCTACCGGGGCGTCCGCACCGGCCTGCGGAGCCTCTGGCGCGAGGGCTGGCTCTGCACGGTCTACGAGCCGGGCACGCTCTACGACGGCACGGAGGGCGAGCTCTACGACCTGCGGAACGATCCCCGCCAGTGGCGGAACCTGTGGGACGAGCCCGCCCGCCGGCGGCAGCGGGAGGAGCTGATCGCGGAGCTGCGCCGCCGGCTGCCACCGCCCCGCAGCCCCGCGCTCGCGCCACAGGCGCCGGTCTGAAGCCGATGGTCGGGACGCCCGCGAGCGCCGCCTTCCGCTTCTACGCCAGCGAGATCTCCTACTTCTCGGCGAAGGTGCGCCCGGCGCTGCGCTGGAAGGGAGTGCCCTTCCGGGAGATCCTGCCGACCCCTCGCGCCTACCGCGAGGTGATCCTGCCGCGCACCGGGCTCGGATTCATCCCGGTGGTGGTGACGCCCGAAGACGAGACCTGGCAGGACACCAGCGAGATCCTGGACGCGCTCGAGCGCCGCTTCCCCGAGCCCGCGCTCTACCCGACCGCGCCGCTCCAGCGCCTGGCGGGCCTTCTCCTCGAGCTCTACGCCGACGAGTTCCTGCTGCTTCCCGCGATGCACTACCGCTGGAGCTTCCCCGAGAGCGCGACCAGGGCCCGCGCGGACTTCGCCGCCGCGAGCGGCGATCCGTCCGGCGCCGCCCGCTTCGCCGACCGGATGGCGGGCAGCCTGCTCGCGCTCGGCATCACGCCCGAGACGGCCCCCGCCATCGAAGCGCACTTGGCCGAGCTGCTGGCCCTCCTCGAGCGACACTTCCGGGAGACGCCGTACCTGCTCGGCGAGCGGCCGTCCCTGGCCGATTGCGCGCTGATGGGCCCGCTCTACGCGCACCTCCTGCTCGACGCGGTGCCGGGACGGCTGCTGCGGACGAGCGCCCCGCGCGTCTGCCACTGGATCGAGCGGATGAACCACCCCGAGCCCGAGACCGCCGGCGGCTGGCCCGAGGGCGACGCGCTGCCGCCCGGCACCCGTGCCTTGCTCGAGCTCGTGGGTCGCGACGCCGTGCCCCTGCTCCGGGACGGCGTGGCGGCGGTGGAGCGGTGGGCGGAGCAGCGGCCTGCGGGGAGCGAGACCCCCCCGCGCGCCGTCGGCCGACACCGGACGAGCTTGCGAGGCCGTGCGATGGAGCGGATCACCAGCCCCTACACCCTCTGGATGCTCCAGCGCAGCCTCGACGCCTGGCGTGCGCTCCCCGCGGCGGGCCGCGCCCGCGTGGAGCGCGGCCTCGCCGGCAGCGGGCTCGAGGCGCTCCTCGCGCTCACGCCCCGCCACCGGCTCGGAAAGCGGCGCTTCCAGCTCGTCTTCGAGACGGTGGAAGGCTGAGCGCGGACGAGAGCGGCGCTCAGGCGCCGGCCGGCGCCGGCTCGCCCCGGCGCGCTCGCCGCTCGGCCTCGATCGCCTCGTCCACGTCCGAGGTGGTCTCGTTCTCGAACTGGAGGATCCCCAGCTCCGCGAAGCGCTGGCGCTGGCGCGCGGAGAGGAGGCCCAGGCTCTTCACGTTGGGGACGATCTTCGAGAACAGGCGGCGCCGGAACTCCTTCGCCAGCGGCGACTCCATTGCGTGGGCAATGCAGGCGTCCGCGTCGAGGCCCATCGCCTCCCACACCTCGCGGTTCAGGATCCGATCGCGCATCAGGACCGAGGCCTCGTAGACGAAGTCCTCGCGTTCCGCGCGCTCCTTCTCGCCCAGGTCCCGGCAGAACTCCCGCAGCGAGAGCACCCCGAAGGCGACGTGCCGCGACTCGTCCTCCATCACCGCACCGGTGAGGTCGCGCAGCAGCGCGTTTTGCGCCGTGTCGCGCATGGTGCCGAAGGCCGCCAGCGCCAGCCCCTCCACCATGATCTGCATGCCCAGGAACTTGAAGTCCCAGCGAGAGTCCTCGAGGATGGCGTCGAGGAGCTGCTTCAGCTGCGGGTTCACCGGGTATTCGTGCTCGAGCTTCTCCTGCACGAAGCGCCGGTACACCTCGACGTGACGAGCCTCGTCCATCACCTGGGTGGCGCCGTACTGCTTGCCTTCGTACCACGGCACGGTGTCGACGATCTGGGCGGTGGCGAGCAGCGCCCCCTGCTCGCCGTGGAGGAACTGGCAGAGCTGCCAGGTGATGGCCTCGTGGCGCAGCCGCTCCACCTCGCGCGGCGTGAGTCGCTCCCAGAGCGGCGTGCCCCAGATCCCGATGCTCTGATCGGGGATCAGCGGCGCGTGGGGATCGACGTCGATCGACCAGTCGAGGCGCGTGGTCGAGTTCCACTGGTCGCGCTTGGCATTCTCGTAGAGGCGCATCAGCTGGCTGCGGGTCGCGGCGTACTCCCAGTTGTAGGAGACGTCCAGCGGCACGCGCAGGTGCTCGACGGGCTCTTCGGGGTGCAGCTTCTCCAGGGCGGTCATGGCTTCTCCTCCGACGCGCGCGGGCGTCCGGTGGTGGGGGGCCGTCCCGGGCGCACGCCCAGGTAGCCGAGGAAGACACGCGTGAGCTCGCAGGCGAGCTCGGGATCGGGCTCGTCGAAGGCCGCGCTCGGCCCCTCGCCGAGCAGGGCGCGGCGATCGAGCGCGGCCAGGGCCACGCCGTAGACGAAGTGGATGCCGCGCTCGGGATCGGGATGATCGATCTCATCGGAGCGCTGGCGCACGATGCGCGCCAGGCCCTCGCGCACGTAGCGCTGGAGGCGCTGCGCCCGTTCGCGAATGGCGGGATCGCCGGCCTCGCGCAGCGCGATGGCCCGCACCAGCCCCGCGCGCTCGCGCGTGATCTGCACCAGGAAGGTGACCACGGCGCCGACGATCCGCGCGAGCGGCGCGCCCTCCCAGCGCGCGGGATCGAGGGCGTCGTCGGCGGTGGCGCGCGCCTCCTCGCAGAAGCGTTCGTGGAGCGCCTGGAGCAGGCCGTCCTTGTCGGGGAAGCGCCGGTAGAACGCCCCCACCGAGGAGCCCGCGCGCCGGGCGATCTCGCCGATCGAGGCATCGTCGAAGCCCTTCTCGGCCGTCAGCGCCTCCGCGGCGTCCAGGAAGCGGACGAGGGAACGGCGGGTGCGCGCCTGCAGCGGAGGGCGGATCCAGCGAAGCGACGGCAAGGGGCGGTCCATCGCGCTCCAGCGACCGGCCCTTTCCAGAGAAAGAAACCGGAATTTCGGTTTCGATTATGAGGCCGGTGGGGCAGGCCGTCAAGCGAGGGGGTCGAGCCCGGCCCTGCTACGCCCGGATTCGAGGTCTCCGGGCGCTCCAGGGGCGCTCCTGCTCGAGCTGGGCGGCCACTCGCAGCAGGAGGTCCTCCCGGCCATAGGCGGCGACGAGCTGCGCGCCCACCGGCAGGCCGTCGGGCGTCCAGTGCACCGGGAGCGAGATGGCGGGCTGACCGGTCAGATTGAAGCCCAGGGTGAAGGCGCCGAAGGGCGCGGCGCGAAAATACGGCTGGAGCGGCGCCTCCCGGGTGGAGACGAAGCTGCCGAGCGGCGGGGGCGGCTCGGCCTGGGTGGGCGTCAGCAGGAGATCGAAGCCGCTCCCCCACCAGGCGGCGAGGCGGCGCCCGAAGGCGTGGGTGGTCTCGATCGCCTCCAGGTAGCGGGGCGCCGCGAACCCGCGCCCGAGCTCCGCGAGCCCCCAGGTCAGGGGCTCCACGTCCTCCGGCTGGATCGGCCGACCGACGCGCGCCGCCCAGGCGTCGAGGGCGCGGGCCGTGCTGGCCGCCACCACGGTCGCATACGCGCCCACCGGCGCCGGATCGTCGAGGGCGGACGGATGGGCCTCCTCCACCGCGTGCCCGACACCCTCGAGTGTCTGCGCGGCGGCGCGCGCCGCCGCCCGGCACTCCGGATGGACGGCCATGCCGCGCGGGCCGACCGTCATGAGGCCGATGCGCAGCCGTCCGGGCGACGCGCCCACCTCGCCGGTGTAGGGCCGTCCCGGCGCGGGAGCCACGTAGGGATCGCCGGGCATCGCGCCGTGCACCACGTCCAGGATCGCCGCGGTGTCACGCACGCTGCGGCTCACCACCCCTTCGCAGGAGAAGCCGCCCCAGCGCTCCCCCACTCCCGGCCCGAAGGAGGAGCGGGCGCGCGTTGGCTTCAAGCCCACCAGGCCGTTCGTGCTGGCAGGGATGCGGATCGAGCCTCCGCCGTCGCTCGCGTGGGCGGCCGCCACCATGCCACTCGCCACCGCCGCCGCGGCGCCGCCGCTCGAGCCGCCCGCCGAGCGGGTGGGATCCCAGGGATTGCGCGTCGCGCCGTGGGCCTCGGGCTCGGTGGTGGGCAGGATCCCTAGCTCGGGCGTGTTGGTGCGTCCGAGGAAGACGAAGCCGGCTCGACGCAGCTTCGCGGTCAGGTACGCGTCTTCCGTCTCCCGCCAGTCGGCGTCGCGGAGGAAGCGCATCCCCGCGTGGTAGGGATCCCCCGCGGACGGCGCTCCGAGATCCTTCAGCAGGAACGGGACGCCGCGAAACGGACCCTCGGGCAGCGCCGGCGAGGCCGCCTCCTCCAGCGCGCGCTCGAAACGGCGGTGGATCACCGCGTTCAGCTCCGGATCGAGCCTCTCGATCCGCGCCACCGCCGCCTCCACGAGCTCGCGGGGCGACACCTGGCCGCGTCGGACGAGCTCCGCCTGGGCCACGCAGTCGAGTTCGGCGAGGGAGCTCGGGAGCGACGCCATCGGAGCCTCCGCGGTGAGCCGATCACTGTATCACCGCGGCGCCTCAGCGCGGAGCCGGCTGCACCGCGGGGCGGCCGCGCAGCCGGGCACGCTCCACCGCGGCCTGCCGCCCGCGCTCGACCCTCGAGGCGACGGCCTCCACGTCGCGCTGGTCCAGCAGCGAGAAGCACTCCGTCGCCCGCGAGAAGGCCGCCAGGAAGGCGCCCATCGCGACCTGCTGGGTGTGGTAGGCCGCGAGCGCGTCGCGCTTGCGCGCGATCTCCTCCGGCGTGAGCGCGAGACAGGTCCGCGTCTCGCCGCGCAGCGGAAGCTCGGGCGGCAGGTCGAGGCCGAGCTCTGCCACCTCGTCGGGCCCGCCCTCGGTCTCCCAGCCGATCGGCCAGTGGGGCCAGTGCACGAGATACGCCAGGAGACGCGGCATCGGGCGCGGTCTCTCGCGGCGTCGCGCCGAGAGCCGGCGCCAGTCGTCGAGCGCGAGCAGCGTGAAGAGGCCGCTCGCCCGGTGGTCCGGATGGAGATCGAGGTCGTCGGACATCGCCACCAGCGTGGGCCGGGTCTCGCGCAGGATTCGCACCAGCTCGGCCCGCAGGTCGGCGCCGTCGTAGGCGACGCGACGATCCAGCGCCTGTGGATACGGCGGAGCCGTCTCCTCGGTGGTGGCCGACCGCTCGGGATGCTGGCGGGCCCAGTGGGCGTGGAGCAGCGGCTCGAGCCCGCCGTCGGGGAAGCCGAGCACGTCGAGGTGGATGCGGCCGCCGCCGAGGAGCCGTGCCACCTCGTGGGCCTCACGGATCCGCTCCTCGCCGTAGCGCAGGAACTCCCGCGGCCGCGGCCGCAGCTCGCCGGTCTCCGCCTCCACCGCCTCCACGTAGCCATCGCCCGCGGTCAGGATCACGGTGCGGACGCTGCCACCGTGGGAGAGCACGCGCTGGGCGAGGCCGCCGGCGATCAGCGTCTCGTCGTCGGGATGCGGCGAGACCACGAGCAGCCGCTCGCCGTCGCGCACCCGGAGCGGCTCGGGAGGCGTCCCGCTCGGAACCTCGGCCCGCGCGGACGCTGCCGTCAGCACCCACACCAGGACCCACGCGCTCGAGCGCCACCGCACCGCCGACCCCGCCTCCGCCTCAGATCTTGATGAAGATCCGCCGGCGATGCATCCAGATCGCCACCCCGGTCCAGAACGTCACGAAGCAGGCAGCATAGGTCAGCGAGCCCGCCTTGGGTGGAAGCCCGAGCGCGCCGACGCCGTCCACCAGCAGCATCTGCAGCGTGGCCTCGCTCCCGTCGGAGCGGATCACTACGATGCTCACGAGCGTCGTCGCGAGCAGGCTCGACAGCATGTAGATCGTGATCGGGTTCATGCCGAGCACGCGCAGCGGGAAGGACCAGCGCCGGAGGCCGCGCTGGTCCACCACGCCGTGGAGGACCCCGAGGAGCGCCATCCCGACCCCGGCCGTCACCAGCACGAAGGACGCGCTCCACAGCCCCTTGTTGATCGGGATCCAGGGGTCGAGCGCCAGCCCCGCCAGGACGGCGACCACGCCGGCGAGGAGGAGCCCGATGCTACGCCGCACGGGGTCGGAGCTCGCCCGCAGCCACGCGCCGCTGAGCGCACCGAGCAGCGCCGTCGCGATCGTCGGGAGAGTCCCGAGGAGACCCTCCGGGTCCCAGCCGTCGCTCGGCAGATGGGCTCCGAGCAGGGTGCGGTCGACGAAGGCCGCGAAGTTGCCCTCGGGTGTGCGGACGCCCGGGCCGTACCCGGGGGTGGGGGCGAAGGCGAGAAGGCCCTCGTAGAGCGCCACCAGGAGGAGCGCCAGCAGCGCCTGATCCCGCGCGCGAGGCAGCAGCAGGAAGGCCAGCGACGCGCCCGCGTAGGCCAGCGCGATGCGTTGGAGCACTCCGGTCAAGCGGGCGTCCGCGAAGTGGAACACCGGGTAGAGGTTCAGCAGCAGCCCGAACGCCGCCAGCACCAGGGTGCGGCGCAGGATCTTCGGCCAGAGCGTGCGCAGGCTCGCGCCGCGGGCCACCGCCGGCGAGAGCGCGAGCGCGAGCGAGCAGCCCATCACGAAGACGAAGGCCGGGAACACCAGGTCGGCCAGCGTGAGCCCGTTCCAGAGCGCATGCTCGAGCTGGGAGTAGACGTGCTCGGTGTCGCCGGGATCGTTCACCAGGATCATCCCGGCGATCGCCAGGCCGCGGAGCACGTCGAGCGATTCGAGCCGGGCGGCGCGCGCCGTGGCGGGAGCGTCCAGGCGCTCCGGCTCTTCCTGCACTGCCTGCGGCGGCGTCAATCCGGTGGGTCCGTCCTGGGCTCAGGGTGCGCCGCCCTGCCCGGCTCGGCAAGCGAGCCGCCTTCACCTCCTCTACAGGACGCGCGGCCGCACCGCGCGCTACGGCGCGCGCGTGCCCGCCACCTCGGCCATCAAGCCGATCTCCTCCCGCCCACCCGGCTGCACCAGGATCGTCGTGACGCCCGAAGCCTCCCAGTCGCGGTAGCGCTCTCGAATCCGGCGCTCCGGGCCGAGCAGCGAGAGCTCGTCCACCAGCTCGTCCGGCACCGCCCGCGCCGCCTCCTCCTTGTGCCCGGCCAGGTAGAGGTCCTGGATGCGCTTGGCGGCGTCCTCGTAGCCGTACTTGATCGCCATCTCGTTGTGGAAGTTCTTCTCGCGCGCGCCCATCCCGCCCAGGTAGAGCGCGTAGACCGGGCGCAGGCGATCGATGCAGCCGCGCACGTCGTCGCCCAGGATCACGTTGCAGCCGGCGGCGATCTCGAAGCCCTCGCCGGTGCGTCCGGCCCGCCGGAATCCCTGCTCCAGATGGGGACGGAAGAGCGGCATGCGCCGCGGCGAGAACCAGATCGGGAGCCAGCCGTCGGCCAGCTCGCCGGTGGTGCGGATGTTCACCGGGCCCATCGTCGCCAGATACACCGGAAGCTGTCGGCCGTGGAGGATCGACTTTAGCGGCTTGCCGAGGCCGGTGGCATCCGGCCCGCGATAGGGGAGCTGGTAGACCTCGCCCTGGTAGCTGACCGGCCCCTCCCGCGCCCAGATCTTGCGCAGGATCTCCACGTACTCGCGCATGCGCGCCGCGGGCTTCCCGTACGGGACGCCGTGCCAGCCTTCGATCACCTGCGGGCCCGAGAGGCCGAGGCCCACCAGCGCGCGACCGCCGGAGAGGGCGTCCAACGTGGACATGGTCATCGCGCACAGGGCGGGCGTGCGCGCCGCCAGCTGCATGATGCCGGTGCCGAGCTTGATGCGGCTGGTCTTCGCCGCCAGGTAGGCGAGCGGGGTCACGGCGTCGGAGCCGTAGGCCTCCGCGGTCCAGACCGAGTCGTAGCCCAGGCGCTCCACCTCGAGCACGAGATCGAGCGGGAGCCGCATCTCGCGGCCCGAGTATCCGATGTTGATGCCGAGCTTCATGCTCTCCTCGCTGCGCCGGGCGCCGGGCCCGGTCGCTTCACTCGCGGAGCTGAGGGAGGTCCGCGAAGAGATCCAGGGCCTCGGGGTTGGCCAGGGCCTCACGCTGCCGCACCGGCCGGCCGTTCACCACGTCGCGCACGGCCAGCTCCACGATCTTGCCGCTACGAGTGCGGGGGATGTCCACCACCTGGACGATGCGCGCGGGAACATGTCGCGGTGTCAGGCTGCGACGGATCCGCTGGCGGAGCGAGCTCTCGAGCGCCTCGTCCAACGCGACCCCCTCGCGCAGCCGCACGAAGAGGACGACCCGTTCGTCGCCCTGCCAACGCTGGCCGATCACCAGGCTCTCGAGCACCGCGTCCTCCTGCTCCACCACCCGGTAGATCTCGGCGGTGCCGATCCTCACGCCGCCGGGGTTCAGGACCGCGTCGGAGCGCCCCAGGATCACCAGCCCGCCGTGCGGCGTCCACTCGGCCCAGTCGCCATGACACCAGACCCCCGGGAAGCGCTCGAAGTAGGCGGCCCGGTAGCGCACGCCCTCGGGATCGCTCCAGAAGCCGACCGGGAGCGAGGGGAAGGGCCGGGTGCAGACCAGCTCGCCGGGGCCCCGGCGCAGCGGGCGGCCCTGCTCGTCGAAGACGTCCACCGCCATGCCGAGGCACGGCCCCTGGATCTCGCCCCGCCAGACCGGCGCCACCGGCACCCCTCCCACGAAGCAGCCCAGGATGTCGGTGCCGCCGGAGATGGAGGCGAGGTGCACGTCGCGCTTCACGCGTCCGTGCACGTAGTCGAAGCCCTCTGGCGCGAGCGGGGAGCCGGTCGAGGTGAGGGTCCGCACGCTCGCCAACGAGTGGCTGCGCGCGGGCTCGAGCCCGGCCTTCGCAGCGGCGTCCAGGAACTTGGCGGAGGTGCCGAAGAGCGTCACTCGTTCGGCGTCGGCGAGATCGAAGAGCACCGCGGGTGCGGGATGGAAGGGCGAGCCGTCGTAGAGCACCAGCGTCGCCTCCGACGCCAACCCCGACACCAGCCAGTTCCACATCATCCAGCTCGTGGTGGTGAAGTAGAAGATGCGGTCGTCGCGCCGCACGTCGCAGTGGAGGCGGTGCTCCTTCAGGTGCTGGAGCAGCGCGCCTCCTGCCGAGTGCACGATGCACTTGGGGGGTCCGGTGGTGCCGGAGGAGTAGAGGATCGCCAGCGGATGGGAGAACGGGAGCCGGGCGAAGACGATCCGGCGGGCGGGAAAGCGCGCCAGGAGCTCCGACCAGCCCACCGCCCGCGGCAGTCCGTCGAGGGGCGGGCGCTCCTGCACGCAGGGCACCACCACGGTGCGCGCCAGGCCGGGAAGGCGGGCCGCGATCTCGCGCAGCTTGGCGAGAGCGTCGTGACGCTTTCCCGCGTACAGCCAGCCGTCCGCCGCCAGGAGCACCTTCGGCGCGATCTGTCCGAAGCGGTCGAGGACGCCCTGCACGCCGAAGTCGGGGGAGCAGGAGCTCCAGATGGCGCCGAGGCTCGATGCGGCGAGCAGGCCCACCACGGCCTCGGGAACGTTGGGCAGGAGCGCTGCGACCCGGTCACCGGGCGCGACGCCCTCCTCGGCCAGCGCCTGCGCCAGGCGCGAGACCTCCGCGTGGAGCTCGGCGAAGGAGAGCACGCGGCGGCGCCCGTCCTCGCCCCGCGCGATCAGCGCCGGTGCCTCGTCCTCGCGCCGCAGCAGGTTCTCGGCGAAGGAGAGCCGCGCCTCGGGGAAGAAGCACGCGCCCGGCATCCGGTCGGCGCCCTCCAGCACGAGCGGCCCGGCGTCGCCGCGCACGCCCGTGAAGCGCCAGAGCGCGCCCCAGAAGGCCGCGGGCTCGTCCAGGGACCAGCGCCACAGCGCGGCGTAGTCCTCGGCGGACGCGCAGCGCCGGCCTACGCTCTCAGCGAAGGCCCGGAGTGCCGCGGCGGCGATCCGTTCCGCCGAAGGGGTCCAGAGGGGCTCCGCCACGCTCTCTCCCGCCAGCGCCCTCACGCCCGCCGCCGCGCCGTGCGTCGCGCTCGTCCGAGCTCCCGGCGAGCGGTGCTGCGCCCGGCCTTTCGACGGGGATCGTTCCGACGGAGATCGTTCCAACGGGGATCGCGACCGGGATTGCGAGCAGGGTCCCGACGTGTGGGCCGCATCCCCGAGGTCCCCGCCCCTGGCTTCCCCGCGAAGCCGCGACATCGTATACCTCGCCCTCGCGAGGACGAAAAGAGCGCACCGGGGCGGCGAGGAGGCGGGCATGAGCAGCGCGACACGCGACGGGATCCGCATCGAGCGACGCGGTCCGGTCTTCACCGTGATCCTCTCCCGGCCGGAGCGCCGAAACGCGGTGGACCGCGCCACCGCGGCGGCGCTCGCCCGCGCATTCCGGGAATTCGAGCAGGACTCCGACGCAGCGGTGGCCGTGCTCTTCGGCGAAGGCGGGAACTTCTGCGCGGGGGCCGATCTCAAGGCGCTGGCCGAGGGCCAGGGCAACGTCGCGCGGCCCGAGGGCGACGGCCCGCTCGGGCCCTCGCGCATGCTGCTCTCCAAGCCGTGCATCGCCGCGGTGGCCGGCTGGGCGGTGGCCGGCGGCTTCGAGCTCGCGCTCTGGTGCGACCTGCGCGTGGTGGAGGAGTCGGCGCGATTCGGCGTGCTGTGCCGGCGCTGGGGCGTGCCGCTCGTCGACGGCGGCACGCTGCGGCTCCCCCGCATCGTCGGCCTCGGCCGCGCGCTCGATCTGATCCTGACCGGACGGGCCGTCGGAGCGCCGGAGGCCCTCGCCATGGGCCTCGCCAATCGCGTGGTGCCGGACGGCACGAGCCGTGAGGCCGCGGAGGCGCTGGCGCAGGAGATCGCGTCCTTCCCGCCGGTCTGCATGCGCTCCGATCGGTTGGCGACCTACGAGGGAATGGGCCTCCCGCTCGAGGAGGGGCTCCGCAACGAGTTTCGCCGCGGGCTCTCGGTGATCGAAAGCGGCGAGACGCGCGCGGGGGCCGCCCGGTTCGCGGGCGGCGCCGGACGCCACGGCGGGACCGCGCGCTGAGGCCGACGGCGCTCCGGGGCCCAGGCGCCCTCCGCTCGGCTCCGCCTCGCTGCGCGCTTCGCTTGCCCCTCAGGCCAGGCCGAGACGGCGATCCGCCTCCTCGGGGTCGTAGTTCTCGAAGTCGATGATCTGGAGCCGGGTGAAGGCCTCGCGCACCCTGGGCGTGAGCAGCCCGAGCTTCTTCAGGTTCGGCACGATCCGCATGAAGAGCATCCGCCGGAACATCTGCGCCGGCTGGGAGGCCAGCACCACCTCCCTCACCTCGGCCGGATTCCAGCCCATGGCGCGCGCGATCTCGGTTCCCATCAGGCGGTTCTTCATCAGGTCCGCGGCGTAGACGATGAAGTCCTCGCGGTCCGAGATCTCGTTCGCGGGCATGTCCTGGTAGTAGTCCTTGAGCGAGACCACCCCGAAGGCCACGTGCCGCGACTCGTCCTTCATCACGTAGTGCAGGAGCTCCTTCAGCAGCGGCTCCCGGCAGAGCTGGTAGAGGTTGCCGAAGGCCGCCATCGCCAGGCCTTCGATCATGATCTGCATGCCGAGGTACTTGAAGTCCCAGCGCGAGTCGCGGAGGGTGGCGTCGAGCAGCTCCTTGAGCTGCGCGTTGATCGGCCACTCCCACTCGAGCTTCTCCCGCAGGTAGCGGCTGAACACCTCGACGTGTCGCGCTTCGTCCATGGTCTGGCTGGCCGCGTAGTGCTTGGCGTCGATCCAGGGCACTCCACCCACGAGCTGGCTCGCCACGATCAGGGCGCCCTGCTCGCCGTGCAGGAACTGCGAGAGCTGGAGCGAGATCTGGGCGTGACGCAGCCGGTCCCGCTCCTTCTCCGTCAGCTTCTGATAGGGCGGATAGACGGAGAGCGGGTTCACCGCCGCCGGGATGATCTCGCTCTCGGGATCCACGGCGGTGTCCCAGGCGAGCTGCGTCGTGCCGTTCCACTGCTCGCGCTTGGCCTTCTCGTAGAGGTCCCGCAGACCCTCCTTCACCGAGCCGTAGTTCCATGCGTAGCTGGTGTCGAAGGAGGTGAGGATCGTCTCGAGCTCGCGGTCGAGGTGCTCGAGGGTGTTGGGGGCGGGGGCGGTCGCCATGGGGGCTCCTCTCGCGGGCTCGGCGCGAGCATAGCCCCTCGGCCCCGGGGGCTGGAAGCCCGGCCCCGGCCGGCCCGCGCGCTCGGCCCTGGCAAGGCGCAGCCGCCCCGAGCTCAGCGCGCGTGCACGAGGCCGCGCAGCATGCCCTCGAGCGCATCCGCCGTCTTCTCCGGTGGCCGACTCCTCCCGATTCCCACCAGATGGAAGCGGTCGTGCACGCGCCCGTCGCGCGTGTCGAGGTGCAGCTCCTCGGGGAAGAGCGAGAGAAAGGCGAGGCGCATCAGCAGCGCTCCCAGGAAGCCGACCTCGTCTTGCCCCTCCACCTCGAGGAAGAGCGAGCCACCGTGCTTCGCCGAGGCGAGCAGCTTGAAGCCGTCGAGCCGAAGCGGACGCTGCCAGCCCGAGGCCAGCGGCCGGGAGGCCAGCTCGAGGTAGTCGAGCACGATCGGGTCGGCGGATTCTTCGGTCCGCTCCAGCGTGAGCTCGGAAAGCCAGCGCATCGCCCCGAGCTTGCGCGCGAAGCCCCGGACCAGGCTGACCCGCCGCTGCCAGAGCCCCTCGGCCAGGCCGCCCGGCCAGCCCGGCTGCAACCGGCCCCAGAGCTGGAGCGTGAAGAGGCTCCCTTCGCTGCGACGGATGTCGAAGCCGGGCTCGTCGAGGATCGAGGTCGCGGGGCGACGCCAGCAGAGGATCTCGTGACGCGGCATGGCGTCGGGCGGTGCAGGGTTCGTGCCGCGCCGGGGCGAGCGCGGGCGGTCCCGCGCCACCGCGCACGCGCCGAAGCACGCACAGGCCGCCCAGCCGGCGGGCAGCCTCTGCCGAAGCGCGCGGCGCGAGGGCGCACCCATGCACCCCGCGCTGCCCGCCGCCCGTCGCGCCTTCGCCGCTCAGACCCGCTCGGTTCCCTGCAGCGCCGGCCGCAGCGGATCGACCAGGTAGCGCGGGCGCGGAAGCGTGAGATCCGCGCGGCAGAACGAGCCGGACACCGCCCAGCGTGGCACGAGTCCGTCGGCTCGCCAGGCGGCGGCGTCGAGGGCCTCGATCACGGGCCGCCCGCGATCCGCGCGCGAGATCCGGTAGACGGCGTCCAGCTGCACCAGGCGGGCCCGCTCCTCTCCGTCGCGCACCACCCGCGCCAGGTTCAGGGCGTCCACGTAGCGTACGTCGTCCGCGCCGATCGCGAGCGGGTCGACCAGCCCGCAGCCCAGGATCCGCCGCCCGGCCAGCGTCACCTCCGCCTCCACCCGGTCGTAACGGGAGAGCAGGCGCACCGACGCTCGCACCGCGTCGAAGCCGAAGCGGCGTCGGAGCTCCGAGGCCGCTCGCTCCGAGTCGCAGAAGGCGCGCGTCACCAGGCCCCGCTGGAACGCCCCCGCGCGGCAGCCCACGCGCACCTGGGCCAGCACGAAGGGCCCGGCCGGGCTCTCCGGGGCGTGCGTCACCACCACGTGACAGGTGGGCGGAATCGTCGGATGCAGCGCCGGTGGCAGGAGCGGCAGCATCGCGCCGTCGTCGATCTCGTGCAGCAGATGCAGCACCTCGGCGCCGGGAAGCTCCCAGGGCTCGCTCTCCAGGCGCTCGAGGAGCGGCGCTTCGACCAGTCGCGGCTTCACGTCGAGCGTGCCGAAGAGCGGCATCAGCGCGCCCCGGCCGCGGCGCTCGGCGCCTCGCGCCGAAAGCGCGGCATCACCTCCCGCGCGAAGAGGCGCAGACTCGCGAGCACCTGCTCCTGGGGCACCGTCTCCCCGGCGTTCACCAGGAAGTTCACGAGGTCGATGCCCGTCGACTCCCAACGCTCGAGCACCTTCGTCACACGCGTGGGATCGCCGATCGTGATGCTGTCCGAGGGACCGCCGCCCTCGCCGCGCCGCGCCGCCTCCGCCCGCGGACCCGGCAACAGCCCGAGCGAGGGATAGGAGCGGGTGGGAAAGGCCTCCCGCGTGGAGAGGAGCTGCGCGGCCAGGTAGTTGAAGGTGCCCGTGATGCGCTGGCCGACCTTGACACCTTCGGCCTCGTCCTCGTGACAGAAGAGAAAGTTCACAGTCGCCACCTGGTCGTTCACGAAGGCGCCCACCGGCTCGCAGTCGCGGATCAGTCGCTTGTAGGTCCGGATCTTGCCCTCGTACTCCTGGAGCGAGCCGGTGGAGAGCCCGAGGGCGCCGAGCCCGCGCACCGCCGCGTCCACCTCGGTGCCCGGGCTGGTCACCGCCACCCAGAGCGGCGGATGCGGCTTCTGATAGGGCTTCGGCAGCACGGCGCGCACCGGCATGCGGAAGGAGCGGCCCTCGTGGCCGAAGCGCTCCTGCATCCACATGCGCGGGATCACGCGCACGAACTCGTCCCAGGTCTTCTTGGTCTCGTCGGGATCGGCGTCGAAGCCGCCGAGCTCGGTCCAGGTTCCCGAACGGCCGGTGCCGAGATCCAGGCGCCCGTGGGAGAGAAGGTCGAGCACCGCGGCGCGCTCGGCGATCCGGATCGGGTGGTTGATCTGCGGCACGCAGACCGCGATCCCCTGCCCCACCCGGATGCGCCGCGTCTGCACGGCGGCCGCCGTCAGGAAGAGGTCCGGCGCGGAGCAGTGCGAGTACTCCTCGAGGAAGTGATGCTCGACGGCCCAGACGTAATCGAAGCCGAGCTCGTCGGCGAGCCGCACCTGCTCGAGCGCATCGTGGTAGAGACGGTGCTCGCGCTCCTCGTCCCACGGGCGCAGCAGCGAGAGCTCGAAGAAGATCCCGAACTTCATGGCGACTCCTCGCGGAGCGGCGAGCGTAGCCGCGCCACGCCGGTCTGTCGGCCGCTGCGAGCCGAAGTCGACGCGCCGTCACGGCTTTGCGAGCCGGCTCCCGGGCGCGTAGTAGCGCGCATGCCAGATGCCGCGGTAGGGCTCGTCGCCCACGGGCATGCGCCAGGTTCGCACCTGCGAGCCGGCGAGCGGGACCGCGAGGAGCGCCCGCGGCTGGTCGCTCGTCGCCTCCACGTACGCGCGGGCCTCGGCTTCGGGCACGTAGCGCGCGGCGAGCCGCACGTAGCGCTCCCGCCAGCGCGCGTCCTCGCCGAGGTCGTGCACGATCTCGGCCCGGCCCTCGATCACCACCTTGCGATAGGGAAGCGGCTGTTCGTCGATGCAGAGCGCGACCCGTGGATCGCGGCGCAGGTGCGCCAGCCAGCTCGAGCCGGCCCGCGGGGTGAACCAGATCCGTCCCTCCTCGAACAGGAACCAGATCGGTGTCACGAAGGGTCGCCCGTCGGACTGCACGGTCGCGACCCGCATCAGGACACCCGGCTCGCGCAAGAAGGCGTCGCGCTCGCTCTCGCTCAGCACGGGCATGGCATCTCCTCCACCGGGCATCCTACCGCTAGACTTGGCCTGCACCCGATCGGAGGATGACGTGACCGAGGATCTCGCGGCCTGCCTCCGGCCCACCCGCTTCGTGGACTCCGACACGCCGGAGGTCGCCGAGTTCGCGGCGAGCGCCGCCGCCGGAGCCGCCACGCCGCGCGAGCAGGCCGTGGCGCTCTACTACGCCGTGCGCGATGGCCTGCGCTACGACCCCTACGCCGTCGCTCGCGACCCCGAGGCCTATCGCGCCAGCCGCGTCGCCCGGGCGCCGGCGGGCTTCTGCGTGCCGAAGGCGATCCTGCTGGCGGCCGCCGCGCGCGCGCTCGGCATCCCGGCCCGGCTGGGCTTCGCCGACGTGCGGAACCACCTGGCCAGCGAGAAGCTCCTGGCGCGGATGCAGACCGACCTCTTCGTCTTCCACGGGTACACCGAGCTCCACCTGGACGGCACCTGGCGCAAGGCGACGCCGGCCTTCAATCGCGAGCTCTGCGATCGCTTCGGCGTTCTTCCGCTCGAGTTCGATGGCGCCTCCGACGCCCTGCTCCATCCCTTCGACGCTTCCGGCCGGCGCCACATGGAGTACGTGCGCGACCGGGGGGTCCACCTCGACTTGCCGTTCGACGAGATGATGCGGGTCTTCCGGGAGGTCTACCCGCCCGAGATCGTCACCCGGGCGGACGAGCGCGATCCCGCCTTCCACTCCTGAGGCGACTCGACAGGCTCGGGGCGCGCCGGCGCCTCAGTGGCCGGCCTTGAGCCGCGTGGTGTCGAAGTACTTCTTCGTGTCCTCGGCCGAGAACGTCATCAGGTTCGACGTGTAGGCCTGGAACAAGTTCGAGACGCCGTCGCGCAGGTTCACCACCGACGAAGCGGCCAGCACCGGCGCGAACTTCCCTTCGTTCCCCGGGATCTTGCTGTCCTCGGTCCAGTGGTAGATGTACCACATCAACCGGTAGGGCTTGCCCTCGCGGTCGTAGGCCAGGCTCATCAGCGGCGCGAGCGTCTCCTTGTCGTACCACAGGATCCGCCTGGAGTACGGATGGTCCGGCCGCTTCGGGATCTGCTGCAGCGCCAGGACCTTGCGCTTCTCCCAGCGCTCGCCAACCAGCGGCAACGCCTTGTAGGGCCCGAAGGGGCAGGCGTCGAACTCCTCGCGCGAGCCGAGCGCGCCGATGCCGTCGGCTCGCCAGCCTTTCACGTTCTCGGGGAAGCAGATCCGGTCGCTGTCCATCACCGCCAGCACGGTGGGCTCGCCCAGCAGCTTCCAGTCGTGCTCCCAGACGTAGCCCGAGAAGATCGCGAGATCCTCCATGGTGTAGTCGGAGCCGAGCATGCTGTCCGACTTCTGGGTCGGCGCGATGCGCCGCACGCGGCGCAGGTCCGGCAGATAGGCCCACGCCTGGTCCTCGTGGTGGACGGAGTCGAGATAGCGATAGGTCAGGAACGCGGTGCCCCGCAGATCGTAGGGATCGACGATCTCCGTGTACTCCGCGAACTCCACGTCCGTCCCGGGGATCAGGTCGGTCGAGCCCGGGAGCAGATCGGCCCGGTGGGAGAAGTACGTCCGACGATACGAGCCCTGGGCCACCTTCCAGGTGTTGTCGCCCTTGGCTCGCCAGAAGCTCTGGCCGAAGTGAGGACTGTTCAGGCCGCTGGCCTGCCAGCGCCAGTCGATGTCCCAGGCAACCTTGAGCCCGAGCGCCGGATCGGTGGGCGAGAGGTCGCAGGCGTGGTGGGTGGCCTCCTTCGCCCACTCGGAGTAGGGGAAGGGCTGGCCGGCGCCATAGTTCACGACCTCGCCTTCGGGGCTCAGCGTCGCCTGGCACGCGCCCTTCACCGTGGCTTCGACGTATTTTGGATGGAGCGGGTAGTCGTGGGTCGCGGTGATCCGCATCTTGAGGCCGGGGAACTTCTCCACCGCGAGGGCATACAGCTCCTCCGGAATCACGCCGCGGAGCTTCTCGCGGGTGGCGGCGGTGATGACCTCTCCGGGTGTCACGTCCGCCCGCGCCGAAGGCGCGAGCCCGGCCAGCAGCGGCAGCAGCAATGAGGCTCCGATGGCTCCCACTCGCACGCGTCGCACGCTTCGCACCCTCCTACGGCTCCGCTCGAACGACGCGCTCGTCGCACCGCTCCGGACGGCGCGGCTCGCTCGCTCTTCGAGAGCTCTCCCGATCCCGGCCCGGGGAGCGGAGCGGAGCGTAGAGTAACCCGCGGCGACCGGTGGTAGCGCGTCATTCGCGGGCGCTGAACGTCGATCAGCCCGCCGGCGGCAGGGGCGGGCCGGGCCGCGATGACGCGGCGCTCCGGAGACGCGGTCGCGCCGCGCGACGCCTGCTCCTAGACTGGGGGCCCGCTCCAAGGAGATCCCCATGGACTTCCAGATCCCCGCCGAGATCCGCGCCAAGCTGGCCGAGCTCGACGACTTCATCGAACGCGAGATCAAGCCGCTCGAGGCGCAGCACCCCCAGTACTTCGACCACCGCCGCGAGCACGCGCGCACCGACTGGGAGCACGATGGCGTCCCGCGCCGGGAGTGGGAGGAGCTCCTGGGCGAGATGCGGCGCCGCGCCGACCGCGCGGGCCACCTGCGCTTCGCGCTGCCGAAGGAGCTCGGGGGTCAGGGCGGCAGCAACCTCGCCATGGCGGTCATCCGCGAGCACCTGGCGGCCAAGGGGCTCGGCCTCCACAACGACCTCCAGAACGAGTCCTCGATCGTCGGGAACTTTCCGATCGTCATGATCCTGCATCGCTACGGCTCGAAGGCCCAGAAGGAGCGCTACCTCGAGGCCATGCTCACGGGCCGCGAGCGCGTGGCGTTCGGGCTCACCGAGCCGAACCACGGGAGCGACGCCACCTGGCTCGAGACGACCGCGGTGCGGGACGGCGACGGCTGGATCCTGAACGGTAAGAAGCGCTTCAACAGCGGGATGCACCACGCCAGCGCCGACCTGGTGTTCGCACGCACCTCGGGAAGGCCGGGGGCCGCCAAGGGCATCACGGCCTTCCTGGTGCGCACCGACACGCCCGGCGTGCGTGTGGACTTCATGTGGTGGACCTTCAACATGCCGACCGACCACCCGGACGTGACGTTCGAGAACGTGCGCGTGCCGGGCGACGCCGTGGTGGGCGAAGTGGACGAGGGCCTGCTCCTGGCCCAGGCCTTCGTGCACGAGAACCGGATCCGCCAGGCGGCGTCGGGCGTGGGCGCGGCCCAGTACTGCATCGACGAGAGCGTGAAGTACGCCCGCGAGCGCATCGTCTTCGGCAAGCCGCTGGCCACCAACCAGGCGATCCAGTTCCCCCTGGCCGAGCTCCACACGGAGTGCGAGATGGTGCGCGGGCTGGTCTACCAGACCGCGTGGCACCTCGATCGCGAGAGCGCGCTCGACGTGAGCGACCGGGTGTCGATGGCCAACTATCGCGCCAACCGCCTGGTCTGCGACGCGGCGGACCTGGCGATCCAGGTGCACGGCGGGATCGGCTACACCCGCCACAAGCCCTTCGAGCACATCTACCGCCACCACCGGCGCTACCGCATCACGGAGGGCTCCGAGGAGATCCAGATCCGCAAGGTGGCCGGGCATCTCTTCGGCTTCATGGGCCGCGGGCGCGTCGCCGGCGCCTGACCCGCGGAGCGGACCCCGCGGCCCGCGCGAGGATCGCCGCCATGCCCTACGAGCTCTACTACTGGCCGTCCATCCCCGGTCGCGGCGAGTTCGTGCGTCTGGCCCTGGAAGAGGCCGGCGTCGCCTACCGGGACGTCGCGCGCGAGCCGGAACGGCGCGGCGGCACCGCCGCCCTGCTGCGGCTGCTCGAGGGCCGCACGCTGGAGCGCCCGGCCTTCGCGCCGCCGTTCCTGAAGGCCGGGCGCCTCGTGATCGGCCAGACCGCCAACATCCTGCTCTATCTGGGCGCACGGCACGGGCTCGCGCCTGCGACGGAGGCCGGACGGCTCTGGACGCACCAGCTCCAGCTCACGATCGCGGACCTGGTGCAGGAGATCCACGACACCCATCATCCGATCTCGAGCAACCTCTATTACGAGGACCAGCGTCCCGAGGCCAAGCGCCGCGCGGCCGACTTCCGGAGCGAGCGGGCTCCCAAGTTCCTGGGCTACTTCGAGCAGGTGCTGGCGCGAAACCGGTCGGGCGAGCGCCACCTGGTGGGAGCGCGGCTGAGCTACGCCGACCTCTCGCTGTTCCAGGTCGTGGAGGGGCTTCGCTACGCCTTCCCGCGCGCCATGGCGCGGCTCGAGAGGCGGCACCCGCGCGTGGTCGCGCTGCGCAACCGCGTCGCGGCGCGCCCGCGCATCGCGGGCTACCTCGCCTCGAACCGACGCCTGCCCTTCGGCGAGCAGGGAATCTTCCGGCACTACCCGGAGCTGGACGGCTGAGAGCGTCGGCGGCGCGCGAGCCCGTCAGGGCTTCTCCCAGGTGCAGCGCCAGCTGCAGCGCTCGGCGCCCGAGAGGCGGCAGTGGGATTTCTCGGCGGTGGGGTTGCGCAGGCCGGCGAAGCGCAGGATCTCGGAGAGATAGCCGCGGAGAAGCTGACACATCTCGGCGGAGGGAAGCGCGTAGCCCACCAGGTCGACGCGAGCCAGGTTCTCGCCTTCCAGGGTGAGGACGAAGCGACCGGTGTCGTGCTGACTGGCCCACAACGCGAACAGGCGCCGCGGCAGCGCCAGGGAATCCGTGTTGCCGGTGAGGAGGTGGGTGTAGACGCCCTCGGCGTGCTCGCGCACCGCCCAGCGACCGATGGTCTCGAACACGTTGCCATCCGGGTTGCGCACCAGCTTGGCCTGGGCGCGCACCAGCTCGAGCCAGTCCTCCTCGGGATACCAGCTCGCGGGGGAGATCCGCTTCTCGAGGTAAGGATGCAGCGCTTCGGGCAGCACCTTCCGGGCGGCCTCTCCTTCGCGCCGCAGGTACTTCACGACACCGAGCAACGTCGAGCCCTTGGCCTTGGCCATGCGCGCCCCCACCCCGTCTCCGGCCGAGCTGCCGGGCGCCCGTGATCGCCTTCTCTGGATCGGCAGGACGCCGCGGCACTGTAGTCGCGAGGGGCGCCGGCCCGTGGGAGATGCGACGTCTCGCCCCATCGGCTAGAACGGGAGAGCGCCGCACCCGGGCGCCCAGGAGAGGCGGGATGATCTCGGCCGAGGAGCGCTATCCCAGGCGACGGGTGCAGGTGCTCGGGCGGCAGATGGCCCTGGTGGAGACCGGGCGCGGCGACCCGATCGTCTTCCTCCACGGCAACCCGACCTCCTCGTACCTCTGGCGCAACGTGATTCCTCACTGCGCCGAGCTCGGCCGCTGCCTGGCACCCGATCTGATCGGGATGGGCGACTCGGACAAGCTCGAGCCGAGCGGCCCCGATCGCTACACCTTCGTGGAGCATCGCGCGCACCTGGACGCGTTGCTGGAGGCGCTCGGCGTGCGCGAGCGGGTGGTGCTGGTGCTCCACGACTGGGGCTCGGCGCTCGGCTTCGACTGGGCGCGCCGCCATCCGGGCGCCGTGCGCGGCATCGCCTACATGGAGGCGATCGTGCGCCCGGTGACCTGGGCCGAGTGGCCGCCCGACGCGCGCAAGATCTTCCAGGCCTTTCGCTCGCCCGCGGGCGAGGAGCTCGTGCTGCAGAAGAACATCTTCGTGGAGCGCGTGCTTCCGGGGGCGGTGCTGCGTCGGCTCGGCGAGGCGGAGATGGCGGTGTATCGCCGGCCGTACCGTGAGCCGGGCGAGTCGCGCCGGCCGACCCTCACCTGGCCGCGCCAGATTCCGATCGAGGGCGAGCCGCCCGAGGTGGCGCAGATCGTGGAGGCCTACGGCCGCTGGCTGGCGGCGAGCCCGCTGCCCAAGCTCTTCGTGAACGCCCAGCCGGGCTCGATCCTCGTGGGCGCGCAGCGCGAGTTCTGCCGGCGCTGGCCGAGCCAGCGGGAGGTCACGGTGCGCGGCAGCCACTTCGTGCAGGAGGACTCGCCGGACGAGATCGGGCGCGCGCTGGCCGAGTGGATCCCGGGGCTCTAGGGTCGCGGCCGACGCAGCGCCGCCCGCACCAGCGGCAGCCGATCGTTCCCGAAGTAGAGATCGTCACCGTCCACGAACATCGTGGGCGAGCCGAAGCCTCCGCGCGCGATCAGCTCGTCGGTGTTGTCGCGCAGGCGCTGCTTGAGCCCGGGCGTCGCGATCGCGGCGAAGAACTCGGCGACGTCGAGCCCCACCCCCCGCGCGATCCCCTCCAGGACGCCCTCCTGCGAGATGTCCTGGAGATCGCCCCAATAGCGCTCGAAGACCGCCCGCACGTACTCCGGAACGCATCCGTGCGCCTCGGCCACGAAGACGCCGCGCATGGCCCTCACGCTGTTCACGGGAAAGACCGGCGGCCAGTCGATGCGCAGGCCATAGAGACGGGCCCAGTCCTGGAGGTCCTTGCGCATGTAGCGCGCCTTCGCCGGCACGGGGCGCTCGCGGGATTCGTAGACGCTCGGATTCACCGCGTTGAAGACGCCCCCCACCAGGATCGGTCGCCAGACCAGCTCGGCGTCGGCCTCCGCCGCCACCTCCTCGATGCGGTGGAAGGCGAGGTAGGTCCACGGGCTCGAGCAATCGAAGAAGAACTCGAGACGCGGCCGCTTCATGCGCCCTCCCCGTCCGCCGCCCTGCAGCGCTCCATCCGCGCTCCTCCCCGCCGCCACTCCGTGCGGCCGCCGCAGGATAGGCGCCGATCACCCGTGGCCGCCGCCCCCGGCTCCGAGCGGCGCGCTCGCCCTCGGCCGCGCCGCGCCCAAGGCCGCGGATCAGCGCGCGGTCGGTCGCAGCCCGAGCCAGTAGCCGACGAGCGTGGTCAACGGATGCAGCGCCAGCACCGTGACGACCGTCACCCCGACACGGAACGGAGTCGGCTCCACGACGCAAGCCAGCACCGGCCAGTAGCCGAGCAGCAGATCGAGCTGGTCCCAGACGTAGAAGGCGGCGGCGAGCGAGCCTCGCGAGGTGCCGCCCGGCGCGATTCCGAGCCGGCGCTTCACGAAGCTGTTCGGGAGCTCGGCCAGCTCGGCGGCGGCACCCGCCGCCCCGCCGAGCCACACCGCCGGCACCCGCGACAGGTCGAAGAGCTCGATCGCCGCGAGCGCCTCCACCCGGTGCAGCAGGTGGGCCTGGAGCGCCAGGAAGGCCCCGGCCCCGACTGCGACCGTCACCGGCCCGCGCCAGGTCTTGTTGGCGCCGAAGACAGGCCGGCCCCGCCAGCAGGCGCCGCCGTCGATCGGCCGCTTCAGGCTCGCGAGCCAGCCATACTTCATGCACGCGCCGTGCAGGAGGGCGCCTCCCACCAGCGGGAGCAGCAGATAGACGCTTCCGGCAAGCTCGCGGCCCCAGCCGGGGAGCTGCGGGGCGGTTCCAGGCACGCGGCACCTCCCCGTGTCTCCTCGGACGGCTCTCCTCGGGAGACTCGGCCGCCCGGGTTCGCGGGTCGCTCGGCGGCCTCCGGCGGGACGCCGCGGGGCGTTGCGCGTGCGAGCATGCCATCGTGTCGTGGGGCCTGCATCCCGGGCCGTGCGCGACGGGAGTCCGTCCGTGACCACGAGCTTCGTCCCGCGCCTGGTGAACCCGCCGGACGGCGATCCCGGGCTCTATCTCCGCCTCGCGCACACGGGCGGCGCCCTTCTCTTCGACCTGGGCGAGAACGCCGCGCTCTCGCCGCGCGAGCTCCTGCGCGTCTCCCACGTCTTCGTGTCCCATACCCACATGGACCATTTCGTGGGCTTCGACCGGATGCTCCGGCTCTGTCTCGCCCGCGAGCGCACGCTCCCGCTCTACGGCCCGCCCGGGCTCGCCGGGAACGTCGCGGGGAAGCTCGCGGGCTACACCTGGAACCTGACCGAGGCCTATCCCCTGGTGATCGAAGTGCGGGAGCTCGAGCCCGGACGCATGCGCAGCACGCGATTCGCCGCCCGCGAGGCCTTTCGTCCCGTGCCGCTCGGCGACGCGCCGTTTGCGGCCGTCGCGTTGGAGGGGCCGTCGCTGCGGGTCGAGGCGGCGACACTCGATCACGGCATCCCGTGCCTCGGCTTCGCAGTACAGGAGTCCGTGCGGCTGAACGTTCGTGGCGGGAGCCTCGAGGAGCTCGGACTGCTGCCCGGTCGCTGGCTCACCCGGCTCAAGCAGGCCGCGCGCGAGGAGCTTCCCGACGCGCAGGAGCTTCCGATGGAAGACGGCCCGTCGGCGCGGCGCCGGCCGCTCGGCTGGCTTCGCGAGCGCCTGCTGCTCGAGGCCCCGGGCCAGCGGGTGGTCTACGTGACCGACGTGGCCTTCAACTCCGAGAACCGACGTCGCATCGTGTCGCTCGCGCGAGGTGCCGACCTGCTCTTCTGCGAGGCGGTCTTCCTCGACGCCGATCGCGCGCATGCCACGCGGCGCCGGCACCTCACGGCGCGCCAGGCCGGGAGCCTGGCGCGCGAGGCGGGCGTGCGGCGGCTCGAGGTCTTCCACTTCTCCCCGCGCTACGAGGCCGATCCGCAGGCCCTGGCGCGCGAGGCGGAGGCGGCCTTCCGCGGCGCCCTCGCGCCCGACCGGCCCGACGACTAGTCCCACGCGCGGGCGGGCGCGAAGCGCCCCGCCCGACGCATCTCCCGGTCGGCCGCGGGGCCGGGCCCGAGCGTGCTAGGCTCGGCAGGCCGGCCCGCCACCGGGCCGCGGACGAGGAGCCCGATGTCGTCGAACCTGCCCCCGCACCGCTTCGCCACCCTGGCGCTCCACGCCGGCCAGGAGCCGGATCCCACCACCAAGGCCCGCGCCGTCCCGATCTACTCCAGCTCCTCCTTCGTCTTCGACTCGACCGATCACGCCGCTCGCCTGTTCTCGCTGGCGGAGTTCGGGAACATCTACTCGCGGATCATGAACCCGACCTGCGACGTGCTGGAGAAGCGCCTCGCCGCCCTGGACGGCGGCGTCACCGGCCTCACCTTCGCGAGCGGGCAGTCGGCCATCAACGCCGCGCTCCTGACCCTCGTGCACGCGGGGCAGAACTTCGTCTCGTCCACGAACCTCTACGGCGGCACCTGGACCCTGTTCACCCAGACGCTGAAGAAGCTCGGCGTCGAGGTGCGCTTCTTCGATCCGGACGAGCCCAAGGCCATCGAGAAGCTGGTGGATGCCGACACGCGTTGCGTGTACCTCGAGAGCATCGGCAACCCGAAGAACGACGTACCGGACTTCCGGGCCATCGCCGACATCGCCCACCGCCACGGGATCCCGCTGATGGTGGACAACACCGTCACCACTCCCGCCCTGCTGCGCCCGATCGAGCACGGCGCCGACATCGTGGTCTACTCCCTCACCAAGTTCCTGGGCGGCCACGGCGTCCACATCGGCGGGGCCATCGTGGACGGGGGCAGCTTCCGCTGGGCCGACGATCCGAAGCGCTGGCCGGAGTTCTGCGCGCCGGCGCCGTCCTACCACGGGGTGGTCTTCACCGAGGCGCTGGCGCCGCTCGGCAACATCGCCTTCAACGTCCACGTCCGCACCCACTGGCTGCGCGACACCGGGGCCTGCCTCTCGCCCTTCGCCGCGTTCCTCTTCCTGCTCGGCATCGAGACGCTCCACCTGCGCATGCCGCGGCACTGCGAGAACGCGCTCGCGGTGGCGAAGTTCCTGGAGCGGCATCCGGCGGTCGAGTGGGTGAACTACCCCGGCCTGCCGCAGCACCCTCACCACGAGAACGCGAAGCGCTATCTCCCGAGCGGCGCGGGCGCCATCGTCGGCTTCGGCATCAAGGGCGGGGCGGCGGCGGGCAAGCGCTTCATCGACTCGGTGAAGCTCGCGAGCCACCTGGCGAACCTGGGCGATGCCAAGACGCTGGTGATCCATCCCGCCTCGACGACCCACCAGCAGCTCAGCGAGGCGGAGCAACGCGCCGCCGGCGTGCTGCCGGAGTACGTGCGGCTCTCGATCGGGATCGAGGACGTGGCCGACATCCAGGCCGACCTCGACCAGGCGCTGCGCGCCGCCCAGGCGTAGGCCGCGGCGGGGGCCCGCGCCGACCGGCGTGCGGGCCCCTCGCGGCGCGGCTCCGGGCGGGCCAGTCCTCGAAGGCGGCGCATGATCGCGGACGACGGCTTCCAGAGCAGCGACAGCACGCGGCATGCGCGCCCGCTGCGAGATCTCCGGGTGGCGCACCTGAAGGAGCCCCTCCCGCTCGAGCTCGGCGGCGAGCTGCCCGAGCTCCACGTGGCGTACGAGACCTACGGGCGGCTCTCTCCCGCGCGCGACAACGCCGTCCTGATCTGCCATGCCATCAGCGGCGACTCCCACGTCGCGCGACACGACCCCGCGGACGACCCGGGCTGGTGGGACGCGTTGGTCGGGCCGGCCCTGAGCATCGACACCGACCGTCTCTACGTGATCTGCCCCAACATCCTGGGGGGCTGCCGCGGCACCACCGGCCCGGCGAGCCCGAACCCCGCCACCGGGAGGCCCTGGGGTGCGAGCTTCCCCGCCATCACCGTCGGCGACATGGTGAAGGCGCACCTCCGGCTGCTGGACCATCTCGGCATCGAACGGCTGCGCGCGGCGGTGGGTGGATCCCTCGGCGGGCACCAGGTGCTGGAGCTGGCCACCCGGGCCGGGCCCCGTCTCGCCGGCGCGGTGGCGCTCGCCACATCGCCCCGCCTCACCGCGCAGGCGCTGGCCTTCGACGTCGTGGGCCGCAACGCCATCCTTCGCGATCCCCACTACGCCGCGGAGAACGGCGAGGAGCGAGGACCCGGCCCGGTGGTGGGCCTCGCGCTGGCGCGCATGCTCGGCCACATCACCTACCTCTCCCGCGAGGCGATGATGGAGCGCTTCGACGCCCGCCGCCTCGCCCCTCGCGAGCTCCAGACCGCCTTCGAGAACAAGTTCTCGGTGGGCTCGTACCTCGCCTACCAGGGCGAGAAGTTCGTCGAGCGCTTCGACGCCAACAGCTACGTGACGCTCTCGATGGCGATGGACCTCTTCGACCTGGGCCCGACCCGCAAGGAGCTCGAGGAGCGGCTCGCCGCGAGCCGCTGCCGCTGGCTGGTGGTGAGCTTCTCCAGCGACTGGCTCTTCCCGCCGTTCCAGTCGCGGGAGATCGTGGACGCGCTGCTGCGTTCGCGGCGGCCCGTGAGCTACTGCGACGTCACCAGCCGCTGCGGCCACGACGGCTTCCTGCTCGAGGACGACCTCGATCGCTACGGTGCGCTCGTGCGCGGGTTCCTGGACCGCCTGGCCGAGGAGGGCCCGCCCGGGGAAGCGCCGCGCACGGGACGGCCGCGTCCGACGCTGATGCTCGGGCCCGAGCGCCTCGACGTCGAGCGCATCGTGGAGCTGATCGACCCGGGGAGCAGCGTGCTCGACGTCGGCTGCGGATCGGGGGAGCTCCTGGCGCGACTCGCCCGCCACGGCTGTCCGCGCGGGGTCGGCCTCGAGATCGACGAACGCGAGGTCGTGCGCTGCGTACGGCGCGGCCTCGACGTGGTTCACGCGGATCTGGAGGACGGGCTCGCCTGCTTCGGCGACGCGGAGTTCGACACCGTGGTGCTGTCACAGACGCTGCAGGCGGCGCGCGACGTGGAGACGCTCCTCGCGGAGATGCTGCGGGTGGGCCGCCGCTGCATCGTGAGCTTCCCGAACGCCGCCTACGAACGGCATCGGCGGACGCTGGCGCTCGAGGGCCGTGCCCCGGTGGACACCACGCTCGGCCCGTTCCGCTGGTACGACACTCCGAACATTCGCGCGCTCTCGATCCTCGATTTCGAGGAGTTCTGTTCGGAGCGGGGCATCCGGATCGAGCGTCGCATCGCGCTCGACACCAGAGCCGGTCGGCTGGCGGAGGACGACCCGAATCGCCACGCCGACGTGGCGGTGTTCGTGATCCGGAGAGGAGAGCGCCCCGCAGGCGCGGGAACGCGCTGAGGCGACCCGCTCACTCCTCGTCCGACGGCGCGACCGCCGCGACCAGCGCGAGGTCGCGCTCCCGCACCGTGGCCGCATCGAACTTGCGGGCGCTCGCCGCCATCCGGGTGAGCGCGGCGCCGAGGGGCATCGGAGGCTTCGTCTCGCCCTTCTTCAGGCGGACGAAGCGCACGGGATTGATGCGCGCCACCACGTAGCTGCGAAGGTAGGGCGACTGGAAGCCGCGGGCGCGCAAGGCCTCGAGGATCCGCTTCACCTCGACGTCGATCTCGAGCAGGCGCGCAGCGAAGCCCTCCCGCTGGCGCAGGCTCGCCGCCAGGGCGCGGCTCGCGAAGCGGTCCACCTTGCGCAGGAGCGGCGCGTAGGCGCCGCCGGCGAAGCGGCCCTCCTTCTCGTAGACGAGCCCGAGGGTCAGGAGCTCCGGGCCCTCGAACTCCGCCGCGAAGGAGGCCTCCGACTCGCCGGGCCGCTGTGCCGCGAGCGCGCGCGCCATGCGGATCACCTCGAGGCTGCGATCGCGCAGGTTGTGGGCCTTCTCCGTGTTCAAGGCCAGGATGCGAAAGGCCAGCCCTTCGTCGGGCGAGATCAAGGCGGTGATCTGCCGCAGGCCGAGGACCTTGGCCGCCGCCAATCGGTGTCGACCATTCGGCGTCCAGAAGCCGCCCGTGGCGCCGCGTACCACGATCAGCGGGTCGAGGAACGAGCCGCTCTCCTCGATCTTGCCGGCGAGGCGCTTCACGTGCGTCGGCGAGAGGTCGCGCTGGAACGGCGTCGGCTCGATCGCCTCCAGGGGGAGCGAGGCCAGCAGCAGCGCGCGCCCGGCCAGGGGCTCGTGGTAGCCGCCGAGGGGCGCGCCGCCGGCCGCCTCCACCGCGGCCACCAGCGGGGCGATCTCCTCGGACCCGAGGTCCAGCCGGATCTCGCCGGCGGCGAGGCCTCGCCGCTCCCGGGCCGGTGTCAGGCGCTTGCGGGACGAGCCGGCCTTGCCGCGCCTGCGCCCCCGGCCAGAGCCCGCGGGTGTCGCCTTGCGAGCCGCCATGCGCCGATCCTAGCAGTCCGCCCAGCCACTCCGGCCCGCGCGTTGCCGCCGGCCCGCGTGCCGCCGTGCGACGCGGCGCGCCATCCGGACGGGGCCGCGCGGGGCGAAGCCTCGGCTATAGTCGCGCCGATTCGACCCCGTCCCTCGACACACTCTCTCATCGGAGGTAGCGATGCAGGAGCGACTCCAGTTCTACATCGATGGCGCCTGGGTCGACCCGGCGCAGCGCCAGACCCTGGACGTGATCAACCCCGCCACCGAGGATCCGGTGGGCCGCATCTCCCTCGGGAGCGCCGCCGACGTGGATCGTGCCGTGGCGGCCGCCCGGCGGGCCTTCGAGACCTTCTCCCAGACCAAGCGCGAGGAGCGGCTCGCGCTCCTCGGGGACATCATCCGCGTCTACCAGCGGCGCTACGAGGAGATCGCGCGCACGATCTCCCTCGAGATGGGCGCTCCGTTCTGGCTCTCGAAGGCCGCCCAGGCCGCGACGGGTCTCGCGCACCTCGGTCAGATGGTGGAGATCCTCAAGAACTACTCCTTCGAGGAGGTGCGCGGCACCACGTTGATCGCGCGCGAGCCGGTCGGCGTCTGCGGGCTCATCACGCCCTGGAACTGGCCGGTGAACCAGATCATGTGCAAAGTCGCCCCGGCGCTGGCTGCCGGCTGCACCATGGTGCTGAAGCCGACGGAGATCGCGCCGCTGAACGCGATCCTGCTGGCGGAGATCTTCCACGAGGCGGGGGTTCCGGCCGGCGTCTTCAACCTGGTGAACGGCGACGGACCCACCGTCGGCGAGGCGATCGCGGCCCATCCGGGAGTCGACATGGTGTCGTTCACCGGCTCGACCCGGGCGGGCATCCAGGTGGCGAAGGCTGCGGCGCCGACCGTGAAGCGCGTGGCCCAGGAGCTCGGCGGGAAGTCGGCGAACCTCCTGCTCGACGACGCGGATCTGAAGGCCGCGGTGGCCGGCGGCGTGCAGGGCTGCGCCATGAACAGCGGCCAGTCCTGCAACGCGCCGACGCGCATGCTGGTGCCGGCGTCTCGGCACGAGGAGGCGGTCGCGATCGCCCGGGCGGCGGCCGAGGCCGTGAAGGTGGGCGACCCCTTCACCGACGGGACCGTGATCGGGCCGGTGGTGAGCCGCGCGCAGTTCGACAAGATCCAGCGCCTGATCCAGGCCGGGATCGACGAGGGCGCGACCCTGGTGACGGGCGGCGTCGGCCGGCCGGTGGGTCTGACCCGGGGCTACTACGTGCGGCCCACGGTGTTCGCCAACGTCCGCAACGACATGACCATCGCGCGCGAGGAGATCTTCGGTCCGGTGCTCTCGATCCTGCCCTATCGCGACGAGGACGAGGCGCTTCGCATCGCCAACGACACGGCGTACGGCCTCTCGGGCTACGTCTGGTCGTCGGACCTCGACCGCGCGCGGCGGGTCGCCTCGCGGCTGCGCACGGGCAACGTGCACCTGAACGGCGCGGGCCCGGACTTCGCGGCGCCGTTCGGCGGCTACAAGCAGTCCGGCAACGGCCGCGAATGGGGAGTCTTCGGCTTCGAGGAGTTCCTCGAGGTGAAGGCCGTGATGGGCTACAACCCGAAGTGACGCTCGCGCGGGGGAGGTCGAGGTGGCTCGGCCGCCGCGATCTCCCCCGCCTCACTCTCCGACGAAGCTCCTGCCCCGCCGCTCCGCTCCGAACGACACCACCGCCGCCAGCGCCACCACCACCACCAGCTCGAAGCCCGCCAGCGCCCAGGCGTAGCCCACACGGTCGCGCAGGGCGAACTGCACGGTGTTCACGGGCGACGCCACCAGCACGCCGAGCTGGTAGGCGAGGCCGGGCACGAGTCCCCGCACCGCGTCGGGCGAGAGCTCGTTCAGGTGCGCGGGGATCACTCCCCATGCGCCCTGCACGCCCATCTGGAGCACGAAGGCGCCCGCGGCCAGCTCGAGGATCGACCCGCCGAAGGCCCAGAACGGGATCGCGGCCAGCACCACGGCGAGTGACGCGAGGATGCTGCGGCGCCGCCCGATCCGCTCGGAGAGCTGACCGAAGAGCACCGCACCGAGGATCGCGCCGACGTTGTAGAGGATGGCGATCCCCGAAACCGTTCCGGGCGCCACGCCGTGCTGCGACCTCAGGAAATCCGGGTAGAGGTCCTGGGTGCCGTGCGAGAGGAACATCATGAACGTCATGAGCGCGACCAGGAAGGCCACCAGCCGCCAGCGCGACGCCAGCACGCCGAGGATCGAGCGGAGGTCGGGCGCGCGATGCCGGAGCCACGCCTCGGACTCCGGCACGTGGGAGCGCACGTAGAGCGCGAGGAGCGCCGGCGCGCCGCCGATCCAGAAGAGCGAGCGCCAGCCGAGATGCGGCAGCACGAGCCCGGCGCAGAGGGCCGCCAGCAGGTACCCCACGGAGTAGCCGCTCTGGAGCACGCCGGAGAGGATGCCGCGCCAGCGCCAGGGCACGTGCTCGAGCGCGAGCGAGGCGCCCACGCCCCATTCACCGCCCATCCCGATGCCGTAGAGCGCGCGCAGCGCCAGGAAGACGCCGTAGCTCGGCGCGAAGCCGCAGAGCACCTCCACGGTGGAGAAGAAGATCATGTTGGCCATGAGCGGAATGCGACGGCCGAAGCGGTCGGCGAGCAGGCCGAACAGGATCGCGCCCACGGGCCGAAACGCGAGCGTGGCGAAGAAGGTGTCGACGATGGCGGACTTCGGGACGCCGAAGTCCGCGACCAGGGCGTCCATCATGAAGACCACGACGAAGAAGTCGAAGGCGTCGAGGGTCCAGCCCAGGAAGGCGGCCAGCACCGCGTGCCACGCGCCCCGCCCCGGCGCGACGGCCACCGGGGCGCGAGCACGCGACGCCGGATCGGGAGGCGGCGGCGCGGCGGAGCTCAGGCGGCAGGCCCTCCCATCGCGCATCTGCGTAGCGGCCGGACGGGCCAGCGTCCAGGGGCGCGGGACGGGGACGCTCGCCCGGACCCGCTACCCTGCGACCCAGGCTGCCCGTGGCGAAGACCAGGGAGATCCCACATGCCGCGTCCCGCCGAGCCCGAGCTCGATCTCGCGACCCTCGACATCATCTCACCCGATCACTACGTGCAGCACGGCTATCCGCACGCCGAGTGGACGTACCTCCGCCGGCACGCGCCCGTCCACTGGTACGAGGGGAACGGCAAGGTCGATCCCTTCTGGGCGATCACCCGTCACGCCGACGTGATCGAGCTCTCGAAGCAGCCCGAGGTGTTCCAGAATGCGCCGCGGCTCGCGGTGTTCCCGAACGAGCTCCCACGGCCGGAAGAGGCGCCGGCGCGGCACCTGCTGAACATGGACCCGCCGATCCACGGGAAGTACCGCAACGTCGCAAGCAAGCAGTTCACGCCCCGCCAGGTGAAGGCGCTCGCGCCCCACGTGGACGAGCTCACGCGGGAGGTGCTGGACGCGGCCGCCGAGCGCGAGGTGGGCGAGTTCGTGGCCGACATCGCCGCACCCATCACGATCGGCGTGATCGCCGACATGCTGGGCGTCCCCGCGTCGGATCGGAAGCTCCTGTTCCGCTGGACCAACGAGGTGATCGCGCCGACCGACCCCGAGTTCCAGCAGGGAACTGCGATCGAGACCTTGAACCGCGCGCGGCTCGAGCTCTTCTCCTACTTCAAGAACCTCTCGGACGAGCGCCGCCGCCGGCCCGAGGACGACATCGTGAGCGTGGTGGCGCGGGCCAGCGTGGACGAGCGACCGCTCCCGGACTTCGAGCTCCTGTCCTACTACCTGCTGCTCGTGGCGGCGGGCAACGAGACCACGCGCAACGCCATGACCGGTGGCATGCTCGCCTTCCTCGCGAACCCCGGCGAGTGGGAGAAGCTCCGCGGCGACGCCTCGCTGCTCGATCCGGCGGTGGAGGAGATCGTGCGCTGGACCTCCCCGGTGATCCAGTTCGCGCGCACCGCCACCCGCGATTACCGGCTGCGCGGGAGGACGATCCGCGCCGGGGAGTCGGCCTGCCTCTTCTATCCCTCGGCCAACCGGGACGAAGAGGTCTTCCCGGACGGCGACCTGTTCCGCATCGACCGGCGCCCGAACGACCACCTGGGATTCGGCCGCGGCGAGCACGTCTGCCTCGGGGCCCACCTGGCCCGCCTCGAGCTGCGAACGGCCTTTGCCCGGCTGCGAGAGCGGCTCGAGTGGGCGGAGCTCGCCGGCCCTGCCGAGCGCGCGCGATCGAGCTTCGTGGGCGGGATCAAGCGTGCCCCGATGCGCTGGCGGATCCGGCCCTCGGCTGGGGCATAACGCCTCGCGTCTGCGAGTCGGCGCGTCACCCTGCCCCGTCCGAAACCAGTCGACCCCACGAGGAAACCCCAGGATTCTCCAGGGCCGCCCCTCTCGGGCACGCAACATGCAAACTGCCGGGCTGTCATGCTGGCAAATACCACCGATCGATCGTCTCTGGCGGAAGCCCCTCGACACGAAGCGCTGGCACCCCGGCCGGCCGCAAGCGCCTACGCCTTCGACACCGAGGCGTTGAGCGAGCTGCGGCCGCTGTCCCTGATCCGCGAGGTAACCGCTCGCTCCCCGGTCTTCGGTCCCTCGACCGGGAACGGCTCCGTCTACTTCCTGCAGGATGGTGCGGTGCGCGTCTACCGCATCGCCGAGGACGGTCACGAGACGAGCCTCGGCTACGTGGCGCCGGGCGAGATCTTCGGAATCCCGATCCTGCTGCGGCGCGAGCCCGACGACCGCTTCGCGAGCGCCGTGTGTCGCTCCATCGTCTGGCGCATCCCCCGCGATCCCTTCCGGCGCTGGATCGCCAGCCGGCCGTGCTTCGCCGTCGCGCTCGGCGCGCAGCTCGAGCGGCGCCTGCGACGCCTCGAGGAGCGGGTCGACGATCTCGCGGCTCGCGACGTCCGACAGCGGGTGCTCCGCGCCCTGCGCGAGCTCTCGAACGCGTTCGGGCGGCCCGACGGAGATGGGAGCGTGACGCTCGACCTGCCCCTCACCCAGGCGGAGCTGGCGAGCTTGGTGGGATCCACGCGTCAGACCGTGAATGCGAGCCTGCGCGCGCTCCTCGCCGAGCGGGTCTTGCGACGGGAGGGGCGGCGCCTCGTCCTGGTGTCGAACGGCGCCGCAGCGCCTGCGGCGATGCCCGTGGCTTCTGGGAGCTAGGCTCCGGCTCAGCCGCCGATCTGGGCGTCCTTGCTCGGTGACCGGAGCCAGTCGGCCACGTCGTGGCCGAGCGCCTTGGCGCAGCGCCCGAAGAACGAGCAGGTGCCCTTGTAGCCGCCGAAGGCACCGCCCGCGGTCATGCGTCGGGCGCGGAAGCTCGCGAGCTCGGCGCCATCCTCCAGCAGGCGGCCGTGGATCACCAGGCCCTTCTGGCGGCCGGTCCAGGCGTTGCCGGTCTCGATCGCGTCGCTGATCTCGAGCTGGAGCACGCGACCGCTCGGGGGGAGCTCATCGACCAGCTCCACCTCGATCCCGTTCTTGTGGGCGTACTCCTGGATGTACTGCGGGAGCTGTTCTCCCGTCCGACACTCGGAGCGGACCTCGGGCCGCACGAAAGCTCCCTCGGCGTAGACCACCGTGCGGAGGACCTTGATGCTGCCGTCGGCCCGGGCGGCGCGCGGTAGAGCGAGAAGGCCGGCAAGGAGGAGGAACCCCGTCACAAAGCGGCAGACGAGACGCATGGCGGCTTCCTATGCAGGTCCGATGGGCTCTTCGTCCGGCCGCGCGCCGCTCTTGAGAGTCTGCGGCTGATCCATCGCAGCGCGGAGCCGAGCCTCGAGCTCGGCTCCGTCGTGCGTTGGCCATCGATTCCCCCCGCCCCGCCGACGCTCGACGGGCGCAAGCCGGCTCGGCCCGGCCTTGCGTCGAGGCCGGGCGATCTGGCGGCGGAGCCTAGGGGGCCCGATGCACGAGACATCGGTCGTTTGTACGACGGCGCGGGACGGACCTCGGCCGCGCGGGGCGCACGCGGCCGTCCGAGCGAGCGGGAGGCGCCGTGCGGCGGGCTAGTTGGCGTCGTGGCGCTCCTGGTGGATCTCGTGGCTCAGGTGGTTCTCGGCGCGGTTCAGCTGGTGCCGCTGTTTGTGCGTCAGATGGCCGTTGTGCTGGGCGAGATCCGCGGCTTCCTGCTGCTGCAGCTGCGACTGCTGCTGCTCCAGCCGCGCGGCCTCGTTCGGGTTCAGGCTGCCGTCGGCGACGCCGTGGGCGATCCGCTTCTGCTGCCGCCGCTCGCGCCGGTTGACCTGGTTCACACGCGGATGTCCCGGCACCTGCACGCCCGGTCCGGCCTCCGCGCTCGCCGGAACGCTCGGATCGCCGAGGGCGACGCCGCCGAGCAGGAAGCTTCCCGCCGTCAGTGCCAGGACGAGTCTCGTGATGGGGTGAGCCATGGCCGATGCGACCTCCCTCGCGCCCGGAGCGCGCGCGCCGACGGTACGCATCGTCGCGTTCTGCGGCAAGGTTGAGCGGGTGGGATGGGGGCGGCGGGTCTCGCGCCGCTCCAGTCTCGCGCCAGCCGTGCCGAAGAGCGCCCTCAGGGCGGTCTCGATCGCCACCGGAAGGGGAAAGGGCATGGCTGCCCCTGCGGTCAAGGGAGCGCTCCTGGCCGGGATCGTGGAGCAGGTGATCCGGCTGCGGAGCGAAGGGAGGATCCGCGCCTCCGAGCTCGAGCTCCGGCTCGGCCGCGAGGGAATGGCCTGCCTCGAGGAGAAGATCCAGGGCGCTGCCTGGTATCCCATCGAGGTCTTCACGCGCATGCGCGAGCTCCTGCAGGACGTGGAGGGCCGTGGGCAGGATCAGTACACGATCGACTCGGGGGCGGCATCGGCCCGGCGCTTGATCGAGGCGGGGCTCTATCAGCAGCTCGACTACCTGAAGCGCTGGCAGGAATACGTGCCCACCGGCGATCGCGCCGTCGACCAGGAGAAGCAGACCGCCCTCCTGCGACGCCAGTTGACCATGGTCGGCACGATCTACAGCAGCATGCTGAACTTCGGCAGCCCGAAGCTCGTGGTGGACCCGGAGTTCGATCGGCGCATTCAGCTCGAAACCTGGGATGAGGGCATCTTGCCCCGGGTGGGGCGTCTGGCCGTGCTCGGCTTCTGGAACGAGATCAGCCTGCAGTGGAGCACCCGGCGCGAGCCGGGCCTCTGGTACATGGTCCACCACCCGGACCACTACGTGATGCGGATGACCCGCGACATCGACGCGATCTAGCGCGCTGCGGCGCGTCCTCCTGGCCTGAGCGATCATGCGCCGATGCAGATGCCGGCGCGATGGCCCTTCGATCGGGCGGCGAGCGGATTCGAAGGACCTGCGTGAAGCGCCTCCTCTGGGCGGCTGCACTGATCGCGCTCTATCTCGGCGTGGGTGTGTTCGATCACGACGTCTGGCCGCCGGCCGAGCCCGCCGTGGCCGGCGCCACCTGGGAGATGGCCACCTACGGCGACCTCGCGGTGCCGAGGATCAACGGCATGCCGTACCTCGAGAAGCCGCCGCTCGTCTACCTGCTCGGATTGGCGAGCTCGAAGCTGCTCGGGGGGCTCGACGCGGGGCGGCTCCGCCTCCCCATCACCCTCCTGGGCCTCGCGTCGCTGGCGCTCCTGTTCGCGACCGCCCGGCGCGCCTACGGCGAGCCGATCGCTGCGATCTGCGCGTTGCTGTGTGCCGCCAGTCCAACCTTCTACGTGATGACGCATCGCGCGGCGAGCGACGGAGTCGCGCTCTTCTTCGTCTTCCTCTGCTTCGCCCTGTTCGTCCGGACGCTCGACGCACCCGAAGGCACGGGCAGCGGCCGGGCTCCCGGCCGACGCGACGGATGGGATCTCGCCTTCTGCGCCGCCCTCGCGCTCTCGTTCTATGCCAAGAACTTCTTCTCCTACCTGATCGTGGCGCCTCCGGTTGCGATCTTCCTGCTGCGGACGCGCCAGTTCGGCCGCCTGGCCCGGATCGCGGCCTGGTCGCTCGCGCTCACGCTGCTCGCCCTCGCGCCCTGGTGCCTGGCGCTCTATCGGCGCGGTGGGTGGGAGTTCTTGCGCATCGTATTCTTCGACAACACGATCGGCCGCTTCCTCACCATCTCCAATACCGCTTCCTTCGATCTCCAGCCGCTGAACGATGCGTTCCGCGTTCAGAAGGGCCTGTCGCGCTTCGAGGCGTTCGAGGCCCTCGGAATCGACCTGCTGCCCTGGGCGGCGCTCGGGCTGGCCGCGCTCTGGTCGCTCTTCCTGGAGCGTCACCGGAAGTCCGAGCTCAGGTCGTTCCTGCGGATCGCCTTCGTCTCGATCCTCGTTGCGGTCACGCTTCCGGCGTCGAGGTCGCTGAACTACTACCTCCCGATCGTCTTCGTCCTGGCCCTGGCGTCGGGAGAGTTCCTCCGCGACCTCTTCGTCGCGGGGGAGCGCGCAGCGCGCTGGCGACGTCGGGTGGTGGGAATCAATCTTGCTGCGGTCGCCATCGCGGCGGCCCTGGCGCCAGCGGGAGCGGCGTGGGCTCTTCGGCGCCCGGTCTTCGTGGCGTTGCTGATTCCGAGTGTCGGGGCTCTGGCCTGGCTCGCGCGCTCGCTCCGACCGCGCTCTCTCGATGCCCGTACGACGTTTGCGTACACCGCATTTGCCGTCGGCGCCGGAATTCTGACGCTCGCGGCCGTGATCCCGGCGATCGATGCGCGCAGCTCCTGGCGCCCTTTCTTCGATCAGATACGCCCGGAAGCCGCGGGACGGCGCATCTACACCACCGAGCTCAACGATCGGCACCTCCCGGCGATGGAGTACTACCTCGGCCGGCGGCTGGAGATCCTGACTCAGCCGAGTGCGCTGGCAGAGGCCCTGCAATCGAAGGAGCCCGTGGGGGTCATCGCGCACTACGACACGTACCAGCGATGGCGCAGCCAGCTCGCGGGTGTCGAGTACAGCACCCGTCGAGCGTCTTCCGGCAAGGATCTCTTCGTCTGGCTGCAGAATCGATGAGCGGTGGGCCGCGCCTTCGCGATTCGCCACTACCCCCGTCGATCGATCGTCCGGTCAGTCCCGCTTGCGCGTCCTCCGCGCCCGCAGCCACATCAAGGGCGGCACCATCAACGCCACCTCGAAGCCCAGGCCGCACGACGAGGCGGGAGGCAGGCGCACGACGCGGAAGCCGATCGTGCCCGCAGCGCCAGACGGGGGCTGGCTCTCGAGGAAGCCTGCCGCGAGGTTCTCGGCGGGATCGGACCAGGAGGCGCCCCGAACGACACTCTCGAGGGAGCCGGGAACGATCCCGTCGGTCCACTCCTCCAGGTTTCCGCCCTGATCGAAGGTGCCGAAGGGGCTCTGAGACCCCGTGTAGGCTCCCACGTCGGTGACCTGCTCCACGACGTCGTTGCAATTGGCCGTATTCGGTGTGGCCGATGGGGCCGCGCAGCTCGCCGCCGTGCTCGTTCCGAAGGGATAGCTGAAGTACCCGCCGCCGGGGCTGTAGTAGGCGGCCTTGTACCACTCGCTCTCGCTGGGCAGGAAGACCGCGGCTCCGATGCTGCGGGCGATGCTGGTCGCGTTGCTCGGGATCGGGGTGCCGCCCAGCAGCGTGTAGGCGCCCGTCTCGGTGTCGGCGCGACCGCCGCCGTTGTTCACCCAGTTTGCGAAGCGCAGCGCGCTGTAGAGGGAGACGTAGGTGACCGGCTTGTTCTCGAACCCGGACTTGACGACGTAGCTGAAGCTCCCGGAGACCCCGCTCTGCAGGATCCCGCCATTGACCAGATCGGAGCCCATGGCCGGGTCGTAGAGGCCGAGCGGGTCCGAGGCAGCCTTCGCGTTCAGGAACTCGGCGTACTGGGTATTCGTGATCTCGTATCCCGAGATCTCATAGCGGTACGGAACCGAGCCGCAGCGGCCCCCGAAGCAGTTCCCGGGGTTGTCGGCGGCGTTACCCGGGGACGCGACCGGGAGCCAATCGACGTTGAGATCGACCAGAGAATTGCTGCAGATGCTCGGGCTGCCGTTGCAGATCCAGCCTCGCTCCTCCTGGCAGGTGCTCGAGCATCCGTCCCCGCTGAGCGTGTTTCCGTCATCGCATTGTTCGCCGGCTTCCACCACGCCGTTCCCGCAGACCGGCGGAGGCGGAGGCGGAGGCGGCGGCGGAGGCGGGGTCGCGATCTCGCCGCTGCCGCCGGTCTGGACCGGGAAATAGCCCGTATGGCACCCGCCACCACGGCCGCCGCTGCACCGCGTCTCGTGGACGCTGGAGTAGTCGTAGGTGAGGGTCCCGACCCAGGTAGCGGTGAAGTACCCGTAGTTGACGTCGCACGACAAGCTCTGCACCAGCGATCCCGCCGGCTGCGGGGTGCTGGAGAAGACCGGAATCGTGTCGCTCACGACGGCGGTCGAGCAAATGTACGCAGTCAGCGCCTGCCCCGGATTCACGGGATCGCTGGGCAGTGTGATCTGCATGCCGCCACCGCCGAAGAAGCCGAGCGGGCAGACCTCTCCGGAGGACTGCGGCACCGCCTGGCCGTCCTGCGTCAGGACCGGGATGCAGTTGGCGGTGGCCAGACCGAGCGTAAACGCCGTGCAGACGTTGCCTGCCGGATCGGCGTTGTTGACGCACTCCTGGGCCTGTGCACCACGGGACCCCTGAGAGAGCACGAGGAGGCCGAGGAAGGCCACGAGTAGCGTCCGCACGTCGAGCTGCTCCTCTACTGGCTTCACGCTGCCCACGACTCTCCAGGCGGAGAGCCGCGATGGACCGGAATCCGCCCGTCCGCGGCCTTATGACACACCGGGCCCGGCAAGATCCATCACAATCGTGTGGCGGCTCGGCCGGGGCGCCTCTCGCCAGACCCGCGGGCGACGTCGGCGGGGTACGGAGCTCCTTCCCGAAGACCCCGACCACGCACGCCCCTGCCTGTCGGAGGCTTCCGCTTCGCGACGCGTGACCCCGCTCACGTTACGCGGTGGGCAGCGTCCGACACGCTCGCATGGGCCCGAGGAGCAGTGATCGCCCCCGCCGGCTGCATGCCATCCGCCACACATTCGCGTCGCTGGCGCTCGAGGCCGGGAAGTCGATTCGCCGGGCGGCGGGGCCGCTCGGGCGGGCGAGCCCCGAGCTGGAGTTGACCCGGTTTCGTGGACACCTTCACACTTTGGAGGAAGGAGTTCGCGATGCCGAAGAGTCGTCCGCCGTACCCGCCGGAGCTGCGGCGACGGCTGGTGCAGTTGGCCCGAGCCGGGCGCAGCCCGGCCTCGCTGGCCGAGGAGTTCGAGCCGAGCGAGCAGTGCATCCGCAACTGGGTGAAGCAGGCGGACCGCGATGAAGGCAAGCGCCAGGACGGTCTGACGAGCGAAGAGAAGGAGGAGCTCCAGCGGCTGCGACGTGAGAATCGCACGCTCCGCGAGGAGCGGGAGATCCTGAAAAAAGCCGCGGCCTGGTTGGCTCGGGAGACGACCAAGATCCCGTCGGGGTCTTCGAGTTCGTGAGCACTCACCAGGCCAAGCACGCCGTGGCCACGATGTGCCGGGTGCTGGGTGTCTCCCCCAGCGGGTACTACGCGTGGCGGAAGCGACCGGCGTCGGAGCGAGCGCGGCAGGACAGCGTCCTCTTGCGCCGGATCCGGACGGTCCACGAGGCGTCGCGTGGGACCAATGGAGCGCCTCGGATCCACGCCGAGCTGCGCGCGGAGGGGACCCGAGTCGGCCGCAAGCGGATTGCTCGCTTGATGCGGAAGGTCGGCCTGCAGGGCGTGAGCCGGCGTCGCTTCGTCACGACGACGGCCCGCGATCGCGATCGGCGTCCGGCACCGGATCTGGTCGAGCGGGTCTTCGCGGCTGCAGAACCGAATCGGCTCTGGATCGCCGACATCACCTACATCCCGACCTGGGCGGGCTTCTTGTACCTCGCGGTCGTCCTCGACGCGTGGAGCCGGAAGGTCGTCGGGTGGTCCATGGCGACGCCTCTGCGGACCGAGCTCGTCCTCGAGGCTCTGAACGTGGCCCTCGCGCAGCGCCGTCCCAAGGCCGTGATTCATCGCCGCGACCAAGGCTGCCAATACACCTCGATTGCCTTCGCCCTGCGCTGTCGAGAGGCCGGTGTCCGACCGTCGATGGGAAGCGTCGGCGACGCCTACGACAATGCGATGGCGGAGAGCTTCTTCGCCTCGCTCGAGTGCGAGCTGCTCGATCGACGCCGCTTCGCCACGCAGACCGAGGCCCGCTTCGCCGTCCTCGAGTGGATCGAGGCGTGGTACAACCCGCATCGGCGACACTCGGCCCTTGGGTACGTGTCCCCCGTCGAGTTCGAGCGCACGCGGCACGAGGCCCGGGAGAGCGGTGGCTCCGCCCCCGCAACCCCGCAGAGATGGGATGGAGTCCTTGGATGAAAACCGAGACCCGGAAGGCCCTGGGCTCGAAAGCCGTCAACCGTCCACCGAATCGGGGTAACTCCAACGCCCTACGTACAACTGCCAGTCGCCGCCTACCTCGGCCGCTGGGAGAACCACTGCGGGCAGCCCAAAGAGGAACACGATTACAGGGAGCGGAAGTACGCGACGGAGACCGAAGGGGAAGAGGAAGTCTTCGCCGTTGTATTCGGCGTGGAGGTGACGGGCTACTGATTGAGATGTGCATACGCGGAGCGGAACGGCTCTGCTGAGACCTGGAGCAAGCCCCCGAACGGGCGATCCAGTTCCAAGATCAGAAACACGGCGCTTCCAACGGACACTGCACACACGAAGAGAACCCCCAGCGCCATTGCGTTTCGCGGGGCAAACAACCCAAAGCTCGTGAACGTGATCGTGAGCCAGAATAAGAGAATCACAAGGAACGGCAGGGGAACTGAACTGTCGTCAACGACGAGCACGATCCACCTGGCTTCCAACATCGATTCGGCGAGATCTAGCGCTCGCGACTGGAGCGCCCGCTGGGAGTCATCGCGCGGTGTTAGACCGCGGATTCCGTCTACGAGTCGCTCACCAGCCGACGCCGCCCCCGAACGGATCAGCTCCAGATCCACGGGCCGGGATGATCCCTGCGGCCAGATCATGTCGATCCGACTCGCAACCGCGCGCTGCAGATCTCCACGGATCTCGGCGCTCTCGGGCCCGTAGCGAGCAAGCAGGCGGTCAAGTGTCAGGATGTCCATGGCGGTGTGCTTCACCGCTGTGTCAACAGCATCGAAGGAACTCTTGGCGGAGGCAGTGACGAGGCCAAGGACGAGCGCGGTCATCGTTGCGACCAATCCGATGCCGAGCTTCACCGTTTCTTTGGATTCATTGTTGAGATGATGTTCGGGCAAGACGGTCCGCAGCATGTGCCCGACCAGCACGCCCCCGAACGTGCACGCGAACACGATGAGTCCGACGATCGTGGGATTCATGACACGACTTCCGACTCTCCCTCGCCGCCCAACGGATACGGCGCTGAGGCGCGGCCGCCCGTGTGCCGCCGAGTGTCGACCGGCGGCCGCCCGCACGTCAACCACCCGAGCGCCGCGCCTCCTCCTCGCGCGCGTACTGCGCCGTGGGGCCGCCCCCTGCGCTGTCGACCCGTAGGTGGCGGCCCCCATGGCGTAGGGCAAGTAGGCGGGTGCGAGATGCCCTACAAAGTTGCGGGTTCTACGCCGCTTCCGCTCCTTCTGCATGGGTGCGGACAACTCTCAGAAGCACCAGGCCACGGGTGTCGTTCGGGCGTGATCGTCATCACAGCCGGACTAGAGAAGATTTCTGTTGACGCCCGGGTCCTGGCCGGTAGGGTCGCGCTTTGGCGCATAGGAGTGGGAGCACTCGTGGAAGACGTACAGAACGATCAGCTACAGCCGCGTCCGGCGGAATTGGAGAACGTGGAAGGCTCAAGGAGCGCGACGGTGAACCTCGCCAATCGACTTACCCTTCGCATCTCCGAGGTAGCCGACGTGTTGGGAATTTCGGTGCGAAAGGTCCGCTCCATTCTCCCTGCCTCCCTGCCCTTCCTCACTTCCGCGAAGGCAACGTCCCCCTCATCCCCGTGGAAGGCCTCCGTCGCTACGTCGAGGAGCGAGCGAAGGACAGGACGGGCAGGACTGGACACACGGTGGGCGTGCTCTCCGCTCGACGAGATCATTAAGTGATTTACTTTTCATGACAGCCATGGTAGAAGTCTGCGATGGCTCGTAGGAAGTCAGGTCGCCGCTCCGGCGCTCGCCGAGGACGCCCCCTGCTGCTGCCTGACCGAGTAGGTCTAACGGTTCAGCTCGACGGGGAGACCCATAGCGCCCTAGCGAAATTGGCAGAGCGACGCGGCGAAAGCCTAGGTCATTTGGTCCGGGAGGCCCTGGCCGCCTTCCTGACACGTCATGGGGGGCGGTAGGGGCGGCAAAGGTGGTCTGGTATCGCAATGCCTGGGTGCTGAGGGTCCACTTCGACGGCCGGAAGAAGGAGACGCGCTACGGCCCGACCAAGAGCGACAAGCGCGAGGCCGAGGCGATGGCGCGGAGAATCAACGGCCGACGTGCGCACACTGGCCAGGGGTTCGCAGCCGAACCCGAGCCCATTCCCAGCGACGAAGCGTTGCGGGCGTGGCACGCTCGCTACAGCGTCACCTTCAAGCCGCGATACGTGGAGACGAGCCGCGGTTTGTTCGATTGCCACTTGGTCCCCTTCTTTGGCTCGCGCGACCGCCGGGACATTCGCGAAGCGGACCTGCTGGCCTACATCTCGGAGAAGGTGGCGGCTGGCCACCGGCCGTCGACGATCCTGAATGCCCTCTCGATCTTGCGGCGAGTTCTGAGCCTCGCGGTGCGCGAGGGTTGCGCAACACGGAACCCCGCAAGTGGCTGCGGCCGGCTGATCGCCAAGGTGGCCCAGCGTGAGGCCGAGCAGGCACATGTGGTGGACTCATGGACGCGGGCGGAGGCTGAGACGCTCCTGTGTGTGGCCGAGGAGGAGGATCGGCGCTCCTTCCTCCACCGGCACGCCTCGGGGCGACCCGGTGAGGCGCGGTTCGCGCCGCTCCTCCGATTCCTGTTCTCGACGGGATGTCGCCGCGGCGAGGCGTTGGGGCTGAAGTGGGCAGATGTGGACTTCGAACGGTCCCGGGTGGCGATCCGCCGGTCCCTGGCAAATGGGATCACGACGACCCCCAAGTCAGGCAAGGGCCGGTTCGTAGCGATGTCGCCAGGCCTGGGCTCCGCCCTTCTCGACCTGCTTGGACAGCGACGGGCCGAATGCCTCGCCCGCGGCTGGTCCGAGGTACCGGCTTGGGTGTTTTGTTCCGAGACCGGCGGGCCGTTGGACGAGCGCAACGTGAGCAGGTCCTGGGAGCGCGTTCGACGCAAGGCTCAGAAGGCCGGGGTGCGCCCTCTCCGGCTCCATTGCGCCCGGCACTCCTTCGCATCCCTGGCCCTGGCGGCCGGGAAATCGATCCGCTGGGTGGCCGAGCAGCTGGGGCACGCAAACCCTGAACTCACCCTTCGGGTCTACGCACACGTGCTTCCCAGCGAGGGAGGAGACCTTAGCTTCGTGGACTTTGGGGCGGGCCTGAGCGAAACGGCGCCCATCGCAGGGCGTCACAATCCGTCACTGCCTGCCGATGATCAGGGTCTAAGTATGGAGCGGGAAACGGGATTCGAACCCGCGACCCTCAGCTTGGGAAGCTGATGCTCTACCAACTGAGCTATTCCCGCACCGGCGAGGATTCTGGCATGGGGTCCCGGCGGCGGCAAGGCCGCGGAGGCGCCGCGCGGCGGCCGGATCAGCGCACGTGCAGCTCGCCCTTCATCGTGGGATGGAAGCGGCAGGAGTAGGCGTGGTCTCCGGGCTCCTCGGCGCGCCACTTCCAGCTCGCGCCGGGAGCGAGCGCACCGGAGTCGAAGGCCCCGTCGCTGGCGCTCACCGTGTGGGGCACGAGGTCGTCGTTGGTCCACACCACCTCGTCTCCCGGCCGGATGGCGAGCTCCGCCGGCGCGAAGGCCATGCCGTGGATCGCGACGGCATGGCGTGCGGGCCCCGCGCAGGCCGTCGCGACGACGAGCGTCGCGACGGCCGCGAGGACATGTCTCGGAGCTCGGCGGGTCAATAGCCGCCCGCCCCGGGCGCATGGCCCGCGAGCCGGGCCTGGATCCGCTTCGCATGCTCCAGGTGCGCGGCGATGGCAGGCCTGACGTCCTGGATCAGCGCCTTCAGCTCAACGTTCTTCGCGTTCGGCTCGAGCACCTTGTCGATGGCGTCGAGCACCTGCTGGTGGTAGGCCACCTCGTGGTCGATGTAGGCCTTGTCGAAGGCGGCACCCGAGAGCTTCGCCAGAGCGGCTCGATTCTGCTCGCCGCCGCTGGCCAGGCTCTGGCTGGTGGGATTGTCCTCGGGCGTGAGCGCGAGCTTCTTCGCCAGGGCCGCCGCCTTCTGGTTCACCGCGGTGTGATCCACCACCATGCGCTCGGCGAAGCCCTTCACCTCGGCGTCGTGGGCCTTCTTCTTGGCGAGCTCGCCGGCGTCCACGTCCACCTGGTTCGCGGTCACGACGATGTGAGCGATCTCGGCGTCGGTCGGGGGAGCGGAGGGCGCGGGCTCGGCCGCCCGGGCGCGCTCGGACCCCGCGAGGGCGAACGCAACGAGAAGGGCCACGGCGAGGGCGACGGGGCGCGCCGCGCGCGGCCCTGCGCAGGACGGGGACATGAGATCTCCTTTCGGTGTCGTCGCGCAGCACCGCCGCCGCCCGTCGGCGCCGGGGATGCGCGGACCCGCCCAGGAGACGCGACGGAGGCCGAGGAGGTTACGAGGCTGCCCGCCGGCCCTGCGGTCAGTCGCCGACGGCGACCCAGACCGGAAGGAAGAGCAGGCCCACCGAGTCGACCACCGCGTCGACCGGCAGGCTCAACGGGACCAGCGGGTAGACCCACGGCGCGGTGGAGGTCCGGGTGAGGGCGTTCGCCGGAAGCGGCGGATCGACGGTGCCTTCGGCCTCGTGGAGGACCAGGCGCAGCGGCGTGCGGTCGGGGCGCAGCGTCACCTCCAGGAACGGCGGAGAGGGCGGCGCGCCGTCCGAGGAGAGCGCGAGCGGCGGCCCGGAGCCCTCGCCTCCCGGAACGAGCCACTCAGGCGCGAAGGCATCCGGAGGCAGGTCGCCACGGCGCAGCTCGGCCAGCGGGATCGCCGCCCGCCGCTCCTCGCGGCCGAGCGGGTGGCCGAGCTCGTCCGTCACGAGCGCCGTGTAGCCGAGCACCAGCCGATCGCCCAGCAGGCCGGCCTCGTGGATCGCGAGCGGCTGCTCGCGACGGCGGGCCGCATCGAAGAGGTGGCCGGTGACGCATCCTTGCGTGGAGAACACGGCGAGCGCGAGCGCGCCTACGAGCCTAGTAGAGCCAGCCATCGTAGACCTCGTAGGCCTTCACCGGCCCGCCCGAGAAGTAGCGTGTCGCGGGATACGAGAAGACGTGGGCGCCCCGATCGTAGCGGAGGATCACCGGCCGGCTGTCGTCGTTCGGATCGTAGACCTGGAAGCGGACCTCCTCCGGCGTCTCGTCCGCCTGGAGGACCAGCACGAAGTGGTTGATGCTGCGCTCGGGGAAGCGCAGCACGTGCACGATGGGCAGCCAGCCCGCGGCGAGCTCGCTCCGGAGCCGCTCGACCAACGCTGCCTGGTGACGCTCGCCGAAGGGGAAGATCATGCGCCAGTTGCCGCGCTGCAGGTAGCTCGGCGAGGCGCCGGGAAGCAGCGCCTTGAGCAACGGCTCCTCGGCCTCGCTGAACTCTCGAAGGTCGCGATAGCCCGGGATCACGATGCGCTCGGCCGGTGGATGGCGCGGGTCGGTGGCGAGCACTCGCCGCACCCGCTGCGCGTAGCCGGCCGGGTCGAGGTGCGGCTCGGCGGGGTCGAAGCGCGCCCCGACGAAGAACTGACGCGTCGCCCGCACCATGCCGGCGCAGCGGAAGGCGAAGTCGGGCGGATCCTCGCGCGGTTGGCCGGTGAACTTCCCCGTGCTCGGGTCCACCCGATACAGCCACAGCGTCTGGTTCGAGAACGCGAAGACGTCGTCGGAGAAACGAAACGGTGTTCGGGGGGGCGCCACGGCCGGCGGGGACGCGGCGCAGCCGCCGGCCAGCAGGACGGGGAGTGCGAACGCGAGCCACGCGCGCGCTGCGAGCCCCCCCATCGGACCTCCGGCATCCCCTCCCGCGGTGCGGCGGGATTCCTAGCCGAAGCCGGGTCGCCGCGCGAGGCGGGGCCGGAGACGGGGCTCAGCGCTTGTCGACGAGGTCCGCGAAGAGATCGTCGAGGTCGTCGCTCTCCTTGGGCGGTCCGTCCTCGGGGAAGGCGAACGCCGGCTCCACCTCGACGGACTCGAAGACGGGCGCCTCGTCCTCCAGCACGGGCTCGGTGAGCATCTCGGCGCCAATCGGCTCGAGGGCCGGCTCGGCCTCCGGCTCCTCGCCGAAGGACCCCTCGCTCTCCACGGGCTCCGCGGCCACCGGCACGTCGAGCTCGAGCGACTCCGCCGACCCCGGGTCCATCGCCTCGGCCCGCGCGGCGGGATGCGTCCGGTCCTGCTCCCACTCGGCACCGAGCGCGACCACCGGTACTCCGGGATCCTCGAGCCCGAGGTCCCTCGCCGCGCGCTCCACGTCGGCCTCGGCCACTCGCTTGCGGCGGGCCAGGAACGCCTCGTAGAGGGCGTTGTCGGCCAGCGTGTTCAGCACGCGCGGCACGCCGCGGCCCAGGCGCACCAGGGCCTCCACCGCGTCGGGGCCGAGGATTGCCGGATCGCCCTGGACCGTGCGGATGCGATGCGCCAGGTAGGCGGCGGCGCTCGCCGCGTCGAGCGGCGCGAGCCGCACCCGCACCTCCACGCGCTGCGCCAGGGCCGTGTCGAGCGCCAGGATCTCGTCGAGGCTCGGAAGGCCCACCAGCACCACCGAGACCAGGTGACGCTCCTCGTACTCGAGGTTCAGGAGCCCACGCAGCTCCTCCATCGCCTCGCGGGTGGCGAGCATCTGCGCCTCGTCCACCAGCACCACCGCCTGGCGCCCCTCCTCGCGCACGGCGGCCAGGCGATCGTAGATCTGCCCCACTAGCGCCGAGCGCTCGCTCGGCGGAGGCTCGATCCCGAGCTGCTGCGCGACCCGGGAGAGCAGCCAGCCGGGCTTCACTCCACCGTGGAGCATCACGAGCAGGCTGGCCTCGAACTGCTCGTGCTCCAGGCCCTCCAGCAGGTGGCGCATCAGCATGGTCTTGCCGCAGCCCACGTCACCGAGCAGCGTGGCGAGGTTCTTGCCCTGCTGCACCGCACGCAGCAGACGCCGTTCCGCGTCGCTGTGCTCGGGGCTCGCGAAGTAGAACCGCAACAGGGGGTCGTTCACGAAGGGATCGAGCGCGAGCCCGAAGTGCGCGAGATGCTCCATGCTCCGTCCTATCCGAAGGAGATGCGCCGGCGGCGTGCGGGAGGCTTCGGTGCCTCCGGCGCGCCGGGGCCGCTCGCGGCGGGGGATCCTGCTCCGGCGGGCGAGCGCGGCGGCACGTCCTCCTCCTCCTCGCCGGCGTCCCGCGCCTCGGCGATCAGGTCGTCGAAGGACTCGAAGGCCTCCGGCGGCGCCACACCCTCGCTCCCGGAGTCCTCGCCGAGCGCCGAGGTGTCGGACCCGGCGAGACCCGCCGCGAGGCGCTCCAGGCGCTCCGCCACGTCCTGGAACTCGGGCTCCACCTGCGCCACCGCCTGGTAGGCGGCGCGGGCGCGGCCCACGTCGCCCGCGCTCTCGAAGGCACGGCCGAGGTCGTAGCGGATCGCGGTCTGCTGGACCTCGGGGACGCCGGGAAGCGCGAGCGCCTGCTCCAGGTGCGCAATCGCGTCGCGCGGGCGCTTCAGGTCGAGGGCGCAGAGGCCCAGCATGTGCAGGCAATCGATGCGCCGCTTCGGCGACTCGATCGCCACGCGGAATTCGCCGATCGCATCCTCGAAGAGCCCCATCTCCCGATAGGCGATCCCGAGGTCGTAGTGGGTTTCGTGGTCGCTCTCGCTGAGGGTGCGGCTCACCCCCTTCTTGAACTCGCGGAAGACCGCGGCGAGGGCGTCGTCGGTGACCGCGGAGCCGCGCATCTCGTGCGTCGGTGCCTGCTCCGCGAACACGTCGGAGAGCTCCGCGGCGAGATCGAACGGGGCCTCGTCCGGAGGCGCGACCGCGCGCGGGGGCTCCTGCACCGGGCGAGCCGGCCGGGCGACGGCGCTCGCCACGGGTCGCACGCTCTCGATCGCCTCCGGAGACGGGTCCTCTTCCTCCACGAGGTCGGAGAGATCGCGCGAGGACGCGCTCGCGGCCGTCGCGTGCGAGTGCGCGGCCTCGTCGTTCGAGTCGTCGAGCGAATCCTCCCGGGACGGCTCCTGCAGGCCGCGACGGACGCTGCGATCGACCGCGGTGTCGGCGGCCTTCGCGTGCGTCGCCGCCGGCGGCGGCTCCAGATCCACCTCGATCTCCGGGAGATCCAGGCCGAGGCTCGCGGCGGCGCCCTCCTCGTGATCCGTCCCCGTGTCGGCGCTCGCGCCGGCTTCCTCGGACACGGGCTCGTCGCTCAGCAGGTCGCTCGCTAGGTCGTCGATTCCGTCCGGGCCTCCCGAATCCGGCCCGCTCGCCTCCGCCGTGTCGGCCACCGCATCCGCGCCGGCGCCCGGATCCTGACCGCGCGACGCCGCGATCTCGCCCATGCGGAGCAGGGCCTGCGGATGGCCCGGCGCGGCCGCGAGGATGCGGCGATAGACCGCCTCGGCCTCGTCCAGCAGGCCCTGGTGCAGGTAGAAGTCCGCCTCCTCGAGGTCCTCCAGGATCTGCTGCGGCGTGGTGCTCGAGCTCGCGCTCTTCTCGCCGGGGGGGGCGGCGCGGACCGGTGCGGACGGCGCCGGCCGCGGCG
>JAWOLJ010000053.1:0-6837 GCA_033853555.1 Myxococcota bacterium
GCGTCTACGACGCACACGTGGAGACCCAGGACGACCCGCTCAGGATGGCGGTCGATCAGCGCAGCGGCGAGGAGGTCACCAACGCCGCCCTCGCCTGGCTGAAGGATCGGGCTTCCAGCCGCACGCCGTTCTTTCTGTGGGTGCACTACTACGACCCCCACCAGCCCCGCACCGTGAGGCCGCCCTTCGACCGAATCCAGGATCCCTACCGCGCCGAGATCGCCTACGCCGACAGCCAGCTCCACCGCCTGCTGGAGGCGGTGGAGGGTCGCGCGGGGCGACGCGGGCTCCTCGTGGCCTTCACCGCCGACCACGGCGAGGGGCTCGGCGAGCACAACGAGGTCACGCACGGCCTCTTGGCGTACGATGCGACGCTCCACGTACCGATGATCCTGGCGGGTCCGGGCGTGCCCCGGGGCGTGCGGAGCGAGGTGCTCGCTCGTCACGTCGACCTGCTTCCCACCATCGCGCACCTGCTGCACGTGAGGCCTCCGGCGGGCCTTCCCGGACGTGATCTGCTGGCGGCGACGGCACATCCCGAGCCCTCGTCCGAGGGCTCGAACGAGCTGACGAAGCCCGACGTGGTGGGCTGGTTCCAGTCCCGCGGCCCCGAGGCCACGCTCGGCTGGGCGCCGATCGAGGGCGTCCGCACGCTGCGCTGGAAGTACACCGCCACACCGGCGCCCGTGGAGCTCTACGACGTGCTCGCCGATCCGCACGAGCGGGAGAACCGGGCGACACAGGATGCGGACGTGACCCGGCGCATGGCGGCGCTCTTCGAATCGTTCCGAGCGAGCCATGCGCGCGCGGAGGACGCGAGCCAGCGCAACGATCTCACCGCCGAGCAGATGGCGCAGCTCGCAGCCCTCGGCTACGTGCAGGCCCCGAAGAAGTTCGCTCCGGGCCAGCGCCCGGATCCGCGGCGCTTCGCGGCGACCTGGGAGTTCGTGGACTCCGCGCGGTCGACGGCCGCCGACCGCGACTATGCCCGCGCCATTGCGATGCTGGAGCCGCTGTCGGAGAGCCCTTCGGTGGGACCGCTCGTGATGCGCACGCTGGCGCCGATCTACCAGCAGGCGGGCCGGACCGACGACGCGATCCACGCCTGGCGCCGGTATCTCGAGCTGAGCGACTCGAACGAGGCTCGGTTCGGGCTGGCGCGCTCGCTGTTCCAGGCCGGACGCACCGACGAAGCGTTGAAGGAGATTCCCGATTCCGTGCTGGGCGACGTCACGTTCCGCCTGCTGCGTGCGCGCATCCTGGCGAGCATCGGGCGCACGGACGAGGCACGCGCGGAGGTGGACGCCGCCTTCCGCGAGAATGCGCAGCGGCGCCTACGCGAGCGCGCGCTCCTGGTGTTCGAACGGCCCTCCGTGCCCGACGCCGCGGAGGAGATGCGCCGGCTCGTCGCCGCCGGTCCCGACGACCCGTACCTGCGGAGCCTCCTCGGGTTCTACCTCGCGCTCTACGGCGGGCCCGACGGGGCGCAGGAGGCCTTCCGCGAGCTGCGGCAGGCGGCCGAGGCCGCGCCCGGCGACGCGGAAGTCCAGTCGAACTATGGATGGGGCTGCTTCCGTCTGGGGCGGCTCGAGGACGCGCTGAAGGGCCTCCAGGCGTCGCTCGCGCTCGACGCGAACCGCTACGCCGACCGGGCGCGGCTCGGCTTCGTGCTGGCCGCCCTCGACCGCCGGCCGGAGGCGATCGAGGCGCTGCAGAGCGCGATCGCCGCGGATCCGAACGCCACCTGGGCGAGGCAGGCTGGCGAGGTGCTGACGAAGCTCGGGGCGACACCGAAAGCGGTCGCCCGGGACGCCGCCGGGTCGTGAGGCGACGCGACTTCCTGATGGGCGGTGCCGGCGTCGCGGCCGCTGCGGCGGGCCTCTGGCTCTGGCGGCGCGGCGAATCGAGGTCCGCCCCTGCTCCGGCAGCGGACGCCAGGATCCTGGGTGGCGTCATGCCCGCCGCGGACCTTCCCCTCCTCCTCGCGCTGGCAGACGCCGTGGTGCCACGGGAGGGGAGCCATCCCGCGGCCAGTGAGATCGACCTCCTGCCGCGTCTGGAGCGCTGGATCACGGCCTCGCGGGGCAGGATGCGCCTGTACCTCGCCGGCTGGCCGCCCCTCGCCGCCGAGCTACGGCGCCGCTTCGCCTCCGAGGCGCCGGCTCCCGAGGCGCTCGAGCCGCTGCTCGAATCCTGGTACCGCGAGTTCCGCGACGGAACTGCCGACGCAGCCGGCCACTTCTTCGAGCAGGTCCGTCGCGACGTGCTGCGGGCCTACTGGTCCAGCCCCTCCGGCTGGTCGGCGGTCGGCTATACCGGCCCGGCACACCTCGCGGCTCCGCCGGGCGCGCTGCCGCCGGCCGGGAGTGCAGCACCGCCGTCCGGAGCCGCGAGCTCTTGAGCAGCGACACCGACGTCTGCATCGTGGGCGCGGGCGCGGGCGGCGCTGTGGCCGCCTGGGCCCTGGCCCGCCGGGGGGTGCGCGTCCTGCTGCTGGAGCGGGGCCCCCGCTTCCGATCCTCCGACTATGAGACCCATTCCCCGGATTGGGAGGTGCGACCCTCTCCACTGGATGCGTTCTGCGATGCCCCCGAGCAGCGGAGCTACGAGAGCGCACCGGGCGAGCCCCTCGACCCGAACTTCCGGCATCTCGCCAGCCGGAGCCCCACCGCGTTCGCTGCGCCCCCGCCCGGACGCCGGCGGAGCTTCTACTACAGCCGCGCCCTGGGAGTGGGGGGCTCGACCCTGCACTACCAGGCCGAGGCCCATCGCTTTCCCGACCACGCCTTCCGCTTGCGGAGCGAGCGCGGCGTGGCCGCGGACTGGCCGTTCGATCCGCGAGAGCTCGCGCCGTTCTACCAGCGCGTGGAGGAGCTGCTCCAGGTCGCGGGGGATCCCGCGAACCCGTTCAAGGCGCCGCGCGGGGCCTACCCCCATCCCGCGCATCCCCTCTCGGCCGCGTCGCAGCGCCTGGCGGCGGGCGCCACGCGGCTCGGCTGGCGTCTCCTCCCGAACCCGCTCGCCATCCTGCCGGTGGCCCAGGGAGGCCGTGCCGCCTGCCACTACTGCAACGGCTGCACCCGCGGCTGCGACGTCGCGGCCAAGTCGAGCGTGGACGTGGCGGTGCTGCCGGAGGCGGAGGCGACGGGACGCCTCCAGGTGGTGACGCACTTCCAGGCGACGCGCCTCGAGCACGCCCCGGACGGGCGGATCACCGCGGTCCTGGGCTTCGACGCCGAGGGACACGAGGCGCGCCACGAGGCGCGCGCCTTCGTGCTGGCCACGGGCGCCGTCGAGACGCCGCGCCTGCTCCTGGCCTCGGCCGGCGGCGCGCATCCGGACGGGGTGGGGAACGCTCGCGACCAGGTGGGGCGACACTTCATGGAGACGCTCTTCGTGCAGTGCATGGGATACTTCGAGGAGCCGCTCCAGACCTGGGCCGGAGTCCCCATCGAGGCCCGGATCTGGGACTGGAATGGCTTCCTGCGCCGGGATGGCTTCCCGGCGGGCTTCGTGCTCGGCCAGTTCGCGGGCGAGCTGGAAGGGCCGGCCGGCAACGCGCTGGAGGGAATCGAGGGCTTCGGGCGCCGGCATCGGGAAGCCATGCGCCGTCGCTTCGGCGCCGGCACCAGCCTGATCGGGATCGCCGAGCAGATCCCCCGTCCGGAGAATCGCGTGACCCTCTCCCGCGAGACCGACGCCCGCGGCGTCCCGCTGGCTCGGATCGAGGTGCGTCTCGACGCCCTGGACCTGGAGGTCCTCTCCCGCATGCAGGCGCGTCTCGGCGAGCTCGCGGAGGCCGCGGGGATCCATCCGATCGTGGGCCAGACCACGGCCTACGACACCCCCCTGGCCACTCACGTGGGCGGGAGCTGTCGCATGGGGCACGATCCGGCGAGCTCGGTGGCGGACGCCTCCGGAGCGGTGCACGGCGTCTCCAACCTGGTGATCGCCGACGCCAGCGTGCTGGTGACCCAGGGAGCGGGCGACTCGCCCTCGCTCACGATCCAGGCCCTCGCGTTGCGCGCCGCGGAGGCCCTGGCGGATCGCGCCAAGCGCGGGGAGCTCTCCTGATGAAGGCCCGCTGCCGGCTCGGGATCGTCCTCTGTGTGGCGGTGTCGCTGGCCGCGTGCCAGCGCGACCGACGGCCCGATCTCCTGCTGGTGACGCTGGGCGCCGTGCGGGCGGACCACGCGCTGGGCGCGGTCGACACAGCCGCGCGGATCCCGACCCTCGAGACGCTGACGGCCCAGGGGACGCGCTTCGAGCGCGCCTACAGCGGCGTTCCGCTCGCGCTGCCCGCCCACGCCATGCTCCTCACCGGAGTGGATCCGGGCGTCCACGGCATCCACGACGAGGGTGGGGTGCTGTCCACGAACGGTGTCACGACGCTGGCCGAGCGGCTGAAGGCGGCGGGCTACGCCACCGGAGCCGTGGTGGGGACGACCCTGCTGGATCGCGCCTTCGGTCTGGCGCGCGGCTTCGACCGCTACGACGACGCGGTGCCGCCGTCCGACGACGGACTCGGCTTCGCACCGGGGCGCCGGCCCGCGGCGGAGGTCACGGCGCGCGCCCTCGACTGGCTGGGCTCGGAGCCCAAGCGCCCGTTCTTCCTGTGGGTCGAGCTCGACGATGCGCGCGGCACGCCTGCGCAGGACCCGGACGGCAGCGCGAGCTACGACGCCGCGCTGGCCGCCCTGGACGCTCCCCTGGCGAAGCTCCTGGCGGGCGTGAAGCAGGCGGCGGGCCGGCACGACCTGCTGGTGGTGGTGACGGCCGACCACGGCGTCGGACTCGGGGCGCACGGGGAGCGGGACGCGGGCACGCTGGCCTACGACTCCACGCTCCACGTCCCGCTGGTGGTGAGCGGCCCGGGATTTCCCGCCGGTGCCCGCTCGCAGGCCCTGGCCTCCGGCGCCGACGTGGCGGCGACGTTGCTCGCGGCGGCGGGGATCGCGCTCCCGGCGGGTAGCCCCGCTCTCCCGCTCCAGCCGCGGGTAGCGGGGGATCCGGCGAGCGATCCCGCGCACGAACGTGCGCTTCCCTTCGAGAACGCGGCGCCCGCGTTGCGCTACGGCTGGGCGCGACTCGGCGGGGTGCGCACGGCCCATTGGAAGTACCTGGCCGAGCCCGCGCCCGGCGAGCTCCACGACGCGGTGGCGGATCCCGAGGAGAAGCAGGACCAGAGCGGAGCCCAGGCTGCCGTCGTCTCCCGGCTCCAGGCGGCGTATGGAACGCTGCGCCCGGCGGATCCGCTGGAGGCGCCGGCGCCGCTCCCGGCGGCTCTAGAGGAGGCACGAGCGCGGCTCGGCTTCGTCCCCACACCCCAGGCGTTCGAGGGTGGCGAGGGACCCGACCCGCGACCGCTGGCGCAAGGGATCTCGTTTCTCGAGCGCGCCCGGGCCGTGGCGGCGGCGGGCCGGCTGGCCGACGGGATCCAGGCGCTCGAGATCCTGGTGCGCCAGCCGGCGCTGCGACCGATGGCGCTGTGGGATCTCTCCGCCGTCTACACCGCAGCAGGTCGGCCCGCCGACGCGGCCGCGGCGTTGCAGGCGCTCCTCGCCCAGAGCGATTCGATCGCGGTGCGCGTGGCGCTGGCCGAGAGCCTGCGCAGGATCGGGCAGCCGGCGCAGGCGATCGCGGTGCTGGATGCCGCCAGCGGCGGCGCCGATTCCGTCCGCGCGCTGGTGGCGCGGAGCCGGGCGCTCCTCGCCCTCGATCGCAAGCCGGACGCCCTGGCGGCGGCGCTCGCCGCCCTCCAGCACGAGCCTGAGAGCGATGCGGCGCGCGCGGCGGCGAGCCGCGCGCGGGCGCGCACGGACGGTCTCGAGGCCGAGATCCCTCGGCTCCAGTCCTTCGTGTCACAGCACGCGGGCGATGCCGGGCGCTGGCGAGAGACCACCTTCGTGCTGGCCAATCTGCTGCAAGAGGACGGTCGCATGCTCGAGGCGCTGCACTCGCTGGACGAGCTCCCGGCGTCCGGCGAGCGAGAGGCGCTCCAGGGCGATCTCTCGGACCAGGTGAACGACCTCGCCGGCGCCGCCCGCCACTACGAGGCGGCCGCGAGCGCTCAGCCTGCGGTGGCCGAGCATCGCCGCCGGCTTGCGAGCGTGTACACTCGGATGGATCAGCTCGAGCGCGCGCTCCTGCTCTACGATGACCTGGTGGCGGCCTCCCCGGCCGATCCCAGCCTCCTCGTGGATCGGGGCGCGGCGGAGCTCGACGCCAAGCGCCTGGATGCGGCGGAGAAGGACCTGCGCCAGGCCGCGGCGCTCGACACCAAGCTGCCCGAGGCCGCCTACGATCTCGGCTGCCTGGCCGTGGCGCGCGGAAACGAGGCCGAGGCCGAGCGCGAGTTCCTGCGCGCGGTGGCGCTGCGCCCGGATTACTCCAAGGCCCACCTCCAGCTCGCGCGGCTGTATCAGAAGAGGGGCGACCCCCGGGCAGCCTCGCACGCCGAGGCGGCCGCGGCCTCCCTCCAGGCGGTGCCGGTCGACCAGCTCTCGAGCCCGCAGCCGCAGCCCGAGGCGGCAGGCGCCCATTAGGGACGCCAGCCTGCGATCCCCCTCACTTTTCTCGAAAGTTCTGACCGCGGCGGCCGAACAGGAAGGGCGGCATCGACGTACGCCCTCCGGCTCGCGGCCGCGGACGGCCGGCCGGGGACTTCGATGCGAGTCCCGTGGACTTCGGTTCGCGAGTTGCGCCGTGGTCCCGGTTCCAACAAGGGGGAGCCTTCATGCGTCGTCTCGGTCTGCGAGCGCTGCTCGCGAGTGTGATGAGTCTTGGTTTCGCCTCGGCATCCTGGGCGGGGTTCTCGCTCACCGGTGATCGTTCCGA
>JAWOLJ010000054.1:0-12972 GCA_033853555.1 Myxococcota bacterium
CGGCGCCGGGCCGCAGCGAGTCGCCGGCGCCCGAGGCGCCAGACGAGTCGGTCGGGCCGAGCGAGGCGGCTGCGGCGGCCGGTGAGCTCGAGTCGCTGAAGTCGATCAGCGACACCGTCCGCGTGGACATCCGAAAGCTCGACGAGCTGATGAACCTGGTGGGAGAGCTGGTGATCCAGCGCAGCGCGGTGGCCGCCATCGTGCAGCGCCTGGTCGGCGATCCCGCCACCGCGCGCATCGGCGCCGAGCTGCAGAAGGTGCACAAGGCCCTGGAGCGCAAGCTCCACGAGCTGCAGAGCGGCGTGCTCGAGGTGCGGATGGTTCCGCTCCGCCAGGTCTTCGAGAAGCTGTCGCGGGTCGTGCGCCGGCTGCGGCGGGATCTCGCCAAGGAGGTCCGGCTCGAGATCCGTGGCGCCGACACCGAGCTGGACAAGCTGATCGTGGAGGAGCTGGTCGACCCGTTGATGCACCTGGTGCGCAACGCCTTCGATCATGCGATCGAGACCCCGGGCGAACGTCAGGCGGCGGGCAAGCCCCTCGAGGGCACGATCCGGATCGACGCCTTCCAGCGCGGCAACCACGTGGTGATCGAGGTCTCGGACGACGGTCGCGGCATCGACGCCGCGGCCGTGCGGCGCCGGGCGGAGGAACGCGGGCTGGTCTCTCGCGAGGAGGTGCTGTCGCCCAAGGAGACGCTCGAGCTGATCTTCGTGCCGGGTCTCTCGACCCGCGGCGAGGTGACGGAGACCAGCGGCCGCGGGGTCGGCATGGACGTCGTGCGGGCGAACCTGACGGCGCTCGGCGGCGTGGTCGACGTGAGCAGCACGCCGGGCCGCGGAACCACGATCACGCTCACGCTCCCGATCACGCTGGCCATCATCCAGGCCCTGATCGTGGGCGTGGCGGATCAGCGCTTCGCGGTGCCGCTCAACGCCGTCCACGAGACCCTGCTGGTGGACGCGGCGGGGATCCAGCGCAGCGAGGGGCGAGAGCTCCTGAACCTGCGCGGTGACGCACTGCCGCTGCGGCGGCTGGCCCGCGAGTTCGGCCTGGCAGAGGCGCAGAGCTCCGGAAAGGCCTACGTGGTGGTCCTCGGTCTCGGGGACGCGCGGATCGGGCTCCTGGTGGAGCGCCTGGAGGGGCAGCAGGACACCGTGATCAAGCCCATCCAGGGCCCGGTGCAGCAGATCCGCGGCGTCACCGGGGCGACCGAGCTCGGTGACGGCACCGCGGTGCTGGTGCTGGACGTCTCGGCGCTGGTGGACGACGCCGTGCGGCGGCGGGAGGCGGCATGAGCCAGCCCGACGAGCCGCGGGGCTGGGAGCAGCTCGCGCGTCACGCGGCCCAGGGGGTCGCGGCGCCCGAGGAGAGCGCGCTGCTCCACGAGCTTCTGGTCTTCACGCTCAACGGCGATCCGTACGCCATCGCCGTCGAGCGCGTGCGCGAGATCGTGCGGCTGCGGCCGATCACGCCGGTCCCGCGGGTGCCGGAGGCGATCCGCGGGGTGATCTCGCTGCGCGGCGAGGTGGTGCAAGTGATCGACCTGCGCCGCCGCATCGGTCTGCCGCCGATCGACCCGACCCGGAGCACCCGCATCGTGGTGCTCCACGGCGAGGACGGCCGGCTGAGCGGGCTCCTGGTGGACGCCGTGTCGGAGGTGCTGCGGGTGACGGAGGACCGGCTCCGGCCCGACGGGCCGGGCGACGCGACCACGGTGGCGGGGCTGTGCGTGCGGGGCGACCAGTTCGTCTCGCTGGTGGATCTGGACCGGGTGCTGGACCTCGGCGATGAGCGCTGAAGCGACGGCGCAGAACGAGAGCCAGGTCGACCTCGCGTGCTTCGAGGTGCACGGGAACGTGTACGCGATCGACGTGTTGCAGGTGCGGGAGATCGTGCGCTGGCAGGAGGTGACGCCGCTGCCCAAGGCGCCGGGCCTGATCCGCGGGGTGATCGACCTGCGCGGCTCGGTGGTCCCGGTGGTCGACCTCGGCTCGGCGCTCGGCGCGAGCGAGATCGTCGCCTCGCCGCGGGCGCGCATCGTGATCCTCGAGGTGGACGGGCTGGTGCTCGGCCTGCGCGTGGACGCCGCGGTCGACGTGCTCTCGGTGGAGGGGGGCGCGCTGGAGGCTCCGCCGGCCCTGGCCACCCACGCGGGCTACGACGCGGTGCGGGCCGTGGTGCGACGCGCCGAAGGTCCGCCCGTGCTGGTGCTCTCGCTCGAGCACCTGTTGGAGAGCGTGTATCGCTCGGCGCTGCCGAGCCAGGGGGGAGGCGCATGAGCCCGAGCTCGCTGCCGACGGGCCGCGCGCTGCGCGGACGACTGATCGGGATGTCGGGCCTGGTGTCGATGGTCACCACGGCGCTGATCAGCCTGTATCTGATCGCATTGCTCCACCTCTCGCGCCAGCAGTGGATCGGGTTCTCCGTGATCACGGGCGGGCTGCTGGTGATCCTGTTCGCGGCCGTGAACGTGGTGAACAAGCGGCTCTACGATCCCTTCCTGCACTACCTCGATCTGCGAGCCAGCGGAAAGGACGACGAGGCGGGGCTCCACGCGGCGTTCCGCGCCCTGGTCGACATGCCGCGCCTGAGCGTCCAGTGGGGCCTCTTCTGGTGGGCCTTCGGTGGATGTCTGGTGGCCGGCTGCATGCGGCTGCGCTTCGAGACCTTCGGCGGGTTCTCGGCGCTCGTCATGATCGCGGCGGCGACCACCGGCGGCGTGGTCTCGGTGATCTTCCACTACTTCCTGATTCGTCGGCTGGTGGCTCCCGTGGCCGAGCTCCTGGGGCGCGACATCCCGGATCCCGTCCTGCGGCAGAGCCTGGTGACGCCGGTTTCGCTCGCGCTGAAGCTGCGCCTGGCGATCACGGGCACCACGCTGGTGACGGTGGTGTTCGCGGTGTTCCTGGCCCAGGAGCGTGCCTCGCGCCCCATCGAGGCCTTCGCCTGCCGGAGCCAGGCGGAGATCCTGGCGAACGTGGAGGAGCGCTTCGCCAGGGACGGGAGCAGCGCGCTCGCGCTGGCGGCGCCGCGCGGGTCGCAGGCCTCGACCCTGCGCCTGCTGCGGCTGGATCCCGAAGCCACCCGCGTGGTCGACGGTCCGCCCGACGCGCTCCTGGCGGGCGAGCTGCAGGCGATTCGCGAGCACGGTCTGGACCAGGGCGACAGCACGGAGTTCGACTCTCCGAACGTCTTCGCCTGGACCCGGCTTCCCGGCGAGGCGGGAATCCTCGTGGCGGTCCAGCCGTGGAAGGATCTCCAGAGCGGGATGTTGGGCCTCCGGCTCGTCTTCGCGGTCCTGCTCGCCCTCTCCGCCGCGACCGCGTTCGCGGTGGCGCAGCTCATCGCCGGCGACATCGGCGTCGCGACGCGGCGCCTCACCGCCGAAGCCGAGCGCGTGGCCGCGGGCGACCTGACCGAGGGCGTGGCCCTCGCCTCGGACGACGAGCTCGGCGAGCTGGCCGGTGCGTTCGCCCGGATGCTCCATTCGCTGCGCGATACGGTCCACCGGCTCACCGAAGCGGCGGAGAACGTGGAAGGTGCGGCGGGAGAGATCGCCTCCGCGGCCGAGAGCGTCGCCGGGGTCACCGCGGACCAGGTGCGCGGGATCCAGCAGGTGACGGTCTCGATGGACAACATCAAGAGCCAGGTGACGGGCGTGGCCGAGGCGTCGCAGGCGCTCAACGTCTCGGTGGAGGAGAGCTCGAGCTCGATCCTCGAGCTCGGTGCCGTGGGCGAGGAGCTGAACGGAACGGCGTCGGTGCTCTCGGGGAAGGTCGACGAGGTCTCGAGCTCGATCGAGCAGATGATCCGCAGCGTGCGTCAGGTGGCGCAGAATGCGGAGGCCCTGGCGGCCGCCGCGGCGGAGACCTCGAGCAGCATGGAGGAGATGGCGAGCTCGCTGCGCGAGGTCGACGCGAACGCCGCCGAGACGGCGCGGCTCTCCAGCCGCGTGGTGGCGAGCGCCGAGAGCGGACGCGATCGCGTGCGCCGGACCATCGAGGGCATGGACGCGATCCGGGAGGCCACCGACACCGCCGAGCGCGTGATCCGCGGCCTCGGCGACCGCGCCAAGGAGATCGGCGCCATCGTCGACGTGATCGACGACGTGGCGGACGAGACCAACCTGCTCGCCCTGAACGCCGCCATCATCGCGGCGCAGGCAGGCGACCACGGCCGTGCGTTCTCGGTGGTGGCCGACCAGATCAAGGACCTGGCCGACCGCGTGCTGGCCAGCACCAAGGAGATCGGCGGCCTGATCCACGGGGTGCAGGAGGAGAGCACCAACGCGATCGGCGCCATCGAGAGCGGATCGCGGAGCGTACAGGGCGGCGTGGACCTCTCGGCCGAGGCGGGCGTCTCACTGGAGGAGATCACCGGCGCGGCACGGGAGAGCGGAGAGCGCATCGCCGAGATCGTGAACGCGGTGCGAGAGCAGGCCAAGGCGGCGGCCCACGTGGTGGACCTGATGGACCGCGTGCGCAGCGGCGTGGAGCAGATCCGAGCCGCAGGCGACGAGCAGGAGCGCGGAAACGAGGTGGTGCTGCGAAACTCGGTGGCGATGCGCGAGGTCGCCCAGCAGGTGCGGGCCACTACCGAGGAACAGGCGCGCGGCTCGGGGCGCATCCGGGAGAGCATCGAGAGCGTGCGGGAAACCGTGGAGCAGATCAACGGCTCGCTCCAGGAGCAGTCCGCCGCCTCGCGTCAGGCGGTGCAGTTCCTCGAGCGCGTGTACGAACGCACCCGCTCCAACGAAGAGTCGGCGCGCCGCATGGGCAGCGCGATGCGCGATCTGCTGAAGCAGGCCGAGATCCTGCGCGAGGACGTGAAGCGCTTCCGGATCTGAACGGTCGAGCAGGGGCGTCGGGAAGGAGTCGAGATGATCGCGGCGTGTCCGAAGTGCAGCACGCGCTACCGCGTGGAGAACGATCGGCTGCGGCCGGAAGGCGTGCGGCTGCGCTGCACGCGCTGCCAGTCGGTGTTCCGGGTGAAGCCGCCGGTCGACGAGACGGCGGCGCCGCCGCCGGAGCCGGTGGTGGAGGCCCAGCCCACGCCGCTCCCGCGCCCGCTCGACCGCGAGCGCCTGGTGCTCTTGGCCGACCCGGATCTGGAGAGCGCCAAGGCGAACGCGGCCGCCCTCGCCGAGTGGGGCCTGCATCCGCTGCTGGTTCACGACGGTGTCGAGGCCATCCTCGCCATCCAGCGCTCGCTGCCGCGGGTGGTGGTGCTCGACGCCGCCCTGCCCAAGATGTTCGGCTTCCAGATCTGCGAGCTGATGAAGCGGAACGATCAGCTCCGCGAGATCAAGGTGGTGCTGGTGGGCGCGATCCATCAGCGCGAGCGCTACCGGCGGCCACCGAACGAGCTCTACGGCGCCGATGCCTACATCGAGATGCCGGAGCTTCCGAGCGGGCTGCGCGCGGTGCTGCGCGGCTTCGGGCTCCCGCTGGGAGGCGTGGAAGAAGCGTCGGCGGCGCCGCCCGTCCCGCCGCCCGCCGCCGTGGCGTCCTTCGAGCCGCCGGCTCCCCCTCCCATCGCACCGCCGCCGCGTCCCGCGCCGCCGCCACGCTCCCCGCTGCCGCCGCCGGCCGCACCCGCGCAGCCCGCGGCGCCGGTGGTGGCGGCTCCGGCGCACGCGGCCGTCGACCCCGCGCTGGCCGAGGAGATCGCGAAGGCGGAGCGCCTGGCGCGCATCATCGTGTCGGACGTCGTGCTCTACAACGAGGCCAAGTTCATCGCGGCGGTGCAGGCCGGACACGTGGCCCAGGCGATGGACGCGGATCTGGAGGAGGGGCGCGCGCTCTTCCGCCAGCGCATCGACCCGCGCGTGCGCGAGATGCGCGACTTCCTCGGCGAGGAGCTGCTGCGGGTGGCGAGGTCGCGCGGGATGCGATGAGGGAGGCGATGGACCAGCGAGAACGCGAGAGCATCGAGCTCGGTCTCGCCAGCTCCGACGAGGAGCTGCGGCGTCTCGCGGTGGAGCGGCTCGGCGTCCTTCCGGTCGAGGTCGCGCTGCCGCGGCTCGTGCGCTGCCTCGGCGACGCGAGCTGGCGCGTCCGCAAGGCGGCGGTGGAGCGCATCGTGGCGGCGCCCGAGGCGTGGCGGGTGGCCGACGCCCTGATCGGGGCGCTGGCCGACGGCGAGAATCCGGGCCGGCGCAACTCCGCGGTGGAGGCGTTGGTGCATTGCGGGACCCGGGTCCTCCCCGCGCTGCTCGACGCCACGCGCAGCGACGACGTCGACGTCCGCAAGCTGGTGGTGGACGCGCTCGCGGGGATCGGCGACGAGCGCGCCACGGCGTGTCTGGTGGAGCTCCTGGCGGACGCGGACCCGAACGTGCGCGCGGCGTCGGCGGACGCGCTCGGTGGGCTCGGCGCGGAGAGCGCGATGCCCGGCCTGCTGGCGCTGGCGGTACGGCCCGAGGAGGACGGATTGGTGCGGTTCTCCGCCCTCCGGGCGCTGGCGCGCCTCGAGATCCCGCTCTTCGCGGAGCAGCTCGCCGGAGCGCTGGACGATCCGTGGCTGCGCCCGGCGGCCTTCTCCGTGCTCGGTCGCGCCGACGATGCGGAGGCCGTCGAGTGGCTGCTGAAGGGCCTGGCGACGCCCTCGCGCAGCGCGCGCGAGGCGGCGATGGCGGCCCTGCTGCGTACCGTCGGCCGGACGGATCCGGCCGCCGCGGAGCGCTTGCTGGAGCGGATCCGCGCGGCGGCGCAGGACGCGGAGGGGCTGCTGGACGACGCGCTCGAGCGTCTGGGCAGCGCCGAGCTGGCGACGCGCCTGGTCCTGATCCAGTTCCTGGGGCTCCTGCGCTGCGAGGATGCGGTGCTGCCGATCCTGGCTGCCGCGCGCGACGAGGCCCTGCACGAGGTGGCGCTCGGCGCGCTGGAGGCGCTGGGCCCGGCTGCGGAGCGTGCGCTCGACGGCATCTGGCCGGAGCTCGACACGGATTTGCGTCGACTCGGCTGCGAGCTCCTGGGACGCACGCGCGGCACGGGAGGCGCCGCGCACCTCGTGGCGGCCTTGGACGATCCCGACGCGGTGTTGCGCAGCACGGCCGCACGTTCGATCGGGCGCCGCGGCTGCGTGGAGGCGTTGCCCTCGCTGGTGCGCCGCCTGGCGAGCGTCGCCCAGGAGTCGGACCCCGACGCGGAGGAGGAGCTCGCCGCGGTCACCGAGGCGCTGGTCGCGCTGGCGGGGCCCGGCGCCGAGGCGGCCGAGCGTGCGGTGGCGCTGCTGGCCGAGCGGGTGGAGAGCGCGGGGGAGGCGGTGCGGGTCGCGGTGGCCACGGTGCTCGGCCGCATCGGCCGGACCCAGGACGCGCACCTGGTGAGCCTCCTGCTCAAGGATCCGAGCGCGCGCGTGCGCAAGGCGGCGGTCGAGGCGCTGGCGCGGATCGAGCCCGGGGTCGACTCCGAGCCGGTGCGCCTCGCGCTCGCGGACGAGAGCCCGATCGTGCGAGTGGCGGCGGCGAGCGCGCTCGGTGCCTCTCCGAGTCCGCGCGCGCTCCACGACCTCGAGCGCCTGGCCGAGGACGAGGATCCCTGGGTGCGCGCCACGGCGGTGCGGGCGGTCGGCGCTCATGGCGGGCGCGACCCGGGCAACGCGCCGCTCGCGCTCCTGGAGGCCGCGCTCTCCGACGAGGGGCCGGTCGCGATTGCGGCGGTGGAGGCGCTGCACGCGATCGGCGGCCCGGCGGCGGCTCGGCTGTGCACCGGCGTGCTCGACCGGCCGGATCCCGAGCTCCTGGGGGCGGCCGTCGCCTGCGTGGCGGAGCACGGCGACTCGCCGGCCCTGACCGAGCTCCTGCCGCTGGTCTCGCATCCGCACTGGGCAGTGCGCGCGGAAGCCATCGGAGCGCTCGGTGAGCGCGGCGTCACCAAGGCCGTGCCGTCGATCCTGCGGCGGCTCGAGATCGAGCAGGACGACTTCGTGCGCAACGCGATCCTCCGTGCGCTCGACCGGCTCGAGCGCTGAGATCGAGGAGTCGATGGAGACGCCCTGCGATCCCATCCTGACGGACGTGGAGCTTCGCATGCTGGGCGAGCTCCTGCGGACGCATTGCGGGCTCCACTTCGGCCCCGAGTCGCGCTTCCTGCTGGAGAAGCGGCTCGGCCGGCGCGTGCGCGAGCTCGGCCTGGGGAGCTTCACCGCGTACCACTACAAGCTGCGCGAGGCCTCCGGCGACGAGGAGCTGGCGCGCGCGGTGGACGACCTCACGACCAACGAGACCTACTTCCTCCGCGAGCGCGGCCAGCTGCGCGCCCTGGTGGACGAGATCCTGCCCGAGGTCGAGCTGCGCCGCCGCGAGCGTGGCGGCGGGGTTCCCAGCATCTGGTGCGCCGGCTGCTCCAGCGGCGAGGAGCCGTACTCGATCGTGATGCTGGCCCTCGAGGTGGGCCTGGTGCCCGGACGCGACCTGCGGGTCTACGCCTCGGACATCTCGCGGACGATGCTGCAGAAGGCGCGGCGGGGCGTGTATCGGGAGGCCTCCTTTCGCGAGACCGAGCCCACGCTGCGCGAGAAGTACTTCACGGAGAAGGACGGGCTCTGGCGCATCTCGGACGCGCTCAAGCAGCACGTGGACTTCATCCACCTGAACCTGATGGATCGCACCAAGATCGCGCTCCTCGGCCAGATGGACGTGATCCTGTGCCGCAACGTCATCATCTACTTCGACGTGGAGACCAAGCGCCGCGTGGTGCAGACCTTCTACGAGAAGCTGCGCCCCGGCGGATACCTGTTGCTCGGGCACTCGGAGTCGCTGATGAACCTCTCGAGCGCGTTCGAGCTGCGTCATCTGCGGCGCGAGATGGTGTACCAGCGCCCGCTGCCCGGGGATGCGCCCGCGCGCGACCCGTGGCACGCCGCCGCCGCTGCCGCGCTGGTGCGCGGCGAGCGCGAGGGGGGCGTCGAATGAGCTCGACGCGCGAGCTGATCCGCGTGCTCGTGATCGACGACTCGGCGTTCAGCCGGCGCACCATCACGCGCATGCTCGAGACCTCGCCGCTGGTGCGCGTGATCGACGTGGCGCGCGACGGCGAGGAGGCGCTCCGCAAGACCTTCGAGCTCCAGCCGGATCTGATCACGCTGGACCTCGAGATGCCGCGCATGGACGGGTTCACGTTCCTGCGCCTGGTGATGGGGCGCCGCCCCACGCCGATCCTGGTGATCAGCGGTCGCAGCGGCGACCAGGACGTGTTCAAGGCGCTCGATCTCGGGGCGGTGGACTTCATCGCGAAGCCCACGCCGCGCCCGACCCCGGAGCTCGAGTCGATCCAGCAGGAGCTGATCCGCAAGGTGCACGCGATCCGCGAGCTGCGGCTGGACAAGCTGCGGGAACGGATCGCGGCGGTGCCGCCGGTGGTGCCGGCGCCTCCGGCGCCGCTCCCGGCGGCGGGCTCGCGGATGGTGGCGATCGGCTCCTCCACCGGCGGGCCGGCGGCCCTGATGCGGATCTTCGGCGCGCTCGTCGAGCCACAGCGCTGCGCACTCCTGGTCTCGCAGCACATGCCCCAGGGCTTCACCAGGGGCTTCGCGCAGCGCATCGATCGGTTGACCTCGCTCGCGGCGAAGGAGGCCGAGGACGGTGACGAGCCGCGCGCGGGCCTGGTGCTGGTGGCCCCCGGCGGGCACCACCTGGAGCTGGAGCAGGTCCGGGGTCGCACCAGCGTGCGCATCCTGCCCAAGGAGCCCGAGGAGAAGTACGCGCCGTCGGTCGACCGGATGTTCCAGTCCGCGGCCAAGCACTACGGCTCGGACCTGCTCGCGATCGTGCTCACGGGCATGGGAGACGACGGACGGCGGGGGGTGCGCGCGGTGAAGGAAGCGGGGGGGTCGGTGATCGCGGAATCCGAGGAGACAGCGGTGATCTTCGGCATGCCCCAGCAGGCGATCCGCACCGGAGTGGTGGACGCAGTCCTCCCGCTCGACGCGATCGCGGCGGCGATCCAGACCGGAGTTGCACGGGCGAGGCGCTGGATGCCTCGCCTGGAGGGGACGGAATGAGCGACGATCGCCCGTCGATCTTCGGGCGCGCCGAGGAGTTCCTGACGCTCTTCAAGCGCGGTGCGGAGTTCAGCAAGGAGCTCATCGCCGAGAACGAACGGCTCCGGCGACGGATCCTCGATCTGGAGCAGCACCAGCAGTTCGCGGCCCAGGACCCCGAGCAGTGGGACAAGCTGCGCGAGGAGCTTCTCCATCGCATCAGCAGCCTGGAGGCGGAGCGCCAGAACTTCCTCGAGCGCATGCAGTCCCTGGAGGAGGAGAACCAGCAGTTCGCCGCCCGCTACGTCGAGATCGAGGAAGAGAACAACAACCTGGCGAACCTCTACGTCGCGAGCTTCCAGCTCCACTCCACGCTGGATCTCTCGGAGGTGGTGAAGATCATCCTGGAGATCGTGATCAACCTGGTGGGTGCCGAGGTCTTCGCGGTCTACGTGGTGGACGAGAAGACGAACCGCCTGGAGGCGGTGGCGTCGGAGGGTGCGGAGCCGTCGAGCTTCCCGAGCTACAGCCTGGGCAGCGGGGTGCTGGGTCGCTCCGTGGCGAGCGGCGAGATCTACTGCGAGGACGGCGGGCATCCCGAGAACGCCAGCCGGCCCGTGGTCTGCGTGCCACTGCGCGTGCAGGACCGGCCGGTGGGTGCGATCGCGATCCATCGTCTGCTGCAGCAGAAGGAGCGTTTCACGCCGCTCGACCATGAGCTCTTCACCCTGCTCGGCGGCCACGCGGCGACCGCCATCTTCTCCGCCCGGCTCTACTCCGAGTCGGAGCGGAAGCGCAACACGATCCAGGGGTTCATCGACCTCCTGACGAAGTGAATCGTCCGCGGGGAGCGCGCGGAGAGGGGAAGGGCATGAGCGAGAAGCATCGAATCCTGATCGTCGAGGACAGCCCGACCATGCGGCAGCTCCTGGTCTTCGCCCTGAAGCGGCTGAAGAACGTGGAGATCGTGGAGGCCCAGGACGGGATGGACGGCCTGCGCAAGGTGTCGAGCGATCACTTCGATCTCGCGCTGATCGACATCAACATGCCGGTGATGGATGGGCTCAAGCTGATCCGGCTGATCCGCGGCGAGGAGAACCTGAAGGCGATGCCGATCGTGGTGATCACGACCGAGGGAGCGAAGGAGGACCGCGAGCGGGCGCTCGGCCTGGGCGCCAACGAGTACCTGACCAAGCCGATCCAGGCGAACCGCGTGCTCTCCGTCGCCAAGGGGCTGCTGAAGATCGACTCGTAGCCGCCGCGGCGCGTGTGGTATACCTGCGCGCGCCGTGAGAGGTCGCCCCACGCGCGTCGCTCTGTGCTTCCTGCTCCTCGCCCTGTCCGGCTGTGGCTATCACCTCCTGCGCTATGGCGCCGCCCTCGGCGACGTGCGGCGCGTCGCGATCCTGACCTTCAAGAACGCCTCCTACGAGCCGGGCTACGAGCTGGTGGTGACCGACGCCCTGATCCGCGAGTTCATGCGGCGGGGGGCGCTGCAGGTGGTGAGGGACCCGAAGCTCGCGGACCTCGTGCTGGCCGGGCGAGTGCTGCCGATCCGCACCGTCGGGCGGAGCTTCTCGGCGGTGGACCTGGCGCTGGAGTACGAGGTGGAGGTGAAGCTCGATCTCCAGGTGAAGCGCCGGGATGGCACGGCGGTGCAGCTCGACGAGAACGCGTTGAGCGACAGCGAGCTCTACACCGCGAGCGCCGACGTGGAGGCGATGCGCAAGAACCGCGAGGAGGCGCTGCACCGCGTGGCCGGAGTGCTGGCGGAGCGCGTGCACGAGGCGCTCTTCGAGCGGCTCATGCCATGAAGCCGGAGGCGCTGCGCGCGGAGCTCGAGGCCGGACGCTTGCGCCCCGCCTATCTGCTGGCGGGCGCCGAGCCGCTGCTGCGGGAGGATGCGCTGGCGGCGCTGCGCGAACGGGTGCTCGCCGGTGCTCCGGCCGACTTCAACCTGGATCGGCTGGAGGGCGGCGCCGCGAGCCCGCAAGCGCTGGCCGACGCCGTTCGCACGCTGCCCGTGATGGCGCCGCGACGCCTGGTCTGGCTGCGCGCGCCCGAGGAGGGACGGAGCGGCGGCAAGGCGCTGCTCGAGGCGCTGGCCGAGCTGGTGCCGGCGCTCGGGCCCGAGGCGCCGGCGGTGCTGGTGGTGAGCACCGCGCGGGCCGATCGGCGCGAGCGCTGGGCCAAGGCCTTCGAGCGAGAGCCCGCGGTGCGCGTCGACTGCGAGGCTCCGCAGGCTCCGGCGGAGCTCGCGGCGTTCGCGCGGGAGGAGGCGCGGCGGCAGGGTGTCGGGCTCGAGGCCGGGGTGGCGGAGCTCCTGGCCGAGCGGATCGGGCCGCAGCTCCTCCTCATGCGTCAGGAGATCGCAAAGCTCGCGCTCCTGGCGGCGCCCGCCACGCGCATCGGGCGGGCGCACGTGGAGGAGTGCGCGCTCGACGTGGCCGAAGAGCCGATCTGGGGCCTGACGGACGCGATCGGCGAGGGGCGGCCGCGGGACGCGCTCGCGATCCTCGCGCGCCTGCGCCGCGCCGGCGCGCCCGGCCCCCTGGTGCTCGGCACGCTGGCGAGCCACCTGCGCAGACTGCTCCGACTGCGCAGCGGCGGCTCGGTGTCGGGCCCGCCCTTCGTGGTGCGAAAGCTCGAGGCCCAGGCCCGGCGCACCCCGCCCCAGCGGCTCCTCGCCGGACTGCGAGCGATCCACCAGGCGGACGAGGTGCTGAAGGGGCAGGGCGGCATCGATCCGGATCTCGCCCTGGAACGGCTCGTGCTCGGCCTCTCAGCCGCAAGCGAAGCGCGCAGCGAGGCGAAGCCGAGCGGAGGGCGCGGCCCGGCGGCGTAGCCGCCGGTGCGCCTCAGGCCGGAAGCGCGCAGCGAGGCGAAGCCGAGCGGAGGGCGCGGCCCGGCGGCGTAGCCGCCGGTGCGCCTCAGGCCGGAAGCGCGCAGCGAGGCGAAGCCGAGCGGAGGGCGCGGCCCGGCGGCGTA
>JAWOLJ010000055.1:0-130947 GCA_033853555.1 Myxococcota bacterium
CGGGAGCGCGGCGCGCGCTCGCGTCTGCTCGCGCCGGTCCAGGTCTGGCGCGAGCCCGCGCAGCGCGGGCCGCGCGTCCGCGTCCGGCTGCCTGCGGGCGAGGTGGCCACCGCGTATGGGCTCGAGCTCGAGGGCGAGGACGGCCGCGCGGCGCGGGTGGAGGGGCGCGCGCCGGCTCTGCGAGCGGGCGGCGAGCTCGACCTGGCGCTTCCGCTGCGGCCGGCGCCGGGATACCACCGGCTGCGCGTGGTGCTGGACGCGCGGGGCGGCACGCGGGTCGGCGACGGCCTGCTGGTGGTGGCGCCCCGCACCTGCTTCACGCCGTCCGAGCGCCTGGGCGAGCACCGCGTCTTCGGCCTGTGGGCCAACCTCTACACCGTGCGAAGTCGGAGGAACTGGGGATTCGGCGACTTCGGCGACCTGCGCGAGCTGCTGCGCTTCTGCGCCGGAACGGGCGGCGCCTTCGTGGGCCTGAACCCGCTCCACGCGATTCGCGGCCGTGGCCACGACGTGAGCCCCTACGGCCCGGTCTCCCGGCTCTACCGCAACCTGCTCTACCTGGACGTGGCGGACGTGCCGGAGCTCGAGGGCTGCGTGGAGGCGCGGACGCTGCTGGACGATCGCGAGCTGCGGGCGCGGCTCTCGCGCCTGCGGGAGGCGCCCTGGATCGATGCGGAGCGGGTGCTGGAGGCGAAGCTCCGCCTGCTCGGGCCCCTGCACCGACGCTTCGCGGAGCTCCACCGCGATCGCCCGACCGCACGGGGTGCCGAGTACGCTCGCTACCGCGAGCGCGAGGGTGAGACGCTGCGCGACTTCGCCACCTTCTGCGCCCTGGTCGAGCGCGCGGGCGATCCCTTCTCGGATCCCCGGCGCTGGCCGAGCGGGCTGCGAGACCCGAGCTCGCGAGAGGTGGCGGCGTTTCGCGCAGAGCATCCGGAGCGGGTGGACCGGCACTGCTGGATCCAGTTCGAGCTCGACCGGCAGCTCGCCGCGGCGGCGAAGGAGGCTCGCGACGTCGGCCTGCCCCTCGGGCTCTACACCGATCTCGCGGTGGGATCGGCTCCCGACGGCGCCGATCCCTGGCTCTTCCCCGGGCTCTTCGCCGAGGGCGCCCATGCCGGCGCGCCCCCGGACGACTACTCGTCCTCGGGACAGGACTGGGGCTTTCAGCCGCTCGATCCCCACCGGCTGCGGGCCGACGGCTATCGCTACTGGGTGAGGCTCGTGCGCGCGGGCTTCGCTCACGCCCGGGCGCTGCGCATCGACCATGCGCTCGGTCTCTTCCGCCTGTTCTGGATCCCGGCCGGCCGGCCCGGCTCCGAGGGCGCCTACCTGCGCTACCCCGCCGCCGACCTGCTCGGGATCCTCGCGCTGGAGAGCCAACGACACCGGGCGGTGGTGGTGGCCGAGGATCTGGGGACGATTCCGCCGGAGGTCCCGGGGGCCCTCGCCTCGTGGGGCGTGCTCTCCTCCAAGGTCCTCTACTTCGAGCGCGAGGATGGAGGCTTCCGGCCCTCGGCGGCGTACTCGAGCCGGGCGCTCGTCACTGCGAACACCCACGACCTGCCGCCGCTCGCCGGCTTCTTCGCCGACCGCGACCTGGAGCTGCGTCGGAACGTGGGACAGATGACCGCGGAAGAGGTGGCGGAGGCAGGGGCTCGCCGTGACCGGGAACGCGCGGCCCTGCTGTGGCGGCTGCGCGAGGAGGGCTGCCTGCCGCCGGGCGATGGAGTGCCCTCGGGGCCCGAGCTCTGCGCGGCGGTGAATGCCTTCTTGTGTCGGACGCCCTCGCCGCTGGTGGGGATCTCCCTCGACGACGTTGCCGGCGAGGTCGATCCCGTGAACCTTCCGGGCGTCCCGGTCGAGCGTTGGCCGAGCTGGTCGCGGCGGATGCGGCTCGCGCTGGAGGAGATGGCCAGCGACCCGGGCGTGGTGCGCGCGCTGGAGGGCGCGAGCGCGCGACGCCTGAAGCACGAGCTCGCCGCGGCGTCGGAACGGGAGGGGGCGGCGTGAGCCGATCGAGCAAGCGGCGGCGGGCGGAGCGCCGCGCCGCCGGGACGTTCCGCAAGCGCATGCCGCCGGTCGGATCCGGGCCGGGCGAGCTCGCGCCTCCCGAGGACGCGGAGGCCACGCGTCTGACCGCGATCGAGTACGATCCCGCGGGCTACACCGAGGAGCGGGTCGCGAACGTCGAGGGCCTGGCGCGCTGGCAGTCGCCGCGCGGCATCGCCTGGATCGAGGTCGAGGGCCTCGGCGATCAGGGTGTGCTGCGCCGCATCGGCGAGCTCTTCTCGATCCATCCGCTGGCCCTGGCGGACCTCGTGAACGTCCCTCAGCGCCCGAAGGCGGAGACCTTCGACGAGCACGAGCTGGTGATCTGCCGCATGCCGATCGTGCGCCAGGGCGGCGAGATCGAGCTCGAGCAGGTGGGGCTCGTGATCGGCCCGCGCTGGGTGATCTCGTTCCAGGAGGGACGGGAGGACTGCTTCGATCCCGTGCGCGAGCGGATCCGCCGCAACGCCCCGATCCGCCGGATGGAGGCCGACTACCTGGCCTACGCGCTCGTGGACCTCGTGATCGACGCCTACTACCCCGCGGTGGAATCGCTCGGTGACGTCCTCGAGTCGCTGGAGGAGGCGGTGGTGGGCGATCCCACGCGCAGCACCCTCGCCACGATCCATCACGTGCGACGCCAGCTCCTGGTGATCCATCGCCTGCTCTGGCAGCAACGCGACGCGCTCGGGCGCCTGCTGCGCGGCGAGAGCCCGCGCATCGGAGCGGGCGTGCGCGTCTACCTGCGGGACGCCTACGACCACGTGATCCAGCTGATCGACGTGGTGGAGAGCTACCGCGAGATGGCCGTGAGCCTGATGGACGTCTACCTCTCGAGCGTGAGCAACCGCCTGAACGAGGTGATGAAGGTGCTGACGGTCATGTCGACCATCTTCATCCCCCTGACCTTCCTGGTGGGCGTCTACGGAATGAACTTCCAGTACATGCCGGAGCTGCACCAGCGCTGGGCCTACCCCGCGCTCTGGGTGGCGATGCTCGGGATCGCCGCCCTCATGGTCTGGGCCTTCCGCCGGCGCGGCTGGATCGGACGCAGCGCGCGCCTGCGGCCCGAAGCGCGCGAGACGCCCGACGCGCCGGCGTGACGTCGATCCGACTCCGCGGCCACGCCGGTGGTCAGGCTCCGGCGTGCACCCGCTCGCGCACCTTGCGCGCCTCTTCGCGCAACGCCGGGCTGATCTCCACGCGATAGGGCGGGCGAGCGGGCGCGAGGCCTCGTACGGGATCGGGGAGCCGCGCGAGCTCCGTCGCGGCGCGCGCGCGAGCGGCCGCGAGCGTGGCACGGCCGGCGGCGGTGCGCTCGCCCTCGCGCATCACGGTCTCGAGCAGCGGGCGGCCCCCGGCCGGCTCGCCGTCGCGGGCGAGGACGTCGCGTACCGCGCGCCCGGCCTGCTCGACGCGGAAGATCTGCTTGCGGCCGGGCAGCAGCTCCTTGCCCGGCGAGGTCTTGAGGCGATCCTGTCCAGCGTAGGCCACGAGCTTGTAGGCCATGTCGAGCTCCGGGGCATCGTTCGAGACGCCCATGTGTGTGCCGACCCCGAACGCGTCGATTGGAGCGCCGGCGTGCAACAGGGCGTCGATCCGCTCCTCGTCGAGGCCGCCGCTGGCGAAGATCTGCACGTGCTCCAGGCCGGCGGCGTCGAGGATCCGGCGGGCGCTGCGGGCGAGCGAGGCGAGGTCGCCCGAGTCGATGCGCACGGCGCGCACCCGGAACTCGCGCCCGAGCTCCCCGGCGAGCTCGACCACCCGCCGCACCCCTTCCTCCGTATCGTAGGTATCCACCAGCAACGTGGTCTCGGGGTACAGGGCGGCGAAGGCACGCAGCGCCGCCCGCTCGCTCGGGTGAGCCTGGACGTAGCTGTGGGCCATGGTGCCGCTGGCCGGGATGCCGTAGCGCAGCGCCGCCAGCACGTTGCTGGTGGCGTCGACGCCGGCGATCCAGCAGGCCCGGGCACCCTTCAACGCGGCGTCGGTTCCGTGCATGCGGCGCATGCCGAAGTCCACCACCTTGCGGCCCGCCGCCGCGCGGACCACCCGCGCGGCCTTGGAGGCCACCACCGTCTGGTGATGCACCTGGTTCAGGACGAAGCTCTCGACGAGCTGCGCCACCGGGAGCGGCGCCGCCACCTGGAGCAGGGGCTCGTTCGGGAAGACGGGAGTCCCTTCGGGCAGCGCCCGGACGTCGCCGGTGAAGCGGAGCTGCTCCAGCCGACGCAAGAAGGCGTCGGAGAAGCCCGCGTCGAGCGATGCCAGCCGGTCCAGCGCCGGCCGCTCGAAGCGGAGATCCTCCAGGAAGCGGAGCACGTCGTCGAGACCGCAGGCCAAGGCGAAGTTGCGCGGCTCGGGCAGCGAGCGGAACGCGAGCTCGAAGACCGCGGTGTCCTCCAGCCCCTCCCGCCAGTAGGCCTGGAGCATGGTGAGCTCGTAGAGATCCACCAGCAGGGGGGCCTCGGCGGCGCCGAGCTCGAGCTCCGTCAAGCGGCGCCCCCGGACGAGCCGTCCACCCCTGCCACCCCCGCGGCGCGCAGGCGCTCGCGGGCGGCGCGTCCTCCCTCCTCCGTCACCGGCAGCGCGCCTCCGGGCACGAGTCGCACCGAGAGGCCCGCGCGGACGCCGTCGAGGGCCGTCGCGAGCACGCAGACGTCGAGCGCGAGGCCTCCGACGAAGAGCCGCCGCACGCCCAGCCGGCCGAGCAGGGCGGCCAGGCCGGTCTCGTCGAAGGCCGAGAGCTGGTCGCGGTCGTAGCGCGTGCCCTTCGACACCAGGAAGGCGTCGGGCGGTAGCTCGAGCTCGGGATGGAAGCGAGCGCCCTGCGAGTCCTGCAGGCAGTGGGGCGGCCATGGCCCGCCCTGCGCGCGAAAGCTCGGATGACCCGGCGGGTGCCAGTCGCGCGACGCGATCACCGGGATGCCGGCCGCGCGCGCCGCCTGCAGCCAGCGGTTCAGCACCGGCACCACCCGATCACCGTGCGGGATCGGCAGCGCCCCGTCCGGACAGAAATCGCGCTGCACGTCCACCAGCAGCAGCGCATCTCCGGGAGCGAGCTCGGACATCGGCGCCACGTCCTCCCCGCGCCTCGTTCCCCGAGGGTAGCGGCCGGCGGGGACAGCGGGAGTGCGTCGACGCTAGACGTACGCCCCGAGGTCCGCGCGCTGGCGCGAGAACGGCAGCAGGCTCCGCAGCTGCCAGAGCGAGAGCAGAACCACCGCCGTGGCGAAGATCGCGAGGAGGTAGGAGCCCAGGAGCGGGTAGCTCACCGTCGCGAAGTTCCCCACCTGCCGGGTGCCGATCACGGCGGGCATGAACGGATCCATGTGGATCGGCGCGTGGGGGTCGAGGTCGTGGCCGTAGGACCAGAGCTTGAAGACGAAGCGCCCTGCCGAGAACAGGCTGAAGTAGCCCGTCAGCACCGCGAGATCGACCAGCGCCCGCACGTCGCCCACCGCCGCCAGCCGGAGCGCCAGCAGCACCAGCGCGCCGATGGCGAAGGGGATCCAGTCGAGATCCGTGAAGTCCGAGCGATCCAGGTGCTTCATTCCGATGTAGTGGTTGAGCGTGTTGATCTCGGGAAGGTCGCGTCCGTCGTTGCCGCCCTGGATGGTGTAGGCGTAGACGTCGAGGGTGAGGCCGTCCGGGTACTGCGGCGCCACCATCCGGATGCGCCAGAGCGGCTGGGAGATCGCGACCCCGAGCGGGATCACCAGGGCCACGATCAGGATCCGGCTCCACGGCGTGAGCGGCTTGGCCAGGAGCGCATGGAATCGTTCGAGGAAGCGCGTCATCTCAGTCCTCCGCCCCGTGTCACACCACGTCGCCCCGACGGAAGGCTCGCAGGGCGAGGAGCCAGCCGCCGATTCCCACCAGCGCGGGCCAGGCCACGCCGAGGGTGAAGAGCGTCTGCAGGCCCACCTGGTTGGACAGGTAGAAGCCCACCGGGCCGAGGGTCGCGAGCGTGGGATCCCCGGAGGAGAGGAGCGCGAGCCGCGCCATCTCCACCGGGTTCGCGCCCGCCAGCACGAAGACCAGCCGTGCCGGCAGGTGCCACTGCAGCATCAGCGCGATCCCTCCGAAGTCGAGGAGTGCCACGCTGGCGGCCCAGATGCCGAAGACCAGCGTCATGGCGCGAGCGGGGTTGCGCACCAGCACCGAGGTCGCGAGGCCGACCCCGACGTAGGCCGCCAGGAGCGCCACGCTGACCGAGAGTGCGCGCCAGAAGAAGATCCAGGGCACGGGCTGGCGTTGCACCAGCGCCGACTCGGCGGCGAGGCCGAACATCACCACGACGAGCGGGATCGCGAGCGCGGCCAGGCGCACGCCGGTCACGCCCGTGAGATAGGCCTCCCGTCCGATCGGGTGCGAGAGGAAGAGCTCGAGCGAGCCGTCGTCCCGAGCGCGGTTCACCGCCTGCACCGTGGCGAGGAGCGCGAGGAGCGGGAGGACCAGCACCAGCGCGTGACAGAGCGAGAAGAGGACGCGCCCCACGCCCGTGAAGCCGATCACGCTCGACTCGCGCAGGCCCACCAGCACGAAGACGCCTCCGAGGAGGCCATAGACCACGAGGCAGAGCACGAGCCAGCGCGAGCGCAGCACCTCACCGAGGTCGAGGCGGGCGACGGCGGCGAGCTCGGTGCGGCTCATGGCGTGGCCTGCCCGCTCGCGGGCGGCGCCTCGGGCCCGCCCGCGTCGGGCGCCATCGGCTCGGCCTCGTGGGCCGCGACCAGCGCCTCCGCCTGCTCCAGCGACAGTGCTCCGGCCGTGCCCGCATCCACCGCGCCGAGGTCGTATCCCATGGGCGAGCGCGGGACGCGCACGAAGGCCACGCGATCGCCGGGGATCCAGCGATCCTCCTTCAGGTGGTGGAACCAGATCCGACCGATCCTGTCGCGGTGACGCGAGAGATAGGCGAGCAGGCAGCCCGGATCGTCGAACGCCGGGAGATCGCCGTCCTTGCTCTCGAGCTGCGCCGCGAAGGCGGGATCGCTGATCAGCATGTGGCAGTGGGTGCAGGGCTCGCGGTCCCACACGATGGCGCGCGGACCCTCGGGACGCCCGCAGGCGATCCCCGCCAGCAGCAGCAGCGCGAGCGTCCGGGCGTGGTGTCGGCTAGCCATGCGCGGGTCCCGGCGGCGGAGGGAGGTCGAGGCCTTCGAGGTCGCGGGCGTTCACGTTGCGGAGGCGTGGCCCGAGCTCGCGCGAGAGCTCGGGCAGGAGCTTCATCTTCTCCGCGTGCTCGACCGTGCGCTGCCAGACCCCGGCCGGGCTGCGGCGGAAGCCGCGCGCGAGCAGCCAGGCCTCGGCCTCGGCCCCTTCCACCCAGACCTCGAGCGCGGAGAGCGCGCAGCGGGCGAGGAAGGCGCCGGCGTCGCCGTCGTAGGCCAGGCGCCCTTCCTGGAGCAGCAGCACGTGGTCCACCAGCGGCCGGATCTCGTCCAGCCGATGGGAGCAGAGGAGGAGCGTGGTGTCGCGCGGAAGCGCGGTGAAGAGGTCGAAGAAGCGCTCGCGCGCGCGGGCGTCCAGGCTTCCGGTCGGCTCGTCCAGCAGGAGCAGCGAGGCGCCGGAGGCGAACGCGAGCGCGATCAGGAGCTTCTGCTTCATGCCACCGGAGAGGCTCCGGAAGGGCCGGCGCGCCACCGCGCTCACGTCGAGCTCGAAGGCGCCCGCCATGCGCTCGATCGCCGACCGCTCGATTCCGCGTACGCGCGCCAGCGCATCCAGGAGCTCTCCCACCGGAGCGGCGATCTGCGGCGCGATCTGGGGCACGTAGGCCATCCGGCGCGCGATCGACACCCGCTCGCGAAACGGCGAGCGACCGTCGAGGAGGACCTCGCCCTCGCACGACACGAGCCCCATCAGCACGCGGTTCAGCGTGGACTTGCCCGAGCCGTTCGGCCCGACCAGCGCCACCCGGCGCCCCGCGGCCACCTCGAAGCGGATCTCGTCGAGCGCGAGCACGCGCCCGAAGCGCTTGCGGATGCCACGCGCCTCAATCCGCATGGACGGCCTTCGCCACCGGCCCCATGCGGGGCGAGCGATCCACCAGGAGGAGCCGGGGCTCGAGGAGCGGCACCACCCGCCCGATCGCCTCCACCAGCGCCAGGGCCGGCGTGCCGCGATAGAACGCCAGCGCCGGGTTCTCCCCCACCAGGTCGGAGGTCAGGCTGCGGAGCTCGAAGGGCACGTCGCCGATGCCGTCGCCATTCAGGTCGTATCCCGCGTAATCGTCGAAGTAGTTCGACTCCCAGGTGACGCCGAGCGCGTCTCCGCCGCCCTCCACCCGCACCGGCGTGCCATTGTCCCGGAAGTCGTTGGCGCGGAACACGTTGCGATCTTCGCTGGAATGGAAGATCACCGCCACCTCGCTCCAGCGGAAGACGTTGTTCTCGAAGGCGTCGTGATCGTCGAGGTAGAGCGGGCTCGTGTCGACGTAGAGGCCGACCGTGTCCTTCAGGAAGCGGTTCCCCACCGCGTGGACGTCGCCCGACTCCTTGAGGCCGAGACCGAAGCCCGCCGCGCCGGCGGAGTCGGCGAAGACGTTGTCGCGCAGCTCGATCTCCCGGCTGTACATCAGGAAGACGCCCGTCACGTTGCCGAGGTACACGTTGCCGACCAGCCGGTTCTGGTGGCTGTACATCAGGTGCGTGCCGTAGCGCCCCCGCTCGATCCGGTTGCGCTCGATGCGATTGCCGTTCGAGTACCAGACCACCATGTCGCGGCTGTCGCGCATCACGTTGTCCTCGATGCGCGAGTCGTAGGTCTCCCACAGCCGGATGCCGTCGCCGCGCAGGCCCAGCACCTGCTCGGGGTCGCCCACCACCTCGTTGCCGCGCACGAGGACGCGCCTCGACTTCTCCACCATGATCCCGAACACCGCGTGGCGGATCGTGACGCCCTCGACCCGGACGTCCTGCCCCTCCACGCGCACGGCGCCGTCGAGCTGGTCGTAGCGACCGCCGCTCCCGTCCACGGTCAGGCCGAGGAGTGCCGAGCCGTCGGATTCGAGACGCACGGTCGTGCCCTCGCCGGGGGAGCGGATCACCGCGTCCGGCGGGCCCCAGAGCGTCACGCTCGGGCCGATCCGCAGCGGGCCCTGGTAGGCCCCCGGGGCCAGGCAGAGCGCGTCGCCCGCCGCTGCCGCGTCGAGCAGCGGCTGGAGCGGCGTCCCGGCCGCCACCGCCCGGCAGGCCGCCGGCCGCGGCGGCGCCGTGGCCGCGCTCGCGGCATGGATGCGCTCGTGGGGCGGTGCAGCCCCGGGCACGCAGCCCGGGGCCGCCAGGATCAGGAGGGCGAGGGACGTCGCGGCGAGGCGCCGCCGCTCGAGCCCACGGCTAGTCCGCCTCGTGGTGCTGCACGGCCTCCGCCTTCGCAACACCTCCTCCCTTCGGCTCGACGATCAGATAGCCCGCCATCTCGAGGTGGAGCGCCGAGCAGAACTCCGTGCAGTAGAAGGGGAACACGCCGGCGTGATCCGCCACGAAGGTCACGTCCGAGTGCTTCCCCGGCTCGAGGCTCAGGTTCACGTTGTAGGCGTCGATCGCGAAGCCGTGGGTGGCGTCCTTCGCCTGCTCCACGTTCGTGATGTGGATGTGCACCTTGTCGCCTTCCTTCACGCGGATGATGTCCGGCGTCAGGTGGCTCCGCACCGCCGTCATGTAGACGTGCACCCCGTCGGCCGCGCGCTCGATGCGCTCCTTCCCGCCCTCCGAGGGATAGGCCGGCTGCTGACCGGTGACGGGGTCGACGCCGGTCGGCGTGTAGGTGTCCTCGGGATGGATCTTGTCCGCGCTCACGATCTGCGCGTAGTGGGGCTCGCCGAGCGGGATCGGCAGATCGTAGACCAGCCGCATCTTGTCGCCGCTGATGTCGATCAGCTGGAAGTTCTGCGGCAGCAGCGGGCCCACGCCGGCGAAGCGATCGATCGCCCACTTGTTCATCGAGACCAGCCAGTGGCCCTTCGGATGCTCGGTGTCGCCTTCGGCGGCCACGAGGTGACCCACGTTGTAGTGGACGGGGATCTTGTCCACGACCTTCAGGTCCTTGAGCGACCACTTCGCGATCTTCGACTCGATGAAGAGCGAGGTGTAGGCGAAGCCCTTGTCGTCGTACTGGGTGTGGAGCGGGCCGAGGCCGAGCTCCACCTGGCCGCGGATCGTGTCCTTGAAGGGCAGGATCGGCACGCCGTAGGGGTCCTTGCCCTCGAACTGCTTCTGCTCGATCAGCGACTTGATCTTGTCGAAGCTGTAGACGGTGGCGTGCGTGTCGAGCTTGCCGGAGACCGTGATCTCCTTACCGTCCGGCGTCACGTCCACGCCGTGGGGGCTCTTGGGCTCGCCCACGAAGGTGAGCACTCCCTCGTCCGCCGCGGTCTGGATCGGGATCACGCGCATCCCGGCGATGGTGACGGTCTTGCCGGCCTTCACCAGCTCCTCGCCCTTCTTCCAGTTGATGATGTGGAGGTAGTCCATGTCGTTCTGCGAGGCGCCGGACTCCAGCGGGGGCTGGCCCTCCTTGTTGCCGCCGTGCGCGCGCTCGGTGTCGAAGGAGTTCAGGAACGCCCAGCCGTCGCTGTCGAGCTTGCCGGCGTCCGCCAGGTCCTGCATGTAGGGCGGAAGCTCGATCGCCCACGACTCCTCGGGAATGATCCGGCCCTTCTCGCGGTCGAACTTCCAGAAGGTGACGGCGCCGCGGTACTTGTCGTTGAAGTCCTCGATCGGCGCATACTTCCCGCCGAGCGGCGCCGGGTACTGCGAGCCCTCGATCACGTACTCCGTGTTGGGCGTGACGAAGGTGTTGCCGTGGTTCGAGATGATCAGCGGATCCACCACGATCTGCTTGGTGGCGAAGTCCTTGAGGGAGATCACCGCGAAGCGGGCATTGGCCTTGTCGTTGATGAAGAGGTACTGCCCGTCGTAGTCGCCGTTGGTCTCGCTGAGCGCGGGGTGGTGGGTGTCGCCCCAGGTGAGCTGGTGCCCGTCGCGATCGCCCTCCTTCAGCACCGCCTTGGTCTGGTCGTCGAAGCCGTAGCCCTGCCACGGCTCGGGTGTGAAGACCGCGATGTACTTGAGGATGCGCATGCTGGGAAGCCCGATCACCACCACGTGGCCCGAGTGCCCGCCGGAGGCGAAGAGGTAGAACTCGTCGTGCCGGCCGGTCGGCGTGTAGGTCTCCAGCGCCGCGGTGACGTCGGCATCGCTCAGCTTTCTCTGCTGCATGAGCTCCGACACCGAGGCCCCCGCGCCGGTGGTCGCAGCGGGCTTGAGCGCCTGCTGCTGCTGCGCGCCCTGACCGCACGCCAGCGCGAGCCCGCCCACCAGCGCCAGGCCGGCGAGCCGGCCGAACGCGTGCGAAACGTGGTGGTGTCGGGTTTTCGAGTTCGACATGGCCCCTCCTTCTCCGCGGCTCTACTGCTTGCCGAAGTTGCGGATGATCTCGCGTAGCGCGGCCACGACCTCGGGCTTGCTCGTGAGATCGGGATTGGCGGGCATGGCGGGGCTCAGGCCGACCGCCGCGCCGCCGTACTGGACGATCTGCTCGATGTGTTCGTCGGTGGCACGCGCCTGGAACGCCTGGTCGTGGAAGTTGCGCGGAGGCGGTGTCAGACCCGCCGACGCCGGGCCGTTGCCCATCCCCTCCGGTCCGTGGCAGGCGGTGCAGCGGCTGGCGAAGATCTCCTTCGCCTCCTGGCGCGCGTCGGCCGAGGGCTCCGCCGCCGCGGTGGTCTCCGGAGCGGCGGGCGCTGCCGGAGCCGCCGGCGCGGCGGCCGGCGCTGGCGTGGCCGACGGAGCGGGCGCGGTGGACGAGCCGTCGCCGCCTCGACCGCAGGCGACACCGAACGCGAGTAGGCAGGCCCCGATCAGCGCTGCGCGAAGCCACGAACCGAGCATCTCTCTTCTTCTCCCCCGGGCACGGCGGCTTCCGCCGGGCGCCCGCGTCCGGGCCCTCCTGGGTTCAAGCGCCGTGCCGGGCCTCCGGGCAACGGCGCGAGTGATGACCGCTCATCCTGGGCCACTCTGCCTCATTTCTGGCTCGCGCGCAGGCACAATGCCACACCCCCGCCCGCGAGGAAGCGGAACCCACGCGATCGAGCTCAGAGCTTGGAGGCGCCGAGGAGGCTCAGGAGATCGTTGCAGCCGTCCTCGATCATCGAGGCCCGTGCGTCGCGCAGCAGCTTCTCCACGGGGTACTCCCGCGAGAGGCCGTTGCCGCCGAAGATCTGGAGCGCGCTGCTCGCCACCTCGAAGGCCGTGGTCGTCGAGAACACCTTGGAGGCGATCGAGTACTGGAGCAGCGGGGGCTGCGTGCTGTTGTAGATCATGACGCGCCGGGCCAGCGCCCGGGCCGCCTCCACCTGCGCGAACATGCGGAAGATCCGGGCCTTCACGCTCTGGTGCTGGAAGATCGGGACGCCGCCCTGCACCCGCTCCTTCGCGTAGGCCAGGGCGTGCTCCAGGGCCGCCCGCGCGAGGCCGACGAAGATCGTGCCCATGGAGGCGTTGGCGAGGGTGAGCACGCTCTCGAGCGCGAAGCTGTACGCCTCCTTCCCCACCACGCCGTAGTCGGCGGGGATGCGCACGTCGTCGAAGAAGATCTCCCCCTGGTTGAGCGCGCGCTGCCCGAGCTTGTCGAGCGGCCGCCCGCGGGTGACACCCGGAAGCTCGAGCGGCACCAGGCAGACGGCACCGCCCTTGAACCCTTCGGCGGGATCGAGCGTGCAGAAGAGCGTGGCCACGGTGGCGATGCTGCCGTTGGAGACCCAGGCCGCCTTCTGGCCGCGGATCACCAGGTGCTCGCCGTCCCGCCGGGCCACGCAGTTGGCGCGGAGCTTCGGATCGGCGAAGTGGGGCTCCGTCACCGCGAGCGTGTCGCTGCCGTGGTCGGGCTCGGTGATCGCCCAGCAGCCGATCTCCGGGCGCTTCGAATTGCAGAAGCGTTGCACCAGGGCGGGTCGTCCGGAGAGCTGCGCGAAGATGCGGTGGAAGCTCGAGACGCCGAGGCTGATCGCCAGGCCGGCGTCTCCCCAGCCGAGCTCCTCGGCGACGATGCAGCGGGCGCGAGCGCGCTCGAGGGGAGAGAGCTCCGAGCCCGCCTCGTCCAGCGTGTCGAGACCGAGCTCCCGGTAGCGCGCGAAGGCCTCCCACAGGGGCGAGCCGCGGCGGATCACGTCGGCGGGATCGGCCAGGCGGTCGAGCTCGCGACCCATCGGCCGCAGCACCTCGCCCGCGAACTTGTGGGCGGTCTCGCGCAGCATTCGCTCCGGCTCCGTCAGTGCGCTCTCGATGTCCACCAGCGGCATGGCGTCTCCCTGGGCGCGAACCTCCACAAGGCTCGGGCAGATCACCCGCGCCGCGTATGACGGTTGTCATAGTGGGCGCGCGCGTGGCGCGGGGCCGAGAGCCGCCTGCTTGCGGCGGGCGGCTTGTCCGCGGATCCTGGCAGCGGCCATGCTGAGCCCTCCTCCCGTACGCGCTCGCCTCCCGCTCCTCGCGCTCGGCATGCTCTCGCTGCTGGCGGGCCTGTGGGGCGCCCTCGGGCGCCTCGGCTTCACCTTCCCGCCCCCCGGCCCACACGCGATCGTGTTCCATGGACCGCTCATGGTGTCGGGCTTCCTCGGCACGCTGGTGGCGCTGGAGCGCGCCGTGGGGCTCGGCCGGCCCTGGGCGTTCGCGGCGCCGCTCGCCGCCGGAGTCGGCGCCGTCTCGCTGCTGCTGGCGCCGGGAACGGCCGGCCTCGCGGCGTTCGCGCTCGGGGGGCTCCTGCTGGCGCTGATCCTCTTCGCGGCCTGGCGCCTCCAGCCGAGCTTCGCGGGGCTGGCGCTCGTGGTCGGCGCCCTGGCCTGGTGCGCGGGGAGCCTGCTCCTGGCGTGCGGCCTCCCGGTCTCGCGCGTCGTCCCGTGGTGGATCGCCTTCCTCGGCGCCACGATCGCCGGCGAGCGCCTGGAGCTCGCGCGCTTCCTGGTCCTCGGCCCGCGTCGCCGGGCGGCGTTCGCGGCGGCGCTGCTGGCGCTCCTCGCCGGTGCCGCGCTCGCGCTCCCGTCACCCGCGACGGGGGTGCGTCTCCTCGGCGCCGGCGCCCTCGGCCTGGCCGCCTGGCTCTCGGCCTTCGACATGGCGCGCCGCGGGATCCGCCGCCCCGGCCTCACGCGCTTCACCAGCACGTGTCTCCTCTCGGGCTACGTCTGGCTCGGCCTGGCCGGGCTCCTCGCGCTGGCGTTCGGCGCACCCTCGGCGGGCCCGCGCTACGACGCCCTGCTGCATTCGTTCTTCCTCGGCTTCGTGATGGCCATGATCTTCGGCCACGCGCCGATCATCTTCCCCGCGATCGTGGCCCGGCCGATTCCGTTTCGGCGGATCTTCTACGTTCACCTCGCGCTCTTGCACCTGACGTTGGCTCTGCGGATCACGGGGGATCTCGCCGGCCTGCCCGAGGCGGTGCGCTACGGCGGGCTGGGCAACGTCGTGGCGGTGCTGGTCTTCTTGTTCGTGACGGTGGGGTCGCTCGTGTCGGGCCCGAGCGGGGCGCGCGGGATGCGCGCGGCGCGGCCGGCATGAGAGGCCCGCGCGGCGGCGTAGCCGATCGAGGCGATCACCACGAGGCTCCCGGCCGCGTGAACCGCCCGCGCGAGCGATTCGCACTGATCCAGCAGCCCCCACTTCGAGAGCAGGAAGTGCCAGTCGTGGATCTCTCCGCCCACCCGGGGAAGCACCATGGCCTGCGCGTCCCCGATGTAGCGGGCGGTGTACATCAGGTTCTCCCCGAACCAGAGCGCGCACACCGCCGCCTCGAACCGTTCGCCGCGCAGCAGGAAGTGAAGGGCCGCCGCGGTCGGGAAGACGAACTGCCCGAGCGTCCCGCCCAGGATCCCGATCGTCGGCCCGAGCAGCCCGAAGAAGACGTGTCCCGCCTCGTGGAAGAGCAGGTTCGCCCCGTCCACGAAGTGGTAGTCGTAGCCGAAGACGAGCCACAGCCCGTAGGGAACCAGGGCGACGACGAGGAGAGAGCGCAGGTTCATGGTCGATGCTCCCGCGAGATCCTTCGGCCGCGGGGCGTGAGAAGCTGAGATCCCCGGGATGGGGCGTGACGCGGGGCTCCCGGACGTCGACCCGCTCCGGATGCGGCGGCCCCTCGGCGTGCCCCCTCACCGGCTCTCGGCGACGCGGCGCAGCGCCGCCGCGTCGACCACCTGGAGCTTCCCGACCTCTCCGCGCAGCCATCCCTCCCGCTCGAAGCGACGCAGGATCCGGATCGCCGTCTCGACGGTCGTGCCGGCCGCCTCGGCGAGCGCGCGGCGCGTGACCCGCGCCTCGCCGTCCGGTGCGGCCTGCAGCAAGGCGCGGGCGAGGCGCGCGGACGCGGACTGGTGGGCGAACGAGCACAGACGCGTGTGGGCGTCGTGCAGCCGTGCCGAAACGATGCGCAGCACCTCGATGCCGAGGCGAGGATCCTCCGACAGGAGGCGCAGCAGGACGCTGCGCGGCAGGCACCACGCCGAGCCCGCCGTCACGCCCTCGGCGCTCGCGGGGTAGGCTTCGTCGGGGGCCGAGATCGCGCCGAAGATCCGACCCGGGCCGAGGGTGTCGAGCGTCGTGACGCGGCCGTCCGCCGTGGCCCGGTAGAGGCGGACACGGCCGCGCCGCACGATCCACAGCGCCTCGGCCGGCTCCCCTTCACGGAAGAGCGTACCCCCGCGCGTGAAGCGGCGCTCGCGGACACGCTCCCGCACGCGCGTGAGCTGGGCCGCCGTCAGAACGCGAAGCAGCTCCGCCTCTTCGATCGCGATCCCGGCCTCGCCGGCGCCCTGCGCGCCCCGCCCCTTCATCGCTCCCCTTCGGACCGGCGGCCCTCGGGGCAGGATGACGCCTTGCCGTCCGGCGGCAACGAGGGAGATAATCCGCGTGTCGCGCATCGCCGAGCCCGGAGAGAGGAATGTCCCAGGACGAGTCCCTCGAGCGCCGCGTCGCCGAGCAGCACCGTCTCCTCGATGGCATGTTCACCGAGGTCCTCGACGCCGTGCGGACCGCCGCGGTGGAGGACGGGGCGCGGGCGGCGTTCACCCGGCTGCGCGAGGCGCTCGAGGTGCACTTCGACCAGGAGGAGCACCTGCACTACCCGGCCGTGCGCGCGCTGAGCCCGGGCCGCGGCGACGCGGTCTCCGCGATCGTCCGGGCGCACGACGGCTTCCGCGCGCAGCTCGAGGGGATCGAGGCGAGCCTGGCCGCCGCGCGCCGGGCCGAAGCGGAGCAGCGTCTCCGCGCCCTGGTCGACGCGTTCGCCGTCCACGAGGCAGCGGAGGAGGGCCTGCTCCGCAGCCTCGACCAGGAGATCGAGGCCGGCTCGCGCCTCACGCACCCGACCTCGCGCTAGCCCGCGCACTTTTCGTCGCCGGGATATGACCACTGTCATACCCCCGTCACCGGAGCCTCGCCGATCTTCTGCCCCGATCGGACGCGGGACGGGCGCGCGCACGGTGCGGGAGCACCCCGCGCGGGAACGGGGGCTGGTGGCCCCTTCCGTCCGTCGCTCCTGCACGACGGAGAGTGGCTTTGAACAACGACAAGGCTTTCGCGGTCTATGCGCTGCTCCTCATTGGGGGTCTCGTCTCGCTGTTGACGGCGCTCACCCTGTCCGGCGTCATGACGCTACCGCCCCTCGCGCAGGTGCTCGAGCACCTCGCCCAGGGACTCAGCATCCGCGCCGCCTACAAGTGGATCGGCGGCTGGGACTGGGCCGACTGGAGCCTTGTCGGCGACGCCATCGTCGAGCCGGTGGAGGAGGCCCTGCCGGTGCCGCGGGCGGCATAGGCCCTCCGGGCCCGAGACCTCAGCTCGGCGCCGGCGCTCCCGCGATCGCCCGCAGCGTCGCCGTCTCGTGCGCGAGGAAGCGCGCGAGCAGCGCGAAGAGCGTGGCGTAGTAGGGCCGGGCCTTGGCGCGCTCGAGGCGCTGCACCAGCTTCGGCACCCAGCGCCCGGGATGGCGCTCCAGGAAGTCGCGCTGAGCGCGCTGGTACGGGCCCGGGTCGGCCTCGCTCTCCAGCGCCTCGGCCTCGCGGAAGGCCAGGTAGTGCAGGAACTCGAGCTCGGTCTCGAGGTGGTCCGGCAGCTCGCGGGGGTCCTCGGCGAGGGTCAGGCCGAAGTGGTTGTAGAAGCGGACGGCCTCCTCCATGGTCTTCATGCGCGCGTCGCCGTAGAGCCCGCCGTAGAGCGCGCAGGGCGGGCCCGAGGTCCCGACCTCGAAGAGCCGTGTGTGCTCCACGGCGAGGTCGTCGTCCTCGCTCGCGGGTCCGGGGTCCGCGAGGCTCTCCCAGGCCACGTCGCTCGCGAGCGCGGGAGCGACCTCTCCCAGTGTCGCCTCGAGGGCGCGGGCGACCGCACCGGAGCGGATCGCCGCCAGGAGCTCGGGATCGGGGAAGCGCGCGGCCTCCGCGAAGAGCGCGAACGCCCGGCTGCGCACCGCCGCTCGCCGCGCCTCCGGCGCCTGCAGCGTCTCCAGCACCGTCTCGCTCATGCCGCCTCCCCCTGCCACCCGTTCGGACCGCCGTGCTCCCCCACCCGCTCGAGCTCCACCGGAGCGCCGCGCGGCCCGTGGCCCGGCGCCGAGTAGTACATGCGGTAGTGGATCTGACCATAGCCTCCGGCCAGATGGAGGGGCTTCCACGGCGCCACCACCGGCTCCTGCTGGCCGCGCCAGCCGGGGAACTGGAACGGCTCCCAGGCGTGGTAGATGATCACCTGCCCGGGCTGCACGCCGGGCGCCACCTTGGCCATGGCCTCGAAGGCGCCGGCCTCGTTGCGGACGCGCACCCTGTCGCCGTCGCGGATGCCGCGCGGTGTCGCGTCCGCGGGTCCCACGAAGAGCACCGGCTGACCACGCTGCAAGCGGAGCATGAGCTCGTGGTCGCGCCAGATCGCGTGCACGCTCCACCGCGTATGCCCGCCCGTCATGCGCAGCGGAAGCCCCGAACGCGCGCCCGGCGGATCCTTGTGCACGGGCAGCACCTCGCCGAGCTCCTCGTACCACGGATGGTCGATGAAGAACTGCTGGCGGCCGGAGAGCGTCGGCCAGGCGATCTTGTCGTCCACGAACCAGCGGTGCGGGGTGTAGGTGTCGTCGGGCCGGTAGTCGCTCGAGGTCTGGTGCAGCGGCTCGAAGGGGCCGTTGTGGGTGATCTTGACCGCGCCGCGCCGCACCGCCTCGTCGAAGCCGATCCCGTCCACGATCGTGCTCATGCGCAGCATCTTGTCCATCGCCGCGCGTGAGTCCGCGGGATCGTGCTCGCCGTCGTGGCTCCAGCGCGCGTAGACCTGTGACATGTCGAGCGGCTGGCCGTGAGGCCCCGGCACGTTCGAGATCCCGCGCTCTCGGGCGCGCTCCTCCATCCGCTTCGCGAGCAGACCGAAGATCTCCCACTCGGGCTTCGACTCGCCGAGGGGCCTGGTCGCCTGCTCCGCCACGATCAGGTACGAGACGTAGCTCTGGGCGTACTTGATGGCGTTCTTCTCGTAGTAGGCCGCCGCCGGGAGCACGTAGTCCGCCATCATGCCGCTCGTGCTCATGCGGAAGTTCACGGAGACCACGAGGTCGAGCTTCGGCCAGAGCCCCTCGCGCGCGAGCTGCGGCGCGGGCCAGCGGCGCAGCGGGTTCGAGCCGGTGAAGGTGAACGCGCGCGGCCGGCGGTCCGGCGCCGGGTGGATCGGGATCCAGCCGCGGTCGATCGCCTCCTGCACGTAGGCGTCGAACGGCCGCTTCAGCGAGGGGTCCTTGTCGCCCAGCGCCGACCACGCCTCCTTGTAGCCGCCGTGCACGTAGAGGAAGGGCATCAGCGGCGTGATGGTGCGCATCCCGGTGAAGCGGGTGAAGAGCTCCTCGTACTCCCGCGGCGTCATGCCCCGCACCACCTTCGAGAGGATCCCGACCTTGTCGCGCAGCGAGATCTGGGGCTCGGCGGCCGCGAGCCGGCTGAAGCCCTCCACCGGCCACCACGCCGCGACGCGCACGCCGCCGCCCGGCCGGCCCTGGTTCCCGGTGAGCGCCATCAGGAGGATCATGGCGCGCTGGAAGAGATCGCTGTGGTGGTGCTTGCAGGCGCCCCAGGAGGCGAAGATCATGGTGCGACGCTTCGAGCCGATCTCCCGCGCCACGCGCTGGATCACCGCCGGCTGGACCCCGGTGATCTCGAATGCACGCTCCGGCGTGTAACCGGTCAGGTGCTCCTTCAGCCGCTCGAAGACCGGCCGCACCGCGACGGTCTTGCCGTCGGCGAGCTTCACCTGGAAGCGGCCCTCGAGCGCCGGCCGCAGCTCGCCCAGCTCGAGCTTGCGCCCGCCCTCGCCCTGACAGCCCGGCACCACGGCGAGCCTCGAGCGGCGCTCGTCCCAGAGATGGAGCACGTCGTCCCGGCCACCGCGCTCGAGATCCGAGCCGCGCAGGTAGCGGCCGGTGTCCTCCCGCACCAGGAGCGGGAGGTCCGTCTGCTCGCGCACGTAGTCCGCGTCGTAGAGCCCTTCGGCGAGGATCACCTGCGCGAAGGCCAGGCCGAGCGCGGCATCGGTCTCGAGGCGCGGATTGATCCAGAGATCCGCGTGCACGGCGCTGGCATTGTAGTCCGGCGCGATCACGAAGAGGCGCGCGCCCTTGTAGCGCGCCTCGGTCAGGAAGTGCGCCTCGGGTATCCGCGTGTAGACCGGGTTTCCCACCCAGATCAGGATGTTGTCGGCGCGGAACCAGTCGTCGGAGGTGCCCTCGCAGTTGTACATGCCCCAGGTCTGCACCGGGCCCATGGGCATGTCGCCGACGCCGGCCCAGGAGTCGAGGAGGCTCGCGCCGATCACCGTGGCGAAGCGGAGCTCCGAGGCGGTGTCGGGCCCGAAGTCGACGTTGGTCGTCCCGTGGTCGTGGACGATCGACTCGGTGCCGTCTTCCACCGCGATGTCGAGGAGCTTGTCGGAGATCTCGGTCAGCGCCTCGTCCCAGGAGATGCGCTGCCACTTGCCCGAGCCCCGCGGCCCGGCGCGGCGCAGCGGATAGAGGACGCGGGAGGAGGAGACCTGGAGATCGCTGTAGCAGGCGCCCTTCTGGCAGCCGCGGGGGTTGAAGTCCGGCACGTCGGGCCGCGTCGGCTCGTAGATCGCGTTCTGCTCCTCGCGCCAGACCACGCCTTCCTTCACGAAGAGGTTCCAGGAGCAGGCCGAGATGCAGTTGGTGCGGTTGTGGGTGCCCTTCACCACCCGGTCCCAGCGCCACCTCTCGCGCCAGATGTCGCCGATCCCGGTGTAGATCAGGGGGGACGTCGTCGCGAGCGGCGGCGCGGGTGCCGGCTCGTGCCTCCGCAGACGCCAGAGTCCGAGCGCGACGCCGGCCGCGGCGACTCCACTCCCGATCAGTACGGTGCGCCGCGTGACCCGCGGGTTCAACCGGCTCATGCGCGCTCCACCTCCACCCGTGTGTCACGGTCGGTATGGCTCGGCTGCAGGCAGATCGTCATGGGACGCAGGTGGAACTGTCCACCGGCGAGCTCCACGGGGTTGAGCGGGCTCGGGATCAGGTTCTGGAAGCCCTTCCCGCCGGCGAACTGGAAGTTCTCCCAGGCGTGATAGAGGATGAGCTGGCCGGGCCGGAGCGCCGGCGAGAGCTTCGCCATCACCTCGAACGAGGCCAGGTCGTTGAAGACGCGCACGCGGGCGCCGTCGGAGATCCCGCGCGCGTCGGCATCGGGCCGGCTCATGTACATCACCGGCTGCCCTCGCTGCTGGCGCAGCATCAGATGGTCGTCGCGCCAGGCGGCGTGGATGCTCCAGCGGGTGTGGCCCCCGGTGAGCTGCAACGGGTAGTGGCCGCCCGCCGCCGGCGGATCCTTGTGCACCGGGAGCGCCTCGCCGAGCTCGAGATACAGATCCTGGTCGAGGTAGAACTGGATGCGACGCGAGAGCGTGGGATAGGGCTTCTTCTCGAACACGTGATCCGTGAAGGGCGTGATGGTGTCGTCGGGCTTGATCCGGGTCGCGGTGCCGATGGAGGCGATCGCGTTTCCGATGCCGGTGAAGCGGGCCCAACCCTTCTTCTTCAGCTGCTCCCACTCGACACCCTCGAGATTCGAGGAGTACTGGAGCAGCGCGGACGCCACCTTCTCGTCGTCGGTGGGGCCGAACTCGCCGTTCGAGGTGAAGCGGTCGTAGAGCCCTTCGAACGAGCGATCGCGGCCCGCCCGGTCCTTGAAGGCCTTGACGCCGCGCGCCGCGGCCCGCCGATCCACCGCCCGGGCCAGCCGTGCGAAGATCTCCCAGTCGGACTTGGCCTCGTAGAACGTCGTCGCCTTCTCACCGCCGTGGATGAAGGGCATGAGCGGCGTCACCCACTTGTGCTCCGCCCGCTCGTACCAGCCGGCGGCGGGGAGCACGTAGTCCGAGTGCATCGCCGTCGAGGTCATGCGCCAGTCGATCGTCACGATGGTGCGGAGCTTCGGCCAGAGCGTCTTCAGCAGCAGCGGATAGGCGCGAATGCGCCGCAGCGGATTGCTCACCAGGCTGAACATCACGCGCGGGTCGTTCCCCGGCTTCGGCCAGACGTACTGCCAGCCCTTGGCGAGCGACTCGTCCAGCACCTGGCGCACCGGGCGCTTCAGGTACGGGTCCCAGTCCTGGAGCTTCTCGCTGGCCTCGAGCAGGCCGCCGTGCACGTACCAGAACAGCGCGCCGCTCACCTCCTGGCCCGACTCGAAGCTCCGGCGGCTGCGCTCGTAGACCACCATCTCGTCGGTGAAGCCGGCGAGCTTGAGGCGCGCCTCGTCGACCAGCGAGGCCGCGCCGATCAGCGCGCGCAGCCGGAGGTCGAACATCGAGAGCACGAACTCATTCAGTCCGTCGTGCATCAGGAACGGGAAGCCGACGAAGCCGCTGCCCTTCTTGCCGAAGTTTCCCGTGAGGGCGAACACCAGGGCCTGGGCCCGCTCCATCAGGTTCCCGTGGTAGTACTTCGTGATGTTGCTGGTGGTGACCATCGCGGCCGACTTCGCCCGGGCGAGGCGCTTGGCCAGCTCGCGGATCACGCTCGCCGGCGTTCCGCAGAGCTCCGCCGCCGCCTCGGGCGTGTAGGCCGCCAGGTGCTCCCGCAGCACCGCGAAGACCGGCCGCACGCTCACCTTCTTCCCATCGTGGAGCGCGACCTCGAAGCGGCCCTCGAGGCTCGGCTCGAGCCCGCCCAGGCCGAGATGCCGGCGCGGCGCCTCGACCACGCCGCGCTTCGGATCGTGCAGGTAGAGCACGTTCTCGTCGCCGCCGGACTCGAGGTCGCTCGCACGCAGGAAGCGCCGCGTGTCCTCGCGCACCAGCAGCGGGAGATCCGTCTGCTCCCGCACGAAGGCCGCGTCGTAGAGCCTTCCCTCCACCAGCTCGTGGGCCACGGCGAGGCCGAGCGCCGCATCGCCGCCCGGCTTCACCGGCACCCAGAGGTCGGCATGGATCGAGGAGGGGCTCACGTCCGGCGCGATGCAGACGAGCTGCGCGCCGTGATAGCGCGCCTCCAGCAGGAAGTGCGCGTTCGGGATCTGGGTGGCCACCGGGTTCCCGCCCCAGATCAGGATGAGGTCGGAGAAGAAGTAGTCGTCGGCCGAGCGCTCGAAGACCATCTTCCCGAAGGTCTCCGCGGCGCCGCGATGCCCGTCGCCGATCTCGGTGTTCATGTCGAGGGAGGTCGAGTCGAGCAGCACGCGCAGCCGCCCCTGGCCGGCGGTCTGCGGGCCGAGGGAGATTCCCGGCCCGAGGTCCCAGATCACGCGGTCCGTGCCCTCGTTCACGATGGTGTCGATCACGGAGTCCGCGATCTCGTCCAGCGCCTGGTCCCAGGAGATGCGCTGCCACTTCCCCGAGCCGCGCTCGCCCACCCGCTTCAGCGGATACTTGACCCGCGCCGGGTCGTACATCCGCTCGCTGAAGCAGGCGCCCTTCTGGCAGCCGCGGGGGTTGAAGTCCGGAACGTCGGGCCGCACCTGCGGGTAGTCGGCGGCCTGCTCCTCGCGCCAGACCAGGCCGTCCTTCACGTAGACGTTCCAGGCGCAGTGCGCCTGGTACCAGCAGTTCACCCAGTGGCTGCTGCGGACGACCTTGTCCCAGGCCCAGCGATTGCGGTAGACGTCGCGCCAGTCACCGTAGGGAGGCGGAGCGGCCACCGCCCCGACGAGCGCCGCGCCGACGGCGCCGCTCCCGGCGGAGCCGCCAGAAAGCGCCGGCCGCAGGCGCCACAGGCCGAGGGCCAGGGCCGCCGTGCCCACTGCGGCGCCCACCAGGAAGGTGCGCCGGTCCATCGACGGGCTCATGGCTCAGACCTTCTTCCATTCGATGCTCGCAGGATCCTTGTCGAAGCCGCCGAACATGCTCTTCCACTCGTAGGCGATGAGCACGTCCAGGAGCTCCGACTTGCCGCCGGCCCGCGTCTTCGCCATCTCCGCCTTCAGCACGGCCAGTGCCTCCAGCACCTTGGGCCCGAAGAGCGACACCAGGTACTCGTCCGGGATGCGGGGCTTCGACTCGTCGATGTTGCCCGCGGCGTCGAAGCGCGGCGGCGAGAGCGGCGGCACGTAGTACACGTTCGGCTCGGTGCCGAACTCCGGGTGGAGCGGCAGCGCCACCTTCCACTTCTCCACCAGCTTCCAGATCGGCCCGTTCGGATCGTCCTTGTAGCCGACGAAGCGCACGCGGCCCGGGCACTGCCGCGCGCAGGCGGGCGCCACGCCCTGCTCGACGCGCGGGAAGCAGAAGATGCACTTCTGCGAGACCTTCTTCACCTGGTTGAAGTAGATCTTCTTGTACGGGCAGGCCTCCATGCAGAAGCGGTAGCCGCGGCAGCGGTCCTCGTCGATCAGAACGATCCCGTCCTCCTCGCGCTTGATGATCGCCTTGCGCGGGCAGGCCTCGAGGCAAGCGGGATGCGTGCAGTGGTTGCAGATGCGCGGCAGGTAGAAGTAGTAGGAGTTCGGATACTCGCCGGCGCCCTGGTCCTCGTCCCAGTTCGGGCCCCAGTCCGGCTCCTGGCCCTGGATCTTCAAGTAGGCCGAGTCGCCCTTTCCGCCGAAGAACACCTCCTCGTGATTGAACTCCCAGGCGTCGCCGAAATCCTCCTTGGTGGGGAGGCGCCCGGCCTGCGCCACGCCGTCGCGGAAGCCGCCGCCGGACTGCTCCCAGTCCCGCGGCGTGCCCCGACCCGGCATGGTGTTGACCGTGGCCCACCACATGTACTCCATGCCCTCTTCGCGGGTCCACAGCCGCTTGCAGGCGATGGTGCAGGTCTGGCAGCCCAGGCACTTGTTGAGATCGAAGACCATGGCGAGCTGTCGCTTCGACATCAGGCCTTGCCTCCCACGGGCGCGAGCGAGAGCGAGCGCCACTCGGCGCCGGAGAAGGCCTTGATGCCGCCGCGCTCGCGGTGGCTACCCTCCCAGACCGCCACCGCGAAATGGGCACCGCTCCCGGCGTCGAGCTGCACCACCGGCTCGGAGCTCTGGACCCGGAGCGCGCGAGCGATCACCACGCGCCAGCGGCCGTCCTTCCAGACGCCGTGGGTGTGGACCAGCGAGACGTCCACGGTGCGCGAGGTCCCGATCCCCTCCGCCACCACCTGACGTCCCTGAGCGTCGGAGTCGCCGCGCCAGTACCAGGCGTTCACCGGGAGCTTCGGCCCGCCCATGCTGATGGCGGGCGCGCCGTCGACCACCGGGAACAGAACCGCCGCGGCGTCCGAGAACGCCGTGGTGTCGTTTGGGTCGCGGTTCTCGCTGCCGTCCGCCCACTCCAGCCGGAAGGCGAGGACCTCGCCGTTGTGGAGCGCCGCGATCTCGACCTTCTCGACGGCGCCGATGTGCTTGCCGGTCCACGCTGCGCGGATGGCGGCGGTGGGCTGGAGGACGAGGGGAGTGCCGGTCATCGCGAGTCGCTCGGCCCGCGTCTTGTGCCAGGGATCGGCCGCCGGATCGAGCAGCCACTCGACCGGCGCGCCGCGCACGAACGGAGCCAGCATCACCACCTCCGCGGGCGGATCGGAGGCCGAAGGGCGGGGCGGATGCCCCCGCCCATGGCGCATCCGCCCCGCCGGCGCCGCCCGCCCGCCCGGTAGGAGGGAGCGAGCAGCACGTCCATTGCTCAGCCGGTGCCGAGCACCTCCACCCTCTCCTCGTTCGCCGCGCACCTGCACGCGGCATGACGTCTCACGCGACCCATCACCTCGCGGATCACTGCATCGACCGTGCCCGGCGGAAAGATCACGCTGTCGCCTTCCGGCGTCGGTCGGGTACGCACGATCCGGATCACCTCGCCGCCGTTCAAGAGCTCGCGCCGCGGCGCCTCCCGGCCGCCGACCAGCACCACGCGCGGAATCGGCTCCCAGGCGAAGCCCTCGACGAGCACGGCGTCGAGGTGGCCCGGCAGCGCCGCCAGCGCTCGCGCGAGCGAGGCCTCGGCCGCCGCCTCCTCCGGCAGGCGCTGGAAGCAGGCCAGCCGATCGCCCGAGACCAGCGCCACCGCGCACGCCCCGGCGCCGTGCAAGCGATGCGAGTCCTTGCCGGGCCGATCCGCCTCGAAGCCGTGGGAGGCGTGCTTCACGGCGCCGACGGCGAGACCGCGCGCCTCGAGCTGCGGAATCACGCGCTCGAGGAGCGTCGTCTTGCCCACGCCCGACGAGCCCACGAAGCCGATCACCGCCCTGCGCTGCTGGCCCTGCACCGGACCTCCTCGTCCAATGCGGCGCAGGCTAGAGCGCCCGCAAGAGGGTCGATATGACGGCGGTCCTATCGGGTAAAGCCGGGGCGGCGGAGCATCCGGTCGAGGAGGATCCCATGCCCGCCCGCCGCGGCTCGCCCCCCGGCGGCAGATCCCCTGGCGGCCCGCCGCCTCGGGATCCGTCCGGCTCGCGGCATACCTCCACGGGGCCCGACCCGTCCCATCCGGGCTATCGCCTGGAGCGAACCAGCGACGGGTGGCGGGCCAGCGAGGACGACCTGCTGGTGTGGGAGCCGACCCTCGACGAGGTGCTGGCCGAGCGCTCCGCCCTGCATCCCCCTGCCCTGCCGCTGCCCCGCGGGCCCGGCTCGCGCGCCCGCGGCGCCGCCCACGCCGTGGTGTATGGCCCGATCTCGTCGCGGCGCTTCGGGCGCTCGCTGGGGGTCGATTTCTCTCCGGTCGGCTGGCGCGTGTGCAGCTTCGACTGCGTCTACTGCGAGCTCGCCGCGACGGAGAGCGCCACCAACGCGCCGCACTGGCCGAGCGCGGGAGAGCTCGAGTCGGCGCTCGCGCAGGCCCTCCCGCAGGCGGGGCCCCTCGACTCCATCACGATCTCGGGCCGCGGCGAGCCCACCCTGCATCCGCGCTTCGGCGCGGCGCTGGCCGCCGTCGTGAGCGAGGCGCGCCGCGCGCGTCCGGGGACGCCGGTCCGAATCCTCACCAACGGCACCACGCTGGTGCGCGCCGACGTGCGCCGCGCCCTCGATCTGCTCGACGAGCGCGTGGTGATGTTCGACGCGAGCCCCGAACGGGTCGACCGGCCGGACCGCCCACTTCCCATGGGCTCGCTCGTGGCCTCGGCGACGCTCTTGCGGGACGTCACGGTCCAGTCCTGCTTCGTGCAGGGGGACGTCTCCAACACCGATGTGCGTTCGGTGGAGGCATGGATCGACGTCCTCGCGGCCCTGCGCCCGCGGGCCGTCCTGATCCATTCCCTGAGCCGCCCCTCGGCGCGCGCGCGCGTGCAGGCCGTGCCCGCCCCGGTGCTCGAGGCCATCGCGGCGCGCCTGCGCGTGCGCACCGGCCTGGCCGCGAAGGTCACGCCTTGACCCACCCGAGGGACCCGCGCACCGACCGCATCCGAGGGGCGCTCCACACGGGTCACGTGCTGGCGACCCTCGCGCTGCTCGCGACGGGCGCCCTCCTCGAGTGGCCGGAGCTCCGCGCCCGGCTCATCGGCGGCTACGGCACCACCATCGTCACAGTGCACCTCTGGTCGTCCGCGATCTTCGTCGCCGCTCCCGTGCTGGCCCTCGTGCTCTCCCATCGCACGCTCCTCCACGACCTCCAGCGCCGCATGACGCTCCGGGGCCCCTGGCCCGGCCCCTGGCGCAAGATCCACATCGCCGTGTCGCTCGCGGGCGGCCTGGTCCTCACCGTGAGCGGCGTCGTGCTGTGGGTCGACGACTACGTCTCCCGCAGCGTCTGGGACCTCTCGCGCACGGGGCACGTCGTCTTCACCGTGGTGATCGCCGCCGCGATCCCGATCCATCTCTTCAAGGCGCGGGAGCGGATGGCGAAGGTGGTGAGGGAGAAGCTGGGGCTCGCGCCGACGCTGCCTCACGTGCTGCCGGCACCACAGGCCGAGGCCGAGCGGGAGCGGGAGCTCGAGCGGCGGAACGGCTCGGAGGGGTAGCGCGAATTCCCGACCGCGGCGGGGGCGACTCCGCGCCGCGGCGGGATATCCTCGCGCGCGCCATGAGGGACCTCGTCGCACGGGCCTACGAGACGCTCGACGGCTGGCTCGCGCTCGGCCACGAGACGCGTGCGACACCCCTCGCCTGGTTCGTGCGGGCCCGCGCCACCCCGCAGGTCTACGACGCGAACTTCGCCGCGCGGGTGCGCGCCGAGACCGCGGCGGAGATCGAGGTGGTGCTGGCGGAGCTCGACCGGGTCTTCGAGGGCTTGGATCACCGCCAGGTGTGGTGGGATCGCGACATGCCGCAGCCCTTCGAGGCGCGGCTCGTGCTGGACGGATGGCGACTCCAGTCCGACCTGGTGGTGCAGGTGCTCGAGGGAAGGCTCGCGAGACACGGCGCGGCGGTGGAGATCCGCCCGGCCGAGAGCGACGCCGACTGGCGCGCGATCGAGGAGCTCCAGTGGCTCGAGCACCAGGAGGAGGTCACGAGGGGCTTCCATCCGGCCTGGGAGCGAGAGATCACGCGGCAGCTCGTGGCGGCGAAGCGCGCGAAGGCGCCGGGCGTGCGTTACTTCCTGGCGCGCGTGGATGGCTGCGACGGCGCCTTCTTCTCGTCGTGGCCGGGCGAGAACGGCGTGGGTCAGGTCGAGGACCTCTTCACTCGCAGCGAGCTTCGCGGCCGCGGCATCGCCACGGCGCTGCTTGCCGCGTGCGTGGACGACGCTCGCGCGCGTGGCGCTGGACCCGTGTTGATCGCTGCGCGCGTCGACGACACGCCGAAGGAGATGTACGCGAGCCTGGGCTTCCGCCCGCTCTGCGTGCGGCGGAGCTACCTGCGGCTCTGCGCATGAGCCCGGGTGGCCGCGGCTCGGGCCGCCGCCCTCGGCGCGCCTGCCCCTTCGCCTACAGCTCGAAGTGCGGGCCCAGGACCCCCGAGGCGAGGAGCTCGCGGCGCTGGTCCACGTCGTGGGAGACCACGAGCTGGATCGGCTCGCGCGCGGCGAGGTCGTGGAGCGTCCGGAGCTCCGCCATCACCTGGCCGCGGTTCTCTCCCAGGAAGAAGTCCGTCACCAGACGCGGCCGGTACCAGAGCTCTCGGATCTGGTCCATGTGCCATGCGACGTCGCCCACGAAGAGGAGCTCCTTGCCGCTCGCGAGCTGCACGTAGACCATCTGGCTCCCGGGCGTGTGTCCGGGAGCCTTGATCAGCACCACGCCCGGAGCGAGCGCGTGGGTGCGCTCGTAGTCGAGGGGCGTGAGCCCGCGGCGGAGCGCGTCGGGGAAGCCCGCCTGATCCAGCCACTTCGGGTCGGCGAGCTGCTCGCGAGTCAGCACCAGCCGACCGATCAGCTGCTCGGGGTCGGGGAAGCGCGCGATTCCCCCGAGATGGTCGGGGTGCTCGTGGGTGATCACGATCCACTTCGCCTTGGCGAGCGCTCGCTGGATGGTGGCGTAGGCCTCGGTGGCGAAGAGCGCCCTCGGGCTCATCTTGTGGAGCATCGCTTCGTCGAAGGCCGAGTCGATCACGCCGAAGCCGTCGGGATAGACGACCTGATAGGCGCCGTGGGACATCGGATGCGGCACCAGCAGCGACTGGCCGGCGAAGACGGCGCCACTCGGGAGCGACGCCTCGGCAACCTCCTCGTGGTTCACGCGCAGCGGGAGCTCTCCCGGAATGGACGTGGCGAGCCGGCGGATCTCGGCCAGATCGAGCACGTAGGAGCTCGTCTCCGGCACCGGCGTCCGCCCGAGGAGATACCGGCCCGCGGCGACGGCGAGCGCGACGAGCACGAGGAGCGCGATCGCGACGATTCGCAGCCAGCGGCCCATGGCGCCCTCCCGGGAGGTCGGGCGCATTCTGTCAGAAGCGCTCTCCCGGGGCTAGCGTCGCAAGCAGAGGACGGGGGAAGAGCCGGGACTCCCCGGGGGAGGGCTCATGCGTGATCCCCGTGCGCTCCTCGCGGCGACGCTCCTCTGCGTCACGCATCCCGCCGCCGCCGATCAGGTGATCTTCCAGAACGGGGACCGCCTGACCGGCACGATCCTCACCATGGACGCCGGCAAGCTCGAGATCGACACGGCGCTCGCCGGCAAGGTGAAGGTGGACTGGAAGGAGGTCGCCACCTTCTCCTCCGACGGGCCCGTGGCGCTCCGCCTCTCCGACGGCACCACCGTGTCCGGACAGGCGAAGGAGGCGACGCCCGGGGCGGTGCGGATCGTCGAGGCGGGCGCGCCCGAGGCGCAGCCCGTCGCACTCGAGGGCACCGTGAAGCTGAACCCCGAGCCCGTGCGCTGGAAGGGCAACGTGACCGCGGGCTTCAGTCTGCAACGCGGCAACGCCCGGACCATCGGCGGCTCGGTGGATCTGCTGGCGAGCCGGCGCAGCGAGATCGACCGCATCACCCTCGATGCGGGCTACCGCGCGGCGCGGGAGACCAGCCTGGACACCGGGGAGAGCATCACCACCGCGCGGCGCCTGTACGGCGGTCTCCAGTACGACTACTTCTTCACCCGGAAGCTCTTCGGCTTCGCCTTGGCCCGCGGCGAGCGCGACGGCGTGGCGGCCCTGGACCTGCGGGCGACCGCGGGTGTCGGCCTCGGCTACCAGATCTTCGAGAGCACGGAGCGAAACCTCTCGCTCCAGATCGGCCCGACCTGGATCGGCGAGTACTACTCCAACGACACGCCCGACAACGAGTTCGCGGCGCTGCGCGCGGGCTGGAGCTTCGATCAGGTCCTGTACGAGGGGATCACGTTCTTCCAGCGGGGCCACTTCGCCACCAGCGTGGAGGGCGCCGACCACACCCTCGCCGATACCGAGACGGGCCTGCGCTACAAGCTCTTCGGCGACTTCTACGGCGAGACCAAGCTCCTGTGGCTCTACGACTCCGCGCCGGCGAAGGACCGGGAGCGCCAGGACCTGAGCCTGACGGTGGGTCTCGGCTACGGGTTCTGAGCCCGGCGCCGCACCCGGCCATCGAGCCTCAGTAGTGCACCTCGATCGAGGCGTAGCCGAAGTGCACGTCGGGATCGCGGTTGATCGCCAGCACGCCTCCGCCCGCCAGGAACGAGTAGCCGAGCTCCAGGGTGAGGTGCGGATCCGGCGTCAGCGTTGCGACGGCGTCGTACTCCGTTCCGACGTTGCGGCGGCCCCGGGAGGGCTGTGCGCTGAAGCCGAAGACCGATTCGTTGAAGGCGCCGCTCCCCGAGTAGCGCGCGTCGTTCTTGCTCGCGAGCACGAAGCGGTGCACGAAGAGGTTGAGCCCGAGCTTCTCGTGGGGCTCTCGTGGGGCTCTCGTGGGGCGCGAGCCGGAGCTGCAGGAAGCTGTTCACCAGGTTCTGGAACGCGAGCTGGTCGGCGAAGCCGTAGTAGGGGTGGTTCGTCGGCAGCACGTTGAAGAACGTCCCGTGGTGGCTGTCCGACGGGTCGGTGTCGCCCGAGGCCGCGTTCACGCCGAGCCGCAGCCACGGCCGCGCGGGAAGCCAGGGGAGCTGGTAGCCGAGCTCCGCCATCCCGGCTTCGGCTCCCTGGTGCAGCGTGGAGTAGCGCCCCCACTGGCCGGCGCCCCAGAGCAGGAGATCGACCCTTCCGGGACCGAGCGGGCCCACTCCGAGATACGATCCGCCGACGGTGTAGATCAGCACGCCCTTGGGCAGACCGCCGTGGTCCGTCGACCGATCGTCCCGGTAGGCGAGCGCGAAGGACTCGAGCTCGGTGTTCGGTAGCCAGGTGTCGCGCTTCACCGTCCACGAGAGCCCGGCGACGCCCACCGGTCGCAGATCGCGGTAGGCCGAGTCCACGTCGAAGAGCCCGGTGGTGGGATGCGCGGCGAAGGCGTAGAGCAGGTGCCCGCCGCGATCGAGACCGGCGGCAACGCCGTCGTAGGCGCGCTCGGCCTGGGTCCAGCCCACCGTGCCCACCAGGCGCTCGCCGAGACGCGAGGTCTTGAGATAGCGCCAGTCGGGCTCGGAGTAGGAGGCCTCGGCGCCGAGCTTCACGTCCTGCCGTCCCGCCCGGACGAAGGCTCCCTCCGCGGGCCGAAGCTCGAGGAAGAGCTGGCGCATGGCCGTGTCGCCGGCGTGGTCGCCCCCGCCGGAGTTCGCGCGGTAGGTCGCGCCGGGACCGGTCAAGTCCGGGCTGAGCCCGTTCAGGCGCAGGTCCTGGACTTCGCCGGTCAGGCTCACGAGATCGCGCCAGGCATAGGAGAGACGGATGCGCGCCCGGTTCGCGGTGTAGAACTCGGTCGAGCTCGAGAAGGCGTCCCATCCCTCGACGCGGAAGCGGTCCACCAGGCTCAGGTCGAGGCGCTGGTCGCCGGACTTCCAGTAGAGCGAAGGAGCAACGTGCCAGCCGTCGGCGTCCTGCGCGGAGGCGGCGCAGGGCAGCGTGACCGCGAGCAGGCCGAGGCCGGCGCGCAGCCCCCACGAGATCCGATCTCGCCGAGCCATCGAACGGGGTCCCCTCGCCGACCGCGCGCGTCTCTTAGCCCAGGCGAAGCCTCGTCCGCCAGGGGCTCGATGCGTGTGCTACCACGGGTGACGCGGCGCATGGGCGGCCGTCGGGGGGGTGAGCGCGGGAGGATCCCCCATGGCGGAGATCAACGGCGGCGAGCTCCTGGCGCGCTGTCTCGCAGCGGAAGGCGTGGGCTTCGTGTTCGGGCTGCCGTCGCCCGAGGTCGACCCGCTCCTCGCCGCGCTCGAGGGACAGGGCATCCGCTTCGTGCCGGTGCGGCACGAGGCGGCCGCGGTCTACATGGCGATGGGCCTGTTCAAGGCCACGGGTCGCCTGGCCGCGGTGCTCGGGAATCCTGGCCCGGGCTCCGCCAACCTGCTTCCCGGTGTGATCACCGCGCGCCACGAGGGCGCGCCCGTCTTCGTGATCACGTCGCAGCATCGTCTCGGTGTGGTGTATCCCTCGCCGCCCTCCACCTTCCAGGGCCAGGACCAGCTCGACGTCTTCAAGCCGGTGGTCAAATGGGGCGCGCCCGTGCTCGCGATCGAGCGCCTGCCGGAGATCGTGCGGCTGGCGGGCCGCGAGATGTTCTGGGGCCGGCCCGGCCCGGTGCAGCTCGAGGTGCCGGCGCCGGTGCTGTATGCCACGGCCGACCCGGCGAAGCTGCGCCCGCTGGCCGTGCTGGGCGGGAGCGCAGCACAGCCCCAGGCGTCGCAGGCGCAGCTCGAGCAGGCGGCGGAGTGGCTCGCCAGCGCCGCGCGGCCGCTCGTGATCGCAGGCTCCGGTGTCGAGCGAGCCGGCGCGAGCGAGCGCTTGCTGCGGCTGGTGGAGCGCCTCGGCTGTCCGGTGGTGACGTCGATGGCCGGCCGCGCGGCGCTGCCGCTCGACCATCCCCAGGCGCTCCCGGGCTCCGGGCCGGGCGGCGACCTCGCCAAGCAGGAGGCCGACGTCGTTCTCGTGGTCGGCTCGCGCCTCGGGAACCTCGACCTCCCCTTCGACAAGTACTGGGGCGACCCCGCGCAAAAGCGGGTCGTCCAGATCGACCTCGATGCTCGACACATCGGAGTGACGCGCCCGGTGGCCCTCGGCATCGTCGCAGAGGCCGCGAGCGCCCTCGAAGGCCTGGAGCGTGCGCTGGCGGCGCGGCCGATCCGACCACGGGACGGCGGCGACCTCGCACGCTATCGCGCGGCGGCGGCCCGTCACCGCGAGGAGCAGTTCGCGGCGGTCGCGAGCTGGAGCGGTCCGGGGCTGCATCCGGCCCGGGTGATGGAGGCCGTCGGGCGCTGCTTCGGGCGCGACGCCATCTACGTCACCGACGGCGGCAACACCTCGCTCTGGGCCCACTGGTTCCTGCCGTCCACGCGCCCGCGCTCGTATCTCAGCATCCTCGAGCTCGGCATGCTGGGCACCGGCATCCCGTCGGCCGTGGGCGCGCGTCTCGGCGAGCCGGCGCGGGAGGTGGTGTGCGTGACCGGCGACGGCGCCGCGGGCTTCCACTTCCTGGAGATGCAGTCCGCCGCACGCGAGGGGCTGGGCCTCACCACGATCGTCTTCGCCGAGGGCTCCTGGACCATGGAGGAGCCGAACGAGCGCATGCTCTACGGCCGCACCTTCGGCACGGCGATGGGCACGGTGCGCTGGGACCAGGTGGCGGAGGGCCTCGGCTGCGAGGGCCTCTACGTGGAGTCCGCCGACGCCCTCGAGCCGGCGCTCGACCGCGCGCGCAAGGCCACACGCCCGGCGGTGGTCTGCGTCCGGACCGATCGCAACGCGAACCTGGCGGTGCCGGGCGCCCTGCTCCAGCGCTTCGTCGAGGTGTATCAGGGACCGATCGGCTGAGCGGGCGAGCGGCGGCCCCATTGCTCCCACAGCTCGAGCACGCGCCAGCGCAGCCGCGCCCAGGGCGTGGCGGGGAACGGATCGACGATGATGGTCATCTGTCCGCTCGCGTGGGCGGTGCAGGAGAACTGATTCACCGACGCCACCTGGAACGGCAGGCGGAAGCTCTGGCCCGGCATCATCAGGATCGAGCTGAAGATCTGCGGGACGTCGTCCTGGTTCTCGAGCACCAGCACGTCCCTCACGCCGAGCGTCAGCCGGATGTGGTCGGGCAGGATCTCGACGGGATCTCCCGACATGCGACGGGCCCAGGTGCCCTTCGGGATCTGGAAGAGCGCGTCCCGGGAGTCGGACCGCACCGGTGCGAAGGCCGCCCACAGGATCGGCGCCAGCGCGCAGCCCGCGATCAGGGCGAGCGTCCACCGGCGGCGCGGCGCTCGCAGCCCGGCCCTGCCGGGCTCCCCGGTCTCAGCGACCGAGAAGGATCTCGACGTCGTGGACATAGTCCTCGGGTGGATGTCCATAGGGCATGAGCGCGCGCAGGCTTCCGTTGCGATCGATCAGGTACGTGAAGGACGAGTGGTCGAACGCGTAGCTCGTCTCGGTGACGATGCGCTTCGCGGCGATCCCGTACTCCTTGCGTACGGCGGCCAGCTCCTCGTCGCTGCCGGTGCCACCGACGAAGGTCGGGTCGAAGGACTTGAGATAGCTTCGCAGCCGCTCGGCGTCGTCTCGCGCGGGATCCACGGTGACGTAGACCACCTGGAGCTCGCTCGCGCGGGCGCCGAGCTTCTTGTGGGCCTCCGCCAGGGTCCCGAGCGTCACCGGACAGACGTTGGGACAGGAGGTGAAGCCGAAGGCCAGGACGATCACCTTGCCCCGGTAGCGCGCGAGCGTGAGCGGCTGGCCGTCGGATCCGCGCAGCGAGAGCTCCGGAGCGGCGCGCGGGGGATCGAAGACCCCGGCGATCAAGCGGGCGTCCTCGGCGGCGCGCGCCGGCGCGCCGAGCAGGAGCAGCAGGAGGAGAGGCGCGAGGACCCGAGCCATGACCGTGCACTCCTCTCAGAGCGGGATCGCGGCAGGCCGGGCGTTCCTGGCGAACCTCTCGTCGACGTAGGTCTCGTACGAGATCGGGTGCGTGATCGTACCGGCCTGCAGCGAGAGCTGCATCAGGTCCTCGAACTCCGAGCGGATCATCCGCAGGTCGCCGTACGTCACCCGGTCCGCGGGGTGCTCCATCACGAACTCGAGGATCGCCGGATCCTGGTTGAAGAAGGTGGGGGCGGCGGCGATTGCGACGGCCTTGTCGCGGTTGGCCTTCCCGGTGTCGAGCCAGACGCCGGCGCCCAGCACCTGGTTCACCAGGTCCTGGACCATCGCCGGGCTGGCCTGGATCAGCTCCTCCCGCACCGTGAGGACGCAGCAGATGTAGCTCGGCCACTCGTCCCGCGTCATGCGGAGCGGCCTCGCGTAGCCCGCGCGCTCCGCCGCCGCGCCGAAGGGCTCCCCGGTGCAGTAGGCGTCCACGGCCTTGGCGTAGAGGGCCGCCGGCATGTCGGGCGGCGCCATCTCCGCGATCTCGACGTCGTTCGGTGTCATGTTCTCCTGCGCCAGCATCTTGCGCAGGAACAGGAAGTCCACGGCGAAGCGGCTCGGGATCGCGATCCGCTTCCCCGCGAGCTGTCGGAAGTGCCGGTACGGGGAGTCCGTGCGCACCATGATGACGGCGCCCGAGCGGTGTCCCAGCGAGACGATCTTCACCGGGATCTTCTTGTCGGCCAGGTCCATCACGAGCGGCGCCAGCATGTAGGCCGCCTGGATCCGGCCCGACATCAGCGACTCCTTGATCTCGGGCCAGCCGTTGTACTTGCCATAGGTGAAGGAGAAGCGCGGAACGCCGGAGCCCAGGGCGCGGTTGCTCGTGGCCTTGGCGACGCAGGCCACCGGCAGCGTGAGATTGCAGGTCACGGGAAGCCCGCCCACGATCAGCGCGTTCGGGTCCGCGCCTCGCGAGCAGGCGAGCCCTCCCAGCGGGAGCGTGCCGGCCAGGGCCGCGACGGCCCCCTTCAACACGTCTCGGCGGCTGAGCCGCCAAGCGGCATCGTGCTCTCCGGATTGCATCCCGCGCCTCCCACCGTACGGCGGCGCGAAGTCTAGGCGACGGTCGGTCTTCCCGGCGAGGCGACGAGCCGGCCCGATCCCCGGCGCCCTCCCGTAGCGTGGATGTGCGAGGATACGCCCCACCGCCGGACGGCGGGAGCGTCTGCGCCAGAGGAGCCTGCGTGATCCGAGCTCTCGCCCTCCTGCTCACTCTGCTGACCGGGTTCAGCGGTCTCGTCTACGAGGTCGCGTGGCAGAGGATCCTGGCCACGCTGCTCGGCTCGCAGAGCGAGGCCACCGCGGCCATCCTCGGGCTCTTCCTGGGCGGGCTCTCGATCGGCTACTCGCTCTTCGGAGCGGTCACGCGAGGTCTCTGCGCACGCGCTCACCGGGCCCGTCGCTCGCCGCGGCTCCTCGGGGTCTATGGCTGCGTCGAGGCCTCGATCGGCCTCTGGGCGATCGCCTTTCCCTCCCTCTTCCGCGCGGTGCAGGCGGCCTCGGTGGCCCTCCCGCACGCGGCGGGTGGCGCGGGCTTTGCGGTCGACGTGCTGCTCTCGGCGCTCCTCGTGCTGCCACCCGCCGTGTTGATGGGCGGGACGATCCCGGTTCTCACCCAGGCGCTCGCACACGACCTGAGCGACGCGACGCGCTTCCACGCGCTGGTGTATGCCTTCAACACCGCGGGTGCGTTCGCCGGTGCGCTCGCGGCGGGCTTCTGGCTGGTGCCGCGGCTGGGGCTGGACGGCGTGCTGCTCGCCATGGGTGGCGTGAATCTCTTCGCCGGCGCGACCTTCGGGGTCCTCGGCTGGCGGTCGGGCGCGGCGATGCCGCCCGTCGGCGCGGCGGCGACGGTGCCCCCACGCTTCGTGCCCCTCGCCGCGGTCGCGCTGCTCTCGGGCTTCGCGATGATGACGGTGCAGACGGTCCTGAACCGGATCGGGGCCCTCGCCTTCGGAGCGTCCCAGTTCACCTTCTCGATGGTGGTCGCGGTCTTCGTGCTCTGCATCGCAGCCGGTAGCTTCGTGGTGTCGGCGCTGCCGCGGATTCGCCCCCTGCACGTGGTCGCATCCCAGTGGGCGCTCGTGGTCTGCTTGACGCTCCTCTACCGCGTACTGCCCGACGCACCCTACGGAGCCCACGTGCTCCGCTCGCTCTTCCGCGACACCGACGCCGCCTTCTGGCCGTTCCAGGGGCTCGCCTTCGTCGCGATCCTGCTCGCCCTCGCGCTCCCGATCGCGCTCTCCGGCGCGCTCCTGCCGCTGCTCTTCCACCAGCTTCGCGGCGAGGTGGACGATCTCGGCGCCGTCGCTGGCCGCCTCTACAGCTGGAACACCGTGGGCTCGCTGCTCGGAGCGCTGCTGGGCGGCTACGCGCTTCTCTTCTTCCTGGACCTCGATCAGGTCTACCGCATCGCGCTCGCCGCGCTGGTGGTGGGCGCCGCGCTGCTGAGCGTGCGGCTCCTCTCGGCGAGCCGACTCACCCTCGGGCTGCTCGTGGTGGCGCCGGCGCTCGGCGGCCTGCTGCTGCTCCCGCGCTGGGAGCCCGCGCGCCTCGCCGCCGGACTCTTTCGCTACCGCCAGCCCTCGGCGGAGACCTATCGCGGGGCGACCGCCCTCTACCGCGAGCTCAACCGGGAGCTCCGCATCGCCTTCTACGACGACGATCCGGTGTCGTCGGTGGCGGTGAAAGAGCTGCGCGACCCCGGTCTCGGCGACATCTGGAGCATCGTGAACAACGGCAAGTCCGACGGATCGATCCCGAACGATCTACCCACGATGGTGCTCGCGGCCGCGCTGCCCGCGGCCTTCGCCGAGCGCTCCGAACGCGCGTTCGTGATCGGATACGGGACGGGTGTCACGGTGGGAGAGCTCGCGTCGTACCCCGAGACGCGGGAGGTCGTGGTCTCCGAGATCTCGCCCGGCGTCGTGGCGGCGGCTCCCTTCTTCGACTACGGCAACCACGCCGCGTCACGGAATCCGAAGACCCACGTGGTTCGGGGCGACGCGTACCGGACGCTCTTGCGCAGCCGCGAGCGCTTCGACGTGATCGTCTCGGAGCCGAGCAATCCATGGGTGACGGGCGTCGAAATGCTCTACAGCCGCGAATTCCTGCAGGCCGCTCTCGAGCACCTGAATCCGGGTGGCGTCTACGCACAGTGGTTCCACGTCTACGAGACCGATCGCGCCACGGTCGAGCTCGTGATGCGCACCTACGACTCGGTCTTCGAGCGGGTCGGCGTCTGGTATGCCCTCGGGAGCGACCTCCTGCTGCTGGGCTTCGCGGATGGCGACCACGCCCTCGACCTGGACCGGCTGCAAGCCCGGATCGCGCAGCCGGCGCTGGCGGCGTCGCTGCGGCGGGCAGGCATCGACGAGCTGCCGGCCCTGCTCGCGCACGAGCTCCTGCCTCTCGGAGTGGTGCGCGCCGCGTCCTTTCGCGGTGACGTCCAGACGCTCCTCCATCCCGTGCTGAGCCATCGCGCGGCCCGCGCCTTCTTCCGCGGGGCGCTGGCCGATCTCCCTCCGACCTATTCCCTGGAGGCGGCGACGGTCGGAGCCCGGAACTCGCTGCTGCGACGGCTGGCCGCGCGCAGCGGCGGGCGCCTGCCGGACTCGCTGCGCGAGCAGGCGGTGAAGGAGGCCTGTCGCTGGCGCTCGCTCGAGTGCGCAACGCTCCTCGCGGCGTGGCTGCACGACGCTCCGGATGCGTCCGGCCCGCGCGCCATCGCGGCGATGGCGGGGCGGCAGCCGGGCTTCCACGAAGACCTCGACCCCCAGCGACTGGCGGAGCTCGCGATCCTCTTCGGTGACGCACCGGGCAAGGCCGAGGGCGCGGTCAGCTACCAGGTGGCGGCGGACGCCACCAATCTCTTCGTGCGCTACTACAGCCACGCGGCGCCGTTCCCTCGCGCCGTGCTCGCGGGGCTGTGGGAGCGCTGCCAGGACGCGCCGGGCCGCTGCGCTGCGGGGCTCGCCCGCGCCGAGGGCTGGGTCGGCCCGCTCGGGTCGCAGGCCGCGGCTGCGTCCGCTCCGCCGGCGGCGCGAGCCCCGTAGGGCCGCGCACCGCGTCACGCCGTGGGGCGCTCCCGGCGCGCGCGCCGGCCGGGATCGGAGCCGTACAGGGCCGCGGCGCTTCAGGTCTGCGCATCTTCTGCCGATGCGTTCCCCGGAGGGAACCCATGGCACGGCCCGCCGCGGCTGTACTCGGATTCGTGTTGCTGCTGCCGCCGGTCGCGGCCGTGGGCCACGACGCCGCACGGATCGAGGCGCTCGAGCGCGAGGTGGACGAGCTCCGCCTGCTGGTCCGGACGGAACGGCCATCCAGCTGCTGCTCCCCGCGCCGGGGAGCCCGGCGATGCAGGCCATGGTGAGGCGCGTCTTCAAGCGCCAGAGCGAGCAGGAGGTGGCTCAGTACTACCTCGACCTGGTGTTCCAGCAGAAGCTCACCCGACCGCCGGTGCAGCTCCCGATTCGCGACAGCCTGTCCCGCGTGCGGAGCCAGCCGGGCGCCATCGTGGTTGCCGACGAGAGCGAGGTCGACGACCCGCACGGGCTGCGCGTCCTCCCGCTCGAGGGGCTCTGAGGCGTGATGGGCACTGGATCCCTCCAGCGCCGGCTGGCGCTCCTCGTGATGGGGACCGCGGGCGGAGCGTTTCTCGCCGCCGGGGCGTCGCTGCTTGCCCTCGACGTCTCGGCCTTCCGGCAGGAGACAGTGGAGCACGTCTCGACCCTGGCCAAGGTGATCGGGTCGAACGCGAGCTCGGCGATCGCCTTCGGCGACGCCGCCTCGGCGCGCGAGACGCTGGCCGCCCTCGGCGAAGATCCCCACGTGATCGCGGCGCAGCTCTACACCAGCGACGGAACGCCCTTCGCCTCCTTCGTCCGCGACCCGGGCCCCGAGCCGCATCGCTTCCCGGCAGCGCAGGCCGACGGGCAGCGGCTGAGCTGGGAGCGGCTGGCGCTCTACCGGCAGATCCGGGTGGACGGCGAGCCGGCGGCCACCCTGTATCTCGAGTTCGACACCGGCTCCCTGCTCGCCCGCCTGGCGCGTCAGGCCGCAATCGGTGGCGCCGTGCTGATGGCCGCCTGCGGGGTGGCGCTCCTGGTGACCCGGCGTCTCCAGCGCGAGATCTCGCGGCCGATCCTCCGCCTGGTGGAGAGCTCGAGGCGGCTCGCCGCAGGCGAGCTCTCGGTGCCCGTCGAGGGCAGCGGAGCCGCCGAGGTGGCGGTCCTGGGAGGCGCCTTCGCCGAGATGGCGGGCGCGCTTCGTGTGCTGGTGGGCCAGGTCCGCGAGCACGCCGCCGCCGTCGCGCAGGAGATCGGAACGGTGCGTCGTTCCGGGGCGGAGATGGCGCAGGACGCCCGCTCGCAGGCGGGTGCGGTCGCGGAGATCACGGGCTCGGTGAAGCGCATGAGCGAATCGCTCCGCGGTGTCAACGCGCACGCGGACTCCCTGGCAGAGGAGGCCCACGAGACGGCCGCATCGGTGCGCGAGCTCGACAGCGCCCTGCAGGAGGTCGCGAGCCACACCGATTCGCTCACCGAGACCAGCGAGACCGCAGCGTCCTCCAGCACGGAGCTCGCGGCCAGCATCCGCGCGATCGACGAGAGCCTCGACGTCCTGCACCAGGCGGCCAACGCCACCGGGGCCTCCCTGGCGGCGCTCCGGATCTCGGCCGAGCGGGTGCTCGCGCTCTCGAGCGAGTCGCGTCGAGTGGCCGAGCGCGCGCACAAGGCCGCGCAGGTCGGAACGGCCTCGGTGCAGCAGGCCGTCACCGGGATGCAGGGCATCCGCGAGGGCTACCGCGCGGTCGAGCGCAGCGTGCGTGAGCTCTCCGGCAAGTCGAAGGCCGTGGGGGAGATCGCCGCGCTGATCGACCAGATCTCCGCCGAGACGGGCCTGCTCTCGCTCAACGCCGAGATCATCGCGGCCCAGGCCGGCGAGCACGGTCGCGCCTTCTCCGTCGTGGCGCAGCAGGTGAAGGAGCTGGCCTCGCGCACCGCCCAGTCGGCGCAGGAGATCACCGCCCTGATCCGCGGGGTGCAGGCGGAGACCGCCCAGGCCGTGAGCGCCGTGGAGCGGGGCTCCACGCTGGTGGAGACGGGAGCCGCCAAGACCGCGGAGGCGGGCCGCGCGCTCCACGCCATCGGCGAGGGGGCCGAGGAGTCGACCCGCATGATCCACGAGATCGCGGTGGCGGCGGAGTCCCAGGCCCAGGAGCTCGAGCGCGTGGAGACGGCGGGCGCGCGGGTGCAGGAGACCGCGACCGCGATCGCGCAGGCGATCCGTCAGCAGCAGGCCGCGAGCGCCCACATCTCGGAGGCGGCGACGCGCGTGCGCAGCCTGGCCGAGGGCGTGCGGCACTCCGCCCACGAGGAGCGCGGGGCGAGCGGAACCATCGCGAACGCGACGCTCCGCATCACGCAGCGCATCGAGGAGATGCGACGAGCGCTCGGCGAGCTCGCGGAGGAGAGCGGTCGCATCGCCGAGACGCTGCAGGTGCTCCAGCGATCGGCGGAGGCGGGCTCGACGCGCGCGGGAGCGTTGGAGGAGGTGGTGTCGGACCTCTCCACCCGCTCGAGCCTGCTCGAGCGCGAGGTGGCGCGCTTCCGGACCTGAGCCATCGGCTGCGGGGCGCGGCGGACTCAGCCTGCCGCGGCACGCGCGAGCCAGGGCGGCACGGGAAGACCCTTCGAGCGCAGGAACCCGGGGTTGAAGAGCTTCGACTGGTAGCGCACGCCGGAGTCGGCCAGGATCGTCACGATCACGTGGCCCGGGCCGAGCGCGCGCGCCAGCCGGATCGCTCCCGCCACGTTGATCGCGCTCGACCCTCCGAGGCACAGGCCCTCTTCCTTCAGCAGGTCGAAGAGGATTGGAAGCGCCTCCGTATCGGGGATCTGGAACCCCTCGTCGGGAGCGAGGCCGTCGAGCTGCCCGGTGATCCGGCCCTGGCCGATGCCCTCGGTGATCGAGCTTCCCTCGGAGCGCAGCTCGCCGCTCGCGAAGTAGTGGTACATCGCGGAGCCGAGCGGGTCCGCCAGCGCTACCACCACGTCCTTGCGCCGCTCCTTCAGGAAGGCTCCGACACCCGCGAGCGTTCCCCCGGTCCCGATGGCGCAGACGAAGCCGTCCACCCGGCCGCCGGCCTGGCGCCAGATCTCGGGGCCGGTGCTCGAGAAGTGGGCGTTGCGGTTGGCGAGGTTGTCCCACTGGTTGGCGTACAACACGCCTCGCGGCTCGACATCGGCGAGCTCCTTGGCCAGCCGCTCGGCCACGCGCACGTAGTTGTTGGGGTCGCGGAAGGGGACGGCCGGAACCTCGCGCAGCTCCGCGCCGCACAGGCGGAGCACGTCCTTCTTCTCCTGGCTCTGCGTCTCCGGGATCACGATCACCGTGCGGTAGCCGCGGGCATTTCCCACCAGGGCGAGGCCGATCCCGGTGTTGCCCGCGGTGCCCTCCACGATCACGCCACCGGGTGCGAGGACCCCCCGCGCCTCGGCGTCCCGGACGATCCCGAGCGCCGCCCGGTCCTTGACCGAGCCGCCCGGGTTCATGAGCTCGGCCTTGCCCAGGATCGTGCAGCCGGTGAGCTCCGAGGCCTTCCGCAGCCGGACGAGCGGCGTGTTGCCGATCGACTCCGAGAATCCGTCGCGTACGTCCATCGCACCTTGCCGCGGCGGCGAGGGAGGGGAGCCTCCCTGCGGTCGGCCGCTCGAGACCCGGGCGCAGTATGACCCAGGCCGCGGCCTCCTGCCGCGACGCGAGCCCGTGCGTGGCGCGCGCCCCACACAGAATCACCCTTGACGCGACGAGTGATCCCGCTTCTACTGCCGTTCACGGCGGTCTGGGGGGAGAATGGCGGGGCGTGTCGGCACCAGGTTGCGTACGAGCGTCGTCGGGACCGGCCTGCTGCTGGCGCTCGTCGGCTGCGGGCGAGGGCGGTCGGGCGCACAGGTCTCCGCCGCGAGCGTCGATGTCGAGACCGCCTCCAAGCTCCAGGCCCTGGGCTACGTGGACTGGGCCGAGGGCAAGGACGATCTCAGCCGGATCGGCGTGGTGAAGCACGATGCGCGCGCCGCCAGCGGGCTCACCTTCTACAAGTCGTGGCCGGAGCCCGAGGCGCACCTGATCGATCTCGACGGCCGGGTGATCCATACCTGGAGGCAGCCACGGCTCCAGATCACCGACTGGGACAGCTTTCTCGCCTTCTTCCACCTGCACGGAGGCGACGTCTGCTGGAACCACGTCGAGCTCCTCCCGGACGGCTCGGTGATCGGGATCGTGAACTCCCGCGAGATCGAGAAGATCGACTGGAACTCGAAGCTCGTGTGGCGCACGCTGATCCCCGCGCATCACGACCTCGACGTGATGCCCGACGGACGCATTCTGACCCTCACCCAGCGCATGGGCCAGCTCGCGACCAGCGACGGACCCCTCTCGATCGTGGACAACGGCATCGTGATCCTGTCGGCGGACGGGAAGCTCCTGCGCGAGATCCCGCTGACGTCGCTCCTCGGCCAGCGCGTGCCCCGCGAGCGGATCGACGCGATCCGCGCCGCGGAGAGGAGCGGCAAGCTCACGGCCACCCGGATGCTGAAGCTCCGCGACGTCTTCCACAGCAACGCGATCGAGGTGTTGCGACGCGACGTGCCCCATCTCGGCACGGCGGGCCAGGTGCTGCTCTCGGTGCGCGAGCTGGATCTGGTGGCCATCGTGGATCTGGACCGCGAGCAGGTGGTCTGGGAGTGGGGCCCGGGAGAGCTCCAGCGCCAGCACCACCCCTCGGTCCTTCCAAACGGGCACATCGTGGTCTTCGACAACGGCTTCTTCCGGCACTACAGCCGCATCGTCGAGCTGGATCCGGCCACCCGGACCGTGGTGTGGGAGTACCACGCCTCACCGCCGACGGCGTTCTTCTCGCCGAGGGAGGGCGGGGTGGAATGGCTCCCCGGGGACCACTTCCTCGCGACCTACTCGAGCCGCGGCCGAGCCTTCGAGATCGATCGCCAGGGCAACGTGCTCTGGGAGTTCCTGAACCCGGACATCGATCCCTCGGAGCACGAGCGCGGCGCGATCTACCGCGTGGACCGACTGACACCGGATCGCGTGGCGACCCTGCCCCTCGGTGTGCGGCGCCCCTCGAGCATGGCCGCGCGAGTCGAGGCTCCGCACCGGGCGACGCCCTAGGGGCACCCTCTCCGTCCGGGCGCGCGCGGCTACGCGTCGCGCCGTCCCTCGCGTCGGACGAGCCCCTCGAGGAAGCGATCCAGCGACGCGGCGAAGGCCGCGGGCGTCTCCAGGAAGGCCGAGTGTCCGGCCGCGAAGCGCTCGAGTCGAGCGTTCGGGAAGCGCTCGATGGCCGCTCGCGCGAGCCGGAGCGAGATCACCGGGTCGCGCGTGGCCCATGCCAGGAGCACGGGCTGGCGGATCGCGGGCACCAGCTCGCGCTGGTCCGCCTCGGGCCGGCCGAAGCTGCGCCAGGCCTCGGCGAGGAGCGGAGCCGCGTCGCGGGCGCGGGCGACGATCGCCTTCCGCCTCCACGCCGCTGCGCTGCGTTGGAGCACCGTCCGGTAGTAGAGGCGGAACGCCGCGGGGTAGCCGACACCCCCGCGCGCGCCGAAGCCGTGGAAGGCCGCCATCCCCCGCGTGAACCCGCGCGCCAGGACATCGATCGGAACCAGGCCGCCGGGGTTGCAGAGCACGAGCGCGCGCACGCGCTCGGGATCGGTTGCGGCAAGGCGCATGGCGGCCGTACCACCGATCGAATTCCCGAGCAGCACGACGCCACGCAGGCCGAGACCCGCCAGGAAGCCCCGTGCGAGCGCGGCGTAGCGGGCCGCCGACACGCACTCGTGATCGGGGCCGGAGGCGCCGTGGCCGGGCCAGTCCAGGGCGATCAGGCGGACCGGGGTGCGAAGGCGAGCGCGCAGTCCGGCGAAGTCGAGTGCACCGTGCCCGATCGCGTGCAGGCAGAGCAGCGGGAGCCCCTCGCCCTCGTCGTGGTAGGCGAGCGAAGCGCCGTCGACCTCGAGGCGATGGACGGCGCCGCCGGGGGCGAGGCTGGGACGGGGAGCGGTGGCGGACATGGGACCTCCGGGACGGGCGCTGGTTGGTGATAGATATATCACTAGTGGAGCGTGCCCGTCCAGTGTGCTAGCCAGCACGCGTGGCGGGGACGGGACGATCGCCGAAGGAGCGGCCGGCGCGGGGTCTACCCGCGGAGACCCGCGCGCGCCTGGTCGAGGCGGCGGCCCGGGTCTTCAACCGGGTGGGCTACCACGGCACCGACTCGAACCGCATCGCCCATGCCGCGGGCTACGCGGCCGGGACCTTCTACAAGCACTTCGCGGACAAGCACGAGGTCTTCCTGGAGGCCTGGGAGGCCTGGGTCACCGCCGAGTGGGCGGCTGTGGACGCCGCGCTCTCCCGGGGCGGCGCGCGAAGCGAGCGGGCCGAGCGGATCGTCGAGCTCGTCCTCGAGTGGCACCGACGCTGGCGCGGCTTCCGCGCGAGCATGCTGGCCCTCGTCGCGACGGATGCAGCGGCGCGGCGCGTGCACCGGGCGCAGCGGCGTCGGCAGCTGCGTCTGCTCCGGGCCCTGCGCGAGCGCTCGGGCGGCGCGCCGCACCCGGTCGAGGACGACGCCCTCCTGCTCTTCACTCTCGAGCGCGTCGCCGACGCGATCGCTCACGGCGAGGCCCGCACGCTCGGCCTCTCCGAGCGGACGCTCGCCGCGCGTCTCGCCACGTTGGTGGAGCGTGCCCTGCGCTGACGCGGCCGCTGTACACTGACGCCCCCCAGGAGCGGGAAGGAGAAGCGATGGTTCGGCTCGACGGCCGGGTGGCGTTCGTGACGGGGGGCGGGACGGGAATCGGGCTCGCGTGCGCGCGGGCGATCGTGGCCGCCGGCGGGCGCGTGATGCTCGCTGGGCGGCGCGTCGAGGTCGTGCGAGAGTCGGCCGTGAAGCTCGGCCCTGCCGCGGACTCCGTGGCCTGCGACGTGACCGACGACGCCTCGGTGGACGCCGCCCTCGCGGCGACGCTCGAGCGGCTCGGGCCGCCGCGCCTGGCCGTGAACGCCGCCGGCGTGGGTGGGGTGGGAAGCGTCCTCAACTGCACGCCCGCCGAGTTCGAGCAGGTGCTCGCGACGAACCTGGTCGGGGTCTTCCGCTGCCTGCGCGCCGAGGCGCGGGCGATGCGCGCGGCGGGCGGAGGCAGCATCGTCAACGTGAGCTCGATCGCCGGCGCCCTCACCCATCGCTGGATGAGCGCCTATTGCGCCTCGAAGGCGGGCGTCGACATGCTCACGCGCTGCGCCGCCGACGACCTCGGCGAGCATGGCATCCGGGTGAACGCCCTGCTCCCGGGCCTCGTCCCCACCGACCTCGCCGCGCCCCTCGTCTCGAACGCCGACGCCGTGGCCGAGTACCTGCGGCGCATGCCGGTCTCACGGCTCGGGAGACCGGAGGACGTGGGGGCGATGGCCGCATTCCTGCTCTCCGACGAGGCCGGGTGGATCACCGGGCAGTGTATCGGAGTGGACGGCGGGCACACGCTGCGGCAGGGGCCGGACCTGGTGCCGCTCTTCCGCACGTTCTTTCCCGAGGAGCGCTGAACGCCGCCTCGCGAGATCGGGGACGCGCGAGGCCAGAGGCGGCGAGGCGGAGATGTCGTGCATCGCGAGCGTCGGCGGCGACGTGCCGGCGCTCGTGCGGGTGGCGCGCTCGGCCGGCCCATCGTCGCCCTCGACGGCTGTCCCCTGGTCTGCGTCCGCAGCAGCCTCGCGCGCCACGGTGTCGAGCCCGCGCTCCACCTGATCCTCTCCGAGCACGGCGTGAAGCAGCATCTGCAGCGTGACTTCGATCCCGGCGAGGCCGAGACGCTCCTCGATGGCCTCGTGCCGCGGGTGCGGACGCTCGCGGGCGCACTCGCCTAGCGAGCCTCGGCCGCCTGGTCGCCGCCCCCGGCGAGTTCCCCCAGCGGCGTCCGCAGCCGCCACGCGCCGGCCCCAGCCGGCGCGGGTCGCTCGACGCACAGGCCCCCGGGCGTCGCCTCCACGCCCAGCACCTTCAGCAGCGCCAGCAGCACGCCGGCGTGCGCGTTCGAGTTCATCACCGGGAATTCGCGCATCGGTGTCGCGGGCTGCACGAAGGTCTCGCCCGGCCGCTCGCCGAGAACCGAGTTGTAGCAATCGGGGCCGCTCCAGACGCCGTACCACACCTCGGGGTAGGCCCGCGCGTGGGCGGCGAGGGTCTGCTTCTCGAGGCAGCGCCAGGCCCGCGCGGGATCGTGGAGCGCATAGCCCCAGGCCAGCAGTCCCGAGATCGCCGCCCAGACGCCGCCGTTGGTGTCCCAGCCGGGCGGCAGGATCCCGCCGCGCACGGGGTGGGGACGATCCAGGATCGTGGGGCCGATGGGCGAGGGATCGTCGCAGCGGGTGGCGATCGTCTCCACGAGCGACCGGCGGCGCTCCTCGCTTCCGATGCGCGCGATCAGGCACCAGGCGTTGGCGTCGAGGAAGAGGTGCTCGCGGCCGATGGGACCGCCCCGGCCGTCGAAGCCGCGCAGGAACCAGCGTCCGGTCCAGGTGGCGTCCACCGCCGCGCGCAGCCGGGTGGCCCACGCCACGAGCTCGCCGGACACCTCGGGCAGGAGCTCCGCCGCCCGCGGTAGCACGTACGCCGCCATGGCGGAGTTGAAGACGGACTCGCCGTCGCGGTGGAAGGCGCGGCGGCGCGGCGCGAAGGCGGCGATGGGATCGTTCCAGTCGCCGCTCCCCGCCCGCAGGAGCCCGTGGGCGCCGAGACCGACGCCATTCTGCGTATGGCGCCAGGCCCGTAGCAGCGCCGGGCGCGCCTCTTCCAGGAACGCGCGATCGCCGCTGGCCAGGACGTAGTCCGTGACGGCCCAGAGCAGGAAGAGCGGGAGGTCGGAGGGCGCGGCGTGGATCGCTGCGGAGGTCCGCCGCCCCGCGCCCATGTGGGCATAGTGGATCGCGCCGTCGCGGCGCTGGAGTCGCAGCACCAGACGCAGCATCTCGCGTGCGCCGGCCGGGTCGATCAAGGCCAGCGGAATCGAGGCGATGGCGTAGTCGCGAGGCGCCCCCTGGAGGCCGTGCAGGAAGGAGTAGGCCGAGCCCTGGGGCAGGTAGCGGTGACCCAGGACGGTGTCCCGAACCTGGGCGCTGCGCAGGGACATGGCGTGCCAGGCGCTCTCGCGCTCGAGGGCCGGCCGCGCGGGAAGATCGAGCCGCCAGGTCCGGCGCCACGCTGCGGCGTGGGCCTCGGGCTCGGCGGCCCCCAGGGCCTCGATCGTCTCGCGCAGCGCCTCGGGGGCGCAGACGCCGAGCGCGAAGGAGATCTCGGCCTTCTCGCCCGCCGGGAGCGCGAGCTCCAGCGACACGTCCGCGCGTCGCCCGCTCCGGCTCGTCCGGGGCGTCACGGGCCTCTCGCCGAGCGCCGCCACGAAGACCACGCCGGGGAGGCGCGCGAGCCAGGAGGGGCGTCGCGAAGGCGGGCGCGCGCCGCCGGGCGGCTCGAGACGGATCGCGCGCAGCGCGGGCTCGAAGCGCGGCACCAGGCCGAGCCGCCGCGCCAGGAGCGCGCGCAGGCCTTCGGTGAGCGCCCGCGAGGCTCCCGTCACCGTGAAGATCCCGTGCCAGACCAGGCGCTCGCGGAGGGACGCCGAGGCCGGCGCCGGAATGCGGCGCGACAGGAGCCCGCCCAGCACGATCGGCCACGGCGCGAAGCGCCAGCACTCGCGCCAGGACGCCGGGAGCCGGCCTTCGAGCGTGACGTCGAGGCGCCAGCCGGGGAGCTCGCCGCAGGGCGCCCACAGGCGGCGGCGCACCACCAGCGCCGGATCGCGCCGGCGCCACTCGGCCGAGCCGAAGCCGAAGCGCGTCTCCAGGCGCGACGGCGGAGCAAAGGGCATGGGCTCGCAGAGGCGGATCAATCCCTCCTCCGCCCAGTAGAGCTGGATCGATCCGTCGCCGTGGGCGGTGGCCGTCACGCGGTCGTTTCCCACCGCGTGCCAGACGTCCTCGCGCACGGCCTCGCCCCGCAGATCGAAGCAGGGAAGGCCGCTGCCCTCCGTGGCCCAGGTCCCGAAGCACCCGCCGTCACCCGGCTGCGGCATCGAGCGCCCTCCCCCGCCGCGCGCTCCCGACGCGCCGCGCGCCGGGCCCCGCTCCTCCGCGGCCGCCTAGCTTGACGCGGGCGGGGCGGGGCCGCCCCTCGGCTACGCTCCCGGGCGCGGAGCCGGCGCTCCGCAGTCGCTCGGCGGGAGCCGGCGGCGAGCGGACGCCGAGCGGGAGGGAGGCGCCATGGGCTGGAGCAACGCGAAGAATCAGGCGCTGCGCGAGCGGGCGGCACGCGTGATCCCGGGCGGGGTCTACGGCCACCAGTCCACTCTGCTCCTCCCCGACGAGCATCCGCAGTTCTTCGCCCGGGCCGCGGGCGCGAAGCTCTGGGACGCCGACGGGAACGAGTACGTGGACTACCTCTGCGCCTACGGACCGAACCTCCTGGGCTACGGCCACCTTGCGGTCGAGGCGGCCGCCGCCGAGCAGCAGCGGCAAGGGGACACCATGAGCGGTCCCGCGCCGGTCATGGTCGAGCTCGCCGAGCAGATGGTCTCGATGATCGCGCACGCGCAGTGGGCGATCTTCTGCAAGAACGGCACGGACGCGACGTCGCTCGCGATGATGCTGGCACGCGCCCACACCGGGCGTCGCAAGATCCTGGTGGCGAAGGGTGCCTACCACGGCGCCGCACCCTGGTGCAATCCGGTGCCGACGGGCACCCTGCCCGAGGACCGCGCCCACCAGATCCACTACGTCTACAACGACGCCGAGAGCTTCGAGCGGGCGATGCGGCAGGCCGGCGACGACGTGGCCGGCGTCTTCGCCTCGCCCTACAAGCACGACGCCTTCGTCGACCAGGAGCTCCCGAGCCGGGAGTACGCGCAGCATGTGCGCGCGCTCTGCGATGCGAGCGGAGCGCTCCTGATCGTGGACGATGTGCGCGCGGGCTTCCGGCTGGCACGCGACTGCTCCTGGTCGCTCGTGGGCGTCGAGCCGGACCTCTCCACCTGGGGCAAGGCCATCGCCAACGGCTACCCGCTCTCGGCGCTCCTCGGCTCGGAGCGGGCCCGGGCGGCGGCGCAACGGATCTACGCCACGGGCTCGTATTGGTTCTCTGCGGTGCCGATGGCCGCGGCGCTCGCCACGCTGCGCGAGATCCGCGAGAGCGACTACCTGGAGCGGACGCAGCGCCTGGGGCAGAAGCTCCGCGAAGGGCTGGCGCAGCAGGCCGCCGCCCATGGCTACGCGCTCCGGCAGACCGGGCCGGTGCAGATGCCCCAGATCCTCTTCCAGGACGACCCGGACTTCCGCCGGGGCTTCTGCTGGACGGGCGAGGCGGTGAAGCGCGGCGCGCTGCTGCATCCCTGGCACAACATGTTCCTGTGCGCGGCGCTCACCGAGGGCGATCTCGAGAAGACGCTCGCCGCGACCGACGAGGCCTTCGCCGCGCTCCAGCGGCGCGAGCCCGGCCTCGGCCCCGTGGAGAAGCTGCGCTTCCTCATCGCACGCCGGGGCGAATGAGGCCGCAGGATCCACGCTCGGGCGGAGGTGACCCGATGCAGCTCGACGACCCGACCCTCCTCCGCACGCAGGCCTTCGTGGACGGCGCGTGGATCGATGCCGATCACGCCAAGAGCTTCCCCGTGGTGAACCCCGCCACCGGCGAGACGATCGCCGAAGTCCCCGAGCTCGGAGTCGCCGAGACCCGCCGCGCCATCGAGGCGGCGCAGCGGGCCTTCGGTCCCTGGCGCGCCCGCACCGGGAAGGAGCGCGGCGCCGTGCTGCGCCGGTGGTTCGATCGGCTGCTGGCCCACGCCGCAGACCTCGCCGTCCTGATGGTGACGGAGCAGGGAAAGCCGCTCGCGGAAGCCCGAGGCGAGGTCTCCTACGGGGCGGCCTTCGTGGAATGGTTCGCCGAGGAGGCGAAGCGGCTCTACGGGGATGCGATCCCGACGGTCTGGCCGGACAAACGCCTGCTCGTGCTGAAGGAGCCGGTGGGCGTCTGCGCGGCGATCACGCCCTGGAACTTCCCGCTCGCCATGATCACGCGCAAGATCGCGCCCGCGCTGGCCGCCGGCTGCACCGTCGTCGCGAAGCCCGCGGAGCAGACGCCGCTCTGCGCGCTCGCCCTGGCCGAGCTGGCCGCGCGCGCGGAGCTCCCGCCGGGCGTCCTGAACGTGGTCACTGGAGACCCGGTCGTGATCGGTGGAGAGCTCGCCTCGAACTCGATCGTTCGCAAGCTCTCCTTCACCGGCTCGACCGAGGTCGGCAAGCTCCTGATGCGCCAGTGCGCCGGCACGCTCAAGAAGCTCTCCCTCGAGCTCGGCGGGAACGCGCCGTTCATCGTCTTCGACGACGCGGACCTCGACGCCGCGGTGGAAGGCGCGGTCGTCTCGAAGTATCGGAACTCCGGGCAGACCTGCGTCTGCGCCAATCGCTTCCTGGTGCAGGACGGCGTCTACGAGGAGTTCACGGCGCGACTGGGGCGCGCGGTGGGACGTCTCGAGGTCGGAGACGGCCTCCAACCCGGTGTCAGCCAGGGCCCGCTGATCGACCACGAGGCGCTCCGGAAGGTCGAGGCTCACGTCGCCGACGCCCGTGCCAGGGGCGCGCGGGTGGTGATCGGTGGACGGCGCCACTCCCTGGGCGGCACCTTCTACGAGCCCACCGTGTTGGCCGACGCCGACACCTCGATGCGTCTCGCCCGCGAGGAGACCTTCGGACCCGTGGCCCCACTCTTCCGCTTCACCGCCGACGACGACGCGGTGCGGATGGCCAACGACACGGAGTACGGTCTCGCGGCCTACCTCTACAGCCGGGACCACCGTCGCATCTGGCGCACACTGGAGCGCCTCGAGTACGGCATGATCGGCGTCAACACCGGGACCCTCTCGACCGAGGTCGCCCCCTTCGGCGGCGTCAAGGAGTCGGGCATCGGCCGCGAGGGCTCACGCTACGGCATCGAGGAGTACGTCGAGCTCAAGTACGTGGCCCTGGGCGGGCTCTGAACCCGCGGGGCGCCTAAAGCCCCGCCGCGGGTCCGACGATGGTCCGCGGTGGGGGGAGGGCCCTCCCGGGGGTGCGCCCATGGTCGAGCTGCTCGCCGCGATCGGCGGCGGTGCGTTCATCGTCACGAGCCTGGTGATGGGGGTGCGCCTCCTCCTGCTCGCCGGTCGTACCCGGGAGCTCCCGGAGTTCGCGGTCGGCTTCGCGCTCTTCCTGATGGGCGGCCTGGCGTATCCCCTGATCGTCGTCGCCCGCTTCGCGACGCCGCTTCCCGAGGGGCTCCGCATCGTCCTGGCCAGCCTGGCGCTCCTGATGAACGGGGCGGGAACGGTGGCCATCGCCGTCTTCAACTGGCGGGTCTTCCGCCCGGGCGAGCCCTGGGCCCGGAGCGTCGTGCTGGGGCTCGCCTGCGCGCTGGCCGGAAGCCTCGTCCTGCAAGCGCTGACGCCGGGCCTGCGCGAGGCCGCCCTCCACAACCGGGGCGCCGGCCTGCGCGTCTTCTTCTTCCTGATCGGCTTGCCGCTGGCCTGGGCCTCCTGGGAATCCCTGCGCTTCCACTCCCTGCTCGTGAAGCGGATGAAGCTCGGCCTCGGCGATCCGGTGGTGGCCGACCGCATGTGGCTGTGGGGGATCAGCATCCTGGCGGCGTTCCTGTCGAACCTCGCCACCTCGGTGTCGTCGTTCTTCGGCGTCGACATCGCCGTCTCGACCTTCGGCGCGCTCCTGATCGCACCGCTCGGATTGCTCGCCGCCGGCGCCATGTGGCTGGCCTTCTTCCCTCCCGAGGCCTATCTCGCGCGCGTCGCCGCACGTGCGACCGCGAGCGAGGCCTGATCCCATGGCCGACTCCGCCGCCTTCGATTGGGTGTGCAACGCCCTTCAACAGGCGACCCGGCTCTCGGAGCTGGAGACCCGCGGCACGGTGCGGATCGCCTTGAAGCAGGCCGGGCTCGATGCAAGGCAGGCGACCCCGGGGGAGATGGCCGTGCTGCTGGAGAAGCTCCTTCCGGGAGAGCTCGCCCAGCGCGCCGTCGAAGGTGCCGCAGGCCTGTGTCAGGAGCTGGCCGCTCGCCTGCGAAGCCAGGGCTTGGAGGAGGGCGGCGACCACGCGCGCATCGAGTCGGTCTTCCGCCGTCTCGGAGGCGGCGGCCACTAGCCCTCGTTCGCACGGACCGCCCCGACGGCCGCGTGCTCCGCCGGCCTCCCGCACGCTCGTCACGACGCTTCCGTACTGCGAGTACCGTACCGCCCGTACCGTACCGCGAGTACACACCGCTCCTCTCTCTCGACACATTTTAAAGTCAGCCGCACGGAATGCTGGAGTTACTTCCGTTTCCACGCGTATAGTCTCGTGTGCCGGAGAGGAAGGGAGTCGAGTCCGATGTCGATCCGTCCGTCGACCGCTCGTGGGCGCTTGCTGCGCCGCACGGGGATGGCCTTGCTCGCCGCTCTCGCGTCCATCGTCGCGCTGCCCCATGCGGGATCGGCCGCCACCCGGGACGTCGTCGCCGTCGGCAACGCCTTCGCCGGGACCGTGAGCTTCCTCGATGCGAATACCTACACCAATCTCGGATCGATCAACGTGGTGCCGGACCTCGCCGCGCGAAAGCTGACGCTGTTCCTGAATCCGATCACGCTGGCCGGGTATCTCGGCGTGGAGTCGCAGAAGGGCGGCGAGAACTACGTCGACGACGTGGCGCTCTCGCCCGACGGCCGGCGCCTCTACGTCTCCCGCGGCATCCTGGAGGACGTCGCCGCCTTCGATCTCGCCACCCAGAAGATGATCTGGCGCAGCAACATCGGGGGCTTCGAGGCCGATCACATGGCGATCACGGCAGACGGCTCGCGGGTCTTCGTCTCCGACATCACGGAGGGACTCGAGAAAGCCTTCGACACCGCCACCGGCAAGCTGATCGGACAGTTCTCCGCCGGCTCGTACCCGCACGAGGTCGACTTCTCGCCCGACGGCAAGCGGGTCTACGTGGGGAGCATCGGCGTGACGGCGCTTCCCTACTCGCTCAACTCGCTCAAGGGGCCGCGCCAGCTCACCATCGCCGACGCCACGACGTATCAGGTGCTGAAGACCTACTCCTTCGCCTACGGCCTGCGCCCGGACATCCTGACGCCGGACGAGAAGACGATGTACTTCCAGCTCTCGTACCACCGGGGCTTCATCGAGTTCGACCTGGCGAGCGGCACCACCACGCGGACGATGAGTCTGCCGAGCACGCCGGCCGGGGACGCCCTGTTCCCGGACAAGCTCCCCGCGAACTCGATGCACCACGGTCTGGCGCTCTCGGGTGACGGCCGCACCATCTGCAACGCCGGCACGATCGACAACTACATCGCGATGGTCGACCGCTCGACCTTCGCCCTGAAGAGCCTGGTGAGCGGCTACGCCAAGCCCTACTGGGCGGAGACGAGCCGCGACGGCACCAAGTGCCTCGTGGCCAACAGCGACGGCAACTACGTCGCGGTGATGGACTTCGTGACGGGGGCCGAGGTGACGCGCACGCCGGTCGGGAAGTACCCGCAGCGCGAGCGCAACGGAAGGCTCGATACCACGATCGTGCTCTCTCCCAACGCCGGCTGAGCGAACGCTCGGCGGCGCAGCGTAGACGACGGGGCCGGAAGCGCCCGAACGCCCTTCCGGCCCCGTCCCATCCGGGCATCCTCGGCTCGGGTGCGCGATACTCTGCTGTCTTGTCGCGCACGCCGGCGCCGAAGGCGGAGGCATCGGCGCCCGCGCGGCCAGGCAGCCGGGGAGACGCCCTTGTTGACCGAACCGGCCTCCGCGCTCCACACGGACGTGTTGACGATCGCGGCCGACTGGCGCAAGGCCGGCCGAGGCGTCGCGCTCGCCACGGTCGTCGCCACCTGGGGCTCGTCGCCTCGCCCGGTCGGCAGTCAGCTCGCCGTCGACGTCGACGGCCGCTTCGTGGGGTCGGTCTCCGGCGGCTGCGTCGAGGGCGCGGTGATCCGGGAGGCGCTGGACGCGCTCGCGAACGGCCGGCCGCGCCTGCTCGAGTTCGGCGTGAGCCACGAGGAGGCCTGGGCGGTCGGACTCCCCTGCGGCGGCCGGATCCAGGTCTTCGTGGAGCGAATCGACTGAGATGCGCCCCGAGATCCTGGCCAGGCTCCAGGCCGCTCGCGCGGCGAAGAGACCGGTCGCGCTCGTGACGCATCTCGGGAGCGGGGCCCAACGCCTCGTCAGCGCCGACTCCAGCGAAGGCGAGCTCGAGCTCGAGGACGAGCTGCTCGCGGCGGCCCGCGACTGGCTCGCGGCCGACGAGCCCGCTCGCCTCGAGACCGCAATCGGCGCGCTCTTCGTCCAGCCCTTCCATCCGCCTCCGCGCCTCGTCGCGGTGGGTGCGGTGCACATCGCCGATCCCCTGGCCCGCTTCGGGGTCCTGAGCGGCTACGGCGTCACCCTGATCGATCCGCGCCGTGCCTTCGCGGAGAGCCAGGGCTTCGCCGGCGCGGGGCTGGCCGTGATCCACGATTGGCCGGAGGCCGCGCTGGCGCGGCTCGGCCTGGACACGCGCACCGCCGTCGTCACGCTGAGCCACGATCCCAAGATCGACGATCCCGCCCTCGACGCGGCGCTTCGCAGCCCGGCCTTCTATGTCGGCGCGCTCGGCAGCCGGAAGTCCCACCAGGCCCGCCGGCGCCGCCTGGCCGCCCTCGGCCACGACGATGCCGCGCTGGCGCGCATCCACGCGCCGGTCGGTCTCGAGATCGGCGCGCGCTCGCCGGCGGAGATCGCGCTCGCGATCCTGGCCGAGATCACCGCCGTGCGTCGCCGCGGCGCGAGACCGGCGCGGCCTGCGCCGCGCGTGGCCGCGCTCGTGCTGGCGGCCGGCCGCTCCAGCCGGTTCGCCGCCGGCAACAAGCTGGTGGAGGAGCTCGACGGAGTTCCGATCGTGGCGCGGGCCGTCGATGCAGCGCTCGGCTCTCGGGCGACCCCAGTGATCGTGGTGGTGGGGAGCGACGCCGAGCGCGTGCGCGCCGCGCTCGCCGGCCGGGCCGTCACCCTCGTGGAGAACGCGCGCTTCGCGGAGGGGCTCAGCACCAGCTTGCGCGCCGGTCTGGCCGCGCTGCCGTCCGGCCTCGACGGCGTGGCCGTGCTGCTCGGCGACATGCCGCGCGTGGCCGCGCATCACCTCGATCGGCTGATCGCCGCCTTCGATCCTCGCGGCGGCCGGGCGATCTGCGTCCCCACCCACGGTGGGAGACGCGGCAATCCCGTGCTCTGGGGTGAGGCGTTCCTTCCCGAGATGCAGACCCTGAGCGGCGACGTGGGAGCCCGCGCCCTCCTGGCGCGACACGCCGCGCAGACGGTCGAGGTGGAGATGCCCGACGACGGCGTGCTTCTCGACGTCGACACGCCCGCCGTGCTCGACGAGCTGCGCCGCGGCGCCTCGCGCGATCCGAGCGCCTAGCTCGCCTTCCGGGCCGCGAGGCCCGGCGCGATCCCGCGCAGGGCGAGGTCGACCATGGGCTGCACCAGCTTCGGGCCGACGCGGCGCCCGGTGAAGAAGAGGCTCACGGCGATCGGACCGACGACCAGGTCGGCCGCGAGATCGAGGTCCACGTCCGGCTCGATCTCGCCGCGCGCGAGCGCACGCTCGAGGGCGTGCCGCAGCGGCTGACGCCGGGTACGCAGCAGGGGATCGATCAGCTCGGCGAACTCCGGGTTGTGCAGGCGTTCGCCGATGATGCTCGGCAGGATCACCGCCAGCGACGTCGCGTTGAACTGGTCGAGGTACTTGCGAAGCATTCCGCAGAGGTCGCCTCGCAGGTCGCCGGTGTCCACGTCCTCGAAGGCGGGCAGCCCTCCGAAGGCCTCCACCACCAACGGGAGCTTCGACGGCCAGCGGCGGTAGATCGTGGCCTTGCCGACACCCGCCCGCACCGCCACCCCCTCGACGGTGAGGGCGGAGTAGCCCTGCTCCGAGAGGAGCGCGAGCGTCGCGTCGAGGATGGCCTGGTGGGCCTCCTCGCTGCGCGGGCGCCCGGCGCCGTTGGCGCCGGCGCCGGAGGCTCGCTCGCCGGCGCTCGCGGCGCGGCGTCGCTCGGTCCGGCTGCGGCTCTTCGTGGTCCGGTCTGCGCTCACGATCGTGCGATCACCCTCCGGCGTCAGGCCGGTGCCAGGGGCGTTCCGCGGTAGCCCGCCTCTCCGTCGAGCACCGACGCCGCGATCCGCTCCTCGAGCACGCGCGCGTCCCACCAGCTCATCTGGAGCTGCTTCGCACGGCGGAAGTAGAGCTGGATGTCGTACTCGATGGTGAAGCCGTAGCCGCCGAAGACCTGCTCGCACATCGCCGTCACGTCGCGGAAGGTCTGACAGGCGAAGAGCTTGGCCATCGGCGCCAGGCGATCCACGGGACGGCCGACGGCGCGCGCCCACGCCGCCTCGTAGGCCAGGGTCTTCCCGCCGTCGATCAGCGTGGTCGCATCCGCCAGATAGTGGGAGATGGCCTGGAAGGCACCGAGGGGCTTGTCGAACTGGACGCGCTCCTGGGCGTAGTCCACCGTGATCTCCAGCGCTCGCTCGGCGCCCCCCATCGCCTGCGCCGCCAGCAGGATGATCCCGTCGTGCATCACGCGGTCCCAGGTCCTCCAGCCCGAGGCCGCGGGGCCGAGCCGCGCCGACGCCGGCACGCGGACGCCAGAGAATGTGACGCGATACTGCGTAGCGCCGGCCAGGGTGCGGCGCGGCTCGAGCGCGACGCCGGCTTCGGTGGGATCGACCAGGAAGAGATCGACCTCCTCCTCCGGCGCTCCGGTGCGGGCCAGCACCAGGAGGCGGGTCGCGGAGCTCGCGAAGGGCACGTGGTCCTTGCTGCCGTCGAGGACGAACTCGTCGCCCCTCGGCTGCGCGCGGAGCTGGACGCCACGCGCCCCGAAGCCGCGCCGCGGCTCCAGCCAGGCGGGGCTGAGGATCGCCTCGCCGGAGGCGAGCTTCGGCAGCCACTCCTCCTGCTGCGCCCGGCTCCCGCCCGCCAGGAGCGCGCCGGCCCCGAGGACGCAGCTCGGGAAGTGCGGCGAGGGGCTCAGCGCACGCCCCAGCTCCTCGTAGAGGATCGCGGCCTCGATCATCGACTGGCCTGCGCCGCCGTAGGCCTCGGGCAGGAGGATCCCGGTGAGACCGAGCTCCGAGAGCTTGCCCCAGAACTCCGCCGTGTAGCCCGTCGGATCATCCTCCATCGCCCGCACCACCTTGAGCGGCGCGTGCTCCGCGCACACGCCCCGCACCATGTCGCGTAGGAGCTGCTGCTCTTCGGTGAGATCGAGATCCATCGGACGTCACTCCCGACTCGCGGCGGCCGCTCGGCGAGCGCCCGCACGCTCCGCGCTCAGGGCTTCCACTCCTCGCCCTTCCGCGCCCAGGGGTTGTCGCGCTCCGAGACCGGCAGGGCGACCCGCGCCTTGCACTCCGTCATGATCCTCTCGCCGACCCGGAGCTCGAGGGCGAGGTCCACCCAGCCGCAGCCCGCTTCGTCGGTGCCGACCTTCTCCACGGTCCCGCGAAACACCATGCGGTCCCCGGGGAACACCGAGTCGCGCATGCGGAACTTCATGCGGCCGAGTCGTCCAGCCGGCCCGGCCCAGTCCTCCACGTAGCGCTCGAACCAGGCCGCCTGGTTCGGCGTGTTCAGGAAGATGTCCTTCACGCCGTTGCGCTTCTGTGCGAAGTCGCGATCGTGGTGCATCGGGCGCCAGTCCCGCGTCGCCAGCGCCCCGAGGATCACCGTGGTCGCGGTGACGTCGCAGGCGAGGGACGGAATCTCGTCACCAGGCGCGATCTGCTGCAGCAGGAGGCGTCGCGCGCCGCCGGGCATCACGCACCTCCCTTCACGTAGCCGAGGCCGGTGTAGCTCTCGCGCGCCGCGAGCTCGCCCCGCTGGTTCACGTACTCCACGTCGATCACCCAGAAGCGGCCCTGACCGAGCTTCGTGGCCTTGAGCGGGCTCACGCTGCGCAGGATCTGGCGGGTCGTCAGCCGGTCCCCGGGACGCACGGGCTCGTAGAAGACGATCTCGTTGTCCGTCATCACGGCCTCCGGAAGGCCGAGCACCCGCTTGAGGTCGAAGTGCACCTGGAGCGGCTGCACCTCCCGGGTGCGGCCCGGCGCCCACCAGTGGGGGCGGAACCAGAGCGAGATCGTGGTGGGCGGAGCGATCCAGCCCCCGGTGAGCTCGCGCGCCACCTCGGGGTCCCAGAACAGCGGATTCCCGTTCTCGACCGACGAGAGGCTCGTCAGCATGTAGCCCCGCTCGACGTCGAACTCGCCGGCCTCCTCGTAGCGCGGCTGGCCGATCCAGGACTGCACCTCCGCGGGAAGCTCCGAGCTCATGCGATCACCCCTTCGCTCTGCAGCGTCGCGATCTCCTCCGCGGCGAGACCCGCGGTGCGCAGCAGCTCCGCGGTGTCGGTGGCCGAAGCGTCACGGAGCGGCACCGTGCCGGCGGCGCGAGAGGCGCCCGCCAGCAGCGCTGCCACCTGCCGAAAGCGCCCGTGCTGCGGGTGCTCGGCCCAGCCGAAGGCCCCGCGCTCCGCGAAGTGCGGATCGGCCGCGACCTCGGCGATGGATTGCACCGGCGCTACGCAGGTGTCGGCCGCCGCCAGCCGCTCGACCCACTCGTCCCGGCCCCGTGTCGCGAAGGCCGCGCGGAGATCGGCCCGGATGGCCTCCTGCGCGGCGTCGTCGAGCTGGCGCGGGATCCAGCGCTCGAGGCCGAGGCTCCGGCACAGATTCGCCCAGAAGGCGGGCTCGATCGCCGCCACCGCGAGCCACTTCCCGTCGCCCGCCGGGTACACGTCGTAGCAGGCGTAGCGTCCGGAGAGCAGATCGCCGCCCGGTGCCGGGTCGACTCCGGTCGCCAGGTGCTGGTCCACGCCGAGGGAGAGCAGGGAGAGCACTCCATCGGCCACCGAGACGTCCAGGTACGCGCCCTCTCCGGTGGCGTCGCGTCGTAGCAGCGCGGCCAGGATCGCGATCGCGGCGTGCATGCCGCCGGCTGCGGCGTCGGCGATGGTGGCGCCGGGGAGCGCCGGACCGCCGTCGCCGCGGCGCCCGCTCATGCCCAGGTATCCGCCCACCGCCAGGTAGTCGAGGTCGTGTCCCGCCCAGTTCGCGCGCGCGCCGGCCTGCCCGTAGCCGCTGGTCGAGCAGTAGACGATGCGCTCGTTCACCCCGCGCAGGTTCTCGTATCCGACGCCGAGCCGCGCCGCGACGCCGGGGCGGAAGCTCTCGATCACCACGTCCGCGCTCGCCGCCAGTCGCAGCACGGCGGCGCGGCCCGCGGCGGCCTTGAGATCGATGCGCACCCGCTTCATCCCGCGCCCGCCGGCGTAGGCGTGGAACGGCGCCTCGATCTGCACCGCGCCGGCGCGCGCCGGCGCGCCGACCTTCACCACCGTCGCGCCGTAGTCCGCGAGGATGCGGGCGCAACGCGCCCCCGGCCCGACCGTCGAGAAGTCGAGCACCTGGATGCGAGCCAGCGCCGCCGGCGATCCCATCACGTGTCCTAGGCGCACCGGCGGCTACGCCGCCGGGCCGCGCCCTCCGCTCGCCTTCGGCTCGCTGCGCGCTTCCCGCCTTGGCGCACCGGCGGCTCTCGCCGCCGGGCCGCGCCCTCCGCTCGCCTTCGGCTCGCTGCGCGCTTCGCTTGCACTAGAAGTTCTTCGGCAAGCCGAGCTTGCGGCGCGCGATGATGTTCTTCTGGATCTCGGACGCGCCGCCGCCGATGGTGTCGATCACGGTGTAGCGGTAGGTGCGCTCCGGCCGGCCGCGCAGCGGGGCGTCGGGAGTGTGGACGCGAAGCTGTCCGTCGGGCCCCACCACGTCGAGGGTGGCGTTGGCGAGCCGCTGCGAGAGCTGGGTCGCGTAGAGCTTGTACTCCGAGGCCTCGACCGTCGGGGGCTTTCCGCCCTTCTTCGCCTTCGAGACGAAGCGCAGGCCGAGCACCCGCGCGACCTCGGTCTGCGTCACGAGCTGGGCGATCGTCTTGCGGACGTGGGGGTCCTGGCGCAGGGGGACGCCGTCGCGCCCCTCCCGTCGCACGTGATCCACCAGCTCCTCCAGGCGCTGCTGGATGGGCGAGAGCGTGAACATGGTGAAGCGCTCGAGATCCAGCGCCTCGGAGACGTACTGGAAGCCCCGGTTCAGCTGGCCCACCACGTAGTCGTCGCTCACGTGGACGTCGTCGAAGAAGACCTGGTTGGTGAGCTCGTCGCCGATGGTGGGCATCGCCTGGACGGTGAGCCCGGGCTGCTTCATCGGGATCAGGAAGAGCGTGATGCCGTCGTGCTTGGGACGGCTGGGATCGGTGCGCGCCGCCACCCAGTACCAGTCCGCGAAGTGGGCGGAGGTGGTGAAGATCTTCTGGCCGTTCAGCCGCCAGCCGTTCCCGTCGCGGGTGGCGCGGAGCTGCATGTTGGCGGCGTCCGAGCCCGCCTGCGGCTCGCTGTAGCCGATCGCGAACTCGACCTCGTTGCGCAGGATGCGCGGCAGGAACTCGCGCTTCAGCCGCTCGCTCCCGTGCCGGATGATGGTCTTGCCGATGATGCCGACGCCCTTGCCGATCTGCGGCGCGCCGCGGCGCGCCAGGCACTCGTTCAGCAGGTACTCGTAGACGCCCGAGCGCTCGCTCCCGCCGTACTCCTTCGGCCAGGTCATGCCGAGCCAGCCGCGCTCGGAGAGGCGCTTCATGAAGGCGCGCCGCGCCGGCGTGTCGACGAGCTGGGCCATGTTCTCGCGGGTCGGGTCCATGACCTCGGGGTCGGCGTGGGCGTCGAGGAACTTCTCCACCTCCTCCACGAAGGCCTTCTCGGCGTCGGAGAACTCGAAGTCCACGGCTCCTCCCGGGGCGGGCCGGCCTCCCGATCGCCCGCTGGCCCGGCTTTGAATATATACGAGACGGACCGTATAGTAAATCCGCAGAGGGGGAGAGCGAATGGCGCGACCGGCCCGAGCGGCAAGGAACCGGCAGGCGGCCGTGGTGGGCCTCCACGCCCTGCCCTACTCGAAGAACATCGGGCTGACGGAGCGCAACGCCGGCGCACGCGCGATCCTGGCCGCCCTCGCCGACGCCGGCCTCGGCGTCGCCGACGTGGACGGCATGTTCCGCTACGTCTGGGAAGGCACCACCGAGATGGAGATGGCGCGCATCCTCGGCGTGCGCAATCTCCGGGCGTTCGGCGAGGTCGACTACGGCGGCGGCGCCGGCGCCCCCACCGTGTCGCTGGCGGCCCTCGCCATCGAGAGCGGGCTCGCCGACGTGGTCGTGTGCTGGCGGGCGAGGAATCGCTCCTCCGGCGGGCGACCGTGGGCGAGCCAGTACTATGCCACCGGGCAGGACCAGTTCGAGCGCCCGTATCACGTGGCGCGCCCCGTCGACGGCATGGCCTTCCACGCCCGGCACTGGATCCACCGCTACGGCTGGAAGCCCGAGCTCACGGGCCAGGTCGCCATCACGATCCGCGAGCACGCGCGGCGCAACCCGATGGCCATGATGCGGAAGCCCCTCGGCATGGACGAGTACCTGTCGGCGCGAATGATCGCCGATCCGCTCCGGCTCTTCGATTGCTGCCTGGAGACCGACGCCGCGCTGGCGCTGGTGTTGACCACGGCCGAGCGCGCGCGCGACCTTCCCTCGACGCCGGCCTACGTGCAGGGCTACGGCATGGGCTCCGGTCCCGAGATGACCGCGATGACCTTCTTCTACGGCGAGGAGCTCGGGGCGACGCCGAACCGCTGGGTGGCGCCGGAGCTCTGGCGCAACACCGGGCTCGCGCCGCGCGACATCGACGTGGTGCAGTTCTACGACGCCTTCACCTTCCAGATTCCGATTGCGTTCCAGGAGTACGGCTTCTGCCAGGACGGCGAGGCGGCGGACTACCTCGCGAGCGGCTCCCACCCGCCCTACAACACGAGCGGCGGCGGCCTCTCGGAGGCCTACACCCACGGCTTCAACCTCCTGGTGGAGGGCGTGCGCCAGGTGCGCGGCACCTCCACTAGCCAGGTACCGGACGTCCGACACAGCCTCGTGACGAGCGGGAACGTCGTGCCCACGGGCGCGATCGTGTTCTCGAAGGAGCCCTGGTGAGCGCCGCCGCCTCTCCTCCCGCCGACGCGTTCCCGATCCCGGTGGCGGATGCGGACACGCAGCCGTTCTGGGACGCCTGCCGTCGCGGCGAGCTCTGGATCCAGCGCTGCGGCCGCTGCAGCCGCTGGCTGTGGCAGCCGCGGCCGATCTGCTCCGGCTGCCAGACGCCCGATCCCGTGTGGACGCGGGTCTCCGGCGACGGCCGCGTCGCCTCCTGGACCGTGATCCGCCCGCCCACCCTTCCGGCCTACACGGAGCTCGTGCCCTTCGTGGTGCTGCTGGTGCAGCTCGACGAGGGCGTGCGCCTGCTCGGCTACCTGGTCGACGGCACGGGCCGGCTCCTGCGCACCGATGGCGTGGCCGAGGGCCTGGGCATGGGCGCGCGCGTGCGGCTGCGCTTCCACGACCAGGCGGGCACGATCCTGCCGTCGTGGACCCTCGCCTCGTGAAGATCGGGCTCACGATCTTCGCCACGGACCGGGCCATCAGCCCGGTCGAGCTGGCCCGCGAGGCGGAGGCGCGGGGCTTCGCCTCGCTCTACGTGCCCGAGCACACCCACATCCCGACCAGCCGGCGCACGCCGCCGCCGACCGGCGAGGCCGAGCTCGCCGAGGAGTACCGGCGCACCCTCGACCCGCTGGTGGCACTCGCCGCGGCGAGCGCCGTCACCACGCGCCTCCGGCTCGGCACCGCCGTGGCGCTGGTCGCGCAGCGCGATCCGATCGTGCTGGCCAAGGCGGTGGCCACGCTGGATCTCCTGTCGCAGGGGCGTGTCGTCCTCGGCGTGGGCTACGGCTGGAACGTGGACGAGATGGAGAGCCATGGCGTGGCCTACGCCGTGCGCCGCCGCCTGGTGCGCGAGAAGATGCTCGCCATCGAGGCCCTCTGGGCCGACGAGGTCGCCGCCTTCGAAGGCGAGCTGGTGCGGCTCGCCCCGAGCTGGCAGTGGCCGAAGCCCGTGCAGAGGCCCCGGCCCAGCGTCCTGGTCGGCGGCGCGCCCGGGCCGAAGCTCTTCGCGGACATCGCCGAGTGGGCGGACGGCTGGATGCCGATCGGCGGCAAGGGCCTGCGCGAGGCGCTGCCGGCGCTGCGCAAGGCGCTGGAGCAGCGCGGCCGCGACCCGCGCGCGCTCCAGGTCGTGCCGATCGGCGTGGTCCCGAGCCCCGAGAAGCTCGACCACTACGCCGCGATCGGGGTCACGGAGGTGGCGCTGCGCCTCCCCTCGGCGCCTCGCGACGCCGTCCTGCGTCAGCTCGACGAGTACCGGAAGTACTTGGGCTGAGACGGCCGCGAGGTCCTAGGCCGGGCTGGAGCGAGTCGCGCGACGCTGGCGTGCCGGATCGGAGGGTCTCGTCGATGGAGCTCGCGAGTCGCTGCCAGGGGCTCCCGTGGATCGTCTGACGGCGTTCGGCCTCTTCGCCGTCACGGCGATGCTGGTGACCTATGCCCTGGAGAAGCGTAGCCCGTGGTTCATCCTGGGCTTCGCCGGTGCCTGCGCGCTCGGATCCGCCTACGGCTTCCTGCAGGGCGCGTGGCCCTTCGGTCTGGTCGAGGCGATCTGGTCGGTGGTGGCGCTCGGTCGCTGGCGACATGCCCGCAACGAGGGGAGAGCCGTGAGCGACGCTCCCGCTTCGCGCCGCGTACGCCCGAGCTCCTGAGCGCCGAGGCGGGGCCCCCGTCGAGCGCTTGGCGAGGCGGCTCCCCGAGCGCGACGGTCAACGCCGCGCGATCACCGCGGATCCATGTCCGAAGAGCCCCTGGTTCACCGCGATCCCGAGCCTGGCGCCTTCGACCTGGCGGCCGGCGGCCTGGCCGCGGAGCTGCCAGGTGAGCTCGCAGAGCTGCGCGATGGCCTGGGCCGGGATGGCCTCCCCGAAGCAGGCGAGGCCTCCGCTCGGGTTCACCGGGATTCGCCCGCCGAGGGTGGTCTGGCCCTCGCGCAGGAGCTTCTCCGCGTCGCCGGGCTTCGCGATGCCGATGTTCTCGTACCAGTCGAGCTCGAGGGCGGTCGAGAGGTCGTAGACCTCCGCCAGGTCGAGGTCGTCGGGAGCGACGCCGGCGGCCTCGTAGGCACGGCGGGCGATCGAGTCCTTGAAGGGCACGTCCGGTGCCGGGACGCTCGCCGCGGAGTCGGTGGCGAAGTTCGGCATCTCGATGATGGTGTTCGGGAAGCGCGGTGTCACCGTCGAGACCGCGGCGATCGTCACGGGACTCGTGGCGTGGCGGCGCGCGAACTCGAGGCTCGTGAGCACGACGGCCGCGCCGCCGTCGCTGGTGGCGCAGATGTCGAGGAGGCGCAGCGGATCGGAGACCACCGGCGACGCCATCACCTCCTCGAGGGTCACGGCCTTCCGGTAGCGGGCGTTCGGGTTGGCGAGGCCGTGCTGGCTGTTCTTCACCTTGACCCGCGCGAAGTCCTCGGGCGTCGCGCCGAAGATCTCCATGCGCCGTCGGGCGTAGAGGCCGAAGTAGATCGGGTTGGTGGCGCCGAGGAGGCGGAAGCGCAGCCAGTCGGGGTCGTTCGGGCGGTCGCCGCCGGTCGGCGCGAAGAATCCCTTGGGCGTGGTGTCGGCGCCCACCACCAGCGCCACCTCGCAGAGGCCCGCGAGGATGCGGGCGCGCGCCACGTCGATGGCCTGCGCGCCGGTGGCGCAGGCGCCGTAGGTGCTCGCCACCTGCACGCCGGTCCAGCCGAGGGCCTGGGCGAAGGTCGCCCCTGCGACGTAGCCGGGGTAGCCGTTGCGCATGGTGTCGCCGCCGGCCACGAACTGCACGTCCTGCCATGCGAGGCCCGCGTCCGCCAGCGCCGCGCGCGCCGCAGCGACGCCATACTCGACGAAGCTGCGGCCCCACTTCCCCCACGGATGCATGCCCACGCCCAGGACCGCGACCTCTCGCGCCATCTCCGGCTTCCTCGCTGGCGGCGCTAGGCCGCGCTCGACCGAACCGGCCGCCACTTCCACACGACGTACTGGCGGGTCTCGTCCTCGAAGAGCGTGTCGAGCACGAGCTCCATCTCCTGCCCCACACGGAGCTGCGTGGCATCGGCTTCCGCCACCACCTGCCCGAGCACCACCATCCTCTCGGCCTCGAGCTCGACCGCCGCCACGGTGTAGGGCTCGAAGGGATCCTTGGCGACGAAGGGAGGCGGCGGCGCGTAGCGGTTGTCGGTCCAGGACCAGAGCCGCCCGCGCCGCGAGAGCGCGACCTCCTCCAGCTCGGCTCCGCCGCACGCGGGATTGCGGCAGAAGGCCTCCTTCGGAAAGTAGGGCGTGCGGCAGGAGCGGCAGCGGACGCCGAGCAGCCGCGGCTCCGCCTCGTCCATGCGGAACCAGCCCTCGACCGCGGGCACCCGCTGCTTCGCTGCGCTCATGCCGCTCCCTCCGGCCGTTTCGAGGATCGTCTCGAGGATCGTCTCGAGGGTGGTCTCGTGGCTGGACGCCTTTACGAGACGTAGCGTATCATAAGTGCCCCGTCCCCGTCTGCGGGCGCCGCCCGGCGTGACCCCGGCCCGCCGGTCGCCGGGGTGACGAGCTGCACCCGCACGGCCAGGAGGCCCGACGCATGGACAAGCGCACGACGGCGGACGAGGCGGTGCGCGAGATCCGCGACGGGATGACGCTCGGGATCGGTGGCTGGGGCTCGCGCCGCAAGCCGATGGCGCTGGTGCGGGCGCTGCTGCGCTCCCCGGTGAAGGAGCTGACGCTGGTCTCCTACGGCGGTCCGGACGTGGGCCTGCTGTGCGCGGCCGGCAAGGTGCGGAAGGTCGTCTACGGGTTCGTGTCGCTGGACTCGATCCCGCTCGAGCCCCACTTTCGCAAGGCCCGCGAGGCGGGAGCCATCGAGGCCGTGGAGCTCGACGAGGGCATGTTCCAATGGGGGCTCTACGCCGCGGCGTTGCGCCTTCCGTTCCTGCCGACGCGCGCCGGTCTCGGCTCCGACGTGATGCGGCTGAACCCGTCGATCCGCACCGTGCGCTCGCCCTACGCCGACGGCGAGGAGCTGGTGGCGATGCCGGCGATCCCGCTCGACGTGGCGCTGGTGCACATGAATCGCGCCGACGCACGCGGCAACGCCCAGTACCTGGGCCCCGATCTCTACTTCGACGACCTCTTCTGCATGGCGGCGACCCGGCGCTTCGTCTCCTGCGAGCGGGTGGTGGAGACGGAGGCCCTGCTCAAGTCGGGCTCCGTGCACACGCTGCGGCTGAACCGCGCCCTGGTGGACGGCGTGATCGAGGCGCCGAACGGCGCGCACTTCACCGAGTGTCCGCCGGACTACGGCCGCGACGAGGCCTTCCAACGCGAGTACGCGGCGTCGGCGAAGAGCGCCGAGGCCTGGGCGGCGTTCCGCGCGCGCTACCTCGACGTCTCCGAGGACGAGTACCAGCGCCGGGTGCGGGAGGCGGCCGGTCGATGACGGAGGCGCGTCGCGACGAGATCTGCGCCGTCGCCATCGCCGAGCTGTTCCGCGGCGACGGCGAGATCCTGGCGAGCGCCATGGGTACGCTCCCCATGATCGGCGCGCGGCTCGCGAAGCTCAGCTTCGAGCCGGATCTGCTGGTGACCGACGGCTTCGCCTACGCCCTCGGAAACGTCCCACCGGTCGGCGGCGGCGACGGGCCCGAGCCCGTGGTGGAGGCCTGGATCCCGTTCCGCAGCGTCTTCGATCTGCTCTGGTCGGGCCGGCGCCACGTGCTGATGGGCGCCACGCAGATCGATCGCTTCGGCAACCAGAACATCTCCTGCATCGGCGAGTTCGCGAAGCCAGCGGTGCAGCTCATCGGAGCGCGCGGCGCACCCGGCAACACCATCAACCACAAGACCAGCTACTGGATCCCGAACCACTCGAAGAAGGTCTTCGTGGCCCGGGTCGACGTGGTCTGCGGCGTGGGCTACGACCGCGCGGCGGCGCTCGGCCCGCAGGCGGCGCGCTTCCACTCGATCCCCGGCGTGATCTCGAACCTCGGCGTCTTCGACTTCGAGACCCCCGACCACCGGATGCGAGTGCGCTCGCTCCACCGCGGCGTGACGCTGGACCAGGTGGTCGAGAACACCGGCTTCGAGCTCGCCCTCCCCGAGCGGCTCGTCGAGACGAGGATTCCCACCGCGGAGGAGCTGCGCCTCCTGCGCGAGCGCATCGATCCGCTCGGCCTCGGCGCGAAAGAGCTCCGGGCCTAGGGCCGTCATGCATCCTGCGCTCCATACACGCCTGTGCGATCGCCTCGGGATCCGCGTCCCGGTGATCCAGACCGCCATGGGCTGGGTGGCGACGCCGGAGCTGGTGGCCGCCTCGTGCAACGCCGGAGCCATGGGGTTCCTGGCCACCGCCACGGTCCCGCCGGACCGGGTGGACGGGGCGATCGCGCGGGTGAAGCAGCTCACCGACCGCCCCTTCGGCGTGAACTTCCTGATGGAGGCGCCGGGCGCCGAGCAGACGGTGGAGGCGATCCTGCGCCACGGCGTGGCGGCGGCGAGCTACGGGCGCGGGCCGCGCAAGGACTTCATCCAGCGCTTCAAGCAGGCGGGCGTCCTCTGCATCCCCACGGTGGGCGCGCCGCGCCACGCCGAGAAGGCCGTGGAGCTCGGCGCCGACGTGATCGTGGTGCAGGGCGCGGAGGGCGGCGGCCACACCGGCTCTGTGCCGACGACGCTCCTTCTGCCCCAGGTGCTCGATCGCGTGCGCGTGCCGGTGGTGGCGGCCGGCGGCTTCTACGACGGGCGCGGTCTCGCCGCGGCGATCGCCTTCGGGGCCGACGGCATCGCCATGGGCACGCGCTTCCTGCTCACCACCGAGAGCCCGGTGCCCGAGGCCACCCTCGAGCGCTACTTCGCCGCCAAGGTGGACGACATCCGTGTCACCACCGAGGTGGACGGGCTGCCCCAGCGCGTGATCGCGAACGAGCTCGTGGAACGGCTCGAGTCGGGCAGCGCGCCGGCGCGGCTGCTGCGCGCCCTGCGCAGTGCGCTCGCCTACCGCTCGCTCACCGGCGCCTCGCTCGCGGAGCTGCTGCGCAGCGGCCTCGCGCTTCGGCGCTCGGAGAAGCTCACGCGCACGCAGATGCTGATGGCGGCGAACGCGCCCATCCTGATCCGACGCGCCATGGTGGAGGGGCATCCCGACCAGGGCGTGCTGCCGAGCGGGCAGGTGGCGGGATTGCTGCGCGATCGCCCGAGCGTGAAGGAGTTGATCGAGCGCATCGTGGCCGAGGCCAGCGAGCGGCTCGCCGCGCTCGAGAAGCCGGGAGGATCCCCGTGTTCGTGAAGACCCAGATCGAGAACGGCGTTGCCGAGGTCCTGCTCGCCCACCCGCCGGTGAACGCGCTGCCGAGCGCGGGCTGGTTCCACCTGGCTCGGACGCTCGAGGCGCTCGGCCGCGACGACGCGGTGCGGGCGATCGTGCTCGCAGCGGAGGGGCGCGGCTTCTGCGCGGGGGTCGACGTGAAGGAGCTCGCCGCCGACGCGAGCAAGATCGCCGACGTGAGCCGCGGCTGCTACCTGGCCTTCGGGGCGGTCTACGACTGCCCGGTCCCGGTGATCGCGGCGGCCCACGGCTTCGTGCTGGGCGGCGGGATCGGCCTCGTGGGCTCGGCCGACCTGGCCCTCGCCTCGGACGACGCGAGCTTCGGCCTGCCGGAGATCGATCGCGGCGCCCTCGGCGCGGCCACCCATCTGCTGCGCATGTTCGGGATGCAGAAGGCCCGGCGCATGCTCTACACGGGAGAGCCGATCTCCGCCGCCGAGGCCCATCGTCTCGGTGCCCTCGAGTCCGTGGTGAAGCGCGACGAGCTCCTGCCCGCGGCGCGGGCGCTCGCGGCCAAGATCGCCGGCAAGAGCCCGCGCGCGGTGCGGCTGGCCAAGCAGTCGCTGAACGGGATCGAGCTCCTCGACGTGAAGAAGAGCTACCGCTTCGAGCAGGGCTTCACCTTCGAGCTCTACACCTCGCCCGACTCTCAGGAGGCCCGCGATGCCTTCGTGGAGAAGCGCGACGCCCGGTTCTCCGACGTGAAGAAGGGCTAGCGGATGGACCTGGCCTACACGCCGGAGCAGCAGCGCTTCCGCGCCGAGGCGCGCGCTTGGCTCGAGGCGAACGTCCCGCGCACGCCGCTCCCGTCCTTCGACACGCGCGATGGCTTCGCCGCCCACCGCGCGTGGGAGAAGCACCTGAACCAGGGCGGCTGGGCCATGGTCTCCTGGCCCACCGCCTACGGCGGCCGCGGAGCGAACCTCCTCGAGTGGCTGGTCTTCGAGGAGGAGTACTACCGCGCCGGAGCGCCCAAGCGCGTGAACCAGAACGGCCTCTTCCTCCTCGGCCCCACCATCATGGAGTACGGCACGCCGGAGCAGAAGGCCCGCTTCCTGCCGAAGATCGCCTCCAGCGAGGAGGTGTGGTGCCAGGGCTGGAGCGAGCCCAACGCGGGAAGCGACATGGCCGCGATCCAGGCCGGCGCGATCCGCCGCGGAGATCACTACGTGATCAACGGCCAGAAGACCTGGGCCTCGCGCGGCGCCTTCGCGGACTGGGTGTTCGGCCTCTTCCGCAGCGACCCGGCCTCGGAGCGTCATCGCGGCCTCACCTTCGTTCTGGTGCCGCTCGACGCGAAGGGGATCACGGTGCGGCCCATCGCTCAGCTCGACGGCGAGACCGGGTTCGCGGAGATCTTCTTCGACGACGTGGCGGTGCCGGTGAAGAACCGCCTCGGCGAGGAGGGCCAGGGCTGGAGCGTCGCCATGGCCACAGCGGGCTTCGAGCGCGGCCTCATGCTGCGCAGCCCCGCGCGCTTCCAGGAGACGGCGCGCCGGCTGGTGGCGCTCCATCGCGAGCATGCGGCGGAGTGCGAGCCGGCGCTGCGCGAGGCCGTGGTGCGCTGCTGGATGGACGCCGAGGCCTACACGCTCGAGACCTACCGCACCGTGTCGCGCCTCCTCGCCGGCGGGAAGATCGGCGCCGAGGCGAGCCTCAACAAGATCTTCTGGTCGGAGCTCGACCTTCGCATGCACGAGACCGCGCTTCGCATCCTGGGCGACCGGGCGGATCTCCTGCCCGAGGCGCCGGCGGCGGCGGGCGTCGGCGACTGGCTCGACGGCTGGCTCTTCGCGCTCTCGGGCCCGATCTACGCCGGCACCAACGAGATCCAGCGCAACGTGATCGCCGAGCGCTTCCTCGGCCTGCCGCGGAGCTGAGCATGCGATTCGGCTTCAGCGAGGACCAGCTCCTGTTCCAGAGCACACTGCGCGACTTCCTGGCCAAGGAGTGCCCGCCGGCCTTCGTGCGGGGCCTCTGGGACGGCGAGACCGGGGACGACCCGCTGCTCTGGCGCAAGCTCTCCGAGCTCGGCGTGCCGGGGCTCCTGGTGCCCGAGGCCGAGTCCGGGCTCGGCCGCGACGAGATCGACGCGGTGCTGCTGCTGGAGGAGCTCGGGCGCGCGGCGCTCGGCGGCCCGCTCGTCCCCACCGCGGTCGTCGGAGCGGCGCTCCTCGCCGAGCTCGCTCCCTGCGACCTGCGCGAGCGCTGGCTCCGGCGCGTGGCGGCGGGAGAGGCGCGGCTCGCCGTGGGGCATCCCGCGCTCGCCTTCGTGAGCGAGGCGGACGCGGCGGATCTCCTGCTCCTCGCGAGCGGAGACGAGCTCCACGCCGCGCTGCGGGCCGACGTCACACTGGTGCGACAGCGGGCGAACGACCCCTCTCGCCGCCTCTTCGGGGTCCGCTTCTCGCCCGCCCCCGCCACCCGCGTCGCCCGGGGCGAGGAGGCGCGCCGTCTGCTGGCGGCGGCCTTCGATCGCGGCGCGCTGGCCGCGGCCGCCCAGGCCATCGGCGTCGCCGACCGCCTGATCGAGATCGCCTGCGGCTACGCCCGCCAGCGCAAGCAGTTCGGCGTGCCGATCGGATCCTTCCAGGCGGTGAAGCACGCGCTCGCGAGCTGCAGCGTGCGGCTGGAGTACGCGCGGCCGGTGGTGCATCGCGCCGCGCACTCGCTGGCCCGCGCTGCGCGGACGCGAGCGGTGGACGTCTCCCACGCCAAGCTCGCGGCCACCGAGGCCGCGTCGCTCGCGGCGCGCACGGCGCTCCAGGTGCACGGCGCGATCGGTTATACCTGGGAGCAGGATCTCCATCTCTGGATGCGGCGAGCGTTCACGCTGGATCTCGAGTGGGGCGGAGGCCCCTTGCACCGCGCGCGGGTCGCGGATGCCGTGCTCGCGGCCGATGCGCGGATCGGCCCGGGCGAAACCTTCACAGGAGGCTGATCGATGCCGGAGGCCTACATCGTCGATGCGATTCGCACGCCCGTGGGGCGGCGCGGGGGAGGGCTCGCCCGCGTGCATTCCGCCGATCTCGGCGCCCACGTGCTGCGGGCGTTGGTCGAGCGCACGGGCATCGACCCGGCGGCGGTGGAGGACGTGGTATTCGGCTGTGTCGACACCATCGGTCCCCAGGCCGGCGACGTCGCGCGCACCTGCTGGCTCGCGGCGGGCCTCCCGGACTCGGTGCCGGGCGTGACCGTGGACCGGCAGTGCGGCTCCTCCCAGCAGGCGGTGCACTTCGCGGCGCAGGCGGTGATGAGCGGCACCAGCGATCTGGTGGTGGCAGGCGGCGTGCAGAACATGAGCGCGATCCCGATCTCCTCGGCCATGCTGGCCGGCCAGCCGCTCGGCTTCGCCGATCCCTTCAACGATTCGAAGGGCTGGCTCGCGCGCTACGGCGCGGGCGAGGTCTCGCAGTTCCGCTCGGCCGAGATGATCGCGGAGAAGTGGAGCTGCTCCCGGGAGGAGATGGAGCGCTTCGCCATGGAGAGCCATCGCCGCGCGATCCGCGCCATCGACGAGGGACGCTTCGAGCGCGAGATCGTGCCGCTCGGCGAGGTGGCGCGGGACGAGGGACCTCGGCGCGATACCTCGCTCGAGAAGATGGCGAACCTGAAGCCGCTCGCCGAAGGCGGGCGCCTCACCGCCGCGGTCTCGAGCCAGATCTCGGACGGCGCGGCGGCGCTGCTGATCGCCTCCGAGCAAGGGCTGAAGCAGCACGGCCTGCGCCCGCGCGCGCGCATCCATCACCTGAGCTGCCGCGGCGCCGATCCGATCTGGATGCTCACGGCGCCGATCCCGGCCACGCAGCACGCCCTCCAGAAGACCGGCATGCGCCTGGACCGGATCGACGCCGTCGAGATCAACGAGGCCTTCGCCTCCGTGGTGATGGCGTGGCTCAAGGAGACCGGCGCCGATCCCGCGAAGGTGAACCCGAACGGCGGCGCCATCGCCCTCGGGCACCCGCTCGGCGCGACCGGCGCGCGCCTCATGACGACGCTGCTGCACGAGCTCGAGCGGACCGGTGGTCGCTTCGGCCTCCAGACCATGTGCGAGGGCGGCGGCCAGGCGAACGTCACCATCATCGAGCGGCTTTCCTGAGGAGGCGGACCATGCCGGGGATCTGCGAGGGGCGGGTGGTGATCGTGACCGGAGCGGGCCGCGGCCTCGGCCGGGCCCATGCGCTGGAGTTCGCCCGACAGGGGGCGAAGGTGGTGGTGAACGATCTCGGTGTCGCGTTGGATGGGCGCGAGCCCTCCGAGGGGCCGGCGGCGCAGGTGGTGCAGGAGATCCGCGCCCTGGGAGGCGAGGCCATTGCGAACGGCGCCGACGTGGCCGACTGGGCCCAGGCCGCCGATCTGGTGAGGACGGCCCTCGCCCGCTTCGGACGCCTCGACGTGGTGATGAACAACGCGGGCTTCGTGCGCGACCGCATGTTCGCGAACGCCACCGAGGACGAGTGGGACGCCGTGATGCGCGTGCATCTGAAGGGCCACTTCTGCGTGTCGCGGCACGCGGCGACCCACTGGCGCGACGAGGCCAAGGCGGGCCGGCACGTCGACGCTCGCATCATCAACACGAGCTCCGGCGCCGGGCTCCAGGGCAGCATGGCCCAGAGCGCCTACTCCGCGGCGAAGGGAGGGATCGCGGCGCTCACTCTGGTGCAGGCGGCGGAGCTCGGGCGCTACGGCATCACCGCCAATGCCATCGCTCCCTCCGCCCGCACGCGCATGACGGAGACCGCCTTCGCGGAGATGATGAGGAAGCCCGAGAGCGGCTTCGACGCCATGGATCCCGCGAACGTGTCCCCCCTCGTGGTGTGGCTCGGGAGCGCGGAGTCGCGTGAGGTCACGGGGCGCGTGTTCGAGGTGGCGGGCGGAATGATCGGCCTGGCCGACGGCTGGCGCACCGGGCCGAAGATCGACCGCGGCGAGCGCTGGGATCCCGCGGACGTGGGCGCGGCGGTGCGCGATCTGATCTCGAAGGCGATCCCGCCGCAGAAGGTCTACGGCACGTGACACTGCGGCGCGGATCCCGGCGCGCATGAACCTCGCCTTCACCGAGGAGCAGGAGCAGCTTCGCGAGACCGCGCGGAGCTTCGTCGCCACGCACGCCTCCTCGGAGGCCGTGCGCCGCGCGATGCAGACCGACGCGGGCTTCGATGCCGGCGCCTGGAAGCGCATCGGGAGCGAGCTCGGCTGGACGGCGATCCTGGTCCCCGAGGAGTACGGCGGCCTCGGCCTCGGCTGGGTGGAGGTGGCGGCGCTCCTCGAGGTGACGGGCGAGGCGCTGCTCTGCGCCCCCCTCTTCTCCACGCTCGCTCTCGGCACCAACGCGCTCCTCGCGGCGGGGACCGAGGAGCAGAAGCGCGAGTGGCTGCCGCCGATCGCAGACGGACGCGCGATCGTGACCCTGGCCTTCGCGGAGGGCCCGCGCGACCCGGACCCCGACGCGATGGCAGCGACCTTCCGCCGCGACGGCGAGGGCTTCGTGCTCTCCGGACGCAAGCGCTCGGTGCTCGACGGCGCCACGGCCGACGCGATCGTGGTGGCCGCGCGCGCCGCGGGGACGACGCGCAGCGAGGGCATCGAGCTCTTCCTGATGCGGGGCAATGCGCCCGGCCTGGCTCGCCGCTCGATCCCCACTCTCGACGCCACCCGCCGCGTCGCCGATCTCGAGCTGCATGACGTGCGGCTTCCGGCCGGGGCGCGCCTCGCGGCGGGCGGCGCCGGCGCTGCCGCGCTCTCGAAGATTCTCGATCGTGCCGCGATCGGGCTGGCGGCGGAGCAGGTGGGCGGCGCGCAGCGCTGCCTCGATCTGACCGTGGAGTACGCGAAGGGCCGCGTCCAGTTCGGGCGCCCGATCGGCTCGTTCCAGGCCATCCAGCACCAGTGCGCCGATCTCCTGGTGCAGGTCGAGTCCGGGCGCTCGGCCAGCTACTACGCCGCCTGCGTCGCGGCGGAGGACGCGCCCGAGCTGCCGCAGGCGGCGTCGCTCGCCAAGGCCTGGTGCTCCGACGCCTACTTCCGCTGCGCCGCCGACTGCCTGCAGATCCACGGCGGTGTCGGCTTCACCTGGGAGTACGACGTGCACCTGCATCTCAAGCGCGCCAAGGCGGGCCAGGCGCTCCTGGGAAGCCCGAGCTGGCACCGCGAGCGCATCGCGCGCGCCATGGGCCTGTAGCACGGTGCGCGACCCCCTCGATCTCACGGGACGCGTCGTCATCGTGACGGGTGGCGGCCGCGGGATCGGCCGTGGCATCGCCACGCGCCTCCTCGAGGCCGGCGCCGAGGTGGTGATCTGCGGCCGCAAGGAGCCGAAGTCGCTGCCCGCGGCGGCCGGCCGCAGCGCGGTCTTCGTCGCCGCCGACGTGCGCGAGGCGGAGGCCATCGACCGCGTGATCGAGGAGACCCGCCAGCGCTTCGGCCGCCTCGACGTCCTGGTGAACAACGCCGGCGGCTCGCCGCCGGCCGACGCCGCCACCGCCTCGTCGCGCTTCTCCGAGGCGATCCTGAAGCTGAATCTGCTGGCGCCCCTCGTCTTCTCGCAGAAGGCGAACGCGCTGATGCAGGCCCAGCCCGAGGGCGGCTCGATCGTGAACATTGCGAGCGTCTCGGGCCTGCGTCCCTCCCCCGGCACCGCCGCGTACGGCGCCGCGAAGGCCGGGCTCCTCTCCCTCACCACCACCCTCGCCGTCGAATGGGCTCCCAAGGTGCGCGTCAACGCCGTCGTGGCGGGGATGATCGAGACCGAGCAGTCCGCCCTGCACTACGGCGACGCCGCCGGCATCGCCCGCGTGGCCGCCACCGTCCCCCTCGCCCGGCTCGGCCTCCCCGAGGACGTGGCCAACGCCGTTCTCTTCCTGGTGTCGCCGCTCGCGAGCTACGTGAGCGGCGCCGCGCTGCTGCTCCACGGCGGCGGCGAGCGCCCGGCTTTTCTCGCGGCGGCGAAGAAGACGGAGGAGCCGGGGCGGGGCTGACCTACCCCCTCCCCAGCAGCTGCTCCGCGGTGCGCTTCAGGAAGTCGCGCTTTTTCTCCAGCGGCGAGGTGGGGCCGAGAGCAAACTGGAAGGGATAGTTCACGGTGTCGGTGAGGCCGTGCTGCTCCTCCATGCGGCGGAGCAGGCCCGGCTCGAGCTGGGCCTTGAGCGGGACCAGCGGGGTGAAGGGCTCGGCCTCGCGGCCCGCGCGCTTGCGGAGCTCGCGCAGCCTGGCGAGCACGCCCGGCACCTCCTCGGGCAGGTTGCCCGAGCCCATCCAGCCGTCGCCGAGGGTGGCCGCGCGGCGCAGCGCCGCCTCGGAGGTGCCGCCCACGTAGATCGGCACGCGCTTCGTGGGGACGGGGCAGAGCTGCATCGGGGCGAAGTCGAAGTGCCGGCCGTGGTGCTCCACGGCGCGGCCGCTCCAGAGCTTGCGCAGCACCTCGATCATCTCGTCGAAGCGCTGGCCGCGCGTCTTGAAGTCGATGCCGACGGCGTCGAACTCCTCCTTCATCCAGCCGGCGCCGGCGCCGAGCACGAGCCGGTCCTGGGAGAGGAGCGCCGCGGTGCCGGCGGACTTCGCCACGTCGAAGGGATCGCGCAGCGGGAGCACGTAGACCAGCGTCGCGAAGCGGAGTCGCGTGGTGACCTGCGCCATCGCCGCGATCGTGACCCACGGGTCGGGGAACGGCACCGAGCCGTCGAACATGGGCTTCCCGTCCGGCGCGTAGGGGTACTTCGAGGAGAGCGTCCCTGGGAAGGCCAGGTGGTCGGAGAGGAGGATGCCGTGAAAGCCGCACTCCTCGACGCAGCGCGCGAGCGGCACGAGCTGATCGGGCTCCACGAACGCAAGCGACTGCCAGAGCTTCATTGCGCCTCCCTCGATCCGTCCGCTCGGCCGCGCGTCAGGCGCCGGCTTTCGCGGGGGTGTAGCGGCTGATGGTGTCGACCACGCAGGCCGGCCGCTCGCCGCCTTCGATCTCGACCGTCACGCGGATCGTGGCCTGCACGCCGCCGTCCTTCGTGGTCTCCGCGGCGAGGAGCTCGCCGCCGCCGCGCACGCGCGAGCCGACCCTCACCGGTGACGGGAAGCGCAGGCGGTCCGCCCCGTAGTTGACCCCCATCGAGATCCCCCGCACCTCCACGATCTGCGGCAGGAAGAAGTTCACCAGCGAGAGCGTCAGGTAGCCGTGGGCGATGGTGCCGCCGAAGGGCCCGGAGCGCGCGCGCTCGGGATCCACGTGGATCCACTGGTGGTCGCCCGTCGCCTCCGCGAAGAGGTCGACGCGATCCTGCGTGATCGGGAGCCAGTCGCTGTGGCCCAGGTGCTTGCCCACGGCGGCGAGGAGCTCGGACGGCGATTGGAAGACGGTCGGCATGGCTTCCCTCTCAGGGGTGCTGCGAGCTCACGGCGACGACCTCGCCGGTCATGTAGGAGGCGTAGTCGCTGGCGAGGAACACGATCACGTTCGCCACCTCCCAGGGCTCGGCCCCGCGCCCGAAGGCCTCGCGCGCCCGAAGCTCCTCCAACAGCCCGGGCGGCGTCACTTTGGAGAGGTGCTCGTGCAGCGCCAGGCTCGGCGCCACCGCGTTCACGCGCACGCCGGCCTCGGCGGCCTCCATCGCCGCGCAGCGGGTGAGCGCCATCACGCCCGCCTTGGCCGCGGCGTAGTGCGCCTGCCCCACCTGCGCGCGCCAGCCGAGCACCGAGGCGTTGTTCACGATGGCGCCGGAGCGTCGCTCCAGCATGTGGGGGAGCACGGCCCGCAGCATGCGGAAGGTGCCGTTCAGCGTCACGTCGAGGACGCGCTGCCACTGATCGTCGGTCATCTCGACCACGCGGGCGAAGCCGCCGAGGCCGGCGTTGTTCACCAGCACGTCGATGCGACCGAGCTCGGAGATAGCCGCCGCCACCAGCGCACGCACCTGATCCTCGCGCGTGACGTCGCAGACGCGGTACGGGACCGGGCCCCGCTGCGCCTCGCGCAGCTTCTCGGCGGCCTCCGCCGTGCGACGCTCGTGGGCGTCGGAGAGCATCACCCGCGCGCCCTCTTCCGCGCAGCGGCGAGCGGTGGCGAAGCCGATGCCGGTTCCCGCCGCAGCGGTCACCAGCACGGTCTTCCCTTCGAGCAGACCGCGGCCGTCCGGCGGTCGCGGAGCGGCGGGCGCGGAGGGCGTCACGCGGGCCGCGGCTCGCGCGGGAGCCCGAGGGCCCGCTCCGCGATCAGGTTGCGCTGGATCTCGTTCGAGCCGGCATAGATCGTGTCGGCGCGCGTGAAGAGGAAGAGACGCTGCAGCGGCGTCAGCTCGTAGGGCGCGCCCGCCAGGCGGTTCGCGTCGTCGCCGAGCACGTCCATCGCGAGCTCGCCGAGCGCCCGATGCCAGGTGGCCCAGTAGAGCTTCGCGATCATGCCGGTGCGTCCGAGATCGCCGCGCTCGCCGTGACTGAGCCCGCGCAGCGCGTTCAGCCGCATGATCTCGAGGCCGATCCAGGCGTCGGCCAGCCGCTGGCGGATCGTTGGATCTTCGGCCGCGCCATTGGCCCTGGCCGCCGCCACCACCGCCTGGAGCTCGTTCCGGAACGAGAGCTGCTGGCCGAGGGTCGACGCCCCGCGCTCGAAGGCGAGCGTTCCCATGGCGACGCGCCAGCCCTCGCCGGGCGCGCCCACCACGTTCTCCGCCGCGGTGCGCGCGCCGTCGAAGAAGACCTCGCTGAACTCCGAGTCGCCGGTGATCTGCACGATCGGCCGGATCTCGACGCCGGGCTGGCGCATCGGCACCAGCAGGTAGGAGAGCCCGCGGTGTCGCCGGCTCGCGAGGTCGGTGCGACAGAGCACGAAGCACCAGTCCGACCACTGCGCCCAGCTCGTCCAGACCTTCTGCCCCTCGACGATCCACTGGTCTCCCTCGAGGCGCGCACGGGTCTGGACGTTCGCGAGGTCCGAGCCCGCGTTCGGCTCGGAGTAGCCCTGACACCAGATCTCGTCGCCCTTCACGATCGGCGGGAGGAAGCGGCGCCTCTGCGCCTCGCTGCCGAAGGCGATCACGGTCGGGCCGAGGAGCCCCTCGCCGATGTGGCCCAGGCGACCCGGCCCGCCCGCGCGGGCGTACTCCTCGTAGAAGATCACCTGCCGGATCAGGCTGGCGCCCCGGCCGCCGTGCTCCAGCGGCCAGCCGAGGCAGGTCCAGCCGGCCGCGCCGAGCGCGCGCTCCCACGCCCGGCGCTCCTCCACCCGCGCGTGCGCGTCGCCCGATCCGCCGCGACCACGCACCGCCGCGAACTCGCCCGAGAGCTGCGCGTCGAGCCACGCGGCGACCTCGCGGCGGAAGGCCTCGTCCTCGTCGCTGAACTGCAGGTGCATGGGGCCCCGCCGGGTCCGGGAATCGTCGCCCGGAAGGGAATTATGATACGATACGGCTCGTATGCAAGGGTGCTCCTCCCCCCTGGCGTCCACCACGCTGCCGCGGCTCGTGCGGGCGGCCGCGGAGCGCTGGCCCGGGGCGTCGGCGGTGGAGGACGGGGCGCAGCGCCTGGGCTTCGCCGAGCTCGCCGAGGCCGGCCTGCGCGCGGCTCGCGCGCTCCTGGCCGGCGGCTTCGCGCGCGGGGAGCGCGCGGCGATCTGGGCGCCGAACGCCGCCGAGTGGATCGTGGCCGCGATCGGCATCCATTCGGCGGGCGGCGTGCTGGTGCCGCTCAACACACGCTTCAAGGGCGCCGAGGCGGCGTACGTGCTGCACCGGAGCGGCGCGCGCGTGCTCTTCACGGTCGCCGAGTTCCTCGGAACGAAGTACGTGGAGCTCCTGGCGGGAGAGGCGCTGCCTCGGCTCGAGCGCATCGTCACGCTGCGCGGCGAGGCCGACGGCGCGACACCGTGGAAGGACTTCCTGGGCCTCGCCGACGGCGTGGCCCCGAGCGACGCCCTGGCGCGCGCGGAGACCGTCGCACCGGACGACCTCTCGGACCTCCTCTTCACCTCCGGCACCACGGGCAAGCCCAAGGGCGTGATGACGACCCACGCGCAGACGCTCCGCACCTTCGTGTCGTGGAGCGAGATCGTCGGCCTGCGCGAGAGCGATCGCTACCTGGTGGTGAACCCCTTCTTCCACTCCTTCGGCTACAAGGCCGGCTGGATGTCGGCGCTGCTGCGCGGCGCGACGGTGCTGCCCCACGCGGTCTTCGACGCCGGTGCGGTGCTGGAGCGGATCGAGCGCGAGCGCGTGAGCTTCCTCCCCGGGCCGCCGACGCTCTTCCAGTCGCTCCTCGCCCACCCCGAGCGGGAACGCCACGACCTCTCGAGCCTGCGGGTGGCGGCCACCGGCGCCGCGGTGATCCCGGTGGAGCTGGTGCGGCGCATGCGCGAGGAGCTCGGCTTCGAGACCGTGATCACTGCCTACGGTCTGACCGAGAGCTGCGGCGTCGTCACCATGTGTCGCGCGGGGGACGATCCCGAGACGATCGCCACCACCTCCGGCCGCGCCATCCCCGACGTCGAGGTGCGTTGCGTGGACCGCGCGGGCCACGAGGTGCCGCAGGGCGAGCCCGGCGAGGTGGTGGTCCGGGGCTACAACGTGATGAGGGGCTACTTCGACGACGAGGCGGAGACCCGCAGGGTCCTCGACGTCGAGGGCTGGCTCCACACCGGCGACATCGGCGTGATGGACGCGCGCGGGAACCTGCGGATCACGGACCGCATCAAGGACATGTTCATCGTCGGGGGCTTCAACTGCTATCCCGCCGAGATCGAGGGGCTGATGCAGGGGCTCCCCGGCCTGGCCCAGGTGGCGGTGGTGGGGATCCCCGACGAGCGCCTGGGCGAGGTGGGCGCGGCCTTCGTGGTGCCGGCCCCGGGTGCCCGGCTCGCGCCCGAGGGCGTGATCGCCTGGTGCCGCGAGCACATGGCGAACTACAAGGTGCCGCGGCGGGTCGAGATCGTGGCCTCGATCCCGACGAACGCATCGGGGAAGATCATGAAGTTCGTCCTCCGGGAGGAGGCGATGGGGAAGCGCTCGACGTCCAATTGACGGCGCGCCGCCGCGCCGCGGCCGACCTTGGGAGGCGATCGTGGGGTTTCGCGTCGAGACCGTGATGCTCGGCCCGGACACCGAGCAGTACGCGGGAGAGGGCCAGCCGCCGCTCTCGCTCGCCGGGATCGCGGAGGCCGCGCGCCGGACCGAGGCGCTCGGCTTCGATGGTCTGACCGCGCCGGAGGCGGGGCACGATCCGTTCCTCCCGCTGGCGATCGCGGCCGAGCACACCAGCCGCATCCGCCTCGGCACGAACGTCGCGATCGCGTTCCCGCGCAGCCCGATGGCCACCGCGCAGGTGGCGTGGGACCTGCAGCGCCTCTCCGGCGGGCGCTTCCGGCTGGGCCTCGGCACGCAGGTGAAGGCCCACAACGAGCGGCGCTACGCGGCCCCGTGGAGCGCCGCGCCGGGCCCTCGCCTGCGCGAGTACGTGCAATGCCTGCGGGCGATGTGGAAGTCGTTCCAGGACCCGAAGAGCCCGCAGTACTTCAAGGGCACCCACTACCAGTTCACCTTGCTCCCGCCGTTCTTCAATCCGGGCCCGATCGAGCACGCGCACCTGCCGATCGACCTCGCGGCGGTGAACCCCTACATGGCGCGCACCGCCGGCGAGCTCTGCGACGGCCTGCGCCTGCATCCGATCTCCACGTTCCGCCATACGCGGGAGGTGATCCTCCCCGCGATCGCAGAGGGCGCGCGCCGTGCCGGCCGCTCGCCGTCGCAGATCGAGCTCATCCTCGCGCCCTTCCTGGCCGTCGGCCGCGACGAGGCGGAGGTGGAGGCGGCGAAGCGCGCGCTCAAGCAGCGCATCGCCTTCTACGCCTCGACGCCCACCTACCACCCGGTGCTCGAGTTCCACGGCTGGAAGGACCTGGCCGAGCAGCTCCACCGGCTCTCCCGCGAGGGGAAGTGGCGGGAGATGCCGGCGCTGGTGCGCGACGAGATGCTGCAGGAGTGGGCGGTGATCGCGACGTTCGACGGGCTCGCCGCCGCGCTGGCCGAGCGCTGTCGCGGCTTCGCGACCACGATCCTCCTCGATCTGCCCCCGGCGCTCCACCGGGACGAGGCGCGCGTGCGCGAGATCGTGCAGGCGCTGCAGCGAGCGTGAGCGGGCGATGAAGCCTCCGGTCTTCGAGTACGCCGCGCCGCACAGCGTGGCCGAGGCGGCGGGACTCCTCGCGGCCTCGGACGGCGAAGCCAAGGTGCTGGCCGGCGGGCAGAGCCTGATGCCGCTCCTGGCGATGCGCCTGGCGCGACCCTCGCTGCTGGTGGATCTCGGGCGCATCCCCGAGCTCGACTACGTGCGAGAGGACGGCGGCGAGATCGCGATCGGGGCCATGACGACCAAGACGAGCGTCGAGCGCTCGGCCCTGGTGCGGGCGAAGCAGCCCCTCTTCCACGCCGCGACGCAGCTCATCGGGCATCCACAGATCCGCAACCGCGGCACCGTCGGCGGCTCGATGGCCCAGGCGGATCCCGCCGCCGAGTATCCCGCCGCCGCCCTGGCCCTCGGCGCCACGCTGCGGATCGCGCGACCGGGCGGCGAGCGCAGCGTCGCGGCCGCGGACTTCTTCCTGTCGGCCCTCACCACCGCCCTCGAGTCCGGTGAGGTGCTGACCGAGGTGCGGATCCCGAAGCTCGCGCCGGGAACGGGCTGGTCGGTGCAGGAGGTGTCGCGGCGCCACGGCGACTTCGCGATCGCCGGCACGGCGGTCACGCTCTCGGTCGAGGGCGGGCGCATCGCCGCCTCCCGGATCGTGCTCTTCGGTGTCGCTCCGGCGCCGCTGCGCGTGGCGTCGGGCGAGGCGGCGCTCGCCGGGCAGCGTCCGGGGCCCGAGGCGTGGGGGCTCGCCGCGGAGAAGGCCCGGGCCGCCGCCGAGGAGCCGCTCTCGGATGCCCACGCCTCGGCGGAGTACCGGCGCCATCTCGCGGGCGTGCTGGTGGCGCGGGCGCTGGCGGAGGCGGCAACGCGGGCCGGAGGGAAAGCGTGAGCCAGACGACCGCCGCAGGGGGACCCTCCGCCGCCGCTCGACACATTCGTGTGACGGTTAACGGCGTGGCCCACGAGGCGCTGGTCGAGCCGCGCACCACGCTCGCGGACTTCCTGCGCGGGGACCTCGGCCTCGGCGGCACCCACCTCGGCTGCGAGCACGGCGTCTGCGGCGCCTGCACCGTCCTGCTCGAGGGCCGGACCGTTCGCGGCTGCCTGATGCTGGCGGTGCAGGCGGACGGCCGGAGCCTCACCACCATCGAGGGGCTCGGGCGCGAGGGCGCGCTGCATCCGATCCAGCAGGCCTTCGTGGAGGAGCACGGCCTCCAGTGCGGCTTCTGCACCCCCGGCTTCGTGATGTCGGTGCACGAGCTCCTGGAGCTGCATCCGGATCCGAGCGACGAGGAGATCCGCGAGCACCTGGGCGGGAATCTCTGCCGCTGCACGGGCTACAAGGCGATCCTGCGCTCGGTGCGGCTCGCCGCGCGCAGGCTGCGCGAGGCCCGGACGTCCGGCACGATGCCGCCGGAGCGCGCGTGATGTCGAAGGGCATCCCGAGGTCGATCGCCGAGCTCCCGACCAGCAAGGTGCGTTACGTGGGCGAGCGCGTGCCGCGCATCGAGGACCCGATGCTGGTCTCCGGCCGCGCGGAGTTCATCGACAACGCGGCGCTCCCCGGGATGCTCCACTGCGCGATCCTGCGCAGCCCCCTGGCCCACGCCCGCATCCTGCGCATCGACACCCGCCGCACCGAGGCCCACCCCGGCGTCTTCGCGGTGGTGACCGGCGAGGACGCCAGGGCGACCACTGCACCGCTCGCCACCATCCCCGACGGCTGGGGCGTGCACTGCCTCGCGGTGGGGAAGGTGCGCTTCGTGGGCGAGCCGGTGGCGGCGGTGGCGGCCACCAGCCGCTATGTCGCCGAGGACGCGCTGGAGCTCCTCGACGTGGAGTACGAGCCGCTCCCGCCGCTGGTGGACGCCTTCGAGGCCTGCCAGCCCGGCGCGCCGCTCCTGCTGGAGGACAAGGGCACGAACGTCGTCCTCCACCGGAAGTTCACCTGGGGAGACGTGGAGCGGGCGTTCCGCGAGGCCGAGCACAGCGTCACCGAGAAGTTTCGCTGGAACCGCCTGGGCGCCAACCCCATGGAGACCTTCGGCGTGATCGCGCAGTGGGACCCGGTGGAGGGGACCCTGACCTGCCGCGGGAGCTACCAGACCCAGGGCTACATGGCGCTCGGCGTCTCCGCCGTGCTGCAGATCCCCGCCCACAAGATCCGCATGATCAGCCATCCCCATGGCGGAAGCTTCGGCGGAAAGGGCGGGACGCGCGGGACCTGCATCGCGGCCATGCTCTCGCGCAAGGCGGGCGGGCGTCCGGTCAAGTGGATCGAGGACCGGATGGAGTACCTGATTGGCGGGGCCGGCCAGGCCTGGGACCGCCACTACGAGGCGTCCCTCGCCTGCAAGCGCGACGGCACGCTGACCGGGCTGCGTGTCACGCTGCTCGACGATCTCGGGGGCACGCCCGAGGGCGCCGGCGCGATCAGCGCAGCGAAGCCCCTGACCTCGTTCACCGGCTGCTACACCATTCCGGTCGCGGAGTACGACCTCACCCTCGTCCTCACCAACAAGCTCCCGACCGGCCCGTATCGCGGCATGGGCCCGCCGCCCCACAACTGGGTGCTCGAGCACCTGGTGGACCGCGCGGCGCGCGAGCTCGGGCTCGACCCGGCGGAGATCCGGCGCCGGAACTTCATCCCGAAGGACCGCTTCCCCTACGAGATCCCCACCGGGAACGAGTACGATTCCGGCGACTACGCCGCGGCCCTGGACCGCGTGCTCGAGATGAGCCACTACCGGCGGCTGCGCGAGGAGCAGGCGAAGGCCCGCGCCGAGGGTCGCCTCGTCGGGCTCGGCCTGGTGAGCACGATCGAGCCGGGGGTCTTCGACTGGAACGCCTATGCGATCGTGGGCGTGCCGATGATCGGCGTGCCGGAGGGCGTCTCGATCTCGATCGACCTCTTCGGGAAGATCGTGGCGAAGGTCGGCTTCTCACTGGAGGGCCAGGGCCAGTACACCGTCGCGGCGCAGGTGCTGGCCGACTACTTCGGGGTGGAGATGGGCGACGTGCGCGTCGTGCCGCAGGACTCGCTGGCCGCGCCGCCGCACTTCGGGCCCGGCGGCTCGCGCCTCGGCGTGGCGCTCACCGGCGCGCTCCTCGGCGCGGCGGAGCGGCTGAAGGTCAAGCTCGTGCGCGCGGCCGCGCATCTCATGCGCTGCGAGCCCGCGGCGCTCGAGCTCAAGGATGGGAAGCTCCAGATCCCCGGCGTGCCCGGCGCCGAGATGCCGGTGGCCCAGGTGGCGGCGGTGATGCTCACCCGCAGCGATCTCCTGCCGCCGGACCTCGAGCCGAGCCCCGAGGCCACCTACGTCTGGACGGCGCCGGGCCGCACGCCGGCCGACGAGAACGGCCGCGCGAAGAGCTACCTCACGGCGGCCAACGCCTGTCATCTCGTGCGGGTGGAGATCGATCGCGAGACGGGAGAGGTGAAGATCGACGGCTACTGGATCGCCGACGACTGCGGCGTGAGGCTCAACCCCGCGAACGTCGAAGGCATGATCCAGGGCGGGGTGGCGCAGGGCGTCGGCGCTGCGCTCCTCGAGGAGTACGCCTACGACGAGCAGGGCCAGGCGCTGACCTCCACCTTCATGGACTACCTGATCCCGACGATCTCCGACGTGCCGCAGCCCGAGACCGCCGCGATCGTGACCCCGTCGCCCTTCACGCCGCTCGGGGCGAAGGGCGTGGGCGAGGGCGCGATGCACACGACGCCCGCAGCGGTGATGTGCGCGATCAACGACGCGCTGGCGCCCCTCGGCCTCCGGGCGACCGAGACGCCCGCGAGCCCGCAGCGGCTCTGGAAGCTCCTCCGAACCGTTTCTCCCAACCGCTAGGAGACCCCCATGGCCCAGCCCGACCACTTCGTCGCAATGTCCGAGTGCCACTTCATGAACGAGCAGTCCCTGCAGGAGATGTCCTACTACCCCGGGTTCCAGCGCTGGTGGGGCACCGTCGACGGGATCATGCGCGTGTGGGCCGGGCGGAGCCTCGCCGGCGGCGGCGACATGCCGCACCCGCGCGCCCACGCCCTGATCGAGTGGATGGACAAGGCCGGGGTCGACGTCTGCTTCGCGCTGCGCGAGTCGATGATGGACGTCTCCGGCTACGCGACCTGCATGTCGACCAACGGCTTCATCCTGAACGAGATCGCGCCCTACCCCGACCGCATGTACATCGAGGCGAACTGCGGCCCGGTGATCCGGCGCGGCGCCCAGAACGCGATCTGGGAGCTCGAGCACCTGGTCAAGAACCACAACGCGCGGCTCTGCAAGGTCTACGCGCCCGAGGACGACGGCCCGCTGAACGACCGGCGCATGTGGCCGTTCTACGAGAAGGCGCAGGAGCTCGGCGTCCCGCTCACGATCCACACCGGCGCGGCCTACGTGCTGCCGCAGCCCAACAAGCACACGCATCCCGGACAGCTGGACGAGATCCTGCTCGACTTCCCGGGCCTGAAGATCATCGCCTACCACATGGGCTGGCCCTACCACGAGGAGCTCTTCGGGCTCGCCGCCAAGCACCCGAACCTCTACGTCAGCATCTCGGGCATCGTGGGCTGGTTCGCCCGGGCGCCCCAGAAGGGCTGGCACATGATCGGCGAGGCCCTCGAGTGGGCGACCGAGGACAAGATCGTGATGGGCTTCGACCTGCCCTTCGACGACATGCCGAAGGTCGTGGACTACGTGCGCAGCTTCGACATCCCGAAGGAGGTGCGCGAGGGCTGGGGCTACCCGGAGATCACCGACGCGACGCGCGCCAAGATCCTGGGTCTCAACCTGGCGAAGCTCACGGGCATCGAGCCCCGCAAGCGCGTGCCGAGCAAGAAGTGACGGGGGAGCCGGTGAAGCGGCGGAGGGGAGCGGCGTGACGGCCCGGGCCTGCATCGTCGGGATCGGCGAGACGCGCTACGCCCGCGACAAGGCGTGGGCGCCGAGCACGCTGGCGCTGAATCTCGAGGCCTCGATGCGCGCGCTCGAGGATGCGGGGCTACGGCCCCGCGACGTGGACGGTCTGATGCCGTTCCCCGGCCTCTCCTGCGCCGAGGAGATCGCCGCGAACCTCGGCATCGCGGAGCTGGCGTTCGCCTCCACCGTCCACATGGGCGGGGCGAGCCCGGTGGCCTCGCTCCTCCACGCCTCGCTGGCCGTCACCTCCGGCGCCGCGAAGTACGTGCTCCTGGCCTCGGGCTGGCCGGGCTACTCCGGCCCCCGCGCGCGGCAGACGGTGGCGACGGAGGTGCAGTCGCTGCCGGGCGGAGCCATCGCACGCGACTACTACATCCCCTACGGCCTCACGGCGCCTCCCCAGTGGTACGCGCTCATGGCCCGGCGACACATGGCGGAGTATGGAACGCGGCCCGAGCAGCTCGGGGCGATCGCCGTGGCCATGCGCCGACACGCCCAGAGGAACCCGAACGCCGTGATGCGCGGCCGGCCGATCACGCTCGAGGACTACCTGGCCTCGCCTTTGATCGCGGCCCCCTACCGGCTCCTCGATTGCTGCCTCGAGACCGACGGCGGCGCGGCGCTCGTCGTCACCAGCGAGGAGCGCGCGCGCGATCTCGCGAAGCGGCCGGTGCACCTGCTGGCGGTGGCCGCCGGGCAGCCGCATCCCGCCGACGAGATCGTGGGCCGCAAGGACCTGTTCCGGATCGGGCTCACCGGCGCGGCGCCGCGTGCCTTCGCCCAGGCGGGCGTGCGTCCGTCGGACGTGGACTTTGCCGAGGTCTACGACTGCTTCACCTTCGAGGTGCTGCAGCAGCTCGAGGAGGCGGGCTTCTGCAAGCGCGGCGAAGGCGGCTCCTTCGTCGAGGGCGGGCGGATCGAGCTCGGTGGCGAGCTCCCCGTCAACACCCACGGTGGTCTGCTCTCGGAGGCCCACGTGGTGGGCATGAACCACGTGGTCGAGGCGGTGCGCCAGCTCCGAGGCGACGCGGGCGAGCGACAGGTGCCGGGCGCCGAGCTCGGCGTGGTGACGGGCTTCGGCGACTTCGGCGACGGCAGCCTCGCCGTCCTGGGGCGAGCATGAGCGCGCCGCCGCTTCCCCAGCTCACGGGCCTCGCCGGCGAGTTCTACGGCTTCTGCAAGGCCCGCGAGCTGCGCTTCCAGCGCTGCCAGGACTGCGGCGCCTGGCGTCACGTGCCCCGCGAGCGCTGCGGCGAGTGCGGGTCCGCGGCCTTCCGCTGGGAGCGCTCGAGCGGCCGCGGGCGCGTCTTCACCTGGGTGGTGGTGAACCGCTCGATGCACCCGGCCTTCCCGTCGGAGCCGCTCCTCGCGCCCGTCGTGGTGGAGATGGACGAGGGAGTGCGGCTGCTCAGCGACGTGGTGGACTGTCCGCCCGGCGAGCTCTCGATCGGGATGCCGGTCGAGGTGATCTACGACGCCGTGAGCGACGACGTCACGCTTCCCAGGTTCCGCAGGCTCGCGTAGCACCGTTCGAGCCGGCCAGTCGAGGAGACGCAGCGCGTGAAGCTTCCGGCCACGATCCAGTTCGAGAAGAGGGGCCACGTCGCGATCGTGACGATCGCGCGTCCCGAGGCGATGAACGCGCTCACCAAGGAGATGCTGCTCGGGATCGACGCGGCCTTCGCGGAGATCGAGCGCGACCCGGAGCTCTGGGTGTCGATCCTGACTGGCGCGGGTGACAAGGCCTTCTGCTGCGGCATGGATCTGAAGGAGGCGATCCCGGCCATGACCGCCGGCGATTCGCTGGGCTACGACGATCCGACCAAGCGCCAGTTCACGGACGTCTTCAAGCCCATCATCGCCGCGGTGAACGGCCTCTGCATCGCCGGTGGCATGGAGACGGTGATCCACACCGACCTCCGCATCGCCGCCGAGCACGCGCGCTTCGGTCTCGGCGAGGTGCGCTGGGGGCTGGTGCCGGCGGGCGGCTCCCACGTGCGCCTCCCGCAGCAGATGCCCTGGGCGATGGCGATGCAGCTCCTGCTGACCGGCGACCAGATCGACGCGAAGCGCGCCTACGAGGTGGGCTTCGTGAACGAGGTGGTGCCCAAGGAGCGCCTGCTTCCCCGCGCGATCGAGTGGGCGGAGACGATCTGCCGCAACGGGCCGCTGGCGGTGCGCACGGCCAAGGAGATCGCGGTGCGCGCGCTCACCCTCGAGCGCGGCTTCGTGCTGGAGAAGGCGCTCGCCGCAAGGGTCTTCGCCTCGCAGGACGCGCTGGAGGGCCCGCGGGCGTTCGCGGAGAAGAGGCCCCCGCGCTTCCAGGGGCGCTGAGGCCGGGACGATCCCTCGATGGCACGCCCCTCAGAAGACGATCTTCTCGTCCACGAGACGCCGGTACTCGTCGTCGGCGAGACCGAGGAGTCCGCGGAACACCCGCTCGTTGTCCTGACCGATGCGGGGACCGGGGCGCACCTCGACGCGGCTGCGGCTGGTCTTCACGTACGCCCCGTAGATCGTCTCCTGGAACCCGAGGGGGTGGGTCACCTCGATGAAGGTCTCGCGGGCGCGCCAGTGCGGGTCGTGCAGCAGGTCCGCCACCGAGAGGACGGGAGCTGCCGCGACGCCGTGCTGCTGGAGGCGCTCGGCGAGGACGCGAGGATCCTGCTCCCGGGTCCACGCGGCGAGGCGCTCGTGGATCGCGTCGGTGCGCGCCAGGCGCCCGGCGGGCGTCGCGAGCTCGCCGGCCATGGCCCACTCGGGGCCTCCCATCGCGCGCACGAGGCCGCGCCACTCCTCGTCGTCCAGCACCGCGATGGAGATCCAGCGATCGTCGCCGGCGCAGGGGAAGACGCCGTGAGGCGCGCCGGCGGCCAGCGGATGGCGGTTCCCGATCGGGCCCCCGACGCGCCCGTTCAGCACGTAGTCCATGAAGGCGGGGCCGATCATCTGCATCACCGCCTCCTGCTGGGAGTAGTCCACGTGCTGGCCCTCGCCGGTGCGGTCGCGGTGCGCGAGCGCCACCAGGATCGCGTAGGCGCCGAGGATCCCGTTGTAGGGATCGGAGAAGGCGTTCTCCACGGGAATCGGCGGTCCGCCGAGGTAGCCGGTCAGGCTGTCGAGACCGGTCGTGCTGGTGAGCGAGAGGCCGTAGGTGCGGATGTCCTTCAGCGGTCCGTCGAGGCCGGCCGCGGGCATGGAGAACATCACCAGATCGGGCCGGACACTGCGCAGCTCGTCCCAGCCGAGGCGGAGCTGCTCCATGACGCCGGGCCCGAAGTTCTCGATCACGACGTCGCAGCGCGCGACGAGCTGGCGGGCGAGCTCCTGGCCCCGGGGCTTCTTGAGATCGAGCGTCACGCTCCCGTTCCCCGCCCAGCAGGCATGGTTCGACAGGCTGCGATCGGGATCGCGCACGCCGCCGCCGAAGGGCGGGAGCGTGCGCGTCAGATCGATGCGGGTGCGCGACTCGATCTTGTAGACCTCGGCGCCGAGGAAGGCCAGGGTCTGCCCCACCACCGGCCCGGCCCACACCCAGCCGAAGTTCGCCACGCGGATGCCCTCGAGCGGAAGCCGGCGCGCGCTCGGCGTTCCGGCCCCACGAGCGGGCGTCGGGCGCGCGGGCGCTGCGGTCGCGCCGGCCAGCACCTCGTCGCTGTGCTGGCCGAGGAGCGGCGCGGGGCGGCTCGGCCCGCCGGGGCTCGCGGGGAGGCGGAAGGGAGCGCCGAGATGCCGCAGCCGGCCGAGCCGCGGGTGCTCCACCTCCACCAGGTAGCCCCGGGCGCGCAGGTGCGGCTGCTCCACGGCCTCCTTCACCGAGAAGACGGCGGTGATCGGCGCGCCCTCGGCCTGACACCGCTCCATGATCTCCCACTTCCCATGCTGGAGCGTCCATTCCTCGAGCAGCGGGTAGATCACGTCGGAGTTCTGGGCCCGCGCGAACATGTCCTGGAACATCTCGGCCTGCGCCCAGTCGGGATCGCCCATCACGCGACGCAGCCCGTTCCACTGCCCGGGCTCGAGGGCCAGCATCCAGACGTGACCGTCCTTGCAGGGCATGATGGTGGCGGGCGCGCCGAGCGGCATGCCGACGCCGGTGCGGCGCTCCCACTTCCCGTCCTGGGCGTAGGCGCCGATGTTCTGCCCGCCCACGAAGACCGCGGCGATGGCCTCGGCGCAGGAGACGTCGAGCTGCTGGCCGCCGCCGACGCGATCCCGCCGGAGCGTCGCCGCGAGGCCCCAGGCCGCGGCCGCGGCGGCGCCGAAGAACTCGGCGGCGAAGGTGCCGTGCTCGAGCGGCGGCTGTCCCGGAAGCCCGCAGTAGCGGTGGCCGGCGGCCGTCAGGTGGTAGGCGTTCAGGTCGTGACCCTTCCACTCGGCGTAGGGGCCGCTTCGCCCGAAGGGCGTGATCGAGATCAGCACCAGATCCGGATTCACACGCGAGAGCGACGGCCAGTCGATGCCGAGCTCGCGCGCACGCGGCGTCGGCAGGTTCTCCACCAGCACGTCGGCGCTCGCCACCAGGCGCTCGAGCGCCGCGCGTCCCTCGGCGCTCGCGAGCTCGAGCACGACGCCGCGCTTGTTCGTGTTGAGGAAGGCGAAGAGGCCGCTCTTCTCGCGGTCCGGCTGGTCCTTGGGAAACGGGCCCCACGCGCGAGCGACGTCGCCCCGCGGCTCCTCGACCTTGATCACGTCGGCGCCGAAGTCCGCGAACAGACGCGCGCAGTACGCTGCCGAGACGCCGTCGCCGAGCTCGATCACACGGATGCCTTCGAGTGCCTGCTTCATCGTGGCGGCAGTGTACCATGGGGTCTCGCGCGCCAGGCCTGAAAGGAGAGTTCTCGAGCATGCGGATCGTGGTGTGCGTGAAGGAGGTGCTCGACCCCGACGCCGTCAACAGCTTCGCGGTGGCGGGTCGGCTCGCGATCGGAGACGACGGGAAGTCGATCACCCAGTCGGCGATCCCGCGCCTGATGAACGGATTCGACGAGCAGGCGCTGGAGGCGGCGCTGCGGCTGCGCGACGCCGGAGCGAGCGCGAGCATCGCGGTGGTGTCGATCGGCAGCGATCCCTCGAACATCCTGCGCCACGCCTGGGCCCTCGGCGCCGATCAGATCGCGCACGTCCCGGCGGATCCCGCGACGCTGGATGGGCACGCCAGCGCGGCGATCCTCGCGGCGTGGATCCGCTCCACCGGCGGCGCCGACCTCGTGCTCTGCGGCCGGCAGGCCTCCGACGACGACCAGGGCGTGGTGCCGGCGCTGATCGGAGAACGCCTGGGGATGCCCGTGGTGACGATCGCGCGAGCGGTGTCGCTCGTCGGGAGCGACACCGTGCGCGTCACCCGCGTGACGCCGGACGGTGACGAGGGGGTCGAGGTGTCGCTCCCCGCCGTGGTCACCGTGAGCAACGAGATCGGCACGCCGCGCTATCCGACCGCCGCGCGCAAGCTCCAGGCGCGGCGCGCCAGGCCCGAGGTCGCGACGACCGTGGCGATCGGCCTCGCGGCCGCGGAGCTCGCACCGCGGATCCATCTCGTGCGCCAGCTCGTGCCCTCGGTGCACGGGCGTTGCGAGCTCCTCGACGGAGGGCCGGCCGCGGCGGCGAAGGCGCTCGTCGAGCGGCTCGCCCGGGACGGAGCCCTCTGATGTCGACGGTGTGGGTGTGCAGCTGGGGCGCGGGCGCGCTCGCGCGGGGCGTGGAGGAGACCCTCAGCTTCGGTCGAAGGCTCGCGACGGCCGCCGGAGCGGAGCTCGGCCTGCTGGTGCTCGGGGCGACACCGCCCGGTGCAGCGGAGCTGGCCGGGCGCTACGGCGCGGCCACGCTCGATGCGGTCCCGGACCCGAAGCTCGCCCCGGGAAGACCCGATGCGCTGGTGGAGGCCCTGGCCCAGGCCTGCCGGGCCCGCGCGCCGCGTGCGCTCCTCTTTCCGCAGAGCGTCGAGGTGCGGCTCGTAGCGCCTCGGCTCGCGGGAAGGCTCGGGGCGGCCGTCGTGATGAACGCGATCGACGCCACCGTGGAGGGCGGGAAGCTGCGCGTCACCGCCGCCGCGTACGGCGGCGACACGCACGCGGTGTACGAGGTCGTCGGTGACGGGCCGGCGATCCTCGGCGTCTCCACCATGGCGCTGCGCGCGGAGCCGGTGGCGACGCCCGGTACGCCGGCCGTGCAGGAGCTCTCGCTGGAGCTCTCGCCGGTGGAGGAGCGGATCCGCACGGTCGAGCCCGCCAAGGCCGAGGGCCCGCGCCTGGAGGACGCCGCGGTGATCGTGGCCGGCGGTCGCGGCCTCGGCGCCCGCGAGCACTTCGCCCTGGTCGAGCAGCTCGCCGCGGCGCTCGGCGGCATGGCCGGCGCCTCGCGACCCCTCGTGGACGAGGGCTGGGTGGACGCCTCGCGCCAGGTCGGCCTCACCGGCCGCATCACCCGTCCCGCGCTCTACGTGGCGGTGGGGATCTCCGGCGCGAGCCAGCACATGGCCGGCTGCGCCGCCGCCAAGACCATCGTCGCGATCAACAAGGACCCGGACGCCGCGATCTTCAAGCACGCGCGCTACGGCATCGTCGGCGACTGCCACGAGATCGTGCCCGAGCTGATCCGCGCGGCCCGCGAGCGGCGTGCCGAGCTGGAGAAGGAGTCATGACCCGACGCATCCCCGTGATCGAAGACCTGTTCGCGGAGCGGCCCGAGGGGCCGCGGCTCCTGGGCTCGCGCTGCGCGAGCTGCGGCACGCCCTACTTCCCGAAGTCGCCGGTCTGCCACAACCCCGCATGCGACGAGAGCAAGATGGAGGACGCGGCCTTCGGCCCGCATGGCGTCCTCTTCAGCTACGCCGTGCAGAACTATCCCCCGCCGCCGCCGGCCAGGTACGACGAGCCCTACCAGCCCTACGCCGTCGGGATGGTGGATCTCGCGGAAGGCCTGCGCGTGCTCGGCCGGATCGCGACCGATGACTTCTCGAAGCTCCACGGCGGGCTGCCCGTGGAGCTGGTCGTGGATCGCCTCTACCGCGACGCCGAAGGCAACGACGTGATGACCTGGCAGTTCCGGCCGGCCGGCGGCCCGGCGCGGACAAAGTGAAGGAGAAGCGACCGTGACCGACGTCGCAGTGCTCGGGGTGGGGATGCATCCCTTCGGGAAGTTCGAGGGCCAGTCCGTGACCGATCTGTGTCGGGCCGCGGTGACGGCGGCGCTCGCGGACGCTGGCGTCTCGTGGCGCGAGATCGAGGCGGTCGCGGCAGCGAGCTCCCGCTTCTCCGGGGGCAAGGGCTGGGGGCTGAACGGGAACGACGTGGTCGAGGACATGGGCTCGACGGGCGTCCCCGTCTACAACCTCTCGGCCGGCTGCTCGGCCGGCGGGAACGCCTTCAACGTGGGCACCACGCTGGTGGCGAGCGGCCTCCACGACGTGGTCCTGGTGGTGGGCGGCGAGAAGATGCCGAAGGGCTTCATCCAGACCTCGGGCGTCGAGGAGAAGACCGACCCGGAGTTCCTGCGCCAGCGCTGCATCGGCGTCTCGGGACCCGCCTTCTGGGGCATGCTCTGCCGCCGCCGCATGGAGGAGCACGGCACCACCGAGGAGCACCTGGCGAAGATCGCGGTGAAGGCCCACGCCAACTCCGTGCACAACCCCTACGCGCGCTTCCGCAAGCCCTTCAGCCTGGAGCAGGTGCTGAAGTCGCCCATGGTCTGCGCGCCGCTCCGGCTCTACGAGATCTGCCCGGTGAGCGACGGCGCCGCGGCGGCGGTGATCTGCTCCGCCAAGTTCGCGCGGCGCAAGACCACGAAGCCGGTCTGGGTGGCCTCCAGCACCGTCGCGACGGCGCGCTTCGACGACGGCATCACGCGCCACGTGGCCGCCGTGAGCCCGAAGGGCAACACGCTGCACAGCGAGGCGAAGATCGCGGTGGAGCGGGCCTTCGAGCGCGCGGGCGTCGGCCCACGCGACGTGAGCCTGGTGGAGCTCCAGGACAACACCGTCTACTACGAGCTCGCCTTCCCCGAGGAGTGGGGGCTTTGCGGGGTGGGCGAGGCGGAGCGCCTGGTGGAGAAGGGCGAGACCGCTCCCACCGGAAAGCTGCCCATCAACCCGAGCGGCGGCTTCCAGTCCTTCGGCGAGGCCACCACGGCCATGGGCGTCTTCCAGGTGGCGGAGCTCACCTGGCAGCTCCGCGGTGACGCCGGGGGGCGACAGGTGCCGAACGCCCGCGTGGGCCTGGGGCAGACCATCGGGCTCGGCGGGAACGCCACCGCGGTGGTGCTGAAGACGTGACGCCGGCGAGCGTCGGACGATCGAGCGTGGAGGGTCTCTCATGAGCTGGACGGCCTGGGAGCGCGTCACCGGAGACGGGCTCGACTTCGACGAGATCGTCTACGAGCGCAAACGCCACCAGGAGCTCGGCGGCGGAATCGCGCGAGTCACCCTCTCGAAGCCCGAGAAGATGAACGCCATGACGCTCCGCACCGTCGACCAGATGTTCCGCGCCTTCTACCACGCGAACCACGATCCGACGCTCGGCGCCATCGTGGTGGCAGGAGCCGGCAAGCACTTCGGCGCGGGCGGCGACGTGGAGTGGGAGCAGTGGGGCCTGCGCGAGGCCTTCTACTTCCGCTATCCCCACAACCGGCTGATCCGCACCTCGCGCAAGCCGGTGATCGCGCAGGTCCAGGGCTACTGCATCGGCGGGCACCACCACATGGCCTACTGCTGCGACTTCACCATCGCCGCCGACGACGCGATCTTCGGCCAGGCCGGTCCCAAGGTCTCGAGCCCCGCCGACGGCTTCTTCGTGCCCTACCTCGCCAACGTGGTCGGCGCGAAGAAGGCGCGGGAGATCTGGATGCTCTGCCGGCGCTACAAGGCGGAGCAGGCGCTCGCGATGGGCCTGGTGAACGAGGTGGTGCCGCGCGCGGAGCTCGAGGCGGCGGTCGATCGCTGGTGCGAGGAGATGCTGCGCCTCTCGCCGGGCTGCCTCGAGATCCTGAAGGCGAGCTTCGACCAGCTGATGGACGGCTACGCCGAGATGGGCGTCATCTCGAGCAGCATGTACCCCGACTGGTTCGACATGCCGGAGGGCAAGGAAGGCGGCAAGGCCTGGGTGGACAAGCGCAAGCCGCGCTTCTGGGAGATCCGCGAGCAGGAGGCGGAGCTGCGGCGCAGGCTCCTCGAGGAGTGGGAGCGAGGGAAGTAGTCGTCCGCTACGCCTTGTCCTCGCCCGGCCCCGCCACCGCGCCCTCGTCGGCGAGCCGCGCGATCTCGTCGGCGCCGTAGCCAAGCTCGCGCAGCAGCTCCTCGGTGTGCTGCCCCTTCACCGGCGGCGCGCGGCGGACGCTCCCCGGCGTGCCGCGGAGCTTGATCGGGACGCCCGTCACCGGGAGCTTCCCGAGCCGCGCGTGCTCCGTCTCCACGATCATGCCGTTGTGCCGGATCTGGGGATCGCGCGCCACCTCGGGGACCTCGCTCACCGGCGCCACCAGCACGTCGGCCGCCAGGATCTTCTCCAGGAGCTCGTCTCGGGAGAATTCCTTGCAGCGGGCGGCGATCCGCCGGTCGAGCTCGTCCTGGTTGCGCAGGCGCTCGGCGTTGCGGGCGAAGCGCGGATCGTCGGCCAGCGGGAGCTCGAGCGCCTGGCAGAGGTTGCGGAAGAACTTGTCGGAGGGACAGGTGAGACAGAGACTGCGGCCGTCGCGGCACTCGTAGACGCCGGACGGCGCGAAGTAGTGGCTGCGATTCCCCGTGCGCGGCACCACCTCGCCGGCCAGCAGATAGCTCTGGATCACGGTGGCCTGGGCGTGGGTGAGCACGTCGAGGAGCGAGACGTCGATGCGCTGGCCCTGACCGGTCGCGTCGCGCACGCGCAGCGCCGCCAGGACGCTCGTCGCCACGCACAGCGAGGTCATGACGTCGACCAGCGGCGCGGTGACGCGAACCGGCGGCCCATCCGCGTGGCCGTTGCCCGCGATCATGCCGGCGTAGCCCTGGGCCAGGAAGTCGATCCCCGGCCGCCCGGCGTAGGGCCCGTCGGGCCCGAACGCCGTGACGCCCACCCAGATCACGTCCGGTCGGTGGCGGCGTACGGAGTCGTAGTCGATGCCGAGACGCGAGAGCGCCGGCTCCCGCACGTTGGTGATGAGGGCATCGGAGCGGGCCACGAGGCGCGCGAAGACGCCCTGCGCCGAGGGCTTCGCCAGGTCGAGGACGAGGCCGCGCTTGTTGCGGTTCAGCGCGAGGAAGGGCGCGCGCTCGCCCTGCTTCTCCGCGCCGAGGTGCCGGCTGTCGTCGCCGTACTGCGACTCCACCTTGATCACGTCGGCGCCGAGATCGCCGAGGAGAGTCGCGCCGTAGGGCGCGGCCAACATGGTCGAGAGGTCGAGGATGCGAACGCCCGTGAGCGGCCCGGCGGCGAAGCGCGCGCTCGCCGCCTGGCTCCCGGGCTCACCCCGGCGGTCTTCATCTCGCCGATCTCGTCCCAGGAGTAGCCGAGGAGGTCCGCCAGCAAGAGCTCCGTGTCCTGGCCGAGCTCCGGGCCCAGGCTCTCGACGCGGCCCGGTGTCTTCGAGAGGCCGATCGGGAGGCCTCGCACCTTCACCTGCCGCTTCACCTCCTCGCACCAGGTCTCCATCAGGTAGTCATTGGCCCAGGCCTGGGGATCCTCGGAGAGGTCGCGCAGCGTCCCGATCGGGCTCGCAGAGAGGCTCTCGCCGCGGAGCCGCGCCGTCCAGTCCTCTGCACCACGCTCGCGCAAGACGGCGTCCAGCGCCTCCACCAGCGTCGAGGCGTGCACGCGGCGGCCGGCCGCCGAGGCGAAGCGGGGATCTCCGAGGGCGGGCGGGTCTCCGAGCGCCCGACGCAGCCTTGCGTAGCTCGTATCGTCGTTCGGGACGCACAGGAAGAGCCAGCGGTCCCGCGCGGCGTAGGTGTTCCAGAGCGGGTTCTCGGGCGTGCGCCGCGAGCGCTGCCGCGCGAAGGCCGGATCTCCGGTGGCGAGGTACGCCTGCAGCGTCGGCGCCGCCAGCAGGAGCTGAGCGCCGTAGAGCGAGGCGTCGACGAGCTGCCCCCTCCCCGTGCGCCGTCGCTGGTGCAGCGCCACCAGGATCCCGAGGGCGCCGAGGAGCCCGCCGTAGGCGTCGCCCGAGCCCATGCCGAGGTAGATCGGCGGCTGCCCCGGCTCGCCCAGTCGATTCATCAAGCCCGTGAGCGCCTGCACCGTCATGTCGAAGGAGGGCTTGGTCGCGGTGGCCCAGCGCCCGTAGCCGCTCGTCACGGCGTAGACCAGGCGCGGGTTCACCGCGCGGAGCTCGTCCCAGGTGAGGCCCCAGGCGGCGAGGTTCTCGGCGGCGAGGTTCGAGAGGAAGACGTCGGATTTCTCTGCCAGGCGGTACAGGATCTCGCGACCCTTATTCTGCTTGAGATCGACCGCCAGGCTCTTCTTGTTGCGGTTGATGACCAGGAAGTACTGGTTCCAGTCGCCCACCGGGAGCGCCTTGATGCTGCGCACCCCGCGGCCCTGGTCGCCGCCCTTCGGCCGCTCGACGTGGATCACCTCCGCGCCGAAGTCCGCGAGGTGCTGCGCCGCCACCGGGCCCTGGAACCAGACCGTGAGATCGATCACCCGGATGCCGTCGAGCGCGCGGCTGGCCTCCATCGCCCTACTCCACCACGCCCTGCGCGCGAAGCTCGGTGATGCGGTCCTCGTCGATCCCGAGCCAGTGGTGGAGCACCTCGCCGGTGTGCTGGCCGGCGCAGGGGGCGAGCCGGTCGAGCCCGGGCGTCCCGTCCGAGAGGAAGACCGGGAAGCCGAGGACCTTCATGCGCCCGAGGCTCGGGTGGGCGAGATCCAGGATGTAGCGGTTGCGGTAGGCCGACGGATCGCTCTCGGGGTAGGTGTAGTCCTCGATCACGTCGGCGGAGAGCTGGTGCTCGGCGAAGGCGGCCCGCCAGTGCTCCGAAGGCTGTTTGGCGAAGGCAGACTCCAGGACCTGCATCAGCTCGAGGCGGTTCACCTCGCAGCGCTGCTCGTGGCTGTCGAAGCGGGAATCCCGGGGATCGATCCCCACCAGCGGCGCGAAGGCCGGCCACCAGCGATCGGTGTCGGGCATGGTCAGGGTCACCCACTTCCCGTCGGCCGCGGGATAGAGGGTGCCGCTCATGGGGTTCCCGAGGTCGAGGCGCGAGATGGGCTGCAGCAGCCGCTCGCCGCCCATCGCGAGATAGGCCTGGAGATCGAGGCTCGCGCCGTACATGTTCCCCGCGAAGAGCGAGACGTCGACGAGCTGCCCCTCTCCCGTGGCGGCGCGGTGCTGGAGCGCGGTCATCACGCCGAAGGCCAGCATCACCGCGGTGTACATGCTGCCATGACCCGGGTAGACCGGCGGCTGTCCGGGCTGGGGGAGGATCGGCATCATGCCGGTGCGGGCGGCAGCGAGCTCGTCGATCGCCGGAAGGTCCCGGTCGGGTCCCTCCGGGCCGAAGCCCGTGCCGCGTGCATACACGAGATCCGGACGGAGCTTCGAGAGGGTCTCGTAGTCCCAGCCCCGCTCCGCCACCTCGCGCAGCGGGTGATCGATCGCGACCACGTCCGCTTGCCGCACTAGCGCCTCCACGATCGCGCGTCCTTCCGGACGCCGGTCGTCCACCCGGAGGCTGCGCTTGTTGCGCTGGGCGAGCTCGCGCTCCCAGTGCCAGGGCGCGCGGCGCGGCGCGCCCTCGCCCGCCTCGGGCGAAACGGCGGGGTCCTCGATCCGCAGCACCCTCGCTCCGAAGTCCGCGAGCAGCGCGACGCCGAGGGACGCCCAGAAGGACTGCGTCCGGTCGAGGACGACGAGGTCCTCGAGCGCGCGGCTCATCGGCCGCCCGTGCGCCAGGAGCGGATCGCCTCGAGCGTCTTGTCCTCGAGCTCCACCTCGTCGGGGAGCGGCCGGCCGAGCCACTCGCGGTAGAAGACGTCCAGGTCCGGGAGGAGCTCGAAGTCCGGCGGGCAGCCGCGCGGCACCGCCTCCACCTCGAGCTGGGTGCCGCAGCCCGGGCAGATGTACTCGCGGATCTGGATCCACGAGGGATCCGGCTGCTCGGTGCCGCGGTAGACCTCGCGGAGCTGCTCCTCGGTCTCGCGCACGTGGATCAGCGCCGAGAGCTTCCAGTTCACCCGGTAGTCGCCGAACTCGTGGCCGCAGCGGCACTTCACGATGCGCTGCCTGCCCTTGCGCACGATGAAGAGCGCCGTGGTGAGCGGGAGCAGGATCTTCTCCTTCCACGGCACGCGCTTCTGGAGGATCGCCACCCACTTCTCGAAGCGGTCGGCGTCTTTGGCGTCCTTCATGATCTCCTGGACGCGGGTCCAGGGGAGCTCTCCATCGATCAGCCGCTCGATCTCCGACAGGTCGTACGTCGACACGGGATCTCCTGCTCTAGAACGTGAAGTCGTCGGGGAGCTGCCAGAAGGCGCGCAGCTCGGCCGCGTACTCCGGCGAGAGTCGCATCGAGCTGCGCCACATCTCGAGCACCGCCGGCGACATGTTCTCCCGGGCCAGGACCTTCTCGCGCTCCTGCTGCCACCAGTCGCGGAAGGGAACGCCGCGCTGCTTGCGCTCCTCGCGCCGCTCCGCGCGCTTCCTCTCGGTGGCGGGGACGTCGACCTCCCAGCGCTTCTCCTTCTCGTCGAAGCGCGCCACCACGCCGTAGACCTCCGAGGCGGTGCGCGCGCGGCCCCAGCCGTCGTCGAGATCGCGGCGCACCAGCTCGGGGTCCCGCTCGATGGGATCGCCCAGCGCCTGCGAGCCCGAGACCGGGTGCACGATCAGGTCCCACTCGTGGAGCTGCCCCTGCGTCACGAAGGGCGCCACCAGGTTCGGCTCCACGAGCTTCGCCTCGAGGTCCCGCGCGATGTTCGGCCGCTCCGGGTCGCCCCGCTCGTGCACCAGCGGCCGCCGCGCCTCGACGAGCTGCTTCAGGTTGGTGCCGCTGGCGTAGGCCGCGCGATCGGGCCAGGTGGGATAGGCGCCGAACATCCCGTGGTTCCCGCAGACCTTGCTGCGAATGCCCGCACAGCCGCACTGGTACTCGATGCCGGGGGTGTTCTTCACCAGCCACACGGCGGTGTGCCCGAGGCCGCCGCGGAACTTCCCGTAGCCCCCGGAGTCCGGCTCCACGTTGCGGCCCAGGTAGAGCACGGGGTAGTAGAGCTCGCTCACCTCGGCGTTTCCGAAGTCGGCGTTCGGGGTGTAGATGCACCAGGCGCTGGTCTCGCCATCCGCGATGCCGCGCGCCGGCCCGCCGTTGCACGCCTGCTCCAGGGTCAGCCCCGCGGTGTAGAGGCCGTACTGGTTCGTGCCGGAGAACTCGGCGGTCATCGTGGTGGCGGCGCCCGCCGCCACCTCCTCTACGAAGCCGCGCGCCCAGTAGAGCCGGCCGAAAGCCTCGTAGAGGAAGCTCATCCACACCACCGCCGGCGCCCAGGCCACGCCCGAGGCGGCGAAGTAGTTCGCGGGGTACGGGTTGGCCCAGGAGCCGGCGGGAGGCTCCTCGAGCTTCCAGGCCGCGACGGCGCCCCAGTTGAACATGTCGAAGCCCACCACGTGGGAGTAGGCGTTCAGCATCCCCGACACCAGCGCGCTCGGCGTGATGTTCTCGCCGAAGGGCACCCAGCCGCTGGCGCCGCGCAGCGAGATCCCGACCTTGGCCTTCCGGTCGATCGTGATCTCGAGCGGCAGATTGAACAGGCAGTCCACGTCCTGCTCCGGGAGCAGCACGCGCTTGCCCTTCATCGAGAGGTCCTTGAAGCCGGACTTCCGGATGCGGCCCGGCACCGCCTGGGTGCGGACGCGGGAGACGGCGTAGCGACGGCTGTCCTCGATGTACTCCCGCGCCACGTCCTCGAAGAAGTCGAGCCCGTACTTCTCCACCAGCGCCAGCACGCGGTCGCGGATGGTGAGGCAGCCGGCGAGGCGGCCGCGCGCGTCGCCCATGGTCCAGTCGGGGACGCGGGTGCGGGAGCGCATGCGCTTCTCGTACCAGGGGTGGAAGCGGTCGTTCTCGCCCACCCGCTCGGCCACCACGGGCACGCCGTCGGAGAAGCAGTCGGGGTTCATGAAGCCGATCGAGCCCGGGAGCACGAAGCCCGCGTCCATCACGTGGGTCACCGAGCCGGCCCAGCCGATGAGCCGACCCTGCCAGAAGATCGGCACGGTGGTCTGGAAGTCCGCGGAGTGGATCCCGCCGAAGTGCGGGTCGTTGTTCTCGAAGATGTCGCCGGGGCGGATCCCCGGATCGTCCTCGTACCCTGCCTCGATGTAGGAGCGCAGGAGCAGCGAGAGCAGGCCCGGATGCGAGACGATGCCACGCGAGGTGCAGATCGCCTCGCCGGTCGGGAGGTGGAGGCTCCAGAGGGCGTCGCCGCCCTCGGCGGCGATCGGCGAGCTCGAGACGCGGCAGCCCACGGCATGCGCGGTGTTGCAGATGTTCAAGAGGATCTGCCACACCGCCTCGTAGGTCCCCGGATCGCTCTCCTTGCGACGCATCTTCTCGAGACCGAAGAGATGCCCGGTCTCCCGAAGCAGCCGATCGTTCGTCGCGAGCTGCTCGCGCAGGCTCGGGCGCCGGCGCCCGTTGCCCGCTCGCGCGCGCCGCGCGCCGGCGCGCGCTCCGGCCTTCGCGCTCGCCTTCACTCGCCGGGTCGCCTTCGCCTTCGGGCTCATCGCTTGCCCCCTCGCTTCGCGCGCCGGGCCGTGCCGGGCCGGGCCGCCGCCCGCCGCTGGCCGCGCCGCTCGAGCCAGTAGATCAGGTGCTCGTCGATCCGCACGCGCCAGTCGTGCGGCACGAAGAGCGTGGTGTTGGGCGCCTCGATCACCGCGAGGCCGTCGATCTCGTTCCCGGGCCGGAGCTCGCCCATCTCCCAGATCTGCGCCACGTGCCAGCGGCCCTTCTGGAATACCCTGCGGGTGCCCTTGGAGGCGGCCTTGGGCGGCTTCTTGCCCTCGAGGCGATGCCGCTCGAGCTTCGGCTTCACGGTGTCGACCCTGGCGATCACGCCCACCTCGGAGACGTGGTAGGTGGGCTGCGGCGGCCGCCCCGCCAGCGTGAACATCTGGGTGAAGACCTCCTCGAAGCGCGTCACCAGCCGCTCGACGTCGGCTTCGCCGCGCAGGCGGGAGACGGGCGAGGAGACCTCCACGTCGCTGAGCTGCCCGAAGTAGCGCATGTAGGCGATCTGCTCGAGCGCGATCTGGTCGCGGGAGAAGCCCTCCTGGAGCAGCTCCTTCAGCAGCTCCTCCTCCAGCTCCTGCCAGGCCGCCGTCACCGCCCGAGCCGGGTCGGTCCAGCCCTCACGGCCCGCGAACACAGCCGACACGCTCTTGTGTCGACGATGGGCGTAGTCCATGCAGGCGCCGCCCCAGGCGCTGAAGGCGCCGGCGTGGGGCACGGTGATCACGGCCTTCCAGGGCGCGTCGCCGGCGTAGCCCAGCAGGTGGAGCGGCCCCCCGCCGCCGTAGCCCAGGAGCACGTAGTCGCGCAGGTCGTGCCCCACCATCAGGCTCCGCACCAGGTGCTCGCGCATGATCACGTTCACCAGGTCCACGCACTGCTCGGCCGCCACGTAGGGATCGAGCCCCAGGGGATCGGCGACCTTCTCGCGGAAGACCTTCAGGGACTTGGCGGGGTTCACCTTGACGCGGCCGCCCAGGTAGTAGTCCTTGTTCAGGATTCCGAGCAGCAGGTTGCAGTCGTTGACCGTCGGGACGTCCTCGTTGCCGGTCTCCTGGAACACCGGCCCCGGTGTGCCCCCCGCGCTGTCCGGCCCGAGCTTGATCCGCTGCGTCTCCGGATCGAGGCGGATGTAGGTCCCCGTGCCCGCGCCGATCGAGCGGATGTCGAGCATCGGCACGTTCACGTACATCTGCTGGAACGGAGGCTCGCGATCGATCGGCAGGATGCCGGCGGTGATGGCGCCGGCGTCGAAGCTCGTGCCGCCGACGTCGGAGCAGACCACGTTCTGCTCGCCGATCACCTTCGCCACGTAGGCGGCGCCCATCATGCCGCCCACCGGCCCCGACATCACGGTCTCGAACAGGCGCGGGTAGCGGATGCTGGTGACGCCGCCGTAGCAGAGCACGGTCTTGAGCGAGTGGCGGTAGCCGGCGGCCAGCAGCTTCTCCTCGACCTGCACCAATTGCTTGCGTGCGGGCTCCGAGGCGTAGGCCTGGATCACCGTGGCGTTGGCGCGCGAGATCTCGCGCAGGGTCGGCGCGACCTCGCTGGAGATCACCACCGGAACCTTCCGGCCGGACTCGCGGATCACGCGTCGCGCGATCTCCGCCGCCCGCTGCTCGTGCGCGCCGTTGGTGAAGGACTGGAGGAACACGATCGCCAGGGCCTGGATCCCGAGCTCCAGGAGCTCGCGCACTCCGCTCTCCACCTCGTGCTCGTAGAGCGGGATCACGATCTGCCCGAAGAGATCCACGCGCTCGGTGACTCCGCGGGTCAGGCGCCGGGGCACCAGCGGAACGCGGTGCTTGCGGTACTGCATGTGGGTGATCTCGGACCACTGGCAGTCGATGAAGCTCTGGGAGCCCCGCCCCTGCACGATCATGTCCTCGAAGCCGCGCGTCACCAGAAGGCCGGTGCGAAGCCCGTCGAGGTTGATCAGCGCGTTCAGCATGGACGTGCCGGTGTAGATCGCGGTCTCGATCCCGCGGAAGAAGGCCGGGCGATCGGCCGGACCGATCTTCAGGTAGGAGAGCGCCTCGTCGAGCGACTCCATGTAGCCGACGCTCTCGTCGTAGCGGGTGGTCGGCGCCTTGCCGATGACGAAGCGGCCGCGCTCGTCCACCACGATCACGTCCGTCATGGTGCCGCCGGCATCGCAGGCGACGAGATAGCGGGCCATCAAGCGTTTCCTCCGTGGGACGTTGCTCTCGTGCTCCGGCGCTCTCGCACCCGCGGGCTCACGTGGTCGCGCGGCCGAGGAGCCGCCGGAAGAAGCCCGCGAGCGCGGTCCAGAGCGCGGCGAAGAGGAGCGGGACCACGCGGATGGCGTCGTCGCGCGGGGCAGCCGGCTGCGCGGCGGCGGCGCCCGTCGCGGGCTCGGCGGCGGGCGTCTCGACGCGCGCGCGGACCTTCGCCACGAACTCCTTGAAGAGCTGGGCGGAGACGGCCTGGATCATGCCGCGCCCAACCTGCACCACCTTTCCCGTGAGATCGACGCTCGCCTCGGCGATCACCTGGGTGGATCCGTCGGGCAGCGTCGAGAGCCGGCTGGTGAGCGTGCCCCGGGCGGTGCCGCCGCCGGTCTCGCGGCCCTCGGCGAGGGCGCGCACGGTGTGGGCGCTCTCGTCCACCTGCTCGAACCGCACTCGTCCCTTGTAGCTCGCCGAGATCGCACCGATGCGGACGCGGACGCTTCCGAGGAACGTGCGCTCGTCCACCACCTCGTCGAGCGAGGCGCCGGGCATGCAGCTCGCGACCTGCGCGGGGTCCATCAGGAGGCGCCACACGCGATCCACGGGTGCCGCGACCTGGAACGTCTCTCGGATCTCGATCGCCATCCCGTCGTCCCGCTCGGGTCCTGCTCTGGTCCCGCGGTGGCACCCCGGCCGGCCGGGCATTTATGATACGCAGCGTATCGTATACTGTCCGGCAGGGAAGGCCAAGCCAAATGCCCACCCGCGAGATCTACTGGAACATCGTCGGCGGCGGGCTGATCTACGTCTTCCTGGCGATCGCCGGGGGGCTCCTGGCCTGGCGGATCTGGCGGCGGATCGGCCTCTGGCGCCTGGGCCAGCCCCAGACGCGGACGGATCGCCTGGGAGAGCGCGTCCGGCGCCTGCTGCTGGAGCTCTTCGGCCAGCGCCGGCTGCTGCGGGATCCTCTGCCCGGCGTCGCCCACCTGCTGGTGTTGTACGGCTTCCTCGTGGAGTTCGCGGCCACTGCGCAGATCGCCGTTCAGGAATGGACCGGGATCCACTTCCTGCGCGGGAGCTACTACCTCGGCTACTCGCTGGTCTCGGACGTCTTCGGCCTGCTCGCGATCGTCGGGCTGGTGATCCTGCTGTGGCGGCGCGCGGTGGTGCGTCCCGCCCGTCTCCACACGGTGATGGACGACTGGGTTGCGCTCGGCCTGCTGCTCCTGATCTTCGTGCAGGGCTTCGTGGTGGAGGGGCTGCGCATCGCCGCGACCGAGCTGGTTCAGCAGCCGGAGCTCGCGCGCTGGTCGCCCGGCGGCTGGCTCGTGGCGCAGGCCCTGGCGGGTCTCCCTCCGGCTACGCTCCGGGCGGTGCATCGCTTCGTCTGGTGGTTCCACGCCGTCACGGCCTTCGGCTTCATCGGCTACTTCGTGTACGGGAAGCTCGGGCACGTGCTCTACGGCGCGGGAAACATCTTCCTGAGCAATCTCGGCACGAGCGGGCGGCTGGCGCACCCCGACGTGGAGGCGCTGGCCGACGCGGATCCCGGCGCCCTGGAGCGGCTCGGCGCCTCGCGCATCGACGCCTTTCCGTGGAAGGGCCTCCTCGATCTCGACGCCTGCATGAACTGCGGCCGCTGCGAGGAGGTGTGCCCGGCCCACCAGAGCGGCGTCCCGCTCTCGCCGCGCAAGCTGATCCAGGACCTCGATCGTCACCTGAGCACGGTCGGGCCCGCGCTGCTGGCGCAGGGCGGGAACGGGGAGCCGAGGCCCCCGGACGCTCTCCCGCCGCTCTATGGGCCCGGCGGCGGCCCCGGCCCGCAGCCCGCGGTGCTGGAGGCGGAGCTCTGGGGCTGCCGCACCTGCGGCGCCTGCCAGCGCGAGTGCCCGGTCTACGTCGAGCACGTGCCGAAGATCGTCGACATGCGACGCTCCCTCGTGATGACCGACGCGCGCATGAGCGACGAGGTGAAGCAGCTCCTGAAGAGTCTCGACGACCGCATGCACCCCTGGGTCGGGGTGAGCGGCGACCGGGAGCAGTGGTTCGCGGACCTCGATCTCAAGGTGCTGGGGAACGGCGACCGCGCCGAGTGGCTCTTCTGGGTCGGCTGCACCGGCGCCATGATCGAGCGCAATGTGAAGGTGACGCGGGCGGTGGCGACGGTGCTCACGGCCGGCGGCGTCGACTTCGCGGTGCTCGGCTCCGAGGAGTGCTGCACCGGGGACCCGGCACGGCGGGTGGGCGGAGAGGTCACGTTCCAGGCCTGTGCCAAGACCAACCTGGAGACCCTGGAGCGTCACGGCGTGCGCAAGATCGTGACGGCCTGCCCTCACTGCTTCAACACGCTCAAGAACGAGTACCCGGACTTCGGCGCGCGCTTCGAGGTGGTCCACCACAGCCAGCTGATCGCCGAGCTGGTGCGGGAGGGGCGGCTCCCGCTCGCGCGCAAGCTCGACTCCCTCACCTACCACGATCCGTGCTATCTCGGCCGCCACAACGGGGAGTACGACGCGCCTCGCGCGGTGCTGAACGCGGTGACGGCGGACGGAGCCTTCACCGAGCTGCCGCGCAATCGCTCTCGCGCGCTCTGCTGCGGCTCGGGCGGCGGCTATGCGTTCATGGACGACGAGCCGGTGGAGCGCATCAACCGCATGCGGGTCAAGGAGGTGAAGGCCTCCGGCGCGCGCACCGCCGCCGTCTCCTGCCCGTTCTGCATGCAGATGTTCGAGGAGGCGCTGGCGGCGCTCGATCCGGCCGGCGAGACCCGCGCGCTCGACATCGCGGAGATCGTCGCCGAGGCGCTGGAGGAGCCGGCGTGAGCGAGCCCGCCGCCGACGCCGTGCGCAGGCTCCTCGACCTGGAGGCGATCCGCGATCTGGCGCATCGCTACGCCCACTGCATCTGGCGGCGCGACGCCGACGGCGCCGCCGCGCTCTTCGCGGAGGACGGCTCCATGGATACCGGCGATCGCCCGCCGCTGGTCGGTCGGGAGGCGATCCGCGAGGCCTACCGCGCCATCCTCCCTTCCTCCGACCTCCTGCCCTTCGTCCACGATCACCTGATCGAGCTCGCCGGCGACCGCGCCACGGGAACCTGTCACCTCGATCTCCGCATGACGCGGGACGGCCAGCGCTTCCTCGGCGCCGGCTGCTACGACGATCGCTACGTCCGCGCGACGGACGGCTGGAGGTTCGCCTCACGCCGGCTGACGATGCATTTTCTGGCTCCCTTCCTCGAAGCCCCGGAGGCAAGACCATGGCTCGGCTCAAGACCGGAACCCGACTGAAGAGCGCCGTCTGCAACACGCAGGTGATGGTGGTCTCCGCCCCCGACGCGGACGTGGAGCTCACCTGCGGAGGCCAGCCGATGATCGACGCCGCGGCGAGCCCCCCGCCCGGCGCCACGGTCTCGCCCGACGCCGCCAAGGGCACGACCCTCGGCAAGCGCTACGTGAACGCGGACGGGAAGCTCGAGCTCCTGTGCATCAAGCCCGGCGAGGGCTCGCTCGCGGTGGGCGGCCAGGCGCTGGTGCTGAAGGAAGCGAAGCCGCTTCCCTCGTCGGATTGATCGATGAACCTGATGATGCTGCTCGAGATGGCGGTCTCGGGCTTCGGCGATCGCGTGGCGGTGCGTTGTGGAGACGAGGCGCTGCGCTACGAGCAGCTCTTCGCCGCGGCCGGCGCGGCGGCGGGCGAGATCGCGGCGGCGGGCTGCGAGAACGTCGCCCTCCTCGACGTGAACAGCCTGGCGGTGCCGGTGGCGCTCTTCGGCAGCGCGTGGGCGGGCCGCCCCTTCGTGCCGCTCAACTACCGCCTCACGGACTACGAGCTCGAGTCGCTCGCCGAGCGCATCGCGCCCTCGCTGCTGGTGGCGGCGCCGGAGCGCGCCGACGCGCTGCGGAAGCTCCCGGGCGCGAAGGTGGTGACCCGGGACGAGTTCCTGGGTCGCGCGAGCGGCGGGGCGAGCCGCGACGCGGACTGGCCCATGGATCCCGACGCGATCGCGGTCCTCCTCTTCACCAGCGGGACGACCGGCGCCCCCAAGGCGGCGGTGATCCGGCACAAGCACCTGGTGTCCTATGTGTTCGGCTCGCTCGAGTTCGGTGGCGCCGGCGAGGACGAGGCCGCGCTGGTCAGCGTTCCGCCCTACCACATCGCGGGAATGGCGGCGATCGCGAGCTCGATCTACGCCGGCCGCCGCATGGTGCAGCTCGCGAGCTTCGCGCCCGAGGCGTGGATCGAGACCGCGCGGCGCGAGCGCATCACCCACGCCTTCGTGGTTCCGACGATGCTCGGGCGGATCGTGGACGTCCTCGAGGGCGCCCCGGCCTTCGGGCTCCCGACGCTGCGCGCGCTCTCCTACGGCGGCGGCAAGATGCCGCTCCCGGTGATCGAGCGCGCGATGCAGCTCCTTCCCGGCACGGACTTCACGAACGCCTACGGGCTCACCGAGACCAGCTCGACCATCGCGGTGCTCGGCCCGGAGGATCATCGGGCCGCGGCGGCGAGCGACGATCCGGCGCTGCGACGTCGTCTCACGTCGGTCGGGCGCCCGCTCCCGAGCGTCGAGGTGGCGATCCGCGACGCCGACGGCAAGCCGCTCGGCCCGGGCCGGTCCGGAGAGGTCTGCGTGCGCGGCGAGCAGGTCTCGGGCGAGTATCTCGGCCGCGGCTCGCTGGTCGATGCCGAGGGCTGGTTCCCGACCCGCGACGCGGGCTTCGTCGACGATGCGGGCTACCTCTTCCTGGAGGGTCGCATCGACGACGTGATCGTGCGGGGCGGCGAGAACATGTCTCCCGGAGAGATCGAGGAGGTGCTGCACGCCCACGAGGCCGTGGCGGACTGCGCGGTGGTGGGAATCCCCGACCAGGAGTGGGGCGAGGCGGTGGCGGCCGCGATCGTGCTCCGCCCGGGACGCTCGGCCACGGTCGCGGAGCTCCAGCAATGGGTGCGGGAGCGGCTGCGCTCCTCGCGCACGCCTCAGCGCATCGTGTTCCGGGACGAGCTGCCCTACAACGAGACGGGCAAGCTGCTGCGCCGGCGCGTGAAGGCGGAGCTCGCGAGCGAGGCCGGGTGAGCGCAGAGCGAGCCGCCGCGCCGCGATCGCTCGCCGAGGCGCTGGACCGTCTGGCCTCGCCCTACGCCGCGGAGGATCATACCGCCTTCGACGGTCGTGACGCCTTCTTCGTCGACCTGGACGGCCCCGCCGGCGCCTGCGAGCCGCAGCGGATCGAGACGGCGCGCACCGCCCTGGCGACGCTTCCCTGCGTGACGGTGGCGCTCCATCGGCGGGACGCGAGCGCCGCGGCCGCCGCGCTGCGCGATCGCTTCGACGTGGTGGCGAGCTCGCCGACCGAGGCGGCGCCGGTCCTGGCCGCCGTGGCGCGCCATCCGATCGCGGCCACCGTTCTCGTGCAGCTGCTCCGGCTGGGCGAACGCCTGGGGCTCGCCGACGCCCTGGTCGCGGAGTCGCTCGCCTACTCCACGCTCCAGGCGGGTCCCGAGTTCGCGGCCTGGCGAAGCGGCCGCTCCGACCGCCCGCCGGCGAAGCCCGGCGCCGGGCCCGCCGTGCGCGTGGAGCGCCAGGGCGACCGTCTCTCGCTGGTGTTGAACCGGCCGGAGCGCCACAACGCCTTCTCGGCCGAGATGCGGGACGCCCTGGCGGAGGCCCTCGGTGTGGCGGTCTCCGACCCCTCGATCCTCGAGATCGTGCTCGCGGGCGCGGGGCCCTCCTTCTCGAGCGGTGGCGATCTGGAGGAGTTCGGAACGCTGCCCGATCCCGCCACCGCGCACCTGGTTCGCTCCACGCGCAACGTGGCGCGGCTCCTGGCCGCATGCGCCGAGCGCACGCGCGCGGTGGTGCACGGCGCCTGCGTCGGAGCGGGGGTCGAGCTCCCCGCGTTCGCCGGCCGCGTCGTCGCCCGAGCCGACGCATTCTTCGAGCTCCCCGAGGTCGGGCTCGGGCTGGTGCCGGGCGCCGGAGGGACGGCCAGCCTGCCACGTCGCATCGGCCGGCAGCGCACGGCCTGGCTCGCGCTTTCCGGGGCGCGCCTCGACGTCGCGACGGCGAAGCGCTGGGGGCTGGTGGACGAGATCCACGGGTGAGCGAGGAGCATCCCGATCTGGTCTGGGCGGAGTCGGGCGCCATGGCGCTCACGGGCGAAGAGCACGGACCGCCGCGCCTTGCACCGGCGCCCCTCGCCTCGCGCGCCCGGAGCGTGGTGCGGGCGCTGGCCGATGCGGCCGGCACGGCTGCGCTCATGCGCCTCGACGGCGCGGCGCTCCTCGGCGAGCACGCCGCGGCATTCGGCTATGCCCGACGCGGCCAGGTGTCACCCGGTGGGAGCTGCCGCCTGCTGCGCGCGGCGGATCGCTGGATCGCCGTGAACCTCGCACGACCCGACGATCTCGCGCTGCTCCCGGCCTGGCTCGGCGAAGGCGAGGCGCGGGATCCCTGGGCCTTCGTCGCGGCGAGGGTGGCGGACCTCCCGGCGGACGAGGTGGTGGCGCGGGCACGACTTCTCGGCCTTCCCGCCGCCGTGGCGATCGAGCCCGAGCCGCCGGCTCCGCCGTGGCGGCGCGTCGCAGAGCGGGGCCTTCCGGTCGCGCTGCGCGGGCCCGCCGACGTTCCCCTGGTGGTCGATCTCTCGTCGCTGTGGGCGGGACCCCTCTGCGGGCACCTCCTGCTCCTCGCCGGCGCGCGCGTGCTGAAGGTCGAGAGCACGCGGCGCCCCGACGCGCTGCGCACGGGAGCGCCCGGGCTCTTCGATCTCCTGAACGGGGGGAAGCAGGGCGTCGCGCTCGATTTCGGCTCCGAGGACGGGCGGGGGGCGCTGCGCCGTCTCGTCGAGCGGGCGGACATCGTGATCGAGGCCTCGCGCCCCCGTGCTCTGCGGCAGCTCGGGATCGACGCCGAGGCGCTGGTCGTCCGTCGGCCGGGCCTCGTCTGGCTGAGCCTCACGGGCTACGGGCGCCGGGAGCCGGGCGCGGGCTGGGTGGCCTTCGGCGACGACGCGGCGGTGGCGGCGGGGCTCGCTGCGGCCACGGGATCGCGCGAGGCGCCACTCTTCTGTGGCGACGCCATCGCCGATCCGCTCTCCGGCATGCACGCGGCGCTCGCGGCATTCGAGAGCTGGCGGGCCGGCGGCAGCGTCCTCCTCGATCTCTCGCTGCGCGACGTCGTGGCGCACCTGCTGGGCCTCCCGATGCCGGAGCAGCGCGCGTGCGTGGTGCATGGCGACCGGGGCTGGGAGGCGTCGATCGCCGGGCGGCGCGTGCCGGTGGCGCCGCCGCGAATGCGCATACCCGCCGGCCCTGCGCGCCCGCTCGGGGCCGACACCCGGGCGGTGCTGACGGAGCTCGGCGTACCGTGAACGTCGGAATCGCCCTGATCGAGAGCTATCGCTTCGCGAGCGAGCCGCAGGAGCTCGGGATCGCCGGCCTCGCCGCCCGAGCGCGACGCATCGAGGAGATCGGCTTCGACGGCATCCTCTCCTCGGAGACCGCCGGGCACGATCCCTTCTTTCCGCTGCTCCTGGCGGCCGAGCACACCACGCGCGTCCGGCTCTCGACGGGCGTCGCGATCGCCTTCCCCCGGGCGCCGATGGTCGTGGCGCAGATGGCGTGGGACCTGCAGCGTCTCTCGCAGGGACGCTTCACCCTCGGCCTCGGGACGCAGGTGAAGGGACAGAGCGAGCGCCGCTACGGCGTGCCGTGGACCTCCGCTCCCGGCCCTCGCCTCGCGGAGTACGTGGCCTGCCTGCGCGCCATCCTCCACACCTTCCAGCACCCCGACGAGCCGCGCTGGTTCCACGGCGAGCACCATCGCTTCGATTTCCTGCCGCCGGTGTTCCGTCCCGAGCCGATCGAGCATCCCCACGTGCCGATCCACGTCGCCGCGGTGAACCCCTACATGTCGCGCCTCGCCGGGGAGGCCTGCGACGGCGTCTTCGCCCACCCGATCTGCACGCCGCGTTATCTGCGCGAGGTCATGCTGCCCACGGTGCGAGCCGGAGCGCGCAGCGGCGGCCGGCCCGAGGGCGCCGTCGAGATCGTGCATGCCCCGATCGTGGTGACGGGCCGCGACCGCAAGGAGCTCGAGCGCGAGCAGGCGCTCCATCGCCGCCGCGTGGCTTTCTACGCCTCCACCCGCACCTACCATCCGGTCTTCGAGCTCCACGGCTGGAGGGACCTCGGATTGCGCCTCCACGCGCTCTCGCTCGAGGGCCGCTGGGACGAGATGACGAAGCTCGTCCCCGAGGCGATGGCCGCGGAGTTCGCCACCATCGCGCCCCTCGACGAGCTCGGCCCGGCGCTGCGCGAGAAGTGGAGCGGGCTGCTCGACACGATCAACCTGCCGACGGACCTGCCGCTCGACACCGACGAGGATCGCCGCCGCGTGCGCGCGGTGGTGGAGGCGCTGCAGCGGGCGTAGGGTGTCAGGGCTGACAGCAACGGGCGCGACGGATGCCCCTTACCCCTCCCGCTCCACCCCGTACTGCTTCCGGTACTCCGCGAAGCGCTCCTCCACCCGCCCGCCGGCCAGGTCGTACTCCGCGGCGTCGTAGCGGTGCTCGCCGTGCTTGCCCTGGGGGTTGGCGGCGTGCCAGGCGCGCATGCGGCGGGCGGCTTCGTCGGTGAGCTCGAGGCCGAAGTTCGCATACAGCCGGGCGATGGCGCCGACGGGATCGGCGACGATCTCGCGGAAGTGGAGATCGAAGGCGAGACGGGAGTCGTGCGCGCGGCGCACCGCCGTGGCATCCTCGAGGGTGCGCGCCCACAGGTCGAGCTGCCAGCTCGCGATGGCCTTGCCGTCCGGCGCGTCCTCGTAGAGGCCCCGCCATCCCGTGATCAGGCTCGAGAGCGAGGGCAGCACGCGCGCCGGGTCGCGATGGGTCTGGACCAGGCAGGCGTCGGGGTAGGTCTTCAGCAGCCCTCGCAGGTGGCGCAGGTGCGCAGGGTACTTGAGCACCCAGCGTCGTTCGGGAGTCGTCGATCCGATGACCTTCAGCACGTCCCGGTGGCGGGCGTAGGAGGCCAGCATGTCCTGCCGCGCGTACCACTCCGAGTAGCCGGGTATCGTCGCATTGCACTCGAAGGTGTCGTCGGTGAAGGTCTGCTGCAGGAGGTGCCGGCACTCCTCGGGGCCGTCCGCGGTCATCAGGTGGATCGCCTTCAGGCTCGGGTCCGCCTGGTACATCGCGGCCAGGAAAGCCTCGGCCTCCTGGAATGCAGCCTCGCTCGGCCAGCTCTCGCGCGGTGGCCGGGGCCGCGGCGAGGCGGCGAGCCAGAACTCGAGCGCCTGGTTCGCGGGATCCTGGGCCAGCAGATGGTGGAGCGCGGTCGTCCCCGTACGGGGCAGCCCGAGCACGAAGATCGGGCGGCGGATCTCGATGCTCCGGATCGCGGACCGCTCGGCCAGCGCGCGCTCCACCAGGAGCCGGTTGCGCAGCACCGTGATCAGCTCCCCCGCCGCCATGCCGCGGCCGGTCGGCGTGAGCCTGGCCTCACCGTCGTAGGCCTCGAGGAGGCGGCGCAGGCCCGGCCGATACGACGCATCCCCGAGATCCGCGAAGCCCGCGGCAGCGCGCGCCGCATCGCACAGCGCTTCCTCCGCGGCGACGAAGCCGATCCCACCGCGGCCGATCCGCTCGACGATCTCCGGCTGCCCGCCCTGCATGCGTTCCCTCCCCGCGTTCAGCCCGCGAGCGCCCCGATCTCGCGCTGCTTCACCACCCGCGTCCGCGGGCGCGGATGCGACTTCGCCTTGATCCAGCGCAGCCCCATGGTGCCATGCGGATGGCCGGCGGTGTCGATCCAGTTCGGCACGCCCGGATCGGAGTGCGCGATCACCAGCCGGAACGAGCCGTCGGGCCCGTAGAGCGTGCTCGACTTGTTGGTGTGGATCCGCCGATGGCGGTAGTCGAGCGATTCCATCCAGTGGTTGTTGAGCTGAAAGTTCCAGAAGGCGCACTCCGGCGGCTCGGCCTCCACGAGGAGCGCCTCCTCCGGCCCGAGCCGCCAGTAGCCCATGTGGAAGAAGATGTTGGGATCGCCGTGAGCGCCACCGGTCACCGCGGGATCCATCGGCAGGAGCTCGTTCGGCTGCCGCGCGAAGCCCTCGGCCCACTCGGCGAAGAGCGTGGCCGTGCCCACCACGAAGCGCGCGGCGTCGCTGAGCCCTGTGGCCAGCGCCTCGGCCGTGATCGGCGCCGGCGGGCCGGCGGCGCCGACGCGCTCGATCGAGAGCTCCGCCGGCCGCTCGCGCTGCCGGTCGAGGAAGTTCTGGCGCACGATCAGCATCGAGGTGTCGGGCTCCATGGGGAGCCAGTTGCCGGGCCGCCGCTCGCAGCCGAGCGCGATCTCGAAGGAGCCGTCGGAGGCGAGCTCGAGATCCGTCGCCTCGAGATAGCCGCTGCAGCCGGAGCGCGCCTTCGAGCCGTAGTGCCCGTAGTACGTGCCGAAACCGAGGTATGCCACACTTCCACGTGTGCCCCGCAGCCGGTACTCGGAGCGGCCGTCGATCGTGGCGTTCAGGTACAGGCTGTCGGGATTGTCGCAACCGATCTTCGCGGTCTCGTGGCTCAGCCGATAGAAGCTCGGCGCCATCGGGTCGGCGTGCTCCACGAACTTCTCGAGGGCGAGGCGGGTGAGCCGGCTCAGGTAGCGGCAGCCCTCGGCGCGGTCCAGCGCCTCCGCCGGCGAGCCGGGACGCCGCAGCACCGCGCCGGCGACGCGCAGCGCATCGCAGAACCCCTCCCATGCGGCCGCCTCGAGCACCTGCTGCGCGCCGATCCCCGTGCTCATCTCTCCCTCCCTGCTCGACGTCCTCCGAGCGCCGCCGCCGGCCCGGACTCCCCGCGGCTCCAGATCACCTCGCCGGCGCAGATCGTCGCCGCCACGCACTCGCTCGACAAGCGCTCTCGCGCCTTCGACCAGGGGCGATCGAGGAGACACAGATCGGCGGGGCCGCCCACGGTGATCCGGCGCGGGGGATCGCCCGGCGCCGCGGCGGGCGAGCTGAAGAGGGCCAGCGCCGCCTCCGGCGCGATCCGCTCCTCGCGCCCGAGCACGACGCCGGCCTCCGTCCGGCGATCGACGGCCGCCTGCATCGCACGCCAGGGGTCGGGGTCTCCGAACGGTGCGTCGGTCCCGGCCCCGAGCGGCACCGAGGCCTCGAGGAAGCCCCGACAGCGGTGGAGCCACGGCAGGTCGGCCGCCTCCACCTCCGCGCGATAGGCGTCGCCGCGCTCGCGCACGAACCCCGGCTGCACGACCACGCGCACGCCGAGCTCGACCAGGAGCGCCATCGCCTCCGGCGGCGTCACCGCGGCGTGCTCGATCCGGTCGCCGGAGGCGGAGCCGGCCGCGCGGAGCGCGCCGATCGCCAGCACCAGCTCCGCCCGCGTGACACAGTGGAATGCCACGGCCCGTCCCGCCCGATGCGCCCGCGCGACCTCGGCCACGAGCTCGTCGAAGTCCGGGAGCGCGTTCTCGTCGAGCTGAAGCTTCAGGGCGCCGCGCTCCGCGCGGGCGTGATCGGGCTCGGGAAGCTCCAGCTTCCCCATCACCCGCACGCGTTGACGGAGCTCCTGCCGCGCCAGCGCCTCGACCAGCGCGCGAAGCTCCGCGGGGCCGTTGCTCGGCGTCGCGTCGGTGACTCCGGTGACGCCGCACGCCGCGAGCGCTCCTCCCACGGCAGCGAGGCCGGGAGGCGCCGCCGGCTCCAGGCGCTCGCGCAGCCAGGCGTCGAGACGGAACAGGCGGCCGCTCGCGCGGCCCGCGGGGTCGCGCTCGACGCCCGGCGCGTCCACTCCCCGATCGAGGCCGAGGCGATCCACGGCGGCCGAGTTCAGCATCCAGAGTGCGCCACTGCGATGCTGGATCCGCAGCGGCCGCTCGGGCACCCAGCGATCGAGCGTCCTGCGATCGAGCGCTCCGGCCACCGACTCGTGGTAGCCGACGCCGCGGATCCATTCGCCCGAGCCCGGCGTCCTCGCCAGGGCCTGCGCCAGCGACGCGGCATCGCGCACCTCGGGCGGTCCGCAGCGCAGCGATGCGAGCGAGGCGGCGAGCGCGAAGAGATGGAGATGGTGGTCGTGCAGGCCGGGAAGGAGCGCCCCGCCGGCGGCCTCGAGGAGCGCCTCGCCCGGCCGTGGCGCGAGGCTCGCTCGGAGCTCCACGATCCTTCCGTCCGCGATCCGGAGGTCGACCGGAGAGGCGGCGTCGATCTCTGCACGCTGGATCAGCACCGTGTCTCCGCGCCGCGTGGCATGCGCGATGCGGCTCCGATACGGTTCCGGGTCGCCGCGTGCATCCGCGGCGGAGTCTACGGGCCAGGCCCGCAGGCCGCCAGGAACGAGGAAGAGCGAGACGCATCGTGACGGTCGGCGAGCGAGGCGCGCTGCGCGGACGACGCATCCTGGATCTGGCCGACGCGTCCGGCGCCTACTGCGGAAAGCTCTTTGCCGACATGGGCGCCGACGTGATCAAGGTCGAGCGTCCCGGCGGCGATCCGGCTCGCGGCGTTCCGCCCCTCTGGCGCGACGGAGCCGGCGAGGCCACGAGCTTCGCCTTCCTCCACGCCAACACCAGCAAGCGTTGCATCACGCTGGACCTCGAGCGGCCCGAGGGCCGGGAGCTCGTGATGCGGCTGGCCGGCGGCGCCGACCTCCTGGTGGAGACCTTCGCGCCCGGACGGCTGGAGGAGCTCGAGCTCGGCTTCGAGACGCTGCAGCGCCTGAACCCACGCCTCGTGCTGACCTCGATCACGCCCTTCGGGCGGACCGGCCCGCGGCGGAACGATCGCGGCTCGGATCTCGTGGCGAACGCCCTCGGTGGCGCCCTCTACGTGACGGGCGAGGCGAGCGACCCGCCCGTCGTGCTGGCGGGGTCGCAGGCCTACCTGGTGGCGTCGAGCTTCGCGGCGGCGAGCAGCATGATCGCGCTCCTCCACGCCTCGCGCACGGGACGTGGACAGCACGTGGACGTATCGCTCCAGGAGACCGTCACGGCCGTGACGCACATCTGCGGCGTCGGAAAGTGGCTCGACGACGGGATCGTGCCGAAGCGCCGGGGCACCGGCCTCTTCGCCTCGGTGCCCTCTGGCGCCTATCCCTGCAAGGACGGCCTGGTCTACCTGATGGTGAATCGCCCGCTGCACTGGAAGGCCCTGGCGGAGTGGATCCACCAGGAGACGGGGAACCAGGAGGTGCTCGATCCGATGTTCGAGGGGCCCTCCTCGCGCCGACAGGAGCACCGCGAGCTGATCGATCTCTTCGTGTGCGAGCTCACCGGGCGCTTCACGGTGCAGGAGGTCTATCACGAGGGACAGCGCCGCCACATCGCCTTCACGCCGGTGAACACCGCCGCCGCGGTGGTGCGCGATCCGCAGCTCGAGGCCCGCGGCTTCTTCGTCGAGATGGAGCACGCCGGCGGCCGGCGGCTGCGCTACCCGGGCGCTCCCTACCGCCACGCGCGGACCCCCTGGGCCCTGCGGAGCCCCGCTCCCCGCGCGGGGCAGCACAACGAGGAAGTGTACCTGGGCGAGCTCGGCCTCTCGCCCGGCGAGCTCGGAGCGTTGCGAGCGAATGGCGTCGTCTGAGGAAACGGCCGGCGTGACGCCGGAGGCGCTGCGCGGCATCCGGGTGGTCGAGTTCACCGCCGGGATGGCCGGCCCCTGGATCGGTCGCCTGATGGCGTACTGCGGCGCCGAGGTGATCAAGATCGAGTCGCGGCAGCGGCCCACGGTGGTGCGGCTCTACGTCCCCCCGCGCGCGCCGGAGCTCGGCGTGCAGCCCACCCTCTCGCCCTGGTTCACGGACTGGGATGCGGGGAAGCGCTTCGTTGCGCTCGATCTCACGCGACCCGAGGCGGTGGCGCTCGCCCGCCGCATCGTCTCGGTGAGCGACGTGGTGGTCGAGAACTACGCGAGCGGCGTGATGGAGAAGCTCGGCCTCGGCTACCAGGAGCTGGTGCGGGTCCGGCCGGACCTCGTCTACTTCGGGAGCTCGGGCTACGGCGACAGCGGCCCGTGCCGCAGCTACGTGTCGTGGGGTCCGAATCTGGAGGCGATGTCCGGGCTCGCCACGCTCTCGGGCTTCCCCGAGCGCCCCTGCACGCTCACGCAGTACGCCTATCCGGACGGCCTGAGCGCGCTCCACGGGCTGTTCGCGGTGCTGTGTGCCCTCGACCACCGCGGCCGCAGCGGCGAGGGCCAGCGCATCACTCTCTCCCAGCTCGAGGTGATGGTGGGCGCCCTCGGGCCGCTCCTGCTGCAGCACTTCGCCGACGGCGAGGAGCCGCCTCGGCTCGGCAACGCCTCGCCCCACGCGGCTCCGCAGGGCTGCTACCCCTGCCGCGGCGAGGACCGCTGGTGCGCCGTCACCGTCGAGGACGACGCCGCGTGGGGGCGGCTCTGCCAGGTCCTCGGCCGCGCGGACTGGGCGGCCGACGCGCGCCTCGCGGGCCTCGCCGGACGGCTCGCGCACCACGCCGAGCTCGATGCCGGCATCTCGGAGTGGACCCGCGAGCGCGACGCCTACGACGTGATGCACGCGCTCCAGGCCGCGGGCGTCGCGGCGGGCGTGGCGCAGACCGCGGAGGACGAGCTGCGACACGACCGCCAGCTCGCCGCGCGCGGCTTCTTCGAGGAGGTTCCGCACCTCGCGAAGGGTCGCGTCCTCGCCCCCGGGATTCCCCTCGGTCTCACCGGCACGCCGGGCCGGACGGGGCGGGCCGGCGCGGCCATGGGCCAGGACAACGACTACGTCTTCGGCCAGCTCCTCGGCATGAGCCGCCACGAGATCGAGGTCGCGGTCCGCGCCGGAGCGATCGAGCCGCCCGGCCCCTGAGCGCTGGCCGCGGCGTCGGATTTGCGGTACGCTGCGTCTCGAAATTCCATGCGCGCCCGCCGCGCGGAGAGAAGGCGTTGAAGAACCCCCTCCACACCCGGCTCTGCGAGCTCCTGGGGATCGAGTTTCCCGTCATCGCCTTCACCCACTGCAAGGACGTGGCGGTGGCCGTGATCAACGCCGGCGGCTTCGCCGTCCTCGGCGAGGCGATGCATCCACCGGAGCAGATCGCCGCCGACGTCAAGTGGATCCGTGATCGGGTGGCCGGACGGCCGTTCGGCATCGACCTCGTGCTCCCGGCCTCGGTGCCGCCGGCCGACACGCTGGAGCAGCTCATGGCGAAGATCCCGGAGGCGCACCGGGAGTTCGCTCGCATGATCAAGAAGAAGTACGACGTGCCCGATCCCAAGGGTCCGATCGCGCTCCACCAGTGGGGAGGCCTGAACCAGGCCATCGCCCGGGCGCAGCTCGAGGTGCTGCTGGACGAGCGCGTGCCGGTGATCGCCTCCGGGCTCGGGAGCCCCGCCTTCATCCTGGAACGCGCCCACCAGCTCGGGATCAAGGTGTTCGGCCTGATCGGGAAGACGCGCCAGGCGAAGCGGCAGATCGACGCCGGCGTGGACGCCGTGATCGCACAGGGCTACGACGCCGCGGGGCACACCGGCGCCGTGGGCACCTTCTCGATCGTGGCGGAGGTGGCCTCGATCGCCGGGGACACGCCGGTGATCGCCGCAGGCGGCGTCACCACCGGGCGTCACCTCGCCGCCGCGCTCTGCCTCGGCGCCTCCGGCGTCTGGACGGGAACGCGCTGGCTGGCCTCCCGCGAGTCGGACATCGACATGATCGTGAAGGAGAAGCTCCTCGCGGCCGGCGCGGACGACACGTCGTACTCCACCTGCATCTCGGGCATGACCATGCGCGTGCTGAAGTGCCCGTGGACCGAGGAATGGGACAAGCCCGGGGCTCCGGACGTGCTGCCGGTCCCCTATCAGATGCTGCTCAGCGCCGACTACATCCAGGGGGCCAACGACAACCGCCGCGCGGATCTGATGACGGAGGCCGCCGGCCAGGGCGTCGCCTTCGTGACGGAGATGAAGCCTGCCCGCCAGATCGTGTTCGACATGGTGGAGGAGGCGCTCGCGACCCTGGAGGGCCTCGTGGGCGAGGCCTCGTGAGCGACGACCCGGGCCGGAGCTCGACGCCGTCGCTCTGGCAGCGCGTGACGGCGACGCGCCCGGGCTTCGATCCGGCGATGGCGGGGAAGCGCGCGGAGTGCGACGGAGGCGGTGCGGTCCCCGGCACCCGCTACGCCGGCCGTGAGGAGTTCACGGGCACGCTCAGCGGGGACTACGTCGACCACGGCGATCCGCCGTGGCGCTGGTACCTGCTGCGCGACCTCGAGCGCAAGCCGCCCGGCTATCCCGCCGACACCGTGTGGTGCGAGGCGGAGAGCCTCTTCCTGCTCGACGCTCCGGCCCGCTGAGCCCCGCGCCGTCAGCGCCCCTTGAAGGCGGGCTTGCGCTTCTCCACGAAGGCCCGCGTGCCCTCTCGCGCATCCTCGGTGTGGGCGGACATGGTGGCCGCCACGCACTCGTAGTCGATCATCTCGTCGAGGGTCGAGGTGAGCGACTTGTGGATGAAGCGGCGCGCGAGATCGATGGCGACGCTCGGGCCCCGGGCCAGCTCCTTCGCGTAGGCGAGCGCCCTCGGCAGGGCCTCGCCGGGCTCCACCAGCTCGTCGATCAGACCCTCGCGGTGGCACTCGTCGGCCTCGAGGATGCGGCCGGTCTCCACCATCATGAGCGCCGTCGAGAGGCGCGTCACGCGGGGCAGGAACCAGGTGATGCCACAATCCGGCGCAAAGCCCAGGCGCACCATCGCCGCGCACATCCGCGTGGTGCGATCGGCGATGCGCCGATCGCAGGCGAGCGCGAACGCGAGCCCGACGCCCATCACCGGCCCGCTGATCGCGGCGATCACCGGCTTGTCCACGTCGACCAGCATGCGGGTCAGCTCGCCGACCGGGCCCGCGGGCGTCTTGCGCTGGTAGCGCTCGAGCGGGAGGTCGGAGAGCCCCGGCATGCCGCGATCGGCCGAGCCCGAGAGCCACTCGGCGTCGCCGCCCGAGCAGAAGGCGCGCCCCGCTCCCGTCAGGACCAGCGTGCGCACCTCGTCGCGCTGGCGCAGATCCCGGAGCAGCCTCACCAGCTCGCTGGCGAGGTCCCAGGTGATGGCGTTCAGGCGCTCCGGGCGGTTCAGCGTGATGATGCCCACGCCGTCGTCGAGATCGAACAGCAGCTCGTCCTTCCTGGCTTCCGTGCTCACGCTGCCTCCAAGGATGGTGGATCGGGAAGCGGCCCGGGGCCTCCGGCGCTCAGCCCGGAACGGCATCGCGGGCGGCGATGTAGCCGAAGGTCATGGCCGGGCCGAGGGTGGCGCCGGCGCCGGCGTAGGTCGGGCCCATCAGCGCCGCCGAGCAGTTGCCGACGGCGTAGAGGCCCGGAATCGCCTCGCCGGACTCCTTCAGTACCCGCCCCCGCTCGTCGGCCCTCAGCCCGCCCTTCGTGCCCAGATCGCCGGCGTAGGCCTCGATGCCGTAGAAGGGCGGCGTCTCCAGCGGCGCGAGACACGGGTTCGGCCGCACGTTCTTGTCGCCGTAGTAGCGGTCGAAGAGGTTCTCGCCGCGATGGAAGTCGAGATCGGCGCCCGTGCGCGCGTACTCGCTCATCTTGCGCACCGTCGCCTCGAGCCCGTCGGGATCGACTCCGAGCTGCGTCGCGAGGCCGCGCAGCGTGTCTGCCTTGCGCAGATAGCCGTTCTTGATGTAGGCGCCGATGGCGAGATCGGGCTGCTGCGAGGACTGCAGGAAGGGCCCGAACGGATAGCTGCGGCGGAAGCGGCCGTCGAAGACCAGGTACGCCGGCACGCTCCCCGCGCCGGGCGCGTTCTTCGCGTACATCGCCCGCACCACGTCGACGTAGGGCGCGGCCTCGTTCACGAAGCGCTGGCCGGCCTGGTTCACCAGGATGCTCCCCGGCAGGCCCTTCTCGATCACCAGCATGCGGGCACGGTCCTCACCCGGAACGCAGGTGGTGGGGCCCCACCAGGCGTCGTCCAGGAAGTCGGTGGCGGCGCCGACGGCGAGTCCCATCAGGAGCGCGTCGCCGGTGTTGTGGGGATTGGCGGCGGACCACTCGGCGCGGGTCGGGTTCGGCAGATACTTCTCGCGCAGGGCCTGGCTGCCCTCGAAGCCGCCCGCGGCGAGCACCACGCCGCGCGTCGCCTGGAGGCGGATCCGGCGCCCTTCCTTCTCCGCCACCACGCCCACGACGCGGCCACCCTCCAGCACGAGCTCCCGCGCCGGTGTCTCCAGCCAGAGCGGGATCCCGCGCTCCATCAGCGAGTAGCGGAGCCGGCCCACCAGGGCGTTGCCCATGGTGAGCGCGCGATCGCGCCTCGAGCGGAAGCGCCACGGGATGTCGAGGGCGTAGCGGAGCATCAGTCGCAGCATCAGCCGGATCCAGCCGGGCGACCGGACCAGCAGGATGCGCGCCTCCGCCGCCGTCATCGAGACGCGCCCCAGGATCAGCTCCTGCACCGCCGGCTCGCGCAGCCGCAGCACCTCCTCGCCGAGCGCGCGACCGTCGAAGGTGTCGGCCTCGATGGAGCGCGCGCCGGGCTTGCTGCCCGGTAGGGTCGGGTAGTAGTCGCAGTAGTGGGGCAACGCCGAGCAGCGCAGGTGCGTCTTCTCCGTCAGGTAGCGCAGCATCTCCGGCGCGGTGTCGACGTAGGCCTGGAGCCTCGCCCGAGGCACCCGGCCCGCCGTCGCCGCCTCGAGGTACGTGAGCGCGTCGGTCCGCGTGTCGTTGACCTCGGCGTCGAGCATCAGGTGGTTGTTCGGGATCCAGAGACTGCCGCCGGACATCGCCGACGACCCGCCGTACTGGTTCGTCTTCTCGATCAGGAGGGTCTTGGCGCCGCGATCGTGGGCGACGATCGCCGCGGTCATGGCGCCCGCCCCCGAGCCGACCACCAGCAGGTCGACGCTGTGATCCCAGGATCCCGTGCTCTCCGCCATCTCGGCACCCCTGTTGCGCCCGCGGCGCTACACCAGTCTACTCGCGGCCTTCCAGCCGAACCATTCAATTCGCGAGGCGTTCCACCTCCACGGCCGCGCCGCGCGGTGTGTGACCCGGCGAGCCGTAGAACATCCGATAGTGGAGCTGCCCGTACCCGCCAGCGAGATGGATCGGCTTCCACGGCGCCTCCACCGGCTCCTGCTGTCCCTTCCAGCCAGCGAACTGATAGGGCTCCCAGGCGTGGTACACGATCACCTCGCCCGGCTGCACCCCAGGCGCGAGCTTGACCATCGCCTGGAAGGAGCCGGTGTCGTTGAAGACGCGGATCCGATCGCCGTCGAAGATCCCGCGCGGGCGCGCGTCGACCGGGCTCAGGAAGCAGACCGGCTGGCCGCGCTGCAGCCGGAGCAGGAGGTCGTGATCCCGCCAGATCGCGTGGATGCTCCAGCGCGTGTGGCCGCCGCTGATGCGGAGGGGGTACGGGCTCCGCGCGTGGGGCGAGTCCTTGTGCACGGGCAGCGCCTCGCCGGCCTCCAGGTACCACTCGTGATCCAGGTAGAACTGCTGGCGGCCGGTGAGCGTGGGCCACGCCACCTTGTCCCGGACGAACCACTGGTGCGGGGCATAGGTGTCGTCCGGATCATAGTCGCTGTACGTCTGGTAGATCGGCGTCGGTCGCGCGGTGCCCTGGATCCGCACCACGCCGCGGCGCAGCGCCTCCTCGCCGCTCACCGGCTGGAGGCTCGGGCTCGCGCTCAAGATGGCGTCGATCATCTTCACCGGATCGGCCGGATCCTCCGGATCGAAGCGGTGGTTCGAGGTGTGGACGTCGTAGACCGCGGTCAGGTCGAGGGGCCGGTCGCGGAAGCCCCGCACCGGCCCGATCCCGCGCTCCCGGGCTCGCTTCGCCACGTGCTTCGAGAGCAGCCCCCCGATCTCCCACTCGGACTTCGATTCGCCGAGCGGCTTCACCGCCTGGTCGGAGAGCACGAGGTAGGGGGCGTAGCTCTGGGCGTACTTGATGCCGTGCTTCTCGTAGTAGCCCGCCGCCGGGAGGATGTAGTCCGCGTGTCTCCCGGTGGTGTTGATGCGGAAGTTGATCGAGACGATGCAGTCGAGCTTCGGCCACAGGTGCTGGTGCGCGATCTGCGGCGCGGGCCAGCGACGGAGCGGGTTGCAGCCGGTGAAGATCAGGACGCGCGGTCGGCGATCCGGGGCGGGATGGATCCGCGTCCAGCCCCGCTCGATGGCGAGCCGCAGGTACTCGTCCATGCCGCGCGGCAGCGCCGGATCGAGCAGTCGGGGCTGCGACCAGAGTTCCCGGTAGCCGCCGTGCACGTAGAGGAACGGCATCAGGGGCGTCTGCGGGGCCTTCTGGCTGTACTGCGTGAAGATCTGCTCGTAGTCCCGCGGCGTGAGCCCGCGGATCGCCTTCGGGACGATGCGGAGCTTCTCGCCGAGGGACATGCCGAGGGCCGAGAGCTGCTCCAGGCCGTCGAGACCCCACCAGGCGGCGATGCGCAGGCCGCCGCCGTGGCGGCCCTGGTTCCCGGTGAGCGCCATCAAGAGGATCATCGCGCGCTGGAAGAGGTCGCTGTGGTAGTGCTTGCAGGCGCCCCACGAGGCCAGGATCATCGCCGACGGCGCCGCTGCGAGCTCGCGCGCGAAGCGACGGATCAGGGACGCGGAGACGCCGGTGATCGCGGCCGCCTGCTCCGGCGTGTAGTCGCGATCGAGCTGCTCGCGCAGGCGCTCGAAGACCGGCCGCACGCTCACCACCTTCCCGTCGGCGAGGCGGACCTCGTAGCGGCCTTCCAGCGCGGGCCTGCGATCGCCGAGGGCGAGCGAGCGGCCGCCGGCTCCGTCGCCCTCGCATCCGGGCGCCACCGCGAGGCGTCCCGCGGCCTCGTCCCAGAAGTACACGCAGCGGGCGTCGCCTCCGGTCTTCAGGTCCGATTGCCGCAGCAGGCGGCCGGTGTCGTCGCGCACCAGGATCGGCAGGTCGGTCTGCTCTCGCACGTAGTCCGCGACGAAGCGCTGCTCGGAGAGCAGGACCTGCGCCGCGGCGAGGCCGAGGGCGGCGTCCGTCTCCATCTTCGGGTGGATCCAGAGGTCCGCGTGGATCGCCGTGGCGTTGTAGTCCGGCGCGATCACCACGAGCCTCGCTCCGCGGTAGCGGGCCTCGTGCAGGAAGTGCATCTCCGGGATCCGCGTGTAGGTGGGGTTCCCGACCCAGATCACGACGTAGTCCGAGCGGAACCAGTCGTCCGACGTCCCCTCGCAGTTGTACATGCCCCAGGTCTGCACCGCGCCCATGGGCATGTCGCCGACGCCCGACCAGGAGTCGATGATGGTCGCGTTCATCGCCTCGGCGAAGCGCATCTCGCCGGAGGTCTCCGGGCCGTACCCCGCGTTGGTGGTGCCGTGGTCGTAGAGGATCGACTCGCTGCCGTCGGCCACCGCCGCGTCGATCAGCCGGTCGGCGATCTCGTCCAGGGCCTGCTCCCAGGAGATGCGACGCCATCTCCCCGAGCCGCGCTCGCCCACGCGCTTCAACGGATGGAGCACGCGGGAGCTCGCCACCTGGAGATCGCTGTAGCAGGCGCCCTTCTGGCAGCCGCGGGGCCGGCCGTCTGGAACGTCCGGGCGCGGCGGCTCGTAGACGGCGGCCTGCTCCTCGCGCCAGACCACGCCGTCCTTCACGTACACGTCCCAGGAGCAGGCGGCGATGCAGTTGGCGCGGGTGTGTGTGCCCTTGGCCACCCGGTCCCAGGTCCAGCGCGTGCGGTAGACGTCGCTCCAGTCGCCGTAGTGGAGCGGGCTCGCCGGCTGCCGGGGGGCGAGCGTGGTGTCGCGCCCGGTCGGTCCCGGCGCGGCACAGCGTTGCGTCAGTCGGGAGAGCGCGAGACCGGCCGCCAGCGTCCCCACGCCCGCGGCGCCCGCGCGCAGGAAGGTCCGGCGATCGAGGCGAATCCGCTCGCCGAGCATGCCGGTGCCCTACATCGCCGGCACGGTGAACCCGTCCTTCACCGGCTCGAGCTTCTCGAAGTGGGGCCCGAGCTCGCGCTGCAGCGTCTCGACGCTCCACGGCTCTACGCTGTCGAACTTCGTGTCGAGCCGCGGACGCGACGCGAGCGTCACGTTGCGGGCCCAGACCACGAAGACCTGGCCCGAGACGTTCTGCGCCAGCGGTGACGCCAGCCAGCCCACCAGCGGCGAGACGTTCTCCGGCGCAAAGGTGTCGAAGCCCTGCTCCGGCTTCTTGAACATCGCGGCGAGGGGCCCGGAGTCGTTCATCCGGGTGCGGGCCCGCGGCATGATGACGTTGGCCGTGATCCCGTACTTCTGCATGAGCTGCGCCGCGCCCATGGTGAGCGACACGATCCCGGCCTTCGCCGCGGAGTAGTTGGGCTGGCCGGGCGGGCAGAAGAACGCGGACTCGGACGAGGTGGAGATGATCCGGCCGTAGACGGCGCCTCCCTCCTTGGCCCGCTGCCGCCACCAGGCGGTCGCGTGGCGCATGGCGCAGAAGTGCCCCTTCAGGTGCACCCGGACCACCGCGTCGAAGTCCTGCTCGCTCATGTTGAAGAGGATCGCGTCGCGCAGGAAGCCGGCGTTGCAGACCAGGATGTTGAGATCGCCCCAGGTCGAGACCGCGCGGTCGATCATCGCCTTCGAGTCGTTCCAGTCCGCGACGTCGCCGAAGTGGGGGATCGCCTCGCCGCCGATCGCGGCGATCTCCTGGCAGACCGCCCGCGCCCGGCTCTCGTCGCGCCCCGAGCCGTCCGCCGCGGCGCCGAGGTCGTTCACCACCACGCGGGCCCCGAGCCGTGCGAGCTCGAGGGCGTGGCAGCGGCCGAGCCCGGTCGCTCCTCCCGTCACGATCGCGACCCTTCCGTCCAGCAGTCCCATGGATCCGTCCTCCGGATTCTGCCTCAGTCGAGCCGCTCGATGATGGTTCCCGTGCCGACGGCCGCGCCGCAGCACATCGTGATCAGCGCGCGCCGCGCGTTGCGGCGCTCGAGCTCGTGGAGCGCGGTCACGATCAGGCGCGAGCCGGTGGCGCCGACGGGGTGGCCGAGCGCGATCGCTCCGCCGTTCACGTTCACGACGTCGGGTCCGACGCCCAAGTCACGCATCGACTGGATCGCGACCGCGGCGAACGCCTCGTTGATCTCGATCAGATCCAGATCATTAACGGACCGGCCCGCCCGGGTCAGCGCCCGGCCGATCGCGTTCGACGGCTGTGACTGGAGGGAGTTGTCCGGCCCGGCCACCACGCCGTGCGCGCCCACCTCGGCGAGAGCGGTGGCGCCGGCCGCGCTGGCGGCTTCCGCCGACATCACCACGACGGCGCAGGCGCCGTCGGAGATCTGCGAGGCCGATCCCGCCGTGATCGTGCCGTCCTTGGCGAAGGACGGCCGCAGCCTGCCCAGCGTCTCGGCGGTCGTGTCCGCCCGCACCCCCTCGTCGGTGTCGAACACCACCGGGTCGCCGCGCCGCTGCGGTACCTGGACGGGCACGATCTCCTCGGCCAGCAGCCCGTTCTTGATCGCGGCAGCGGCACGCTGGTGCGACATGGCGGCGTACTCGTCCTGTTCCGCCCTGGTGATCCCGAGCCTGGCGTTGTGCCGCTCGGTCGACTCGCCCATCGAGACGTGGTCGAACGCGTCGGTCAGGCCGTCGAGCGCCATCGAGTCGGCGAGCTCGGCCGGGCCGTACTTGATGCCCTTGCGCGCGGCCGGCAGCAGGTGCGGTGCGCTGGTCATCGACTCCATGCCGCCGGCCACCACCACGTCGAACTCCCCCGCCCTGATCAGCTGCGCGGCCAGCGCGATGGCGTCGAGCCCGGACAGGCAGACCTTGTTGATGGTCAGCGAGGGGACCGTCATCGGGATCCCCGCGGCGACGGCCGCCTGCCTGGACGGGATCTGCCCGGCCCCGGCCTGGAGCACCTGGCCCATGATCACGTAGTCGACGCGTTCGGCGGGCATGCCCGACCGGTCAAGCGCCGCCCTGATCGCGATGCCGCCGAGCTCGGCGCCGCTGAAGTCGCTGAGCGACCCGAGCAGCCGCCCGATCGCCGTCCGTGCCCCGCCGGTAATCACCGCTTCGCGCATGGCTGCAACGATACTCAAGGAGGGATGGTGGCTGCCTTGCTGAAGCGGATCGATCACGTCGGCATCGCCTGCCGGGACCTGGACCGGGCGGCGGCGTTCTACGAGACCACGTTCGGGCTCACTGTGGTCAGCCGGGAGACCAACGAGGAGCAGGGGGTGAACGAGGCGATGCTGATGGTCGCCGACGCGCCGGCCGGCATGTCGTACGTCCAGCTGCTCGAGCCGCTGCGCCGGGACACCCCGGTCGGCAGGTTCATCGAGCGGCGCGGCGAGGGCATCCACCACGTCGGCTACGGCGTCGCCGACATCGATGCCGCGCTCGCGGCCATCGGCGCGTCCGGGGTGCGGCTGATCGACGCCAGGCCGCGGCACGGCTCGATGGGGGCGTCGATCGCCTTCCTGCACCCGGCTGACGTCGGCGGCGTCCTGGTTGAGCTGGTCGAATCCGCTGTGCGGTAGCCGCCGGACGCGACCGGCCCGGCCCTCGTCGCGCCGCCCGGACGGCCAGCCAGAGCCGTGTCAAGACCGGCTTGCGGCGCCAATTCGTGAGCTACGCCACCAGCAGCGGCGAAGTTGCCTCCAACGGGCCGGCGGCGGAGTACAGTTCCGACCACCGGGAACCTGACCGTGCCCGCGGGCGGCTACCCAGCATTATCAGCCGCACCGGCGCGGATTCCCGGATCTTGGCAAGCCCCAGGATGCAACAACCCCCGCGACCCCAGGATTAGGCGACATGCAGCCCGATATCAACGCCCAGCTCGGCTCCTTCTTTGACGACGAACTCGCGCACCCCGCCTTCTCGCAGAAGATGCGCGGCTACGACCAGGACGAGGTCGAGGCGCACCTGCGGGAGCTCGACGAGCGGCTGCACGGCATGCGGCAGTCGTATCAGGCATCTCAGCAGGAGATCGCCTACTTGCACCGGCAGATGCAGGAGCAGGAGCGCCCGACCTACTCCGGCCTCGGGTCACGGATCGAGCAGCTGCTCCGCCTGGCCGAGGAGCAGCGGGACGAGATCCTGCAGGAGGCGCGGACCGAGGCGAGCCAGGTGCTGGCGTCGTCGAAGGTCGACGCCGCCGAGCTGCGGGCCGCCGCCGAGAACGAGACCGCCGAGCTGCGCGCGATCGCCAAGCGCGAGACCGACGATCAGCGGGCGTCCGCGGAGCGCGAGGCCGACAGCATCCGCACCGGCGCGCGGCGCGAGGCCGACGAGCTGACGTCCACCACCGACCGCGAGGTCGCCAAGCAGCGGGCGATGGTGGACCATGAGGTCGCCGAGAAGCGTGCCGCCGTCGAGCGCGAGATCGCCAAGTTGCGCACCACCACCGAGCGCGAGGTGGCGCAGCTCAAGGCGTCGGCCAAGCGGGAGCGGGACGAGATCCTGACCACCTCCAAGCGGCAGGCCGACGAGATGCGCAGCCAGGCGCAGCGGATCTACGAGGAGAGCGAAGCGCAGCGCACCCAGGCCGAGGCCGAATTCGAGATCCAGCTCGCGTCCCGGCGCGAGGAGGCCGAGCGGCAGGAGGCCGAGCGGCTGGCCGCCGCGCAGGCCGCCACCCAGCGGCTGGTGTCCGAGGCCGAGCAGCGGGCGGCCACGGCCGAGCAGCGGGCCACCA
>JAWOLJ010000056.1:0-13648 GCA_033853555.1 Myxococcota bacterium
GCTCCCACGGCGCCGCCGGCCGCTCCCGCCGCGGCAGCGGCGCGGCGGGGAGCGCCCCCCACGCGGGGCGGCAATCCGAGCGAGGCCCTTCTGGCCGACGCCCAACGCCTGGTGGCGGAGGGTCAGCTCGAGGCGGCCCTCGACCTGCTCGAGGCGCTCACGCGCAAGGATCCCTCGCGCCTCGAGGCGCAGAGCTATCTCGACACCCTGCGGAGTCGGCTCTTGAAGTCCTATCGCGAGCGCCTCGGCGACGGCGTGAGCGTGCCGCGGGTGCAGCTCGACCTCGAGCACGTGCTGAAGTTCAACCTCCCGCCCCACGCGGGGTTCGTGCTCTCGCTGGTGGACGGGGCCACCTGCGTCGACGATCTGGTCTCGCTCTCCGGCATGGACGCCTTCGAGGCGCTCCGCCTGCTCTCGTCCCTGGTGGACGCGGGTATCGTCGAGGTCGGGCGGTGAGCGGCGAGAGCCGATCGCTGCTCTCGTTCCTCGCCGTCCCGGTCCTGGTCGCCGATCCCGAGGGTCGGGCGGTCTATGCCAATCCCTGCTTCGAGACGCGATTCAGTGTCGCGCCGGGCGGTGCCCACGGTCTGCCGCTGGCGCGCCTCTTCGAGGGCGGGGCGCGGGAGCAGGTGCTGCAAGCGGTGGCGGCGGTGTGCGACCAGGGACAGCAGGCGCGCCTCAAGCTGCGGCAGGGCGACGCGGGCTACACCGCCGTGGTCTCGCCGGTGATCGCCGACCGGGTTCGCGTGGGCGCGATGATCGTGCTCTGCGACGAGCCGGTGATCGAGGAACGCCTGCTGGCGTTCCACCGCGCGATCCAGGATCCGCTGGCGGACCTCGCGAAGGTCCTCGACGCGCTCCTGGAGCAGACCGGCGGACGGCGCTCGGAGCGGCACCGGGTGGCGCTCGAGGACGGTCTGCGCGCGCTCGAGCGGCTGCGCAAGTGGACCGACGAGCTCGCGGCGACGGCGCGGGCCGGCGCCGTCGCGCGCCCGGAGGAGCGCTTCGATCCCGCGCAGGCCGCGCGCGAGGCCTCGGCACGCTACCAGCGCGAGCCCGCCGCCCCCGAGGTGCCCCTGGACGTGCTCCTGCCCGCCGGGCTGCCTCGCGTACGGGGCGACGGCTCCCGCTTCACCGACGCGCTGCTCCACCTGCTGCGGCGCCGGCTCGCCGGCTCGCCGCGACCCGCCTCGCTGACGCTCGCCGCGAAGAGCGTCGGGCGCGGCGCCGAGGCGGTGGTGCTGGTCTCGGTGACCGACGTGCCGGCCCTGGGCCAGGCCGTCGCCTCGACGGCGCCGGACGACGTGCCGCCGGCGGTGCGCGAGGAGGTCGAGCGCAACGGCGGAGCGCTCCACACCACGGCGGACCCGATCGCCGGACGCACCACCACGATGCGCCTCCGGGTCTAGGGACCTCCGCTCGGCTTCGCCGCCCCGGGGTCGGGTTCTGGGCTAGCCTCCCCGGCCGGAGGTGGCGGCCATGGCCCGGGGCTCGGTGAAGCGCGTCTGTCTCGCCTACAGCGGGGGCCTCGACACGTCGGTCATCCTGCGCTGGCTGATCGAGACCCATGGCTGCGAGGTGGTCGCCTTCTGCCTGGACGTCGGCCAGGAGGAGGAGCTGGCGGGGCTGCCCGAGAAGGCACGAGCCACCGGCGCGGTCGACTGCGTGGTGCGCGACGCGCGCGAGGAGTTCGTACGCGACTTCGTGTTCCCGGCGATCCGCGGCAACGCGATCTACGAAGGCACCTACCTCCTCGGCACCTCGCTCGCGCGTCCGGTGATCGCCAGGCACCAGGTGGAGGTGGCGCGCCAGACCGGCTGCGACGCGCTGGCGCACGGCGCCACCGGCAAGGGCAACGACCAGGTGCGCTTCGAGCTGGCCTACCGCGCGCTCGCGCCCGAGCTCTCCGTGATCGCGCCCTGGCGCGAGTGGGACTTGCGCTCGCGCACCGACTGCATGGCCTACGCCCAGAAGCACGGCATCCCCGTGACGGCGACCCTGAAGAAGCCGTACTCGATGGACCGCAACCTGATGCACATCTCGTACGAGGGCGGGATCCTCGAGGATCCCTGGCGCGAGCCGGACGAGGAGATGTTCGTGCTGACGCGCGCGCTCGAGAAGACCCCGGACGAGCCCCAGGAGATCCTGCTCGGCTTCGAGCGCGGGACGCCGGTGGCGCTGGACGGCGAGCGGCTCTCGCCCGCGCGCCTGCTCGACCGCCTGAACCGGATCGCGGGCAGCCACGGCATCGGACGGGTCGACATGGTGGAGAACCGCTTCGTCGGCATGAAGTCGCGCGGGGTCTACGAGACGCCGGGGGGCACCGTGCTCCACGTCGCGCACCGCGCCATCGAGTCGATCACGCTGGACCGCGAGGTGATGCACGAGCGCGATCGGCTCTCGCCGCGCTTCGCCGAGCTGATCTACAACGGCTTCTGGTTCTCGCCCGAGATGGAGTTCCTGCGCGCCGCGATCGAGAGCTCCCAGGCCAACGTCACCGGCGAGGTGCGGATGAAGCTCTACAAGGGCAACGCGCGGGTCACCGGTCGCCGCTCTCCCGTGTCGCTCTACTCCGAGGCCACGGTGACCTTCGAGGACGCCGGCCCGGCCGACACCTACCGCCAGGCCGACGCCACCGGCTTCATCCGCCTGCAGGGCCTGCGGCTGGCCTCCCGCCGCCGGGAGTGAGCCTCAGTCGAGCTCGCCCAGGAAGCGCAGCAGATAGGGCAGGGCGAGCCGCATCAGGTCCAGCTCCGGGTCGAGCTCGCGCCCGAGCGCAAAGAGATAGGAGAGCGTGCGGGCGTAGAGCAGGAGGTCGTTCGGAAGCTGCAGGCCCGGCGTCTCCTGCAACAGCCGCTTGGCCTCGTCCTTCAGCGCGAGCACCCGCTCGCCGGCGAGAGCCAGTGGCGCGCCCTCGCCGCGCACGCGGTCGAACATCGCCCGCACCGCCCGCTCCACGTCCGCGCCGGCGCCCGGCGCGATCATGCCCATGCGCTCCATCCCGGCCAGGAACTCCGGCACGTCGCCCTGCAGCACCGCCAGCAGCCCGCGTCGCAGCTCGCGCCGCAGCTCGGGAGCGAGCCGGCGGCTCAGCCCGAAGTCCACGAAGAGCACGCGCGGGCGCGCCGCCGCCTCGGGCTCGTCGAGGACGAAGAGGTTTCCCGGGTGCGGATCGGCGTGGAAGAGCCCGTCCACGAAGATCTGCTTGGCGTAGCCGCGGGCCAGGATCGCGAGCACCTCGCGTGGCGCGACACCAAGACGCGTCAGGGCCTCCCGGTCGTCGATGCGGACGGCGGGGCGGTACTCCATGGTGAGCACCCGGCGCGTCGAGTGGGAGGCCACCACGGCCGGCACCACGATCCCCGGCTCGAAGGCGAGGTTTCCCGCCAGCTCGGCGGCGGTGCGCGCCTCGTGCTCGAAGTCGAGCTCCTCGCGAAGCCCGGCGGCGAACTCGTCCACCAGGCGCGTCGCGTCGAGCCGGCCCCCACGCCGCCGCGTCCAGGCGCCGGCCAGGCGGCGCAGCAGGGCCAGGTCGCCCGGCAGCGCCTCCTCCAGGCCGGGGTGCTGCACCTTGACCGCCACCTCCTGGCCATCCGGGAGGCGGGCGCGGTGAGCCTGGGCCAGGGAGGCCGTTCCGAGGGGAACGGGATCGAACTCGCTGAACAACGTTTGCAGGGGAGCACGGAGCTCGCGCTCGACGGCGGCACGGATCCGCTCGAACGGCTCGGGCTCGACGCGGTCGTGGAGCGCGGCCAGGCCGGCGCGCCAGGCCTCGGGCAACACGTCGTAGCGCAGAGCGGCGAACTGCCCGAGCTTCACCCAGGCGCCCCGGAGCCGGCCCAGGCTGCGCGCCACGCGCGCGGCGGCGCGCGCCTGACGCGCGGCGCGCCGCGCCGCGCGACGGCTCGCCGGGCGCAGCCGATCGCTGAGCTCGCCCGCCACGTGGGCCAGCACGAGGCCCGCACCGAGCAGCGCCAGCCGGAGCGCACGCGCGACGCCGACGGCGTGCAATCTGAAACGCAGGACCTCCGCCGGCGGTCCAACCGGGGGAGGCGCCGCCGCCCGGAGCGGGGCTGCTTGCGCGTGGGCTCGCGGTGCGGGCGCTTCCATGCCGTCGCGGATCCTCGCTCGAAGGCGGGCGCGCAGGGAGCGCGCCCCCCGGAGGGCGCTGATCCTTGACAACCCGTCGACGCCTAGTTTAGAGAGGGAGCGCCGTTTCCCAAGGGAAGGTGCCTCAGGCCACGGCGGGTCGGGGTCGATCGGCGAGGAGCTGCTCGCCGGGATGTCGATCTCTCGCCCAAGCAGGCCTGCCCGGTGAACCGCAACGCGTGACGTTCGGCCTCTCCGGTGATGCTCCCCCGAGCCGGCAGGCATGACCGGAAGGAGTGTTGGAATGCGTTCGTCCGCCAAGCATGCACTCGCCTGGATCACCGTCCTTGCGATCGCCAGCCCGGCCGCGGCCCAGAAGAAGGCCGAGGACTCGGGCGTCGTGGGCCCCGCCTTCAAGGAAGGCGACGTGATCAGCTTCGACAAGATCGAGGCCCTGAAGCCGTACCTTCCGCCGGAGTTCTGGGCGAACCGGGACTTCTTCTTCTACGAGGGCATGAAGCTCGAGATCGGTCCCTTCTTCCGCGACTACTCGCCCGCTCCCGAATACAACGACATGACGAAGAAGTTCGCGGGCCAGGCGAAGATCGGGCCCGACAACAGCCTCGAGAGCTACACCGCAGGCCAGCCGTTCCCGATCGACAAGATCGATTGCAAGGGCGACCCGCAGGCCGGTGTCAAGATCATGTGGGACTTCGACTACCGGTGGGACGGCGACGGCAACCGCGCCAGCTTCTTCTACTCCTACTGGGACCGCGGCGAGCAGCTCCCCTTGTACTACGAGGGCACCTCCAAGTCCGTCAAGCTCTCGGCGCGGGTGGAGAAGCAGTACGCGGACCAGGGGGCGGACCTGTTCCGCGGCGAGAAGCGCAAGGACGCGTCGGGCATCGAGGTGACGGCTCCCTTCGACGCGCGCGGGATCGCGCTGATCACGTATCGCTACAAGGCCTCCGATGGCCCTCGCGCCACCGAGAAGAACGACGACACCTGGGTGTACGTGCCGACCCTTCGACGCGTGCGCCGGATCTCCACGGCCCAGCGCACCGACGCCGTGTCCGGCACGGACTTCACCTTCGACGACCTGTTCAGCTTCTCGGGCATCGTGCCCCAGTACGAGTGGCAGTGCCTGGGCGAGATGGACATCATCGCGCCGATGAACAGCAAGGTGCTGGCCTACCCCTACGACAAGAACCACAACTTCGGGCCCTACGGCCTGTCCTACGCCGACGATCGCTGGGAGCTCCGCCACGCGGTGAAGGTCCGCATGATCCCCAAGAACAAGGATCATCCGTATCACCACAAGGACATCTACATCGACAAGCAGTCGATGGAGCCGCTCTACTCCTTCGCGTACGACCAGAAGGAAGAGCTCTGGAAGCTGATCTGGCACAACAAGCGCTACAGCGAGGACGCGCACAAGCAGGACTCGACCTACTACCCCGGCTGGGACGGGGTCCCGAATCCCGACGACGTGCACGTGGTGAGCGACACCATCGTGAACCTCCAGACGGGCACCGGGAACCGGATCGAGTTCTGGAACAACGACGGAACGCCGCTGAGCAGCCTCGGCAAGGTCCGGCGCTACATCGACGTCGGCCGCCTCACCATGGGCCGCTGAGAGCCGGCGCGACCACGCCGGAGGTCCCTCGGGGCCGGGAAGCGCGGCGCGCTGCCCGGCCCCGCTCCGTCCCACCGCCCGGCCAGCTCGCGAGGAGATCCGGATGCGCCCCCCTGCAGCCCTGCTGGTCGCCCTGCTCGCCGTCGTGCTCGCGGCCGGTTGTCGCGACGTGAAGCTCGAGTCGCGTTTCGGGCCCGGCGACATCGGGATCTACGACGATCTCTACGCGGTGTCGCTACCGGACGACCAGCACGCGGTGGCCGTGGGCTACTGGGGCGCCATCTACCAGAGCGAGGACGGAGGGCTCACCTGGGCGAAGCGGGAGAGCGGCACGTTGCGCTCGCTCTACGACGTCTCGATGGGCGACGCCGCCCACGGCTGGGCGGTGGGGCAGCTCGGCCTGATCCTGCGCACCACCGACGGTGGCAAGACCTGGACCCCGCAGCCCAATCCGAAGCAGGAGCAGGGCGTGCACCTGTTCGGCGTGCATGCGATCGACGCGAACACCGCCTGGGCGGTCGGCGAGTGGGGCACGCGGATCTTCACCGACGATGGTGGCACCTCGTGGCAGGACTTCTCGCTCACGATCGACGAGAAGAACCCGCGGTTCGTGTGGCTGGCGCCGGTGGACCAGGACCGGGTCCGGCGCGGCGAGAAGGTGTTCGAGGACGTCACGCTCAACGACGTCACCTGCAGGCCACCGCCGAGCCAGCACTGCTGGATCGCGGGAGAGTTCGGCTACATCTTCCATTCCGAGACGCAAGGGCGGACCTGGGAGCCCGGGCAGATCCTGGGCGACGTCCAGGACGAGCACATCGACGTGCCGTTCGAGGCCACCGACATCTCGCCCGCCGACGCGGACCACCTGAAGCAGTTCGCGACGCGGGTGCTGCCCGAGTCGCACCTGAACGTCGAGATCGAGCCCAAGGCGAGCGACAAGGAGATCGCCGCCCTCGTCAAGAAGGGCAACCCCGAGGGGCTCTTCGAGGTGCTGGACGCACGCAAGGACGCCGTGCGCGGAGTGATCGAGGATTCGGGCCTGCTCTCGGACCGGATCCGGAACCGCGGCGCACCGCCCTGGGACTACGAGGACTTCCTGAAGGGCGATCCCGACTTCCTGAAGCGCTACCTGGAAGGCCGGCGGGCGCCCAGCGGCGGGATCGACGTGCGGGTGGCGCAGAACCCGTTCCTCTTCACCGTGCGCTTCCAGAGCGACGAGAGCGGGATGATCTCCGGCCTGGGCGGGCTCATGCTTCGCACCCACGACGGAGGCCTCACCTGGGCCTACGAGCGCATCCCGCGCAAGCAGGCCATCTTCGCGGTCGCCCTGTCCGGCGACCGCGCGCTCGCGGTCGGCGAGAAGGGCCTGGCGGAGGTCTCCACCGACGGCGGACACACCTGGAAGGCACCGGCCAGCGGCTTCCCCAACATCTTCGTCTTCATGCGCGACCTGCGCTTCGCGCCGGATCGGAAGCTCGGCCTGATCGTGGGCCAGCAGGGCCTGATCCTGCGCAGCGGCGACTCCGGCGCCACCTGGAACAAGGTGCTGCCGCCGGAGAAGAAGGCGCCGCAGCAGCAGGCGAAGCTGTAGCCGCCTCGGGGCGTCGCCGGCGTCCGGTGGCCGCGCCGAACGCGGGCCGCCGCGTGCTAGCGCCCGCGCAGCTCCACGCGACGGATCTTCCCGCTGACGGTCTTGGGGAGCGCCTCCACGAACTCGACGGCGCGCGGATACTTGTAGGGCGCAGTGACCTTCTTCACGTGGTCCTGCAGCTCGCGCGCGAGCGCGTCGCTCGGCGTCATGCCCGGACGCAGCACCACGTAGGCCTTCACGATGGCCCCGCGCACCGGATCGGGCGCCGCCACGGCCGCCGCCTCCAGCACGGCCGGGTGCTCAACCAGCGCGCTCTCCACCTCGAAGGGCCCGATCCGGTAGCCCGCGGAGATGATCACGTCGTCGGCGCGGCCCACGAACCAGAACCAGCCGTCGCCGTCGCGGTAGGCGCGGTCACCGGTCAGGTACCACTCTCCCACTCGACACGCTTCGGTGGCAGCGGCGTCCTTCCAGTAGCTGCGGAAGAGGCTCGGCGGATCGCCACGCAGCGCGATGTCCCCGACCTCGCCGGGCGGGAGCACGGCCCCCGCTTCGTCGATCACCGCGACGTCGTGCCCCGGCATCGGCAGGCCCATCGAGCCCGGTCGCACCGGGAGCCCGGGGAAGTTGCCGATCAGCAGGATGGTCTCGGTCTGGCCGTAGCCGTCGCGGATGGTGAGGCCCGTGGCCTCGCGCCAGGCGCGGATCACCTCGGGGTTGAGCGGCTCGCCGGCCGACACGACTTCCCGCAGGCGCGGCACGCGGAGATCCCGCAGATCCTGCTTCACCAGCAGGCGAAACTCGGTGGGCGGAGCGCAGAACACCTGGGGATCGAGCTCGGCCAGCAGCGCGAGCTCGCTTCGCGCCTCGAAGCGGCCGTGGAACAGCACGACCTCCGCGCCGAGGCTCCAGGGCCCGAACAGGACGCCGTAGGCGGCCTTGGCCCAGCCGGTGTCGCTGGTGGTCCAGATCCGCTCGCCGTCGCGCAGCCCGTGCCAGACGCTCGAGGTGTAGCGTTGCGCCCAGGTGTAGGCGTGCGCGTGCAACACCGCCTTGGGTGGACCCGTGGTGCCGGAGGTGTAGTAGACGAGCGCGGGATCCGAGGCCCGCGTCGCCACCTCGGGCGCTCGGGGCTCGGCGGCCGCGAGGCACTCTTCCCAGTCCAGCCAGCCGTCCGGCAGGGGCGGCCCCCCCGCCGTGCGGAGCGCGATGCGACAGCGCACGCCCGCTAGCTCGCCGCGGACGGGCTCGAGCGCCGCCGCCTGCTCGTCGGTCGTGACGAGGCACGCCGCTCCGCTGTGTCGGGCGCGATAGACCACGTCCTTCGGCCGCAGGATGGTCGAGCTCGGGATCGCCAGGGTCGCGGCCTTGAGCGCTCCGAGCAGGGCGAGCTGCCACTCCGGCACGCGAGGCAGCATCACGATCACCGGCTCTCCGGGACGGACCCCGAGGTCGTGGAGCCCCCGGGCCACGCGGTCCGACCCTTCCCGCACCGCGGCGAAGCTCAGGCGGCGCTCGGCGCCGACGGCCTCCCGCCAGAGGAGGGCGGGGCGCGCGGGGTCCGCCGCCGCGGTGCGATCCACCACGTCGCGCCCGAAGTTGAAGGTGTCTGGCACCTCCCAGCGGAACCCCTCGCAAGCGCGACGGTACTCCCCCACCTGCTCGTCCAGCCGCGCCATCCCGGCCTCCTGCCGGGACATCCTACACGGCGTCCCGGCCGGTCGCGGTATCATGCGCCCGCGCCTGCCGCCTCAAGCGCGGCCCCCGCCCAGCCGATTCCCGTGAGGTCGGGGTGTGCACCCCGAGGAGGGGGGATGAGCGAGGAAGCGCGTCGCCCGCGCGTCCTGATCGTGGAGGACAGCCGCCTGGAGCGCGAGATGGCGAGCCAGGCGCTGGGCAGCGATGCCTCCGTCGAGTGCTGCGGCTCCGCCGAGGAGGCGCTGGAGGCCCTCGCTCGCGAGCCGGCGGATCTCGTGCTCTCCGACCTCCACATGCCGGGCCTCTCGGGGCTCGACCTCCTGGCGCGGCTGCGGCGCGAGCATCCCGGCACCGACTTCGTGCTCCTGACCGGAGCCGCCACCGTGGAGAGCGCGATCGAGGCGCTGCGCATGGGGGCCGCCGACTACCTGCGCAAGCCGGTGCAGGGCGAGGAGCTCGCGCTGGCGGTGGCGCGAACGCTGGCGCGCCGGCAGCTCCTGCGCGAGAACCGGCGCCTGCGCGACGAGCTCGCCACGGTCGAGTCCTGTCGCGCGCTCACGCCGTGCCTCGAGCCGGGCGAGGTCTACGCGGTGGCGCTCGACCTCGCGCTCCGCTCGCTCGGCCGCGATCGCGGCCTGGCGCTCTTCCATCGCGTCTCGATGTCGGTCTCCGACGCGCTGGTCTTCCGCGGCTTCTCCGAGCCGGAGGCGAGCCGGCTGCGGCAGATCCTCTCCCACGAGAAGCCGGTGAACCTGGACGCGGTGACCGAGATCGCCGTCGGCGACTCCGGGCCCGCACTGGAGGCGTTGCGCGCGGCGATCGGCCCGGTCGGACGGGTGCTCGCGGTGCCGGTGCGCGGCCGCGAATCCGAGGCGGGGGTGCTCTGGCTGCTCGAGGACGGGCGGCGCTTCGACGCGAGCGAGCTGGAGCGCATCCGGCTGGTGGCCGGCCACGCGGAGCTGGCGCTCCACAACGCCGAGCGTTACTACCGGGCCAAGGAGCGCGCCTTCATCGACGACGTCACGGAGATCTACAACGCGCGCTACCTGCTCGCAGCCACCGACCACGAGATCCGTCGCGCCGAGCGCTACGGAAGCGAGCTCTCGGTGCTCTTCCTCGACCTCGACCGCTTCAAGCTGGTGAACGACAACCACGGCCACCTGGTCGGGTCGCGCGCGCTGCGCCAGCTCTCCCAGGTGCTCGCCCAATGCGTCCGCCAGGTCGACACTCTCGCGCGTTATGGCGGCGACGAGTTCACCATCGTGCTGGTGGACACGGCCCACGAGGCGGCGATGCGGATCGCGGAGCGGATCCGCCGCACGGTGGAGGAGACGCCCTTCGAGGGCGGTCACGCCGGCGCGCTCCGGCTCACCATCAGCATCGGCGCGGCCACCTACCCCGTCCACGGGCGTACGCGCGAGGCGTTGCTCGATCTTGCCGACAAGGCGATGTACCGCGCGAAATCGCTCGGCCGCAACCGCGTCTGCTCGGCCTCCGATCTGGGGGCCTGACGCCGCTCGCGGTTTGACAGGTCGTGGCCGTCTCGCTATTCGAGGTCATCGATTTCACTGGAGTTTTGGTGAGCGGGGCGGACGAGGCCAGGACAGGGGAAGCCTCGGCGGAGCGCCACGCTCCTGCTGCGTCGCTCGACGGGCTGGGCGCCCTGCGTCGGACGCACGCCTGTGGCGCGCTCGACGCGTCGCACGTGGGACAGGCCGTGGTGCTGGCCGGATGGGTGCACCGCCGGCGCGACCACGGCGGCGTGGTCTTCATCGACCTGCGCGATCGCGAGGGCCTGGTCCAGGTCGTCCTCAAGCCCGAGGTGGCCCCCGAGGCGCATCGCCGCGCCGGCGAGCTGCGCAGCGAGTGGGTGGTCGTGGTACGCGGCGTGGTGGAGCGACGCTCGCCGGAGACCGTGAACCCGCGGCTCCCCACCGGCGAGGTCGAGCTCACCGCGCACGAGCTGCGCCTCCTGAACACGGCGACGCCGCCGCCCTTCGCGATCGAGGAGGATTCCGGCGCCGAGGAGAGCGTCCGCCTGCGCCACCGCATCCACGACCTGCGGCGACCGCCGCTCCAGCGCGCGCTGCGCGCGCGACACGGGGTCTACCAGTCGGCGCGCCGCACGCTCTCGGAGCTCGGCTTCCTCGAGATCGAGACGCCGATCCTGGCCAAGAGCACGCCGGAGGGCGCCCGCGACTTCCTGGTGCCGAGCCGGCTCCAGCCGGGGAGCTTCTACGCCCTGCCGCAGTCGCCGCAGATCATGAAGCAGCTCCTGATGGTGGCGGGCTTCGACCGCTACTTCCAGATCGCCCGCTGCTTCCGCGACGAGGACCTGCGCGCCGACCGGCAGCTCGAGTTCACGCAGATCGACCTCGAGATGTCGTTCGTCGGCGTGGAGGACGTGCTGCCGGTGCTGGAGGAGCTCGTGGCGCGGGCCTGGCTCGAGGTGGGCGGAGTGCGCCTGCCGCGGCCCTTCCCGCGCATGAGCTACGCGGAGGCGATGGGGCGCTTCGGCTCCGACAAGCCCGACACGCGCGTGCTGCTGGAGCTGGTGGACCTGAGCGACGCCTTCCGCGCCACCGGGCTGCGCGCCTTCCGCGCCGCCGTCGACGCCGGTGGAATCGTGAAGTGCCTGCCGGTGCACGACGCGGCCGCCCTGACCCGCGGCGAGATCGACCGCCTGGAGGCCTTCGTGAAGAAGGAGCTCGGCGGAAAGGGGCTGGCCTGGGTGCGCGTGGCGGAGGACGGCGCGTGGCAGTCGCCGATCGCCAAGTTCCTCTCGGAGGAGGAGCGGCGCGTGATCAGCGAGCGCACGGGCGCGCGCCCCGGGAGCGTGCTCTTCTTTGCCGCCGACGAGGCGGCCAAGGCCAACGCGATCCTGGGACGCTTGCGGCTCGATCTCGGGCGCGAGCTCGGCCGCGTCGACGGCCGCGACTGGGCCCCGCTCCTGGTGGTGAACTTCCCGGTCTTCGAGCGCGACGAGGACGGGAAGCTCACCTACATGCACATGCCGTTCGTGGCGCCGGTGGAGGAGGACGTGCCGCTCCTCGAGGCCGACCCGGATCGAGTGCGCGGGACCCACTACGACGTGGTGATGAACGGCCTCGAGCTCGGCTCCGGGAGCCTGCGCAACCACCGCGCCGACGTGCAGCGCCGCATCCTCGAGGTGCTGGGCTACGCGAAGGACGAGGCGGAGGCCCGCTTCGGCTTCATGCTGAACGCGCTCGAGGCCGGTGCTCCGCCCCACGGAGGCTTCGCCTTCGGCGTCGATCGGATGGTGATGCTGCTCGCCGGCGCGGAGAGCCTGCGCGACGTGATCGCGTTCCCGAAGACGCAGCGGGGGCAGGATCTGCTGATGGACGCGCCTTCGCCGGTGGCCGAGCCGCAGCTCGCCGAGCTCTCGCTGCGGCTGGTGCTCCCGGAGCCGCGGCGGTGAGCGGGTGTCGCCTGGGCGCGCTCCTGCCGGGGGCCGCCGCGATGCTCGGTGCGGCAGCGCCGGACGCCGCGCAGGTCCACTGATCCGCGGCCTCCCGCCCGTCCCGACCCGTTGGCGCGAGGGGTTGGCGGGCGACGCCAGGATCGGATAAATCAGCCCCCACCATGGCCCACACCGGTACACCCACGCCGCCGCGCGACGGCGAGAAGATCGCGCTCCGTGGTGGACGGCTCGTCGTCCCCGATCGACCCGTCCTGCCGTTCATCGAGGGAGACGGCACCGGCCCGGACATCTGGCGCGCCTCGGTGCGTGTCTTCGATGCGGCCGTGGAGAAGGCCTACGGCGGCCGGCGCAAGATCGCGTGGATGGAGGTTCTGGCGGGCGAGAAGGCGTACAAGCAGACCGGTGACTGGCTGCCCGAGGCCACGCTCGACGCCTTCCGCGAGTACCTGGTCGGCATCAAGGGCCCGCTGACCACGCCCATCGGCGGTGGCATCCGCAGCCTGAACGTGGCGCTGCGGCAGCTTCTCGACCTCTACGTTTGCCTGCGTCCGGTGCGCTGGTATCCCGGTGTGCCGAGCCCGGTGAAGCGGCCGCAGGACGTGGACATGGTGATCTTCCGAGAGAACTCCGAGGACATCTACGCGGGAATCGAGTGGCCCGCCGGCTCGCCGGAGGCCCGGAAGCTGATCGCCTACCTGCAGCAGGAGCTCGGCGTCACGAAGATCCGCTTCCCCGAGACCTCGGGCATCGGCGTGAAGCCCGTCTCGCGCGACGGCACCGAGCGCCTGGTGCGCGCGGCCCTCGACTACGCCCTCCAGCACCGTCGCAAGAGCGTGACCTTCGTGCACAAGGGCAACATCATGAAGTTCACCGAGGGGGGGTTCCGAGACTGGGGCTACCAGGTTGCCAAGCGCGACTATCGAGCGCGCATCGTGACCGAAAGAGAGAGCTGGGTTCTCGGCAACCAGGAGAAGAACCCGTCGCTCACCGTCGAAGCCAATGCGCGCGAGATCGAGCCGGGTTACGACCGTGCGCCCGCCGATTTTCAGGCTGAGGTCCGCAAGGAGGTCGAGGAGGCGCTCGCCCTTCGTCCGACCCACGGTGACGGGAGGTGGCGTTCCATGCTGAGGGTCAGGGACTCCATTGCGGATATCACCCTGCAGCAGGTGCTCACGCGCCCGGCCGAGTTTGA